>DATJIF010000019.1:0-48574 GCA_035493475.1 Actinospica sp.
CTCGCATCCACTAGCCGGTTCACAGGAACCCGACCAACCACCCCGGTGGTTTGACAAGTCAATTCCTGATGATCGTGCGGCGGTCATGGCGGCGGGGAAACGCCCGGTCCCATCCCGAACCCGGAAGCTAAGCCCGCCAGCGCCGATGGTACTGCAAGGGGGACCTTGTGGGAGAGTAGGACACCGCCGCGCTCAAGTTTGCCCAGTTGGCCCCGGACCACGCGGTCCGGGGCCAACTGTCGTTTCCGGCGCGTGTACGCGCCACCCCGAGCGGAGCAGTCCGCGTGTGCCGAGGTCGGCGGGCGATTGGCCATCCGCGCGGACGGTGGGGGAGAATAAGCAGATGCGCCTTTGGGCGCAGCAGAAGTTCACTAGCGACGACGTTCCCAGTGACGCCACGACAGGAGTTCCACGCGCATGTCTACTTCCTCTTCCGGCCGCGGCAAGCGTCCTTCGGCGGGCCGCCCTGCGGGGAGCGGCAACAGGCGCGTCGCGGGCCAGTCCCGGAGCAACCGCGGCGACGAGGGCGGCCGCCCCGAGCGCCGCTCGTACGAGGGCCGCGACCAGAACAACCGCTCCCGCGACGACCGCGGCGGCTCCCAGGGGCGCAGCGGCGGCGGCGACCGTCCGTCCTACGGCGACCGTGACCGTGGCGGGGACCGTGGCGGCTACCAGGGCCGTGGCAACGACCGTGGTGGCTTCCAGCGGCGCGACGACCGTGGCGGCGACCGTCCCTCGTACGGTGACCGTGACCGTGGTGGCGACCGTGGCGGGTTCCAGCGTCGGGATGACCGTGGTGGGGACCGTCCGTCGTACGGTGACCGTGGCGGCGACCGTCGTCCGTCCTATGGTGACCGTGACCGTGGCAATGACCGTGGCGGGTTCCAGCGGCGGGACGATCGCGGCGGGGACCGTCCGTCGTACGGCGACCGTGAGCGTCGTCCGTATGGGGACCGGGACCGCGGCAACGACCGTGGTGGCTTCCAGCGTCGCGACGACCGTGGCGGCGACCGTGGTGGTTATCAGGGTCGTGACGATCGTCGGCCGTCGTTCGGCGATCGTGACCGTGGTGGCGACCGTCGTCCGTCCTATGGCGACCGTGACCGTGGCAATGACCGTGGTGGGTTCCAGCGTCGGGATGACCGTCCCTCGTATGGGGATCGTGAGCGTCGTCCGTATGGGGACCGGGACCGCGGCAACGACCGTGGTGGCTTCCAGCGTCGCGACGACCGTGGCGGGGACCGTCCCTCGTACGGCGACCGGGACCGTGGCGGCGACCGCGGTGGGTTCCAGCGGCGGGATGACCGCGGTGGTGACCGTCCGTCGTATGGGGATCGTGAGCGTCGTCCGTATGGGGACCGGGACCGTGGCAACGACCGTGGCGGGTTCCAGCGTCGGGATGACCGTGGCGGCGACCGTCCCTCGTACGGCGACCGGGACCGTGGCGGCGACCGCGGTGGGTTCCAGCGTCGGGACGATCGCGGTGGCGACCGTCCGTCGTACGGGGACCGCGAGCGTCGTCCCTACGGGGAGCGTGGCTCCAGCGACGAGCGTGGCGGGTTCCAGCGGCGTGAGGAGCGGGCTCCGCGGCCGGCGTCCAGCGAGGCCGAGCAGCCTGCGCACCTCGTGCTGCCGGACGACATCGACCTGGCGGACCTCGACGACGACATCCGCGCGGAGCTGCGCACGCTCGTGCGGATGAAGGCGCAGCTCGTCGGCGGCCACCTGGTGATGGCCGGCCGACTGATCGACGAGGACCCGGAGCAGGCCTACAAGCACGCGCAGACCGCCCAGCAGCTGGCCCCGCGCCTCGCCGCCACGCGGGAGGCGCTCGGGCTGACGGCCTACCTGTCCGACCGCTACGCCGAGGCGCTGTCCGAGCTGCGGGCCGCCCGCCGGATCACCGGGTCGAACCACCAGTGGGCCGTGATGGCCGACTGCGAGCGTGGTCTCGGGCGTCCGGAGAAGGCGCTTGAAATGTCGCAAGGCCCGGAGGTCAAGGAGCTCGACAAGGGCACGCAGATCGAGCTGCGCATCGTCGCCGCCGGGGCCCGTCGCGACCTCGGCCAGTTCGACGCGGCCGTCGCGATGCTGCAGGGCGCCGACCTGACGCCCGCGCAGATCGAGCCGTGGACCGCGCGGCTGCGCTACGCCTACGCGGACGCGCTGCTCGAGGCCGACCGCGAGGCCGAGGCCCGCGAGTGGTTCGCCCGCGCCGCCGAGGCGGACAGCGAGGGCATCACCGACGCCGAGGACCGGATCGCCCAGCTCGACGGCGTGGTCTTCGACGAGGAGGACGTCGACGACGAGGAACTCGAGGATGAGGACGATGACGACCTCGAGGAGGAGTTCGACGACGAGGACGATGAAGACGACGACGATGATGATGACGAGGACGACGACGCCTTCGACGATGAGGACGAAGACGACGACGAGGATGACGACGACGAAGACGATGATGAGGACGACGCCGCCGAGGGCGACTCGGCTCCGCGCGTCGAGCTGAGCTCGGAGGAGCTCGCGGCGGGCGTCGAGGACGAGGAGCAGTAGTCCGAGCCTCGTCGTTCAGGCGAGTTGATGTGGGTGTGCCCCCGGAGGCTGTGTGGCTTCCGGGGGCACAGTCGTCTCCCCGGAGCCGTCAGCTCTCGTCGAGCAGGCGCAGCACCAGGCCGGTGGCGGGCTTGGGGGAGAAGGACGTGGACTTGCGCGGCATCATCTGGCCGGCGGCCGCGAGGTCCAGGACGGTGGACTCCGCGACCGGACGCAGCAGTACGGCCAGGCCGGAGTGGCGGTAGGCCTCGCTGACGGCACTGCGGGCGTCGTGGTCGTAGCGGATGTGCTCGGCGGTGTCGGGGACGGACCAGACGCCGCCGGCCAGCGCGTAGTGCAGCACGGTCGCGTCGAGGCGGCGCCAGGACTCGGGGCGGTCCGTGGGGACGTGCTCGGCCAGCAGCTTCTCGTCGGGGTCGGACAGCAGCCAGGACCGGTGGCCGTCCACGACCGCGAAGCCGATGCGCTCGGGCGGCAGTCCTTCGAGGGCCGCGAGGGCCGCCTTGTAGCCGCCGTCCAGCGGGCGGACGGTGAACGACTGTTCGGCGGCGCGCAGGGCGGGTTCGGCGCGCAGGTCGGGCAGCCAGCGGTGGATGCCGCGCACCTTCAGCGGGTGCCGGGCGGAGTCGACCAGCAGCGCCAGGCCGTGGTCCGAGCCGGGGCGGTCCAGCTTCGCCAGCGCGCGGTACGCGGCGTAGCGGTGGTGGCCGTCGGCGATCAGGGCCTCGCGTCCGGCGAGGTCGGCGGCGGCCGCGGCCAGGTCCTCCGGCGCGGTCACGGCCCAGAGCCGGTGCCGGATGCCGTCCACCGTGCGCACGTCCACCACCGGCTCGGCCGCCGGGTCCTCGGCGATGCGTTCGACCAGGTCGGAGGCCGGTCCGCTGCCCTGGTAGGTGAGCAGGATCGGCTCCGGATTGGCCCCCAGCGCGTACATCAGCGAGCGCCGGTCTTGCACCACGACGCCCACAACATCCTCGTGTGGGTGAATAGGGGAGATAGACTCGTCACCCGGGAGCAGTAATGCTCCGATGAGTCCGCGTTGTACGGATCGGTCCGCGTCCTCCGCGTCCAGCTGTTCGTAGACGTAGAGGGCGGGCTCCGGGTCCAGGGCCAGCAGGCCCTCCGCCCGCCAGTCCCGCAGCGTGCGCGCCGCCCTGCGGTAGCGCAGCCGCGGATCCGGCTCGTCGAGCTCGGGCAGGATCACCCGGACGATGTTGTGCGCGTCGCCCGAGGCCAGCCGCCGGGCCCGATCCGGGTCGATCATGTCGTACGGCGGGCTGATCACCGCCGCCCGGTCCGCGGCGTCCGTGAAGCGCAGTCCGCGGAACGGCGAAAGGACGAGGCGGCTCGGCGTGTCGGCGGCGGGAGCGGCGGTCATAGCGAAATGCTAAGGGCGACCGGGGACATCCGGTGAACGGGTGGTCCGGGTCGGCCGGAGGCTTCCAACGGACGGAGACAGGGGTAGGACGGCTCTCGACGAGAGTCACGTACGACGCAGAGGCGAGTGACGCGTAGGCGGACCACGGCAGGAGGCGCGGGATGGCTGAGCAGCGAGGCGATGGCTGGCTTGAGGGGGCGGACGAGCAGGAGGAGGGTCTGCCCAGCGGCGAGGTCTACGACTGGTACCAGCGCGGCGTGCAACTGCTCGACGAGGGCGACCCCGCCACCGCCTCCCAGGTGCTCGGCCGTGCCGCCGCGCGGGTCCCGCACTCCCGTTCGGTGCTCGAGGCGCTGGCCCGGGCCCAGTTCGACTCCGAGCAGTACGACCAGGCCGTGGTGTCCTTCCAGCGGCTCGTCGAGGAGGACCCGGACGACGACTACGCGCAGTTCGGCTGGGGCCTGTCGGCGGCCAAGCTCGGCCAGTTCGACCTGGCCGTGGAGCACCTCGCGGTGGCCGCGGCGATGCGCCCGGACGTGAACTACTACACGCTCGCCCTGCGCGGCGCCCGGGCCACCGCCCGCGCGCAGTCCGCGCACCGGCGGGCAGAGGCCAACAAGGGCTAGCGCCCGGCGCCGCATGGGATGTGGACGCGGGCGCGGGGCCGAGGGCGGCATCAGTAGGATCATCACGTGACCGACGCCGCGAACCTCCCCCTCGCCCGCCGCTACGACACCGCCCTGCTCGACCTCGACGGGGTCGTCTACCGGGGCGCCGACGCCGTGCCGCACGCCGTGCCCGCGCTGCTCGCCGCCGCCGAGCTCGGGATGCGGCTCACGTACGTCACCAACAACGCCTCGCGCACCCCGCAGGCCGTCGCGGAGCACCTCGTGCGGCTCGGCCTGCCCGCCACCCCGGAGGACGTCGTCACGGCCGCGCAGGCCGTCGCGCGGATGATCGCCGAGGAGGTGCCGGCCGGGTCCAAGGTACTCATGGTCGGCGGCGAGGGGCTGCGGGTCGCGCTCGCCGACCGCGGCCTGGTCCCGGTGGACTCGGCCGACGAGAACCCGGCCGCGGCCGTGCAGGGCTACCGTCCGGACACCTCGTGGGAGAACCTGGCCGAGATCGCGTACGCCGTGCAGCGCGGCGTGCCGTGGTTCGCCGCGAACACCGACCTGACCATGCCGACCGCCCGCGGCATCGCGCCGGGCAACGGGGCGCTGGTCACGGCCGTGGCCAAGGCCTGCGGCGACGGCGCCTGGCCGCGGATCGCCGGGAAGCCGGAGATCGCGCTGCACCGGGAGACCATGCTGCGCACCGGGGCGAAGAGCCCGCTGGTCGTCGGCGACCGGCTGGACACCGACATCGAGGGCGCCAACCGGGCCGGGGTGGACTCGCTGCTCGTGCTCACCGGCGTGACCGACCGCGCGCAGGCCGACGCCGCCGCGGGGATCCACAAGCCCACCTACGTCGCGGACGACCTGCGCGCGCTGCTGGGCTAGAGCGCCGGACCGCGCCGGGTCAGAAGATCTTGCGCAGCTTGAACACGTCGCCGATGGACGCGCCGACCTTGATCCGGCCGGACGTCCACGCCTGCACGAAGTTCAGCCGGCCGTCCACCAGCGCCAGCAGGTCGTCGCTCGGGATGGTCAGCCTGATCTGCGCGTTCGGCAGCCTGGAGATGTCGTCGTAGTCCACCACGTCGAGCAGCCGGGCCTCCTTCATCCGGCCGTGGAAGGCGACCCCGAGGTCGGGCACCGTGCAGCTGACGGTGCGTTCGAAGTCGTTCTTCGCGCGCCGCTCGTCGTCCAGTCCGCCGAGCTTCGCGGCCAGCCGGTCCAGGGCGTCGGCGCATTCGTTCTTGGTCGCCATTCCACGCACCGTACACGTCACGTTTGTCGGTCGCACGCGATACGGTCTACGTCATGAACAGCCCCGAGATCGCCGAACTGCCGCAGGCGCACGCGGACACGCCGCTGCCCGCCCCGGAGCCGACCGGCAACGAGGCGGTGGACGCGGCGCTGGAGCGGCTGCGCGAGCTGCCGGAACTGTCCACGGACCAGCATCCGGAGCTGTACGACGACGTCCACCAGCGGCTGCAGGCCGCGCTCGCGGACTTGGGGCGCTAGAGATCCGATGGCAGGGCAGGAACGGCGTCGGCTCGACGCCGAGCTGGTGCGGCGCAGGCTGGCCCGCTCGCGGGAGCAGGCGGCCGAGCTGATCGAGGCCGGCCGGGTGAGTGTCGGCGGGCAGCGCGCGGCCAAGGCGGCGACCCGGGTGGAGACCTCGGCGGCGATCGTGGTGGCCGCGCCGCCGGAGGGCGAGCCGGAGTACGCCTCGCGCGGCGGGCACAAGCTCGCGGGCGCGCTGGAGGCCTTCGGCGCCGGTCCCGAGGGGCTGCGGGTGGCCGGGCGGCGCTGCCTGGACGCGGGCGCGTCCACCGGCGGGTTCACCGACGTGCTGCTGCGCGCCGGGGCCCGGCAGGTCGTCGCGGTCGACGTCGGCTACGGCCAGCTGGTCTGGGAGCTGCGGAACGACCCGCGGGTCGTCGTGGTGGACCGGACCAACGTGCGCGAACTGACGCTGGATCAGATCGGCGGCGATCCGGTGGAACTCGTGGTGGGGGATCTGTCGTTCATCTCCCTGACGCTGGTGCTGCCCGCGCTGGCGCGCTGCGCGGTGCCCGAGGCGGACTTCTCGCTGATGGTCAAGCCGCAGTTCGAGGTCGGCCGGGAGCGGCTCGGCTCCGGCGGTGTGGTCCGCGATCCGGAACTGCACGTCGAGTCGGTGCGCACGGTCGCCGCCGCGGCGGCCGGGCTCGGGCTCGGCGTGCTCGGTGTGGCCGCCAGCCCGCTGCCCGGGCCGAGCGGCAACGTGGAGTACTTCCTGTGGCTGCGCCGGGGCGCCCCCGCGCTGCGCGAGGAGGACGTGCGCCGGGCGGTCGCCGAGGGACCGGCGGGCGTGGCGGGCCGATGACGGTCAGTAGGATCAGCTGAGGAAGGGAGCACCATTGAGCGCGAAGGCCGGTTCAAGCACGCGCACCGTCCTGCTGATCACGCACACCGGGCGCAGCGAGGCCAAGGACGCCGCCCGCAAGGTGGCGCACTGGCTGTCGGTGGCCGGGATCGGCGTACGGATGCTGGCGCCCGAGGTCGAACTGGACCGCCTGGAGGTCGGCGAGCCGGGCAGCTGGATCGTGCCCGAGGACCGGCACGCGGTCGAGGGCTGCGAACTGGTGGTCGTGCTCGGCGGGGACGGCACCCTGCTGCGCGGCGCCGAGCTCGCCCGGATGGCCGACATCCCGCTGCTGGGGGTGAACCTCGGCCGGGTCGGCTTCCTCGCCGAGGCGGAGCTGGAGGACCTGCACGAGGTCGTCGAGCGGATCGTGGAGCAGCGCTACGAGGTCGAGGAGCGGATGACGCTGGACGTGCGGGTCACTCGTGCGGGCGCGTTCGTCGGGCAGACCTGGGCGCTGAACGAGGCGAGCGTGGAGAAGCGGGCCCGCGAGCGGATGCTCGAGGTGCTCGTGGAGATCGACGGCCGGCCGCTGTCCCGCTGGGGCTGCGACGGCGTCGTGTGCGCCACCCCGACCGGCTCCACCGCCTACGCGTTCTCCGCCGGCGGCCCGATCGTGTGGCCCGGCGTGGAGGCGCTGCTGCTGGTGCCGATCTCGGCGCACGCGCTGTTCGCCCGCCCGCTGATGGCCGCCCCCGACTCGGTGCTGGCGATCGACGTGCAGGACGGCCACGGCCCGGGCCACGAGGGCTCCGGCGTGCTCTGGTGCGACGGCCGCAGGACCCTGACGCTGCCCCCCGGCGCCCGGATCGAGGTCCGCCGCGGCAGCCGCCCGGTCCGCCTCGCCCGACTGCACCAGGCGCCCTTCACGGACCGCCTGGTGGCCAAGTTCGCCCTCCCGGTCGACGGCTGGCGCGCCGCGCGCTGAGGCGGCGGTTGTCGGCGGCGGCTGGGACACTGGTCACCGTGATCATCAGCTTGCGGACGCCGCGGCCGCGCGGCGCGGTCGGGGCGCGGGACAGCGCGGAGCACCACCGGGTCTCCACGCCGCTGGAGCTCTTCTTCGACCTCTGCTTCGTGGTCGCGGTGGGGCAGGCCGGGCGGGAGCTGGCGCACGCGGTCGGGCAGGGGCGGGTCGGGCACGGCGTGAGCGCGTACCTGGCGGTGTTCTTCGCGGTCTGGTGGGCGTGGATGAACTACTCCTGGTTCGCCACGGCCTTCGACCCGGACGACATCCCGTTCCGGCTGGCCACCTTCGTGCAGATCGCCGGGTCGCTGGTGATCGCGGCCGGGGTGCCGCGCGCCTTCGAGCACCGGGACTTCACGGTCGTGGTGATCGGCTACGTGATCGTGCGGCTGGCCTTCGCCTCGCAGTGGATCCGCGTCTACCGGGACAATCCCGAGTTCCGCGGGCTCGCGGTGCGCTGGGGCGGCGGCGTGCTCGTCGTGCAGGTGCTGTGGGTGGCGCTGCAGTGGGTGCACTCGTCCACGCTGTTCGACGCGCTGTTCCTCGTGCTGGTCGTCGTGGAGCTGGCGGTGCCTTATTGGGCGGGGCGGGCCGGGGAGCTGCCGTTCCATCCGCACCACATCGCCGAGCGGTACGGGCTGTTCACGCTGATCGTGCTCGGCGAGACGGTCTCCGCGGCGACGGTCGCGATCCAGGAGGCGATGAGCGCGCACGAGGACGTCAGGGAACTGGTGCTGCTCGCGCTCGGCGGGCTGCTGATCGTGTTCTCGGCGTGGTGGATCTACTTCGCGCACGAGGTGGGCGATCTGCTGGGGGAGCGGACCTCGCCGTACCTGTGGGGCTACGGGCACTACGTCGTCTTCGCCGCGGCCGCCTCGATCGGGGCCGGGGCGGAGGTCGTCGCCGCGTGGACGGCCGGGACTGAGGAGATCTCGGCGCGGCTCGCGGCCGCCTCCGTGACCGTGCCGACGGCGGTCTTCCTACTCGTGGTCTGGGCTCTGCAGGCGCGGCACTTCAAGCGCGGGCCGGCGCAGGCGATCATGCCGGTGACGGCGGCGGCCGTGCTGCTGTGCTCCTTCGCCGGGACGTACGCGGTGCTGCTGGCAGGGCTCTGCTGCACCGCTGCCGTGATCGTCGGTATCTACGGCGAACGGTTCGGAACCGTGGGTTCCGAGCCGTCGAGAAGCTGAAGCGGAAGACTACACGCGCGCGGCGCCGACGTAGGGCATGTTGCCGTAGTAGACCGAACTCGGGTTCAGCGAGGCCCACTGGACCGTCGAACCGGGGTGCGTGGCCTGGATGTACATGCCGTTGCCGATGTAGATGGCGACGTGGCTGGGACCCTCGGGGGTCGGGAAGAAGAAGAGCAGGTCGCCCGGCTGCAGCTCGGATTGGGAGACGTGCGGCAGTTGCGCCCACTGCTCGTAGGAGTCGCGCGGGATCGAGACGCCCGCCGCCTTCCAGGCCTCCTGGGTCAGGCCGGAGCAGTCGAACTGGTTCGGGCCGTTGGCCGCGTACACGTACTCGTCGCCGAGCTTCGACTCGGCGTAGGCGACCGCCGCGGCGGCACGGCCCGAGGGGACCGGAAGCGTGCCGGAGTAGTGCGTCCAGATGCCGCCGGAGCCGATGTTCATCTGGACCTGCTGCTCGGGCGTCAGCGAGTCGACGAGCTCCTTGGCGGCGGACGTCGCAGCGTCCGCCTCGCTCTTCGCGGACTTCGCCTTGCTCAACGCCGCCTGCTGCTGCTGTACCAGGGTTGCGGCGAGCGCCTGCTCCTGCCGCAGCTGCGCCTGGTCGGACGCGATCGTCTTGAGCTGCATCGCCTCCTGGGTGGCGATCTCGTTCTGCCCCGCGACCTTGTCGAGGTAGGTGCTGGGGCTGGCCGAGAGGGCGAGCTCGAGGTCGGTGCTCACGCCGCCGTTGCGGTACTGCTGCGCGGCCTGCTGCCCGATCGCCGCGTCCAGCGTGGATATCTGCTGGTTCTGCGAGGCGATCTCGCCCTGCAGCGAGTCGATCTTCTGCTGGAGCTGCGCGTACGCCTGCTCCTCCTGGTCATAGGTCTGGCTCGCCGCCTCGCCCTTGGCCAGGTCCGACTGGTACTGCGCCTTGGCCTGCGCGAGCGTCTCGGCCTGGCTGGAGCTCGCCGCCGCCATGACCGCCGATCCCGCGGTGAGCCCGACGACGGCGACGGCCGTCGCTTTTCGGGGCGTGACCAGCTTCGGAGCGCGGTGTGTGGCGGTGCTCATGGAACTCCCACAATCTCTGTCCGAGGGCAGCACTCGGAACTGAATGAGGCATAGGACTGAACTTGAAGCGTTACCTTGCCAGGCGCTCCCCCAAGGGAGGTAGTCGGGTGGGTAAAAAATCCCTTTGCTCCCACCGTTATCCTGCGCGGGCGCCGAATCTCAGGGGCCGAACGGATTGGCGCAATGCGCTGCGGTATGCCCGATTCGCGCCGGGGGTCGATCCGGGTGAGCGCGGCCAAACCGGACACGTGTCACGGTATGGTCACGACATCTCCGGCGACGCCGGGGTTTCCGACAGCGCGTCAATAAAATCCCCATGAGGCCGACTCGCTCCCCGGCCGCGCCGCGGAGCGGATAGTCTCGTGGTGTGCTGGAGCAGATGCGCATCCGCGGGCTCGGCGTGATCGAGGACGCGGTTCTCAGTTTCGCGCCGGGCTTCAACGCCGTCACCGGCGAGACGGGCGCGGGCAAGACCATGGTCGTCACCGGCCTCGGACTGCTGTTCGGGGACCGCGCGGAGAGCGGCCGGGTACGCCCGGGCGCCGGACGCGCGATGGTCGAGGGCCGGCTGGAACTCCGGGAGTCCGGCCGGGCGGTGAAGCGGGCCGAGGAGTACGGCGCCTCGCTCGATCCGGCCGACCCAGGCACCGACGGCGAGCCGCGCCGCGAGCTGCTGATCAACCGCTCGGTCGCCGCCGCCGGATCCAGCGGTTCGCGCGCGTTCCTCGGCGGCCAGGCCGTCCCGGTCTCGGTGCTCGCCGACCTCGCCGAGGACCTCGTCGAGATGCACGGCCAGGCCTCGCAGCAGCTGCTCCGGCAGCCCTCCCGGCAGCGTGACGCGCTCGACCGGTACGCGGGCGATCCGGTCCTGGCCGCGCTCGCCGCGTACCGCACTGCTTATAACGCGTATAGAGAGGTGTGCGCGGAGCTCGAGGAGCTCACGACGAAGGCCGCCGAGCGCTTCCGCGAGGCCGACTCGCTGCGCTACGGCCTCGCCGAGATCGAGAAGGCCGATCCGCAGCCGGGCGAGCGCGAGGAGCTCGCCGCCGAGATCGAGCGACTCGGCAGCGCGGAGGAGCTGCGGATGGCCGCCGCGCGGGCGCACGAGGCGCTCAGCGCGCAGGACACCCCGGACGCCGCGGCCGACGCGCTCACCCTGATCAACCACGCGCGCCGGGCGCTGGACTCGGCCAAGGACAAGGACCCGGCGCTCGCCGCGGTCGCGGGCCGGCTCGACGACGTCTACTGGCAGCTCGGCGAGGTCGCCACCGACGTGGCCGGATACCTCGCGGGCATCGAGGCGGACCCGGCGCGGCTCGAGTACGCGCACGGACGCGTCGCCGACATCGACGCGCTGTGCCGGCACGTCGGCCGCTACCTCGTCGACGCCACCGCAGAGCCGGGCGGCCCCAGCGTGGCCGAGGTGCTGGCGTGGGGCGAGCAGGCGGCGCTGCGGCTGGCCGAGCTCGAGGGCGACGACGGCCGGATCGCCGAGCTGACGGAACGTCGGGACACGCTGCACGAGCAGCTCGGCGGGCTCGCCGACCGGGTCACCGAACTGCGCGGCGAGGCCGCGGGCAGCTTCGCCGACGCGGTCGGCACGGAGCTGGCCGCGCTCGCCATGCCGCACGCGCGGATCGAGGTGCGGCTCAAGCGGCGCGAGGAGTTCGGCTCCTCCGGCCGCGACGACGTGGAACTGCTGCTGGCCCCGCACCCCGGCGCCCCGTTCCTGCCGATCGCCAAGGGCGCGTCCGGCGGCGAGCTCAGCCGGGTGATGCTGGCCATCGAGGTCGTGTTCGCCGGGGCCGACCCGGTGCCGACGCTGGTCTTCGACGAGATCGACCAGGGCGTCGGCGGTTCGGCCGCGATCGAGATCGGCCGCCGGCTGGCCCGGCTCGCGCGCAGCAGCCAGGTCATCGTGGTCACCCACCTGCCGCAGGTCGCCGCGTTCGCCGACCGGCAGCTCGTGGTCGTCAAGGACAGCGACGGCGGCGTCACGTCCTCGGGCGTGACCGTGGTCGCCGACGCGGACCGTTATACCGAGATCGCGCGCATGCTCTCCGGCCGCGCCGAATCGGACTCGGCCAAGGACCACGCCCGCGAACTCGTCGACGCCGCCATCGCCGAACGCAAGCTGCCGTGACCGTGCCCGCGTCGCCGTACGAGCCGATGGCCCTGAATCTGAAGACCGAGCGGCTGACGATGCGCCCGTTCACCGTCGCGGACGCCGAGCAGTTGCGGCTGCTCCAGGGCGAGCGCGGCGACGGACTGCCGCCGCTCGACCGCGTACGCGAGTTCCTCGGACGCGGCCCAGAACGGATCGCCGAGAACGGGTTCGCCCTGCTGGTCATGGAGCGGCGCGAGGAGGGCGACTTCATCGGCTACTGCGGGCTGATCGTGGGCCGCTCGACCGTCGAGGAGCCGGAGATCGCGTACGAACTGTTCCAGCGGGTGCACAACAACGGCTACGCGACGGAGGCTGCGCGCGCCGTGCTGGATGCTGCCGTCGCGACCGGCCGAGAGCGGCTGTGGTCCACGGTCCGCATGTGGAACGCTCCCTCGCTCCGGGTCCTGGAGAAGATCGGATTCGCGCGCGACCACGTCACCGAGGACGAGCGTGGCGAGATCGTCTGGCTGACCAAGCTGCTGCAGGTGGCGGCGTAATTCGGGGTGCGGCTTCAGACAGACCTGGCAGGATTGGGTCGATGAGGAGCAGTTTGCGCGGTCGGCGCTCCAGGGGGCCGACCTCAGCCCAGTCGAGCGGAGAGCGGGCCGAGCAGCCCGTCGTGCTCGGCGAGCCCGCGCTGCACCAGCTCGAGGTGCTGCGGATGGACAAGCGCACCAAGAACATCGTCAAGCGGCTGCGGCCCGGCGACATCGCGCTGATCGACCATCAGGACATCGACCGGGTCGCCGGGGAGGCCCTGGTCGCCGCGCGCCCCTCGGCCGTGCTGAACGCCGCCGCCTCCATCTCCGGCGCCTACCCGAACCTCGGGCCGGAGATCATCGTGGCCGCCGGGATCCCACTGATCGACGAGGTCGGCACGGAGCTGTTTGAGATCGCCAAGGAGGGCGAGCTGCTCCGGATCGAGGGCAACGTGCTGCTGCGCGGGGACGTGCCGCTGGCCGCCGGACGGCTGCTGGAGATGCCCGACGTGGTCGACGCCATGGAGGAGGCCAGGCTCGGGCTCTCCGAACAGCTGGAGAACTTCGTCGAGAACACCCTCGAGTTCCTGCGCAAGGAGCGCGAACTGCTGCTCGACGGCGTCGGCGTGCCCGCGATTAGGACCGATCTGGCCGAGAAGCACGTGCTGATCGTGGTGCGCGGCGACCACTACCGCGAGGACCTGGCCGCGCTGCGCCCCTACATCCGCGAGTACCGGCCGGTGATGATCGGCGTGGACGGCGGCGCGGACGCGATCCTGGAGGCCGGGTACAAGCCGGGGCTGATCGTCGGCGACATGGACTCGGTCTCGGACAAGGCGCTGACCAGCGGCGCCGAGATCGTGCTGCACGCCTACCGGGACGGCCGCGCCCCGGGCCTGGACCGGATCCGCCGGCTCGGCCTGGACTTCGCGCTGTTCCCGGCCGCCGCCACCAGCGAGGACATCGCGATGCTGCTCGCCGACGACAAGGGCGCGAAGCTGATCGTCGCGGTCGGCGCGCACGTGAACCTGATCGAGTTCCTGGACAAGGGCCGCTCCGGGATGGCCTCGACCTTCCTGACCCGGCAGCGGCTGGCCGGGAAGCTGGTGGACGCGAAGGGCGTCTCCCGGCTCTACCGCAGCCAGATCTCCACCGGCTCGCTGTTCCTGCTGATCGGGGCCACGATCGTCACCCTGGTCGGCACGGTGGCGGTCTCCCCGTGGGCGGGGGCCTACTGGGAGGTGCTGCGGGGATACTGGGACAACTTCGTCTTCTGGGTGCAAGGACTGTTCTCGTGATCGACTTCCGCTACCACGTCGTCTCGATCGTGGCGATCTTCCTCGCGCTCACGGTCGGCCTGGTGATCGGCGCCTCGATCCTGTCCAAGGGCGTCGCGGACAGCCTGCGCAGCGACCTGGCGACCCGCAACGACCAGATCAAGAGCCAGCAGAACCAGATCAACTCGCTCAAGACGCAGATCGACCAGCAGGACAAGTACATCAACGCCACCGCGGACCAGCTGGTGTCCGGGCGGCTGAGCGGGCTGTGCGTGGCGCTGGTGGAGATCGCGGGCGCCGACTCGGACGCGTACTCCGGCGCGCGCACGCTGATCCAGAAGCAGAGCGGCGCGACGGTGTGCAGCGAGACGATGATCAACGCCTCGCTCTCCTCGGTCTCGTCCTCCACCGACACCCAGGCCTCGCTCACCGAACTGGTCGCCGAGCACGCGCCCGCCGGGCAGAAGCTCACCGGCACGCCCGCGCAGCAGGCGGTCGCGCTGATCGGCGAGGCGCTGACGACGTACCAGACGCCGGGCACGTCGACCACGACGGTGAACCCCACGAACAGTTCGTCCGCCACCGCCACCTCGAAGGCGACCGGCGCCGCGGGCAGCGGCACCACCACGACGACGACCACGACCACGGCGACCGGGACGATGAGCGCGGTCGAGGCGCTCGGCACGCTGCGGGACTTCCAGGCGGCGGGCTTCATCACGATCCTGACGCAGCCGGTCGCCGGGGAGCAGGCCTCGCTGGCGTACGTGCAGGCGCCGAGCTCCGCCAATGCGGACGGCGACAACCAGACGTACGTCACGCTGACCGAGGCGCTGCGCAAGGGCGGCGCGGGCACGGTCGTCGGCGGTTCCGCGGACTCCTCCGACAAGGGCGGCCTGGTGTACGCGATCATCAACGACAACACGGCCACCCGCGAGATCAGCACCGTCGACAACACCGACGTGACGATGGGCCAGGTGGCCTCGGTCTTCTGCCTCGAGGCGGAATCGCAGACCACCGACGGCGCGGCGGGCCACTACGGCACCGGCGCGAACAACGACGGACCGCTGCCGCCCATCGCGACCGGCACCGGCTGAGGGGGACCAGGTCTCATGGGACAGACGGCGAAGAGCCTGCTCGCGGCGGCGGCCGGAGTGGCCGCGGCGCGCCTCGGCCTGCGCGCGGCCCGTGCGTACGCGGCGAGCCCCGCGGCCAAGGGCACCGTGCTCGACGAGGAGCGCTGGAGCCGGGTCAACCACCGCGGCGAGCCCGTCACGCTGCTCGAGGGCCCGGTCTACGCGGTGGCCGCCTCGGCCGCGCTGCTGGTCGCGCCCGGACTGTCCGGCCGCACGCGCGTCGCGGCGGTGGCGGCCGCGGCGGGCGCCGGGGCGTTCGGCGTGTACGACGACCTGTACGGCAACGCGGACCGGCGCGGCATCAAGGGGCACCTGACCGCCCTGACGCAGGGTGAGATCACCACCGGCAACGTGAAGATCGTCGGGATCGGCGCGGTCGGCGTGCTCGGCGGCTGCCTGGCCCGGCGCGGCGGGGGAGCGGCGGACAAGGCGCTCGCGGCGGTGGTGATAGCGGGCGCGGCCAACGCCGTGAACCTGCTGGACCTGCGGCCCGGCCGGGCGATCAAGGGCGCGGCGCTGGCCGCGGCGCCGGGCGTGCTCTCCCGGGCGCTGCGCCGCGGGACGGCGCAGACCTCGCGGGTGTCGGGCGCGCCGCGCGGGGGTACGGATCTTTCCATGGCACGCAGCGCGAACGCGGTGGCCGCCGCCGGACTCGGCGCGGCCCTGGCGCTGCTGCCCGAGGACCTCGGCGAGCGCGCCATGCTCGGCGACGCCGGGGCCAACGCGCTCGGCGCGCTGCTCGGGCTCGCCGCGGCCGCCGGCGCCCGCTCCACCGCCGGGCTCGCCTGCCGGGCCGCCGCGCTCACCGCCGTGACCCTGGCCAGCGAGAAGGTCTCGTTCACCAAGGTCATCGCCGGTTCCGCGCCGCTGAACGCGATCGACATGTGGGGACGCCGGCCGGCCCCCGCGCCGCACGTCCCGCCGCAGCCGAGCCCGGGCGCACGTGACTGACGAGCGTCTGGCCCGCGAACGAACCCGGCGGTCGCTGGGGGTTTCCGAACGAACCGACACCGACGCCGCCCGCCGGCCGAGGAACCTCGCACCCGAGCCGCACAGTGCGGACGAGCCGCTGCTGTTCGTGCAGTTGGAGGAGATCCACGAGGCCGAGCACTCCGGCACGTTCGCCGCGACCGGCGGTTCCGTCGCGCGCGCGGCGGCGTTGATCGCGGGCGTCACGGTGCTCTCCCGGCTGTTCGGCTTCCTGCGCACGCTGGCGTTCTCGCACACCGTCGGGCACGGCGACCTGGCCGACGCGTACAACTCGGCGAATCAGATCCCGAACACCGTCTTCGACATCGTGGCCGGCGGCGCGCTCGCCAGCGTGGCCGTGCCGCTGCTGGCCGGACCGCTCAGCCGGGGCGAGCGCGCGTACGCCTCGCGCACCGTCTCCGCGCTGCTGACCTGGGCGCTCGCCGCGCTGCTGCCGCTCAGCGTGCTCGGCATCGGGCTCGCCGCGCCGCTCGGCCGGCTGATCGGCGGTCAGCACGGACCGGCCGGGATGTACGCGCAGCTGGTCGGGCACTTCCTGATCCTGTTCCTGCCGCAGATCCCGCTGTACGGCGTGGCCGTCGTGCTCTCCGCCGCGCTGCAGGCCGACCGCCGGTTCCTCGGGCCCGCGATCGCGCCGCTGCTGTCCAGCCTGGTGATGGTCGGCACGTACCTCGCGTTCGGCGCGCTCGACCCGGACGCGGGCTCGGAGATCTGGACCCTGACACCGAGCGGGCGGCTGCTGCTCGGCCTCGGCACCACGGCCGGGGTCGCGACGCTCGCGCTGTGCCTGCTCCCGGCCGTGCGCCGGGCCGGTTTCCAGATCCGTCCGACCTTCCGCTTCGCCCCCGGCGTGGCCCGGCAGGCGCTGCACCTGGCCGTCGCCGGGGTGGTGACGCTGATCGCGCAGAACTTCGCCGTGCTCGGCGTCGTGTTCCTGACCAACTACGCGGATCCGAGCGGCGGCGCGCTGACCGTCTACAACTTCAGCTGGGCGGTGTACCTGCTGCCGTACGCGGTGCTCGTCGTCCCGCTCGCCACCAGCGCGTTCACCGATCTCGCGGCGCGCGCGGACAGCGGCGACGAGGCGGGCTACCGGGCCGGGATCGCCGGGACCTCGCGCGCGGTGGTGCTGGCCACGTGCGCGGGCGCGGCGCTGCTGGCGGCCGAGGCGTGGCCGACCGCGAGCCTGTTCATCGCGCCGGGCGGGGCGGGCGCGGACGCGTCCACGATGGCGTACGGACTGCTGGCCTTCGCCCCCGGCCTGCTCGGCTACGCGGCGATCGCGCTGCTCGGCCGGGTGCTCTACGCGGCGGGCCACGGCCGGGACGCGGCGACCGCGACCGTGATCGGCTGGCTGACGGTGTTCGCCGTCGACACGGTGCTGATCCTCAACTGGCCCGGGCACGCGGTGGCCGCGCTCGGTCTGGGCAACGCGGTCGGCATGACGCTGGCCGCGATCCTGTTGATGGTCGCCGTGCGCAGGCGCGTCGGGCACGGCGTCTTCGACGGTCTCGGCCGGACGGCGGCGGCGGGCGGCATCGCGGCGGTCGCCTCGGGCGCGGCGGGCTGGCTGCTCGGCACGTGGTTCGGCTGGACCAACTCCGGCGCCGCGCTTCTGGTCGCCCCGCTCTGCGCCACGCTGACGCTCATCGTCTTCGGCGCCGTGGTCCTCCCGCTGGACGGCGCGGAACTGCGGCCGCTGGTGATGCGCGCCCTGGCCCAGTTCCCGAGGATCCGCCGCTGATGCGGGTCGTGCTGGTCCTGGGCCCGAGCACCGGCGGCATCGGCACGTACGTCCGCGCGCTGGCGGAGTACTGCGCAGGCCGCGGCGACCAGGTGATCGTCGTGGCCCCGGCGGCGACCGAATCCCACTTCGACTTCGCCGCGACCGGCGCCCGCGTCGTCCCCCCGAGTCGGCTCCGCGCGGCCTTGAAGCACGCCGACGTGGTCCACTCGCACGGCCTGAAAGCCGCCGCGGTCACCAACGTCGCGCTCGCCACCCTCCGCGACGGCCCCCGGCACGTGGTGACCCTGCACAACGCCGCCCCCGCCGGTCGCGTATCAGGCCTCGTGGAGCGCCTCGCCATCCGCCCCGCCGCGGTCGTCCTGGGCGCCTCGTCAGACCTCGTACACCGCGCCGCCGCCCTGCACGCCCGCGAGGCCGCGCTCTGCCCCGTCCCCTCCCCGCCGCTGCCCGCTCCGACCAGACCGCCCGCCGACCGCGGCGGCACGTCCGTCATCCTCACCGTGGCCCGGCTGTCCCCGCAGAAGTCCCTCCCCGTCCTGCTCGACGCCGTCACCCTGCTCGCCGACCTCGACATCAAAGTCCTGATCGCCGGTGACGGACCCGAGCGCGCGGCCCTGTCCGCCCGCATTGAGGCCGGGAAACTCCCCGTCACGCTGCTCGGCCACCGCCGCGACGTCGCCGACCTGCTCGCCGCCGCCGACGTCTTCGTGCTCCCGTCGCAGTGGGAGGCCCGCGCGCTCGTCGTGCAGGAGGCGCTGCGCGCAGGCGTCCCCGTCGTCACCACGAGAGTCGGCGGCCTTCCCGAACTCGTCGGCGACGCCGCCCTGCTCGTCCCCCCGAACGACCCGCCCGCGCTGGCCGCCGAGATCCGCAGGGTGCTGACGGATCCGACGCTCCGCGCCACACTGCGCGCCGCCGGTCCGGCCCGCGCCGCCACGTGGCCCACGTACGCCGAATCCCTCGCCGCCGCGCGCGCCTGGTATGCGCCCTAAGACACGACGTTGCGGATGAAGCGGGTCACCTCGTCGGACGCGTTGATGTACGAGTACTGCTGAGCAGTGCCGTAGATCGCGTAGCCGCCCGCCTCGACGGTCAGGGGGCCCTCGGCGAGGTCGATCAGGAGGCGGCCCTCGGTGACGACGATCATCTCGTGCCAGCCCTCCGGGTCCGGCTCGGCGACGTAGCGGTCGCCCGGGGCCAGGGACCACGTCCAGAGCTGGGCCTCGGCGTGCGCGGGGACGCTGCCGAGCAGGACGGCCTCGCTCGCGGGGGAGGCGCCGCGCCAGGTGACGGCGTCGATGCGGCGGCTGTGCGCCTCGGGGTCGCTGACGAGTTCGACGAAGGTGGCGCCGAGGGCCTCGGCGAGGTGGTCGAGGCTGGAGAGGCTGATGTTCGTCGCGCCGCCCTCGAGGTTGACGATCATGCGGCGGCTGATCCCGGACGCCTCGGCCAGCGCCGCCTGGCTCAGGCCGGACCGTTTGCGCAGGCGGCGCAGGTTCTGGGCGACGAAGGCGAGCACGTCGGACCGCTCACTTGAGTTGCGCACTATAGTGCTCATATCATGTGCACTATGCTGCACATCGCCTCGCCCCGCCAGCGCCGGACCGCCTTCGGACGGCACGACCTCGCCCTGGTCGCGGTCACGATGATCTGGGGCACGACCTTCCTGATCATCCACATCGCGATGCGCCACAGCGGCCCTCTCTTCTTCGTCGGACTCCGCTTCACAACCGCCGGGCTGTTCACCCTACTGGTGTTCCCGACCGCGCTCCGCGGAGCGACGCGGCGCGAGGTCGCGGCCGGGACGCTGATCGGCGCGACGCTGTTCCTCGGCTACGGCCTGCAGACGTTCGGCCTGCAGACCGTCCCCAGCAGCACGTCCGCCTTCATCACCGCGCTGTACGTGCCGCTCGTGCCGCTGTTCCAGTGGCTGCTGCTCCGTTGCCCGCCCACCGCCGCCGGGCTGCTCGGCATAGCCTGCGCGTTCACCGGCCTGATGCTGCTCGCCGGACCCGGCGGCTCGTCCGTCCACTTCGGCGTCGGCGAACTCGCCACCCTCGGCGCCGCGGTCGCCGCCGCGGCCGAGATCGTGCTGATCGGCCGGTACGCGGGCGACGTCGACCTGCGCCGGATCACCGTCATCCAACTCCTCGCCGCAGGCCTGCTCGCATTCCTCGCGATGCCCGCCACCGGCGAGTCCGTCCCGCCCTTCTCCTGGATCTGGCTCGCCGCCGCCGTGGGACTCGGCCTCGCCAGTGCCCTGATCCAACTCACCATGAACTGGGCCCAGGCCGCCGTCCCGCCGATGCGCGCCACGGTGATCTACGCGGGCGAACCGGTCTGGGGCGGCATCGTCGGCCGGCTCGGCGGCGACCGGCTCCCCGCCGTGGCCATCGCCGGCGCCGGGCTCATCGTGCTCGGCGTCCTGGTCAGCGAGCTGAGACTGCCGCGTTGGGTATCATGGGGAGCCCGACGGACCTGAGGGATGCCCGCGTGCGTGAAGCCGGAATCGTCGTGGCGCTGGTCGTCGCGAGCACGACCGTGGCCACGTTCGCTAATCGGTGGCGCATCCCGGCCCCCTCGGTCCTGGTGGTCTTCGGGCTGGCGGTGGCGCTGATCCCCGCAGTGCCCACCGTGCGCACGACGCCGCAGCTCATCAGTCTCGTCGTGCTGCCGCCGCTGCTCTACTCCTCGGCCCAGGACATCACCGGCCGCGCGCTGCGGGCCATCTGGCGTCCGGTGGCGGCCCTCGCGCTCGGGCTGGTGCTGGCCACGGCGTTCGCGATCGGCGGGTTGGCCGTCTGGATCACGTCGCTGGCCGCGCCGATGGCCTTCGTGCTCGGCGCCGTGCTGGCCTCGACCGACCCGGTGGCGGTGACCGCGCTCGGCCGCAGGCTCCCGCTTCCGCCGCGCATCCAGGCGCTGGTGCAGGCGGAGAGCCTGTTCAACGACGCGACCTCGCTGGTGCTGTTCCAGGTGGCGGCGGGCGTGGCCGTGGGCAGCGGCGGCGTGCACTGGCTCGCGGCCGGGGGACGGTTCGTCGTGCTGGCCGGGGGCGGCATGGGCGTCGGCGCCGCGCTGGCCGTGCTGGTGATCGGCCTGCGTTCGCACGCCGCCGACCCGTTGCTGCAGACGGTGATCGCGCTCGTCACCCCGTACGCCGCGTACGTGCTCGCGCAGGGCGCCGGGGTCTCCGGGGTCACGGCCGTCGTGGTGGCCGGCGTCGTGGTGGGCAGCGCCGGATACAAGGTGACGGACGCGCGGATCCGGCTGCAGGTGCACTCCGTGTACGGCGTCGTGGTCTTCCTGCTCGAATCAGTGGTCTTCGCGCTCATCGGCCTGCAACTTCCCGCGTTGGTGCGCGACCTGCCGCCGGGCACCGGATGGTGGCCGTTGCAGGCTCTCGCGCTGGCCGCGGCCCTCGTCGTGGTCCGCGTGGCGTGGATGCGGCCGACGGTCGTGCGCGCGGAACCGACCCGCGGCTATCCGCCCTGGCCGGTCACCCGCGTGATGGCGTGGGCGGGCACCCGCGGGGTGATGCCGCTGGCGGCGGCGCTCTCGATCCCGCTGACCACGTCCGGCGGCGCGCCGCTGACCGATCGCCCGCTGGTCCTGGTGCTCACCACGGCCGTCGTCGCCATAACGCTGACCGCGCAGGGGCTGACGCTCTCCCCGGTCGTGCGCGCCTCCGGCCTGGCCGTCGACCCGGAGCACCTCGCCGCCAAGGAGGCCCAGGTGCGCACGTCGCTGGACGAGGCGGCGCTCGAGTTCCTGGACGACCTGCATGAGACCGAGAGCGTGCCCGACGAGGTGGTCGAGCGGTTGCGCCGCCGCTACAACGCGCGCCTCGGCCGCTCCGAGGACGGCGCCTGGCCGGTCGGCGACTTCGCGCGCCTGCAACGCCAGATCATCGACGTCCAGCGCGCGGAACTGCGTCGCCTCTACGCCGACGGACGCATCAGCGACACCGTCCAGCGCCAGATCACCCACGAACTCGACCGCACCGAGTCCGGCATCATCCACTGATCCCGGCGCGCGGCCTAGATGGTCGATTCGGGGGTAGGACGGCAAGCCGCGTTCGCTGGAACTCCTGCTGACCAGCGGAAGCCATGGGGCACGGCGAAACGGCTCAGCGGCAAGCCTGGGCGCGCGCCGCGGCCCCACGCATACTCGGTCGTCTGTACGGGGTCGCGGCGTGCGGCCAGGCGCCGCCGATCAGGCGTTTCGCCCCGGCATACCCCCGAATCGACCATCTAGCATGGCCCTGATGAACGACGAATTCACGATCGAAGTGCTCACGGCCGCGGACGAGGATGTCGTGGCGGCGTTCGAGCGGCTGATTCCGCTGCTGTCGACCAGCGCGCCGGTGCCGGATCGGGCGCGGGTGGAGCGGGTGTTGGGGCACGGGGCGAACACCGTATTCGCGGCTCGGGCGGCGGGGGAGGGCGGTCGGATCCTCGGGCTGCTGACGTTGGTGACGATGGAGCTGCCCACGGGGACCGAGACGCGGATCGAGGATGTGGTGGTGGACGAGGCGGCGCGCGGGATGGGCGTCGGGCGCGGGCTCGTGCGGGTGGCGTTGGAGGCCGCGGGCACGAGCGGTGCGCGGTACGTGGACCTGACCTCGGCGCCGCGGCGGGTGGCGGCCCGGGCGCTGTATCAGAGCCTTGGGTTCGTGGAGCGGGAGACCGGCGTCTTCCGGTACCGGCTCTAGGGCCCGTTTGAAAGGTAGCGTCGGATCAGGCCGCGGTGTCTGACGCGTGCGCTCGCAAGGCGCAGGGGCCCCGACGATACCTTTCAAACGGGCTCTAGCCCCGCGCGGAGCCGAGCGGGGGCTTGTCCTCGCGCATCTGGACCCAGTCGTCCCAGGTGTGGCCGCAGGGGAGCACCTCGGGCCGGGTCGCCTCGCCGCTCAGCAGCCTGGCGTGGGCGATCGCGGTGGCCTCGTCGTCCGGGATCATCACCTGCATGCGCAGGCCGTTGGTGCCGTGGATGGCGAAGCTGCTGGAGACGAAGCGGAGCAGGCCGACGGCGGGCTGGTAGTAGACGCGCAGCTGCTTGCCGAAGCCGGCGACCTCGTTGCGCGACCACAGCTCGGCGAACACCTCGCTGTAGTCGATCAGGTCCCTGATGAGCTTCTCCCAGCTCGGCTCGCCGACGTGCCGGGCGTAGGCGCCGCGCAGCATGGCGACCATCTGCGGGATCGTCTCGTGCCGGTTGACGAAGGGGTGGCAGCAGCCGGGCAGGTTGAACATGCACCAGAAGACGTTGTGGTTCTCCTTCGCCTGCGAGAGCACGCTCGGGAACATCACCTCGAAGTGCCGGTTCATGGCGATCATGTCGAAGCGCTCGTTGACCACCGTGGCCACGTTGTTCATGCCGTCCAGGATCGGCTGGATCTCCGGCGGCATCATGCAGCCCTCGACCTCGGCCGTGCGCAGTTCCGGGACCTGGGCGAGGGTGTAGAGGTGCCGGTGCTCGGCCGCGTCGAGCTGCAGGGTGCGCGCGATGGCGTCCAGGACCTGCGTGCTGGCGTTGATGGAACGGCCCTGTTCGAGCCAGGTGTACCAGGTCACGCCCACGCCCGCGAGCTGCGCGACCTCCTCGCGGCGCAGGCCGGGGGTGCGGCGGCGCGGGGCCGGGGGCAGGCCCGCCTGCTCGGGGGTGATGCGCTCGCGCCGGGAGCGCAGGAAGTCCGCCAGCTCGGTGCGGCGGACGGCGTTCTTCACGGCGGCGAGATCGGTCACCAGGCCAGTCTCCCCCCGTTCCGCTCCCGGTACCAGGTACCAGTGGTAATAGGATGACGGGGCTCTAGGTAACAGGATCGGATCCCGGGCACGCTGGTCGCATGTCGACGACCCTGGGTTCCACCCCGTCAGTGCGCAGCTCCCACGGTAACGCGGAGAAGACGTCCGCGTCCCGTCCCGGCGCCATCCTCGCCGTGGTGCTGCTCGGCTACTTCATGGCCATCCTGGACGTGGCCATCGTGAACGTGGCCCTCCCGACGATTCGCAGTACCCTGCATTCATCCGGCGCGGGGCTGCAGCTGTCGGTGTCCGGATACACCATCTCGTACGCGGTGCTCATCGTCACCGGGGCGCGGCTCGGCGACCTGTGGGGGCACGCGCGGCTGTTCCGCGGCGGCCTGGTGCTGTTCACGCTCGCCTCGCTGGCCTGCGGGCTGGCCCCGACGACCGGCGCGCTGGTCGCGTTCCGGCTGCTGCAGGGCGCGGGCTCGGCGGCGATGATGCCGCAGGTGCTCTCGCTGATCCAGCGCACGTTCGAGGGCAGGTCGCGGCTGAAGGCGATGAGCCTGTACACCGCGGTCATCTCCGGCGGCGCGGTCGCCGGGCAGGTCGTCGGCGGCCTGCTGATCAGCGCGAACCTGTTCGGGGCCACGTGGCGGCCGTGCTTCCTGGTGAACGTGCCGGTCGGCGTCGTCGTGCTGGCCGTCAGCTTCCGGGTGCTGCCGAAGGACAAGGGCGAGCCGGGACGCGGGCTCGACCCGGTCGGTGTCGCGGTGCTCACCCCGACCGTGCTGGCTTTCGTCGTCCCGTTGGTGATGGGGCACGACGAGCACTGGCCGCTGTGGGGCTGGCTCCTGCTCGGCGCCAGCGCGCTCGGCCTGGTCGCGTTCGTCGCGGTCGAGTCCCGGGTCGGACGCCGCGGCGGCACGCCGATCATCCCGGGCCGGGTGCTGCGGCACGAGGGCTTCGCGGTCAGCGTCGGCACGCTCTACCTGAGCATGGTGCTGATGATGGGCCTGCTGTTCGCGATCACCCTGCACCTGCAGGGCGCGCTCGGCTTCTCCGCGCTGGACTCCGGCCTGGCCTTCGCTCCGCAGGCGCTGGCCGTCTTCCTGGTCGCGATGAACTGGCGCCGGCTGCCGCAGCGCTGGTTCGTGCACGAGGTCGTGTTCGGGTTCCTGCTCATCGCGGCCTCGCTGGTCGGGATGGCGCTGGTGCTGCGGCACGGCGGGACCGGCGGCGGCGCGCGCTGGATCCTGATGACCACGCTCGGTTTCGGGCTCGGGTTCGCCTTCAGCCCGCTGATGGGCCTGATGCTCTCCCGGGTCCCGGTGCGCGACGCGGCGGACGCCAGCGGGGTGATCGCCACGCTCACCCAGATCGGTCAGGTGACCGGAGTCGCCACCGTCGGCACGCTGTTTCTGAATCTTGACACCGGTTCCGTCCACTCCTCGGCGCACGCGGTGACCGTGGTGTGCGTGGTGAGTGCGGGATTGGCCGTGCTCGGCGCGCTCGCCGCGTCCCGCATTCCGCGCCTTTCGCAGTAATGGTCTGACTGATGGGCCGTAAGTTTCCGCATTCGCACAAGATCACCGAAAAAGTAAGGGTCTCAAGAGCCTGATGATCATGACAAATCGCTGATCTTCATGACTTCTTGATCCGATCGTGACGCGAGATCCTGTCCCGGACCGGCCATTCTGCGCTACAAATTCCCCCAGCACACAGAGCGCCACAAGAAATCAGCATGGTGGTAGGCCCCGCGCTGCGACCTCACGCAGCACGGTTGAGATTCCCCGCGCGCGCCGGTTCCGGTGACCCCGACCGGCGCCGCGCGGCTGTGCGTATTGGGATGGATGTTCGTTATGGCTAAGGATCGGATTCGGCACCGCGGCCGACTCACGGTGGGAATGGCCGCCGTCGGTGCCCTCGCTTTGGCTCTGACCGCCGCGTGTTCGTCCTCTAAGGGCTCGACGACGCAGACGACGGCCAACCAGAACTCGTGGAACACGATCAACACCGCCTCCGTGAAGAACGGCGGCACGGTGACCGTGGGCGTCGAGAAGCAGCTCAACGATTTCAACCCGTTGGACTCCTCGATATCCGCGGACCAGATCTATCCGCTGGACGGCGTGTACTACGCGGGTGCCTTCATCGCGGAGCCGGACGGCACGATGGTGGTCAACTCCGATGCGCTGGCCAGCGCCACGCTGACGAGCACCTCCCCGGAGACCGTGGTCTACAAGATCAAGCCGAGCGCGGTCTGGAGCGACGGCACGCCGATCGACGCCTCCGACTTCACCTACGCCTGGCTGGTGCAGGCCGGTGTCGACCCGAACATGCTCAACGCCAGCTCGACCGGCTACAGCCAGATCTCCTCGGTCGTCGGCTCGGACAGCGGCAAGACCGTGACGGTCACCTACTCCTCGCCGTTCTCCGACTGGAAGTCCGCCTTCGGCGTGCTGCTGCCGGCGCACATCGCGGCCAAGCACGGCTACAACCCGTCGATGACGCTGGCGCAGCTGACCGCCGACGTCGCGGCGGAGAAGGGCGCGGCCACCTCGACGGGCGCGGTGCTGCAGCTGGAGAACTCCTTCAACTACTTCACCAACGCGGCCCCCGTGGTCTCCAGCGGCCCGTACCAGATCACCAGCGCCGCCTCCGACGGCTCCAGCGTGACCGAGGCGCAGAACCCGAAGTGGTACGGCAGCGCCGCGCACCTGACCACCATGGTCTACAAGTACATCGCGGACGCCTCGCAGGAGCCCACGGCCCTGCAGAACAACGAGGTCAACGTGATCTACCCGCAGCCGGAGACCGACCTGGTCACCCAGATCAAGGGCATGGGCTCCTCGGTCAAGTACCAGATCGCCTCGGGCTACGAGTACGAGCACTTCGACTTCAACCTGGCCAGCCCGGCGTTCGGCGGCAAGACCGAGGCCGCGCAGGAGGCCCCGGACAAGGTGGCGCTGCGCACCGCGATGCTGACCGCGACCAGCCGGTCGGCGATCATCGCGCGCACCGTGGGCCTGTTCGACCCGGCGTCCAAGCCGCTCGACAGCCGCTTCTTCATCCCGCAGCAGGCCGGCTACACGGACAACGTGACGAAGTACGCGCTGGGCTCGGGCAACACCTCCTCGGCCGAGTCGATCCTGAAGAAGGCCGGCTTCACCGGGATCGGCACCGCGCTGAAGTACCCGAACGGCACCGCGGTCCCGGCGCTGACGATGCGCTACACCTCGGGCAACGCGATCCGGCAGACCGAGTGCAACCTGTTCGCCTCCGAGATGAAGGCGCTGGGCATCACGGTCAACGTGGAGACCACCTCCTCGCTCGGCAAGTCGCTGACGCACGTGGCCGGCTACGACTACGACGTCATCGTGTTCGCGTGGGTGGACACCCCGTTCCCGAACTCCGGCAACTACTCGGTCTACGTCTCGGGCCAGGGCCAGAACTACGCGGGCTTCACCAGCGCGCAGGTCGACAGCCTGTACAAGACGGCCAGCGCGTCCTTCGACACGACCGTCGTGAACAGCAACCTGAACAAGATCGACAACATCCTGTCGCAGGACGCCGTGACGCTGCCGCTGTACCAGAAGGACCAGATGGTGGCCTTCGACTCGAGTCTGGGCAACGTCCGGATCAACTCGACCTCGCAGATGTTCACGTACAACGTGCAGGACTGGGGCTTCCTGTCGAGCTCGGCCTCGCCGAGTTCCTGACCTACCCGCGAGCGGCCTGACCGGCCGCGACCGGACCGCCCGTCGGGCGCCGCAACCCTCGCGGCGCCCGGCGGGCGGCCGTCCACAGTCCTGACACCAATCAGAGGTCTTACGATGCTCGTCTACAGCGTCCGACGGCTGCTCCAGTCGATTCCCATCCTGGTCGCCTCGACCTTCGTCATCTTCCTGATGGTCGCCTCCTCGGTCGACCCGATGACGCCCTATCTCACGAAGAAACCGCCGCTGTCCGCCGCGCAGCTCGAGTCGCTGCGGATCAGGTTCGGGCTCACGAAGCCCCTCCTGCAGCGGTACTGGGACTGGCTGACCGGCCTGGTGCTGCACGGCACCTTCGGCACGAGCACCCAGGCGAACTTCCACATCGGCCAGCAGCTCGGCTACGCGATGGAGGTGACGCTGCGGCTCGTCGTCGGCACCATCCTGATCGCGCTGATCCTGGCGGTCATCGTCGGCGTGACCACCGCGGTGCGGCAGTACAGCAAGCTGGACTACGCGACCACCGCGGTCGGCTTCCTGTTCCTGTCGCTGCCCACGTTCTGGTTCGCGGTGCTGCTCAAGGAGTGGGCCATCCAGATCAACGAGTCCACCGGCACGCACTTCTTCGACACGCTCTGGGAGTCCAGTCCGAACCCGCCCGCCGGCTTCCTCCCGCAGCTCGGCGACGCGTTCCAGCACATGATCCTGCCGGTGGTCACGCTCTCGCTGCTCTCGTACGCGGCGTGGTCCCGGTTCCAGCGCGCCTCGATGCTCGAGGTGCTCGGCAGCGACTACATGCGGCTGGCCCGCGCGAAGGGCCTCAGCCCGCTGCGGGTGCTGTTCCGGCACGGCCTGCGCAACGCCCTGATCCCGCTGACCACGCAGGTGGCGCTGGACACCGCGGCCCTGCTCAGCGGCGCGGTGATCACCGAGACCATCTACTCCTGGCGCGGCATGGGCCTGTTCTTCATCAGCGCGATCCAGCTGGCCGACCCGGACTCGGTGATGGCCTGGCTCCTGGTGACCGCCGTGTTCGTCATCGTCATGAACCTGATAGCCGACCTGCTCTACGCGGTCCTGGACCCGAGGATCCGCCTTGCCTAGTCGAGTGAACACCTCCGCCGGGGACACGCTCGGCACGACCGCGGAGCAGGCCGCGCGCGCCAACCGCGAGTTCACCGTCCGCGCGCGCAGCCAGCGGCAGATCGTGGCCCGCCGCTTCCGGCAGCACAAGGCCGCGATGGCGTCCCTCGTCGTCTTCGTGCTCGTCGTGCTGTTCGCCTTCCTCGGCCCGCTGCTGTGGACGACCAGCCCGTCCTTCATGAGCAACGACATCTTCACCGCCCCGAGCGGCTCGCATCCGTTCGGCACCGACAGCAACGGCATCGACCTGCTGTCCGCGGTGATGAAGGGCACCCAGTCCTCGCTGATCATCGCCGTCGTGGTCTCGGTGGTGGCCACCACCGTCGGCGCGGTCTACGGCGCGGTCTCCGGCTTCTACGGCGGCTGGATCGACACCGTCATGATGCGCATCGCCGACCTCTTCCTCACCTTCCCGATCATCGCCATCGCGATCATGCTGGACAACCGCTTCCAGCAGGAGGCCAGCTCGCTGTGGCTGCTGATCGGCGTGCTGACGGCGCTGTTCTGGCCGGGCGCCGCGCGGGTGATCCGGGCCCAGGTGCTGTCGCTGAAGGAGAAGGAGTTCGTCGAGGCGGCCCGCGCGCTCGGGGCCAGGGACCGCCGGATCATCTTCCGGCACCTGCTGCCCAACACGCTCGGCTCGATCATCGTCATCAGCACCCTGACCGTGGCCGGCACGATCCTGACCGAGACGGCGCTGTCCTTCCTCGGCTTCGGCGTGCAGTTCCCGAACACCTCGCTCGGCCTGCTGGTGACCACCAACCAGACCGCGATCGAGGGCGGCCACCCGTGGCTGTTCTACATCCCCGGCGTCTTCATCATCCTGATCGCGCTGACCATCAACTTCATCGGAGACGGCCTGCGCGACGCCTTCGATCCGCAACAGACGAGGGTACGGGCGTGACCAACCTCAACACCTCCGGCGAGGAACTGCTCGCCGTCCGGGACCTCACGGTCACCTTCCCCACCGCCGACGGGGACGTGCAGGCGGTGCGCGGCGTGGACTACACGCTGCGGCGCGGCGAGGTGCTCGGCATCGTCGGCGAGTCCGGCTCGGGCAAGTCGGTCTCCTCGCTCGCCGTCATGGGCCTGCTGCCGAAGACCGCACGGATCCAGGGTTCGATCACCTTCCAGGGCGACGAGCTGCTGGGCCTGTCCGAGCGCAAGCTGATGAAGATCCGCGGCAAGAAGATCGCGATGATCTTCCAGGACCCGATGACCTCGCTCAACCCCGTGTACAAGGTCGGGTTCCAGCTCGAGGAGGCCATCCTCGCGCACAACGACCTGTCCAAGGACGAGGCCCGCAAGCGCGCGGTCGAACTGCTGGAGATCGTCGGGATCCCGTTCCCGGCGAAGCGGATCGACCAGTTCCCGCACGAGTTCTCCGGCGGCATGCGCCAGCGCGTGGTGATCGCGATCGCCATGGCCAACAATCCGGACGTGATCATCGCGGACGAGCCGACCACGGCCCTCGACGTGACCGTGCAGGCGCAGGTCCTCGAATCGCTGCGCACGGCCCAGCAGGAGACCGGCGCGGCCATGGTGCTGATCACGCACGACCTCGGCGTCGTCGCGGGGCAGGCCGACCGCGTCCTGGTGATGTACGCCGGCAAGCCCGTCGAGATCGGCGGCGTCGACGACATCTACTACAACCCGCGGATGCCCTACACGCTCGGCCTGCTCGGCTCGCTGCCCCGGCTCGACGCCGACCGCGCCGAACGGCTCACCCCGATCCAGGGCTCCCCGCCCTCGCTGCTCTCGCTGCCGCCCGGCTGCCCCTTCATGCCGCGCTGCCCGCTCGCCAAGGAGCTGTGCGCGGAGCAGGAGCCGGAGTTGGTGGTCACCGACACCGCGGACCACCGCGCGGCCTGCCACTACAGCGCGCTGCTGGCCGGCAAGCAGGCGGACGACGTGTTCAGCGCGTCCGCCGAGGACGCCGAGATGCCCGAGGCCTACGGGGCCGAGATCGCCGGAGTGACCGGCGACGTCTCGGCGCCCGTCATCGACCTGCCGAAGCCGAACACGAAGGGCTCCGTATGACCGCGCTCGACACTCCGGCGGACGCCGTCGCCGGGGCGCCGATCCTCTCGGTGCGCGACCTGGTCAAGGAGTTCCCGATCAAGTCGCACAGCATCGTGCGGCGCACGATCGGGGCGGTGCACGCCGTCTCCGGGGTCTCCTTCGACATCCACCAGGGCCAGACCCTCGGCCTGGTCGGCGAGTCCGGCTGCGGCAAGACCACGACCAGCCGGGCGATCCTGCACCTGCAGCCGGCGACCAGCGGCGAGGTGCTCTTCGAGGGCCGCGACGTGACGAAGATGTCCAAGGGCGAACTGCGCCGGATGCGCCGGGACATGCAGATCGTCTTCCAGGACCCGTACGCCAGCCTGAACCCGCGGATCACGGTCAGCGAGATCATCGCCGAGCCGCTCAAGATCCACGGGCTCTACGCGAACGACGGGGCCGGGCAGGTCGCCGAGCTGATGCGGCTGGTCGGGCTCAACCCCGAGCACGGCAACCGCTTTCCGCACGAGTTCTCCGGCGGCCAGCGCCAGCGCATCGGCATCGCCCGAGCTCTCGCGCTCAAGCCCAAGGTGCTGGTGCTCGACGAGCCGGTCTCGGCGCTCGACGTGTCGATCCAGGCGGGCGTCATCAACCTGCTGGAGGACCTGCAGGACGAGCTCGGCCTCGCGTACCTGTTCGTGGCGCACGACCTGTCCGTGGTCCGGCACATCGCCGACCGGGTCGCGGTCATGTACCTCGGCAAGATCGTGGAGATAGCGGACGGCGGCTCACTGTTCGAACGCAGTCAGCATCCGTACACCCGGGCGCTGATCTCCGCGATCCCGATCCCGGACCCGCGCCGGGAACGCGAGCGCGAGCGGATCATCGTGCAGGGCGACGTGCCGTCCCCGGCCGACCCGCCCTCCGGCTGCCGCTTCCGGACCCGCTGCCCGCTGCGGATGACCCTCTCCGAGGCCGACGCGGCCCGCTGCGCCGCCGAGGAGCCGGCGCTCGCGGACCGCGGCCTCGGCGGCGGCCACCTGACCGCGTGCCACTTCGTGGACGCGGCCGAATAGCGCCCTCGCGGCCCCGCTCCGGGGGAATTCCGGGCGGGGCCGCAATTCGCTCAACACTAAATACGGGCCCGTCACCGCTTCGGGGGACACCCGGAATCGGCGAGTGTAACGGCCGGACAGCCCGGGCAGCAGCTTGACGTACCGCTCCGTGATCTGGACCGACCAGGCACGATCCGGACACGAAGGGTGGTTCACGGAGGTCGTGTCCAAGATCCGAGACGGAGAAACCGGGCCGAAACACGACGATCCCGTTCCGTTTCTTGATCGGATCGTGACGCGGCAGGCCCTCCCGCTGACGCGGAATCGTGCGGTAAAAAAACTCCAGCAAAGCAAGAGTCTTCGCTCCCATGACCCGGAGGCGAAATGCTTCCGGTCCTCCGAGGGTGACCTGGGGCGGGTCACGACAGGGTCTGGGAGCGGACAAAATAAAGCCGTGCTGTGTTCGTGGGGCGCAGCGCGGCCTTCTGGCGCGTCGGAGGCCACCAGCCGATCCGACACACCCCATAGGACCGTCCGAGAAATCCTCGGGCCGCCTGGCGACGGTACGTGCTGGAACGATGCCGTGCACGTTCCGGGTCGCCCAGAGAACGAGAAGGGTTGCCGATGGCTGCATACCTCCTGCGGAGGATGATCAACTATCTGTTCCTGGTGATCATCGCGGCCTCAGTCACATACCTGCTGGCGGCCTTCATCTTCCACCCGGAGAACAACTGGCTCGCCCGCCACCCGCAGCCCAGCGCCGCCACCATCCGTACCGAGCTCCTCTCCCGCAACGAGTGGCGCGGCACCTCCATCTGGACCCGGTACGCGAACTGGGTCAGCGGCGTGCTGCACGGCAACCTCGGCACCGAGATCGGCGGCGGCTCGGTCGCCTCCGACATGGCGCGGCGCATCGGCGTGTCCACCCGCCTGCTGCTGCTCTCGACGATCATCGGCTCCATCGGCGGCGTGGTCGTCGGCGTCTGGGGCGCGGTCCGCCAGTACAAGCTCTTCGACCGGGTCACCACCGGCGCCTCGCTGCTGATCTACGCCATGCCGACCTTCACGCTGGCGATCCTGCTGCAGATGTTCGCGGTCTGGTTCAACAACACCACGAACACGCACTTCCTGTACTACGTCAACGAGGTCTCCGACCCGAACGCGCCGTTCTGGAACTTCTCCAACCTCGTCGACCGCTTCGAGCACCTGATCCTCCCGACGCTCAGCGTCTCGCTCGGCTCGATCGCCTTCTTCAGCCGCTATCAGCGTGCCACGATGCTCGACGTCATGGGTAGCGATTTTCTGCGCACCGCCCGCGCCAAGGGCCTGACCAAGAACCAGGCGATCTTCCGGCACGGCGCGCGCACCGCGATCATCCCGGTGGCCACGCTGCTGAGCTACAGCGCCGTGCTGCTGTTCACCGGCGCCGTGTTCACCGAGATCATCTTCACCTGGCACGGCATGGGGGAGTGGTTCATCACCAGCATCGGGCAGAACGACGTGAACTCGGTCGCGGCGGTCGGCATCTTCACCTCCATCCTGGTGCTGGTGGCCGGCCTGATCTCGGAAGTCATCACCGTCGCCCTCGACCCGCGCGTCCGCGTCTGAGCAGGAAGGCAAACCCATGACTCTCAACGCCAACGCGCTCGTCGACGAGGTCGGCCCCGAGTCCCAGATCGAGGCGCAGAACCAGGTGTCCACCGGCCGCGGCAAGCTGGTCGTGCGGCGCTTCCTGCGCAACAAGGGCGCCACGATCGGCCTGGTCATCGTCGTGCTGATGTTCCTCGCGGCCTTCGTCGGCCCGCACCTGGACCAGTGGCAGTACACCGACATCGACTTCGAGAACTTCCAGACCGCGCCGAGCGGCACGCACTGGTTCGGCACCACGCAGACCGGCCAGGACCTGTTCGCGCTGACCATGCGCGGCCTGCAGAAGTCGCTGATCATCGGCCTGGTCGCCGGCGTGCTGACCACGTCGTTCGCCGCGATCGTCGGCGCCTTCGCGGGCTACTACGGCGGCTGGACCGACCGGATCCTGAGCTGGGGCATCGACCTGTTCCTGGTCATGCCCTCGTTCCTGATGCTGTCCATCCTCTCGCCCTGGTTCAAGGGCAAGACCTGGCTGATCCTGATCCCGCTGCTGGCCGGTTTCGCCTGGATGGTCACCGCGCGGATCGTGCGGGCCCAGGCGATGAGCCTGAAGTCGCGCGAGTTCGTCTCGGCGGCCCGGTTCATGGACGTGCCCGGCTGGCGGATCATCATGCGGCACATCCTGCCGAACATCGCCTCGCTGCTGATCATCGACGCCACGCTGAACGTCGCCGCGACCATCCTCGGCGAGGTCGGCCTGTCCTTCTTCGGCTTCGGCATCCAGGCGCCCGACGTCTCGCTCGGCACCCTGATCAACAACGCGCAGCAGGACCTCAGCTCCTACCAGTGGCTGCTGGTCTTCCCGATGATCTGCCTGATCGTGCTGCTGCTGGCGGTCAACATGATCGGCGACGGCCTGCGCGACGCGCTCGACCCGAACGCGCAGGGCGCCAAGAAGAAGATCACCAAGGGCGCGTTCGAGGCGATGATCAAGGAGTCCACCGGGCTCGTCGGCCAGCACCAGAACGTGGAGGCGATCGAGTCGTGAGCCTGTCCGATCCGTATCAGTCCACTCCCTCCACGTCGCAGAACGGGCGAGCCGTGAGCACGATCGACACCCCGGCCCTCGAGGTCACCGACCTGGCCGTGACCTTCCCCTCCGAGGCCGGCGCCGTGCGCGCCGTGCGCGGGGTGAACTACTCGCTGCGCCGCGGCGAGGTGCTCGGCATCGTCGGCGAGTCCGGCTCCGGCAAGTCCGTCACCGCGATGGCCGTGCTCGGCCTGCTGCCCGAGGCGGCGCACATCACCGGTTCGGTGAAGCTGGACGGGCGCGAACTGCTCGGCCTCGGCGACAAGGACATGTCGAAGATCCGCGGCAAGGACCTGGCGATGGTCTTCCAGGACCCGCTGTCCGCGCTCACCCCGGTGTTCAGCATCGGCTCGCAGATCATCGAGGCGCTGCAGATCCACCAGGACATCGACAAGAGCGCGGCGCGCAAGCGGGCCATCGAGCTGCTCGACCTGGTCGGCATCCCGGACCCGCAGCGCCGGGTGGACAACTTCCCGCACGAGTTCTCCGGCGGCATGCGGCAGCGCGCGATGATCGCCCAGGCCATCGCCAACGACCCGGCCGTGATCATCGCGGACGAGCCGACCACCGCGCTGGACGTGACCATCCAGGCGCAGATCCTGGACGTGCTCAAGACCGCGAAGGACGCCACCGGCGCCGCCATCGTGATGATCACCCACGACCTCGGCGTCGTCGCGGGCTTCGCCGACCGGGTCATGGTGATGTACGCGGGCAAGCCGGTGGAGACCGGCGACGTCGAGCACATCTACTACGAGCCGCGGATGCCCTACACGATCGGCCTGCTCGGCTCCATCCCGCGGCTCGACGACGACAGCGACCGTGGCGCCCTGACCCCGATCGAGGGCAACCCGCCGAACCTCAGCGCGCTGCCGAAGGGCTGCCCCTTCCAGGCCCGCTGCCCGATCGCGGTGGAGATCTGCTTCGAGACCGAGCCGCCGCTGTCCAACGCGGGCAGCGACGCGCACCGCTCCGCCTGCCACCGCGCCGGCGAACTGGTCGGCGGCACCCTCGCCGTCGACGAGGTGTACCCGGTGCCGGACATCCCGGTCGCCCCGATCGCGCGGGTCCCGCGCGAGGAGCGCCCGGTGGTGCTCGGGGTCGAGGGGCTGCACAAGCACTTCCCGCTGACCACCGGCGCGATCGCCAAGCGCAAGGTCGGCGAGGTGCGCGCGGTGGACGGCATCGACCTGGAGATCCGCTCCGGCGAGACCGTCGGCCTGGTCGGCGAGTCCGGCTGCGGCAAGACCACGACGCTGATGCAGCTGCTCGAACTGGTCGCGCCGGAGCAGGGCCGGATCGTGGTGCTCGGCAAGGACACCACCAAGCTCGGCAAGAGCGAGCGCCGCGAACTGCGCCGCGACCTGCAGGGCGTCTTCCAGGACCCGATGGCCAGCCTCGACCCGCGCATGCCGGTCGGCTCCATCCTGGCCGAGCCGCTGCGCGCCTTCGGCTGGGCCAAGGAGAAGATCGGCCCGCGCATCAGCGAACTGCTGAAGCTGGTCGGCCTCGAGCCCGAGCACGCGGCCCGCTTCCCCGCCGAGTTCTCCGGCGGCCAGCGCCAGCGCATCGGCATCGCCCGCGCGCTGGCCCTCGAACCGAAGGTCGTCATCCTCGACGAGCCGGTCTCCGCGCTCGACGTCTCCATCCAGGCCGGCGTCATCAACCTGCTGGAGGAGCTCAAGGCCAAGCTGGGCCTCAGCTACCTTTTCGTCGCCCACGACCTGTCCGTGGTCAAGCACACCTCGGACCGCGTCGCGGTGATGTACCTCGGACGCATCGTCGAGACCGGCGATACGGACGCGATCTTCAGGACGCCCTCGCACCCCTACACCCAGGCGCTGCTCTCGGCGATCCCGATCCCGGACCCCCACAAGGAGCGCGACCGTCGGCGGATCCTGCTGGAAGGCGACCTGCCGTCGCCGACCAACATCCCCACCGGCTGCCGCTTCCGCAACCGCTGCCCGAAGTACCGGACGCTCAGCGAAGCCGACCAGGCCCGCTGCGTCGGTGAGGACCCGGCGCTGCACGAGCTGGAGGGCGACCACCAGGCCGCCTGCCACTTCGCCGCCGCACTCGAGGTCGTCTAGGACGGCGGCGCGGGAACATCCGCTCCGCGAGGGCCGCGGCAGGCGGAGGCACCATCCACCACAACCCAACGAGGGAAGGAAGAGGGGCAAGAACGATGCGCCTCACTAGGTCGACCGGCATCCTCGCCGCGTCACTTGTCGCTGTGGCTTTGACGAGCACGGCGTGCAGCAGCTCCAGCAGCAATCCCGGCTCCACCAAGCAGGTCTCGGCCACGCAGGAGCAGATCAACGCGCAGCCGGTCAGCTCGCTCAAGCAGGGCGGCACGCTGACGCTGGCCATGTCGCAGTGGTCCTCGCAGTGGAACACGCTGTCGGCCAACGGCAACGTGGACGCCGACACCGCCACCGTCATGACCGCGCTGCTGCCCTCGCCGTACCACTTCACGGCCACCGGCCAGCCGTACACCAACACCGACTACATGGCGGCCGACCCGGTCTCCAAGACGGTCGGCGGCAAGCAGGTCGTGACCTACGAGCTGAACCCGAAGGCCGTGTGGTCGGACGGCACGCCGATCACGTACAAGGACTACGTGGCGAACTGGAAGGCGCTGAGCGGGACGGCCTCGGGCTTCAACCCGACCTTCTCCGTCGGCTACGACCAGATGGCCTCGGTCGTCGAGGGCAAGAACCAGTACGAGGTCGTCGTCACCTACACGACGCCGTTCTCCGACTGGAAGTCGATGTTCAGCGGCCTGTACCCGGCCTCCGAGTACAGCACCGCGGACGAGTTCAACAAGGCGCTGCTGACCACGACCGGCCTGTCCGGCGGTCCGTTCATCCAGAGCTCGATGAGCCAGACCGACCAGTCGGTCACGCTGGTGCCGAACCCCAAGTGGTGGGGCAGCAAGCCGGTGCTGAGCCAGATCGTGTTCAAGACGATCGCGGGCAACGCGCAGGCGCAGGCCTTCGCCAACGGTGAGATCCAGTCCTTCGACATCGGCGTGGACGCCTCCGGCTACAAGACGGCCAAGGGCACCAAGGGCGCCGTCGTGCTGCAGGCGGGCGGCCCCTGGTTCCGCGCCCTGACGGAGAACGCCAGCTCCCCGGACCTGACCGACTCCCGCGTCCGCCAGGCCATCGCCGAGGCGCTGAACCGCACCGCGATCGCCAAGTCCGACCTCGCGGGCCTGCCGGCGTCGCAGGTGCTGGTGAACAACCACTTCTACATGCCGAACCAGCAGGGCTTCACCAACACCGCCGGTGCCGTGGGCGTCTACAGCACCTCGACGGCCGCCTCGCAGCTGACCGCCGCGGGCTGGACCCTGGCGAGCGGCGCGACCTACCGCTCCAAGGCCGGCAAGGAGCTCGACCTCAGCCTGCTGATCCCGTGCTCCACCTCGGTGGCCACCAACGAGTCGACCCTGATCACCGAGATGCTCAAGCAGGTCGGCATCAAGGTCACCACCAGCTGCGAAGGCGACCCGTTCTTCACCGACATCGCCGGCGGCAAGTTCGACCTGACCGTGTTCACCTGGGAGGGCACCAACTTCCCGATCTCGTCGAACATCTCGCTCTACCAGAACGTCCAGGCCGGCAACTGGGGCCAGAACTACGCCCGTATCGGTAGCTCCGCCATCGACACCGCGATGAACACCGCGGCCGGCCAGACCGACCCGACCCAGGCCACCGCCGACATCAACAAGGCCGACGAGCAGATCTGGCAGGAGGCGGGCGTCATCCCGTTCTACCAGCGTCCCGAGCTCGAGGGCCAGGTCGGCACGCTGGCCAACTTCGGTGCCTTCGGCTTCGCCGACACCATCTGGCAGAACATCGGCTTCACGAAGTAAGTGAGCCGTGGCAGTTCTCTGCTAGACAGCTTCGATAACTGAACAGGGTTCGCCCGCTCCGGTCCGCAGGGATCGGGGCGGGCGAACTTTTTTGCGGGGGCGGGGGGAGTGCACGAGGGCTGGGTTCGGTAGCTGGTTGTCGGGTCGTGCTCGGCGCCTCGTGTGGTTGTGTCCGGTGGTCGTGGGAGGGCGGACTGTCCGCGCCCCACCCACCCGCCCTACGCATGGTTTCCAGCGCTCTGAGGTTGCGTCGGCGGCCTGCGTTCTACGCTGCGCGTATGTCCACGAAGACGCTTCAGATTCGAGATGTCCCTGAGGACGTCCACGCCGTTGTGAGTGCGCGTGCTGCGCGTGCTGGTACGACGGTTTCGCAGTATCTGCTTGAGCTCGTGACGGGCTTTGTGCGGCAACCTGCGCTTGCCGAAGTGACCACTCGAATCAAGGCACGAATGGATAGTGCAAGCGGACTGACCGGTGATGACATCCTGAACACGTACGACTGGCCGACAGCGCCCTGACTCCCTGTCAGGAGCGGCGCATGCCGAGTGCGCTGGTGGCGATCAGGATGACGGCGGCCACGGCGAGGGAGATCGCTACGCCGATGTGGCGGACGGATCTGGTGTCGGGGCAGGCGCGGACGTATTGGCCGTTCTTGTTCAGGCCGATCGCGAGGCAGTGCATGCCGGGGATGGGCTCGCGGACGTGGATGAGCGCGACCACGACTGCGGCTATCAGGAGGAAGATTCCCAGGACGAGCAGGATCGGGCGGACGACGGTCATGCCAGTTGGACGAGCGGCGTGCGGTGGGCGTTCCCGGTGTCAGGCTTCTGGTGTGCGCGCAGGTGGTCGATGGCGGTTCGGGCGGCGGTGCCGATGAGGTGGGCCGCTTCGTCTGGGGCGGGGTCGGCGGCGGCGTCGGGGTTGAGGGTGCGGGTGAGGACGGCTACAGCGTATCGGTGGCCGTCGGGGTGGGTGACCACTCCTACGTCGTTGCTGATGACGCCGGGGACCGTGCCCGACTTGGCGGCGACGGCCACGTTCGCGGGGAATCCGGTGGCCAGTTTGCGGGTCAGGCGCTGGCTTTGCAGCAGGGTGCGCAGTTGTGCGCAGGCGGCGGGACGGCCTGCTTCGTCGCGCCAGAGCATGCGGAGCAGGCTTGCCATCTCGGCGGCGGTGGTGTGGGGCGCGGGTGCCGTGCCGTGGCGGGTGAATACGTCGTGGTACGCGCGGCGCATATCGGTTGCCCTGGTGGCCTCGGCGGGTGACGCGGCTGCCAGGGCTCGGTTGTAGGCGGCTAGGTCGGCGAAGCCCAGGGCGCGGCCGATGTCGGTGAAGTGCTCGTGGATGGTGCGGGCGAAGTCGGTGCGTACTAGGCCTAGCGACCTCATGCGGGCATTGATACGCTGCGGGCCGACGTTCCGGATCACCGCGTCGGTCGCCGTGTTGTCGCTGATCGTCAGCATCAGTACAGCCAGATCGCGCAGCGACATCTCTGCCGGGTGCGCGAACAGGCAGAGGCCTTGCCCGCCGAGGGTGCGCTCGTCCGGCGAGAGGCTGATCGGCTCGGCCGAGTCCAGCTCGCCGTCCGCAGCTTGGCAGAACAGCTCCAGGCCGACGGCGATCTTGAACGTGGAGGCGGCGTACGCCTGCTCGTCCGCCCACAGTTCCACCCGACCCGGGCCGTCCACGTCCAGCACGCTCAGCATGCCCTGATAGCCGGCCTCGGTGAACAGCGCCTCAATGGCATTCTCGACGGCATCATTGACGACCATGCTCGTACTCTCACACGACGTCGTGCGGGTGCGGGACGTACTTAGCTGAGGGCAGACAGGGCCGAGAAGAAGAAAAGCGCTTGGGGCGGGCCGCCCCAAGCGCAATCCCAGGTTTTCTCAGCTCTCCAGCGCGCGGGACTTCAGGGCGCGCTCCACGCCGTCGCGGGCCTCGATGAGGACGCGGCGCAGGGCGTTGTCACGGGGCTCGGCGTCGAGGAATTCGTCCACGCGGCGGATGAGGTCGGCGGACGCGGCGGTCTGCGGGAACAGGCGGGCGACGAGGAGGTTGCGCATCTGCTCGGGGCGTTCGGCCCACAGCTTCGGCAGCACCTCGAAGTACGCGTCGACGTAGCCCTTGGTCAGGTGCGCGTGCTCGCCGAGGCCGAAGCCGTCGGTGAGGCTGACGACGCCCTCGGGGCCGAGTTCGGTCTCCGTGAGCAGCCGCCAGGCCTCGGCCTTGTGCTCGGCGTCCGGGAAGGCGGCGCGGGCACCTAGGGCGTGGTTGCGGCCCTGGTCGGTGGCGTCGCGCTCCAGTTCGGCGTCGATCTCCGCGTCGCCGATCTCGCCGAGGGAGGCGAGCCGCCGCACGAGGGCCCAGCGCAGTTCCGTGTCCACGGTCAGGCCCGCCAGCTCGATCTCGCCGCTGAGCAGGCCCTTGGCGTACGCGATCTGCTCGGGCGTGGTGGCCAGGCCCGCGACGACCTGGGCCCAGGTCAGCTGGCGGTCGCTGCCCGGCTCGGCCTCGCGCAGCAGTTCGAGGCCCGCCTCGGCCAGCTGCTCCTTGCCCGCCGGGATCCACTCCGGGTCGGCCAGCGCGCGCATCGAGCGGGTGCCGGTGGTCAGCAGCGACTGCAGCACCGAGATCGAGCGCTCGTGCGCCATGCCGCGCGTCAGCATCCTGACGAACGCCGGGATGGACAGCCGCGCCTGGTTCGTCATGTTCATCGCGGCGCTCCAGGACAGCGCGCGCGGCAGCGACTCGGCGAACTCGCCGACCGACTCGGTGATCGTGGTCAGCGACCGCTCGTCGAAGTCGATCAGCGCGAACGTCAGGTCGTCGTCGTTGAGCAGCACCAGGTCCGGCTGCTCGATGCCGACGAACTCCGGCACCTCGGTGCGCGCGCCGGTGACGTCCAGCTCTACCCGGTGCGTGCGCGTCAGGGCGCCGTCCGCGCGGTTGTACAGGCCGATCGCGATGTGGTGCGGCCGCAGGTGCGGGTGCTCCGCCGGCGCCGTCTGCAGCACGGCGAACGAGGTGTACCGCCCGTCCGCGTCGAGCTCGAACTCGGAGCTGAGCGTGTTCGGGCCCGCGGTCTCCAGCCAGGCCTTCGACCAGTCCGACAGGTCCCGGCCCGACGCCTGCTCCAGCTTGGCCAGTAGGTCGCCGAGCGAGGCGTTGCCCCACGCGTAGTCGGCGAAGTACGCGCGCAGCCCGGCGAAGAAGTTCTCCCGGCCGACGTACGCCACCAGGGCCTTGAGTACGGAGGCGCCCTTGGCGTAGCTGATGCCGTCGAAGTTCGCGATCGCCTCGCTGAGCGTCTCCACGTCGGCCGAGATCGGGTGCGTGGACGGCAGCTGGTCCTGGCCGTAACCCCAGGTCTTACGGTCGTTGGTGAAGGTGGTCCAGGCGTCGGTGAACCGGGTCGCCTCGGCCGACGCGAAGGTGCCGGAGAACTCGGCGAAGGACTCGTTGAGCCACAGGTCGCCCCACCACTTCATGGTCACGTAGTCGCCGAACCACATGTGCGCCATCTCGTGCAGGATGACCATGGTGCGCAGCTCGTAGCGCGACGCGGTGACCTTCGAGCGGAACATCAGCTGCTCGCTGAACGTGACCAGGCCCGGGTTCTCCATCGCCCCGGCGCGGAACTCCGGCACGAAGATCTGGCCGTACTTCGGGTACGGGAAGTCGCAGTCGAACAGCTCGGTGAAGAAGTCCAGGCCCTGCCCGGTGACCAGGAACATGTCCTCCGGCTCGAGGTGCTCGGCCAGCGAGGCGCGGGCGGCGAGCTCGAGCGGGATGGTCTGGCCGCGCCGGGTGGTGTGCGAGCCGCCGACCACCGTGTACTCGCCCGCGGCGACGCAGATCAGGTACGTGGACAGCCGCTCGGTGGGCGGGAAGGTCCAGGTCGCGGCGTCGCCGTCACCCGAGGCGCTGCCCGAGACGGCGGCCGCCGGCTGCGGGGTCGGGGTGTTGGACAGCACGGTCCAGTGCGCGGGCGCGGTCACCTCGATGTGGAAGACGGCCTTGAGGTCCGGCTGCTCGAAGTTCGCGTACACCCGGCGGGCGTCCGAGGGCTCGCAGTTCGAGTACGTGTACACCTTGCCGTCGGCCGAGTCCACGTACCGGCCGAGCCCGCCGCCGTCCGTGCTGTACGCGCAGGACGCCACCACCCGCAGCTCGTTCTCCGCCGCCAGGCCGTCCAGCGCGATCCGGCCGTCCGCGTACGCGGTGGCGGGGTCGATCGCCCGGCCGTTGAGGGTGATCTCGTGTACCTGCTCCGCGACCAGGTCGGCGTACGTCGCGGAGCCCGGCTCGGCGGTGCTGAAGCGGATCACCGAGGTGGACCGGAAGGCCTGCTCGCCATGGGTGAGGTCGAGCGAGACGTGGTACGTATCGACCCGCAGCAGTCGCGCCCGTTCTGCGGACTCGGTGCGGGTGATCTCTGCGATGGGCATGCACTGTTCCTTAGCCGGTCGGCGATGTGGATACGTAGTCAGCATAGGCGCGGGCCACAGCGTGCGCAGTGCCCGGAGGACGGGGCTAGGCTCACCCGCATGAACGACTTCACGCAACGCCCGCTCACCGATGCCGACGCTTCCGCCTTCGCCGCCCTCACCGAGGCCACGTCCAAGGCCGACCGCAGCAGCCATCGCGCGGACGAGGCGGCGTTCCGCTACCACTTGAACCACCCGCTGTCCGCGCAGGGGGCCGGCTTCGAGGACTTCCAGGGCGTGTTCGACGAGCGGCAGCGGCTGGTCGCGATGGCCTGGGTGCAGCGCCAGTCTTCGGCCGAGCCCGCGCACTGGATGCAGTCGGACGGCTGCGTGCACCCGGACTTCCGCGGCCGCGGCATCGGCACCGAGCTCGTGCGCTGGCAGAAGGACCTCGCACCGCGCATCCACGAGCACTTCTTCCCCGGCCGGCCGCTCGACCTGTTCGCCCGCCTGCCCGAACTGAACACCGAGGCCCGCGACCTGTTCGCGAACGAGGGCTTCACCCCGATCCGCTGGACCTTCGAGATGCAGCGCCCCGCCGACGCCCCCGAACCGGACCGCGAACTGCCGCAGGACCTGGACTTGGAGCCGTACACCCCCGCCGTCGCCGAGGAACTGCGCGTAGCCCACAACGAGATCTTCCGCGAGCACTTCCGCGCCACCCCGTGGCCCGCCGACGCGTGGCAAGCCTGGCTGGCCCAGGACAAGGTCCGCCGCGATCTCAGCTTCCTGCTCCGCGACCCGAGCAACGGCGCCATCGCGGGCTACGTCGTGTGCAGCCACGTGCCGACCGCCGCGGAGAACGGGCAGGCAGGCGCGGAGGACGGACAGGCCGCCGCGAACCGCGACCTCCACCTGAACATCGTCGGCACCAACGCCGACTACCGCGGCCGCGGCCTCGCCTCCGCCCTCATCGCCCACGTGGTCCGCACCGCCCGCAAGGAGGGCTTCGCCACCCAGAGCCTCGGCGTGGACGCGGAGAACTCCACCGGCGCCCTCGGCGTCTACGAGCGCAGCGGCTTCGTCGTGGAGCGCAAGTACGTGTACTACAACCTGAAGTTCGAAGCCTGATCAGCACCGCGTGCGCCACACTGTTATCCATGGCGCAGGAGCACGCGGACAACGACATGAGCGGCACGTTCAACGGTCCGGCCGTTCAGGTCGGGCAGGTACACGGGGACGTCAACATCGGCGCGCAGACCATCGGGCTCGACTACCTGAACGCCGGAGCCATCCATGCGCGGCTCGCGAAGATGTCGGTCCACGACTGCGCGACTACGTTGGCTGTGCTCAAGCCGGAGAAGGCCGCCGACGTCCTGCGTCTGACCAGAACAGCGCGCAGCGTGGCGGTCATCGCGTCCATGGATCCGGAGTCCGCGAAGGCGATCATCGTGCTGCTGGACGAGGACCGGGCGGCGGTGCTGCGTGCGGCCGTCGCCGCTGCGCGGACGATCACGACTTTCGCCGCGCAGCGGAACGCCATGGTCGGGGACGCGTCGGGCGATCTCGTGTATCAGGGCCGTTCGGAGCGCGGCGCGGTGGGCTTCTCCATCGCCTGCGAGCGGGCGACCGTGTACTGGTCCGAGCGAACGGGCCTGGGGATGGTTAAGACAGCGATCAAAGACCTTCACACGACGCTCAACGGGGTTCGCGGCCGGCTCGGATACCCGATCGGTATCGAGCGATTCGAGATCTCGTCCTCGAGCGGATTCGGCAGGTCCCAGTACTTTGAGTGCACCGAAGACTACGGGGCCGAGGCGATCAAGGCGATCGGAATGCCGTATGGCGGCGCCATCTACACGTCGAGCAAGGGCACGTTCGCCACGTGGGGCGCCATCGGTGAGCACTACGAAGCCAGCGGTGGCGCGGGGGGTCCGCTCGGCTTCCCGCTCTCCAAGGAGACCGCCCTGCGCGGCAAGGACGAGAACGAGGTGCAGGGCCTCTATCAGGAGTTCGAGGGCGGGACCCTGTATTGGAGCGAGCTGACCGCGGTCGGCTGGGTGCGGCCGAATATCCAGAGCGTGTACGACAAGGAGACGTGGTTCCGGTACGGACTGCCCCTCGGCGATCAGGAGATTGCCGCTCCGTCACAGCAGGGGACTACCGGTGTGTTCCAAAGATTCCAACGAGTCGAGGGCACCAAGGTTCTACCCGGCGCGCTGATCTTTTCTTCGGAGAAATACGGTGCTCAATCTTTGATCGGCCCGTTCCGGACTCTCTACCTGAGCAGTGGTACGACTGCCGGGCCGTACGGATTCCCGACTGATTCGTTCAAGAAGTACGGTGATGGCTACTTCATACAGTCATTCGAGGGCGGCATGATCGCTCTCACTCTGGGGAAGCCGCCGATCGGCGTCGTCGGCAAGGTGTACGAGGTCTGGCACCCGAACCGGACCGCGCTCGGGAGGCCTTGTGCGCCCGAGCGCGTGATCGGCGACGGTCCCGACGTCGTTCAGTTCTTCGACAACGGGATCGTCACCGTGACGTCGGGTGTCGCTGAAATGTGGCTGGAGCCTCAGAGCCCCACTGCCTTGTAGAGGGCGCCGATCTCCTGCTGGTTGAGGTTGCGGACCTTGCCGGGGCGCTGGTCGCCGAGGGCGATGGGGCCGAAGTTGGTGCGCACGAGGCGGTTGACGGGGAAGCCGACTTCGGCGAGCAGGCGGCGGACGATGTGCTTGCGGCCCTCGTGGATGACGACCTCGACGAGGGCGTTCTTGCCGACGGCGTCGACCATCTTGAAGCTGTCCACGCGGGCGAAGCCGTCCTCGAGTTCGACGCCCTCGCGCAGCCGCTTGCCGAGGTCGCGGGGGATGACGCCCTCGACGCGGGCCAGGTAGGTCTTCTGCACGCCGAAGGACGGGTGGGCCAGCCGGTTGGCGAGCTCGCCGTCGTTCATCAGCAGGATCAGGCCCTCGGTCTCGGCGTCGAGGCGGCCGACGTGGAACAGGCGCTGGCCGCGGTCCGCCACGTAGTCGCCGACGGTCGGGCGGCCCTCGGGGTCGTGCATCGCCGACAGCACGCCGCGCGGCTTGTTGAAGGCCACGTAGAAGGCGTCGGGGGCGGAGGAGATGCGCATGCCGTCCACGTGGATCACGGCGCTCTCCGGCTTGACCCGCAGTCCCTGCGAGGTCACCTTCTTGCCGTCGACCGTCACGCGGCCCATCTCGATGATCTCCTCGCACACCCGGCGCGAGCCGATGCCCGCGGCCGCGAGGACCTTCTGCAGACGCACGCCCTCCTCGTTGGGATCGGTGAATCCGGGCTTGCGCCGTTCCATCCTTCGTGCCTCTTCCTTCGTCTATCGTTCGTGTGTCGCCTAGGCGAAGTCCTCGACGTCCACCTCGGCCGCGCTCGGCAGCAGCGGCGCCAGCTCGGGCAGCTCGTCCAGCGACTTCAGGCCCATCCGCTCCAGGAAGTACCCGGTGGTCTGGTACAGGATCGCGCCGGTCTCGTGGTCGTTGCCGTACTCCTCGACCAGGCCGCGCGCCAGCAGCGTGCGCATGACTCCGTCGCAGTTCACGCCGCGGATGGCCGAGACCTTGGACCGGCTCACCGGCTGCCGGTACGCGACGACCGCGAGGGTCTCCAGCGCCGCCTGCGTGAGCTTGGCCTGCTGGCCGTCCCGGACGAAACGCTCGACCACCGGCGCGCACACGGCCCGCGAGTAGATCCTCCACCCGGTGTGCGATCCGTCGTTGCCGAGTCCCACCTCGCGCAGTTCGAAACCGCGGCCCAGGACAGTGTATTCCTCCGCGAGCTCGGTCAGCGCATCGGCCACCTCGGCCGTGGGACGCTCCAGCACCTGCGCAAGGCTGACCACGGACGTCGGCTCGTCGACGACCATGAGGATCGCCTCGATGCACGTCTTGAGCGGCGGCAGCGTCGCGAGCTCGCCGCTCAGCTGCCAGGCCGGTTCGGCGGAGCCCGTGTCGTCGCCGTCGGAGTCGGAGTCGGTGTCCGCGGCGTCGCGGCCCGTGGCTGCGGCGGTGTCGGCGGCGGCGTCGACGACAGCGAACGCGGCGGGCTCGGCGTCGACGGTGCGCTGCTGGGGGAAGCCGGGCAGCGGTCCGGCCAGGGGTGTTGCAGACTCGGCCGGCGTGGCCGCAGGCTCGGGTTCGGCTTCGAACTCGGTTTCCTGCTCGGACGCGGGCCGCGGCGCCGGCACGGGCGTCGGGGCAGCGGGCGCGGCCTGGACCTCGGCGGCGAACTCGGCTTCCGGCTCCGGCTCGGTCACAGGCTCGGCCTCGACGTCGGCCTCGACTTCGAGTTCGAACTCGTCTTCGGCCTCGGTCTCGACGACCGCCTCGGCCTGGACGAAGGACTCAGGCGCGGCTTCGGGCTGGGGTTCGGGCTCCGGCTCCAGTTCGGGCTCCGGCTGCTCGAGCAGGTCCTCCTCCTCGGTGACCTCGGGCTCGATCCGCACGCCGCGGGCCGCCCAGAACGCGGCGCCGCCGCCCATCGGCTGCTCGCTCACGACTCGTCCTCCTGGTCATCGCCGTCGCCGTCGTCCACACCGCTGCCACTGCCGCCACGACCGCCGACGCCTTCCCAAGCGGCGTCGTCGGCATCGTCCTCGTCTTCCGCGCCGTCGCGCGGGACCGGGATGGCGCGCACGCCGTCGCCCTCGTCGAACTCGTCGTCGACCTCGATGTCGCCCGCGTCGTCGCCGGTCCACCGGACCGTCAGCTCGGCGTAGGCCTCCGACTGGTCCTGGTCGAAACCGACCGCCTTCTCCCGGAACAGCTCGAGCAGCGCCAGGAAGCGCGCGACGACGTGCAGGGTGTCGGGGGCGTCCTCGACCAGAGTCTGGAAGCTGGCCACGCGCAGCTCGCGCAGCTTCTCGACGATCACGGCGGCCTGTTCCCGAACGGAGACCTGGACCTGGTGGATGTGCGCGATCGACACCTGCGGCGGGATCTTCGGCGTCATCGCCTTCACCGCGAGGTCGGCGAACTGCTCGGGGCTGAGCGCGAAGACGAGTTCCGGAAGCAGGTCGCGGAATTCGGGCTCGAGCGGCACCGAGCGCGGGTAGCGCAGCGAGGCGAAGGCGTAGCGCTCCCCGAGCTGTGTGGCGATCTGCTTGTACGCGCGGTACTGCAGCAGCCGGGCGAACAGCAGGTCGCGCGCCTCGAGCAGCGCGAGGTCCTCCTCGTCCTCGACCTCGGCGGCGGGCAGCAGGCGCGCGGCCTTGAGGTCCAGCAGGGTGGCGGCGATCAGCAGGAACTCGCTGGCCGCGTCCAGGTCCCAGTCCGGTCCCTGGGCCCGGATGTAGGCGATGAAGTCGTCGGTCACCTGGGAGAGCGCGAGCGTGGTGACGTCGAGCTTGTGCTTGGAGATCAGGGAGAGTAAGAGGTCGAAGGGACCCTCGAACTCGGCCAGGTGCACCCGGAAGACGTTCGGGTCGTCGTCCGCGGCGGATGTTGCCGGATCGGCGTCGGAGGTGGTGCCGGGAGCGCCGATATCGGGCTGTGCCGCCTCGTCCGACTGCGCAGCGTTCTCCGCGTCTGCGGCCGACGCGGCAGCGTCCGGTTCCGCGGCGGAGTCCGATACCGCGGCCGCGCCCTCGGGCGGGTCCGCCGGCTCGGCGTCCTGCTGCACGGCCTCGGCCACGGTCTGCTCCACCCGATCAACTCTATTACGTGCGGGCCGTCGCCTCCGTGCCCGACGCTCGGCCGATCGTCTCAGTGCTCCCCGAGGTAGTCCACGGCGCCCATCCGCAGCACCCGTACCAGGCTGGAGTCCTCCCCGTGCTCGCTCAGATCGGCGAGCACCAGGTTGACCGCCTCGCGCACGATCCGGCCGCGGTCCACGGCCAGGCCGTGCCCGGCCCGCAGGGTGATCCGCGCCTGCTCGAGGCCGACGAGCTCCTCCGGCGAGACGTACACCGTGATCTTCTCGTCGTGCCGCTCGCGGCCGGTG
>DATJIF010000020.1:0-27159 GCA_035493475.1 Actinospica sp.
CGCCCTGGCCCAGGAGACCGGACGCTCGTACGGGTTCGTACACCGGATGCTCAGCGAGTCCGGTGTCACGCTGCGCGGGCGCGGCGGTGCCACCCGCGGCAAGGCGCGTGCCGCCTAGCCCCTGCCCTGTCACGGTATCACCGGCGGTCGCGAGGGCGACAACCGAGTCCCGGCTCGGCACAGCCACGAAGAGAGCCACCCGGCGCGAGGACGGCGCCGGGTGGCTCGTTCGTTTCCGGATCGTCGCGGAACCCGGCGCGCGCGTGAGGTATCGTCCTGAGCGGGATCATCGAGAGCATGCAAGGCCCTTGTCGGGCCGGGCACCACGAAGGACGGGACCGAGGCCGTGACCGGTTCGAGCACTGCGATACAGGATGAGGCGTGGCCGGAGGTCAAGGCCGCGGCGGCGGCGCGCGCCGGGGTCCGGCTGCGGCTGGACGGCGAACTGGCGACCGTGGTGCTGGACAAGGTCGAGCGGCGCAACGCGATGACCCCGAGCACCTGGTGGCACTTGGCCGAGATCGGCCGCGCGCTGCCCGGCACCGTGCGCGCCGTGCTGCTGCGCGCCGAGGGCTCCTCGTTCTGCGCGGGCCTGGACCGCTCGGTGCTGATCGGCGGCGAGAACGGCGCCAAGACGCTGCTCGACCTCGCCTCCGCCGACCAGGCCGACGCCGAGATGACCATCGAGGCCTTCCAGGAGGCGTTCACCTGGTGGCGCCGCCCGGACCTGATCACCGTCGCGGCGGTGCAGGGGCACGCGGTGGGCGCCGGCTTCCAGCTCGCCCTCGCCTGCGACCTGCGGCTGGTCGCCGACGACGCCCGCTTCGCGATGCGCGAGATCACCCTCGGCCTGGTCCCCGACCTCGGCGGCACCAAGCCGCTGGTGGACCTCGTCGGCCCGGCCCGCGCGCTGGAGATCTGCGCCACCGGACGCTGGGTGGACGCCGAGGAGTCGCTGCGGATCGGCCTGGCCAACAAGGTGATCCCCAGCGGTGACCTGGCGATGGACGCCGAGGTCTTCGTCCGGGAGCTGCTGGCCGCCGACCGGGACGCGCTGATCGAGACCAAGGCGCTCGTGCAGGGCGCCGTCCGCCGCGACTACGACGCCCAACGAGCCGCCGAGCGGGCCGCGCAGGTGCGCCGGATCCGCGCGCTGGCCGGTCGATAGAGACGAAACCGGGGCACACCAGAGCATGACCGACACAGCGTGGCAGGCCTTCGAGGTCGCCGTCGCGGACCACGTGGCCGAAGTCACCCTGACCGGCCCGGGCAAGGGCAACACGATGGGGCCCGACTTCTGGCGTGAACTGCCGGAACTCTTCGCGCAGCTGGACGCGGACGACGCCGTGCGCGCGGTCGTGGTCACCGGCTCCGGGAAGCACTTCTCCTACGGGCTCGACCTGATCGGCATGGCCGACGAGCTCGGTCCGGTGCTCGCCGAGGGCGGAAAAGCCCGGCCGCGCACCGACTTCCACAGCACGATCCGCCGGATGCAGGCCGCGATCACCGCGGTCGCCGACTGCCGCAAGCCGGTCGTGGCCGCGGTCTCCGGCTGGTGCATCGGCGGCGGCGTGGACCTGATCAGCGCCGTGGACATCCGGTACGCCAGCGCCGACGCGAAGTTCAGCGTCCGCGAGGTGCGCGTCGGCATGGTCGCGGACGTGGGCACCCTCGCCCGGCTCCCCGCCGTCATCGGCGACGGGCACCTGCGCGAACTCGCCTTGACCGGCAAGGACATCGACGCCGCGTACGCCGCCCGGATCGGCCTGGTCAACGACGTGTTCGACGACCAGCAGGCCGTGCTCGCCGCCGCGCGCGGCACCGCCGCCGAGATCGCCGCCAACCCGCCGCTGGTCGTGCAGGGCGTCAAGTCCGTCCTCGAACACACCCGCAGCGCGCCGGTGGAGCAGAGCTTGCGCTACGTCGCGGCGTGGAACGCGGCCTTCATGCCGTCCGAGGACCTGAACGAGGCGATCACGGCGCTGTTCGAGAAGCGTCCGCCGAAGTTCACCGGGGCCTGATCCGGCGGGTCAGGGCGTGACGCGGGTCAGCTCCGGGCGCTTGGGCAGCATGCCGTCGCCGGAGGACGTGCCGGTCAGCCGCCGCTTGATCCAGGGCAGCAGGAACGAGACGAGCCAGCGCAGGTCGGACCAGGTCTTCGCACCGGGCCACGGCCTGCGCGCGGGCGGCAGCGCGGCCCGCCAGTCGAACGTCGGCTCGTGTCCGAGGGCTTCGAGCACCGCCTCCGCGACCCGGCGGTGGCCCTCGTCGTTCAGGTGGATCCGGTCCACCGCCCACAGCCGCGGATCGTCGAAGACGCGCGCCGAGTGCAGGTCGACGACCACGGCGCCGTACTTCTCAGCCGTCTGATCGATGAAGTCGTTGATCGCGTTCGCCCGCGCCTGGAAGCGCTTGGCGGACGGCATCCGCTTGGTGAAGTCGATCGCGCGGAACATCACCAGCCTGCCGCCGGCCTCCGTCATCACCTGCGCGCACTTCTCCAGCAGCGCGCACACGGCGTCCACGTCGCAGCCGGGGCGCATCGCGTCGTTCAGGCCGCCCGCGACCGTGGCGAGATCGGGCCGCATCGCCGCCGCCTTCTCGAGCTGGTCCTCGACGATCTGACCGATGAGCTTGCCGCGCACGGCCAGGTTCGCGTACGCGAGTTCGGGTTCGAGCACCGCCAGCCGCTGCGCCACGAGGTCCGCCCAGCCCCGGTATCCGCCGTCGCCGAGCTCGTCCGCCAAGCCCTCGGTGAACGAGTCGCCGACCGCCACGAACGTGCGCACTGCCCCTGTCTCATCCGTCACCCGGACATTCAATCAGTCCGGGTTCCAACTACCGCAGCAGAGTCATGCCGAACTCGGCGGCCACGGCGGAGGGCTGCTTGGCGCGCGGCGGGGTCGGGCGGCGGGTGACGGGGGTGTCCGGGCCGGCGGCCGTGGCCACCCGGCGGAAGTCGATCCGCTTGCCGTCCGGCAGTTGCTCCTCCAGCAGGTGCGCCATCGCGGGCCACACGTCGGCCTGCTGCCAGTCGCGCAGCCGGCGCCAGCAGGTCATGCCGGAGCCGTAGCCGAGCTCCTTCGGCAGCCGCTCGAAGCCGATGCCGCGCGCGAGGACCACGAGGATGCCGGTCAGCACCGCCCGGTCGTCCAGCGGCATCCGCCCGGGATAGCGGCGGCGGCGCACCCGCACCGGAAGCAGCGGCTCGATCCGCGCCCACAGCTCGTCCGTGATCTCCGGGTCGCGCAGCGGCCCGCTGCGCCGCGGCCGGGGCACCTTCGGCAGTCCGGAACCGAGCGCGGTCGCGCCGATCCCGCTGGGGGAGCCCGGGGCCAGGCCGGCGGGGCCGCGCGGGGCCCGGGGACGCGGCGGCAGCACGGTGGGCACCGCCGCCGACGGGATATGGATCGCCTCTGCCACGCCCCTACAACGCTCCACGCACCGTTCCGGTCACGCTCCGAACGGTTACACTGCGCCACATGTCGTTCACCACCGCCGGAGATCCCCGATCCCCGTGGCCCTTCGGCGATCCGGTCGCCACCGCGCTGCTCGGCCTGCTGGAGGTGGAGTTGCGCGGCCACGCCCTGCACTGGCGGGTGATCGCGCCGGAACGGCTGGAGATCTTCCGGGCCGGGGCCGCGCGCCCCGAACGGAGCATCGAGGTGACCGCGCTGCGCGAGCGGATGACCCGCGCGGCGAAGGCGGACTGGCCGGATCTCGTCGAGCAGGCCGTGGCCGAGTGGCTCGCCGAACCGGAGCAGAACGGCGGCCGCACCGCCCCCGCGGCCGCCGAGACGGGACCCGCGTGGGCCGCGCCGCTGCGCTCCCGGCTGCTGCCCACGCAACTGGCGGCGGCCACGGCCGGCGCGCTCGCCCGGCCGGCGCTGCCGGGGCTGACCGAGGTAGTGCTCTGCGAAACCGGACCGCGCGGCGGCGGCCGGCTGCTGGCCGCCGAACAGGCCGGGAACTGGCCCGCGCCGACCTCCGAGATCTTCGCCGCCGCCCGCGCCAACGTGCGCCGCCAGGGCGCGCTGCCCACCGAGCGGCGCGCGGTGGAGGGGGCGAACCTGACGCTGCTGAGCGGGCCCGGACCGTACTGCCCGACGCACGTGTTCTGGCTCGGCGAGTACCTGCGCCGGGACGGGGTCGAGGCGGGCGGCAACGGCGCGCTCGTCGTACTGCCGCACCGGCACCTCGTCGCGTACCACGCCATCGAGACCCGGGAGGCGGTCACCGCCGCGGGCGCGCTGCTGCGGCTGGCCTCCCGGCAGTTCGAGACCGCGCCCGGCGCGCTCACCGACCAGATCTACTGGTGGCGCGACGACCAGGTCAGCGCGCTGTCCGTGGACAGCGTGGGGGAGTCGATGGCGATCCTGCCGACGCCCGAGTTCGAGGACTTACTCGACCGGCTGCCCGCGCTCTGAGGACGCGGCGGTCGCCGCCGGGACGGGCTCCGCCTCGTCGAGCTCCTCGTCTTCGTCCTCGTCGTCCCAGTCCTCATCGTCGTCGTCCCAGTCGTCCTCGGCGGCGACCCGGGCCTTGCGCTCCAGCTCCTGCGCCTCGCGGTGCAGCAGCTTCAGCCAGGTGATCGGCATGATGACCGCGAAGACCCACCACTGGATCATGTACGCGATGTACATCGTGTTGTCGTAGCTGGGCCCCGGAACCGGCTGCGCCGCCGCGGCCGCCGTGTTCGCCGGGGTGGACGACGAGAGCTGGATCGAGCCGTCGTGCAGCGGATTCGCGACGCGGCTCTGCAGGTCCGTCTTCGTGATCAGCGCGATCTCACCGGTCGGCAGCTTGGCCGTGTCGTCGGTGATCCGGGTGTTCGCGGTCGTCTCGTCCGGTTGCAGCCAGCCGTGCACGGTCACGGTCCCGCTCGGCACCGGCGGCAGCGTCGGCATCGTGGTGGACGGCACGGTGCTGTCCGAGGTGGCGATCCAGCCCTGGTTCACCAGCACAGCCGTGCCGTCCGAGAGCACCAGCGGGGTGACGACGTACCAGCCGGCGTTCTCGTTCTGCGACCGGTTGCGCACCGCGAACTGGTGCGCCGTGTCGTAATGCCCCGTCGCCGTAACGGAAATCCATTGCTGGTCCTGCGCGACGGTGTGTCCGATAGGGTCTACCGCGTCGATGCCCACGGGCTTGGCGTCGAGCTTCGCGTAGACCAGGCCCTGGGAGTCGGCACGGTCCTTCCAGAGCGTCCGCTGCCAGTAACCCAACGCGATGAAGGCCGGGATCAGCAGAAGCCAGACCAGCGCGTGGAATGCCATCCACCGAGGCGAGAGAGCGAACCGGTACGAACGAAGCACGGTCCCGACCGTACATCGTGTGTCCCGGTGACCTTTCAGCGGCCCCGTCGTTGGCACCGCGTACCAAATCCGCCAAGGTTGACAAGGGGAAAAACATGCTCAAGGGCTTCAAGGAGTTCATCGCCCGCGGGAACGTCGTGGAACTGGCGGTCGCGGTCGTCATGGGCGCCGCGTTCGGTGCCATCGTCAACGCCCTGGTGGGGGACATCATCACGCCGCTGATCACGGCGATCTTCGGCAAGCCGGACTACGGGAACCTGGTCTGGACGCTCAACAAGTCGCAGATCAAGTACGGCCTGTTCATCAACGCGCTCATCTCGTTCCTGCTCGTCGCGATCGGCGTGTACTTCTTCATCGTGCTGCCGATCAACAAGCTCAACGAGCGCGGCCGGGTGCGCCGCGGCCTGCCCGCCAAGCCCGCCGAGGCGGCGGCCGGGCCGACCGAGGTCGAGCTGCTCACCGAGATCCGCGACGCGCTCGTCGCGGGCAGCGGCGGCCGCGGCACCGACGCGCGCTAGTCCTCGCCGGGTTCGTCCAGGGCCGGGGCGGGCCGCAGCGTGCCGCGTCCGAGCAGCGCGGCCAGCCCCGCCCCGCCCAGGTCGGCGAGCATCGTCAGGCCGCGCGAGACGAGCGGGATCGCCAGCGCGGCGGTGTGGCCGACCAGCTGGCTGAGCTCCGCGTAGAGGATCACTTCCCGGACTCCCGCGCCGGCCGGGGCGAGCACGAACAGGAAGCCGACGCACCAGGCCAGCGCGTACGCGCCGATCGCGGCGAGCATCACGGACACGCCGTGGTGGCCGAGCCGGGCGGCCATCACCCAGATCTGCAGGCCGTAGCAGACCCAGGACGCCAGGTTGACCGCCATCGCGACGCAGATCACCCGGGCCGTCAGCGGCCGCTCCGGGGCGGGCTTGCGCATCAGCCGCAGGCCGTACCCGATGATCGGATTGAGCACCCGCGGATGCAGGCAGGCCAGCATCGGCGGGATGAACAGGAACACCCACCAGTACGTCTTCGCCGAGCCGCCGCCCATGAACGGCAGGCCGATCAGCGTGGCCAGCAGCCCGGACGTGAGCCCGATCATCATCGAGAGCATGGCCGTGGTCGCCGACCGCTGCCGCGGCACCTTGTACGCGCGGCCGAGCTCCATCTGCGCGAGCACCGGCCAGACCGAGCCGGGCAGGTACTTGCCGAGCTGCCCGATGAAGAAGATCCGGGCCGAGGCGCGGGCCGGCAGCTTCGAGCCAGCGGCGGTCAGCAGCGACCGCCACACCTCGAGCGTCAGCACCAGGCTGAGCAGCACGAAGACCAGCGCCTCGAACGCCGCCAGCACGCCGAGTTCGCGGATGCCGTTGCTGAAGTCGGTCCACTGGCCGACCACGGCGTAGATCCCGAGGCCCACCATGGCCAGCACGAACAGCAGCTTGAACGTGCGGCTCTCCACCGCTCGCAGCACGGTACCGAGGGCGCGGCGCCAAGTCGGCGCGGGGCGCGCGGCGGTGTCGGGGACGGTTTCGGCGCGCACCGTCTCCGTGGTGCGAGGTTCTGGCATGCCCGGAAGCATACGCGCAGATCCTGAGCGACCCGCAAGATACACACGCAGCGAGCTGTTCGTGGGATACACAGTGAATGGCCTACTGTGTGGTGCCATGCGGATCCTGTTCTTCGGCACGTACGACGTGAAGTCCCATCCGCGGGTGGGCGTGCTCGCCGAGGGGCTGCGGGCGCACGGTCACGACGTGGTCGAGTGCAACGCCCCGCTCGGCCTGGACACGGCCTCCCGGGTGGCGATCCTGGCCCAGCCCTGGCGGCTGCCGGTGCTCGGCTGGCGGCTGGCCTCCTGCTGGTTCCGGCTCGCCGTCGGATCACGCCGCGGACCGTCCCCGGACGCGATCGTGGTCGGCTACATGGGCCACTTCGACGTCCGGCTCGCGCGCATCCTGTTCCGCCGCAAGACGATCGTGCTGGACCACCTGATCGGCGCCGGCGACACCGCGCGCGACCGCAACCTGTCCGGCGGCGGCGCGAAGGCCAAGCTGCTGACCGCGATCGACGCCGGGGCCCTGAAGTCCGCGGACGTCATCGTCGTGGACACCGACGAGCACCTGGCGAACCTGCCCGAGGAGCACCGCGGCCGCGGCGTGGTCGTGCCGGTCGGCGCGCCCGACGACTGGTTCGCCGCCGCCCCCGCGGACGACGCGCCGCGCACCGAGGACGGCCCGCTGCGCGTCGCGTTCTTCGGCCTCTACACGCCGTTGCAGGGCGCTCCAGTGATCGGCGAGGCGCTGCGCAAGCTCGCGGGCGCGCCGATCGAGGTCACCATGGTCGGTCACGGCCAGGAGTTCGACGCCACCCGCGCGGCGGCCGAGGGCGGCTGCCCGACGAAGTGGATCGAGTGGGTCGACTCCACCGAACTGCCCGCCCTCATCGCCGCGCACGACGTGTGCCTGGGCATCTTCGGCACCGGCCCGAAGGCGCTGCGCGTGGTCCCCAACAAGGTCTTCCAGGGTGCGGCGGCCGGGTGCGCGATCGTCACCTCGGACACCGCCCCGCAGCGCCGCGCCCTCGGCGACGGCGCCGTCTACGTCCCGCCCGGCGACGCCACCGCGCTCGCCGAGGCCCTCAGCCACCTGGCCGAGGACCGCGCCGAACTGGCCGCGGCCCGCAAGCGCGCGCACGACGCCGTGCTGGAGCGTTTCGGCTGCGCGGCCGTCGTCGAACCCCTCGTGCAGCGGCTCGCTTCCTGAAACTGCGCCATCACCCGGGGGCGCTAGTATGTCCGGCCTGAATCCCCCGCGATCTCTCCCTTGGACACGACTTGAGCAGTGAGACCCGAGACCCTGAATCGCACGGTGCGGGGATAGGGGTGGCGCACAGTCCCGAGGAGCCGTCGCCGGTGAACGCCGAATCCGCGCGCACCCGGCGGTTCCGGCTGCCGCGGCTGTCCACGCTGCTCGCCGTGCTGGCCGTGGCGCTGTTCGCGGCCTGGGGCATCGGCGGTCCGCTGATCGGCGACGGCACGACGGCCGCGACCGGCAACCTGGTCCAGTCGAGCCCGTACGCGCAGGCCGGGTACAACGAGACCGTCGGCAGCGACGCGCTGCTCTACGACACGTACACCTCGGCCATCCCCGGCACGATCGTGTTCAAGAAGGCGCTGGCGACCGGCGAGTTCGCGGGCTGGGACCCGAACAACGACGCGGGCGGCGCGCTCGGCTCGGTGCCGAACGACGCGCTGCTCTCGCCGCTGACCGTGCCCTACTACGTGCTGCCGACCTGGATGGGCCCGGCGTACACCGAACTGCTGATCATCATCTGCGGCGTCGGGGGCACGTTCCTGTTCCTGCGGCGGCTCGGGCTGTCCCGGGTCGCCGGGATGATCGGCGGGCTCGCGTTCGTCGGCAGCGGGTTCATGGTCATGTGGGTCGACTTCCCGCAGAGCCGCACGGCCGCGTTCGTCCCCGCGCTGTTCTGGACGGTCGAACGCTTCCTGCAGAAACGGCGGGTGCGCGACGCGGTCCTGATCTCGATCCCGATCGCGTCCATGCTGCTCGGCGGATTCCCGGCGGTCACCGGCTACGCGGGCATCACGGCGAGCCTGTACCTGCTCGCGCGGCTGATCGCGACGTACCGCGACGACCTGCGCCGCCTGCTGCTGATGGTGGGGGGCTACGTCGGCGGAATCCTCGGCGGCGCGGGCCTCGTGGCGTTCCAGCTGCTGCCGTTCGTCGGATTCATGAAGACGTGGGTCATCATCGGCCGCAGCCAGACCGCCGATCAGCACCTCGACCCGACGACACTGCTCACTCTCGTCGCGCCGTGGGCACTCGGCACCGGCAACACGGAGTCGAACTCCTTCTATATGTCGCCGAACGCCATCGAGAGTGTCGACTACATCGGTGCCGCCGCGCTCGTGCTCGCTCTCGTCGCCGTCGCCCTGCCCTGGCGTGCCCGGCCGCTGCTGCCGCGCACCGTGTGGACGTTCGTCGCCTCCGCCAGCGCGGTATGGCTGCTGCTGATCTACGTCGGTGGTGCGCCGCTCGCGGTACTGCAGCACACGCCGATCGTGCGCTCGATCTTCGGCCAGAACTACATCGGCCGCTCCCGGAGCATCCTCGGCTTCCTGCTCGCTGTGCTCGTCGCGATCGGGTACGAGGTGCTGACCCGGCGCCGCGAATCCGCTGCCGAAACGGCAAGCCCGACCCCGAGCCGCCGACGCTGGCTCTGGCCCGGATTCGTCGGCCTGGCCACGTTCGGCGTGTTCGTCGGCGTGCTGCTCACCGGATACTCGGACGCCAAGAACGCGGGCGCCAACGCGCTCGGCCGCAAAGCCGCGCTGAGCCTGTTCAAGCACCAGATGGCGTACGCCGGGGCCTTCACGGTCGCTGCGATCGTGTGCGTCCTCGCGCTCTGGTACACCGGCCGCGACGAAAGCCCGACGCTGGATCTGGGCAAGGTCACCCGCGGCGTCCGCTTCACCGCCGCCGCGGCGCTTCCGCTGCTGCTGGCCTGGCAGAGCTCTGTCTTCGCCTCCGAGTTCTTCCCGCGCTCGCCGCAGAGCACGTTCTACCCGGTCACCGACACGCACAGCTTCCTCACCGCGAACCTCGGCGAGAACCGGTACGCGTCCACGTCGACCGGCATGGTCTTCGGCACCAACAGCGCATACCCGCTGCGCTCCGTCAACGGCCACAACTTCATCAACCAGAACTACGGCACGATGATCGACGCCATCCCCGGCGGCCAGATCAACTACTCGACCTACGTCGACTTCCCGCAGGGCCAGGACACGGCGACCAGCCCGATCCTGGACCAGCTCAGTGCCAAGTACTGGATCAGCTCGCTCGCGGATCCCGTGCTGGGCAAGCAGACCAGCGTCAAGAGCGACGGCAGCACGTACCAGCTCAAGCCCGGTCAGTCGGTCACGGTCGCCGTCCCGGTCACCGGCCGCCTGCGCGGGATCGGCATCACGCCGGTCGGCAAGGTCACGACGACGAAGAGCGATTCACTGGACGTCGTCGTGCGCAACGCGTCCGGCGCCACCGTCGCGAAGACCAACCGGCTCGCGGACACCCTCCAGGCGCAGATGAGCACCGGCTCGCTCTTCGAGGTGCCGGTCGCCGCCGACACGCAGGCGGCGGGCACGACGTACACCGCGACCTTCACGTGGCACGGCAGTTCGCCCATCGACGTGGCGGCGGTCGCCGGAACGCCCGCGCTGACCGCCACCGCCGGGCAGGACGACGGCCTCGAACTCGTGCACGTCGACGACTCGGCGATCTACCAGCGGCTCAACGTGCAGCCGCGCATCCGCTGGGCCTCGAAGTCCGTCGTCGTCACATCCCAGACCGCGCGCGTCAGCCTGCTGGCCTCCGGCAGCGTCGGCGCGGGCGAGGTCGTGCTGTCGAAGTCCGGGCCGGACGCGAGCGGCGCCTCCGCGACCGTGAACGTGACCGAGGACGGCAACACCTCCGTCAGCACCACGGTGGATGCGCAGGGCTCCGGCTACCTCGTCGTGGCCGACGCCGACCAGGTCGGCTGGAAGGCCACCGTGGACGGCAAGAGCACCGAACTGCGGGACGCGAACCAGGGCGTCGTGGCCGTCGAGGTCCCGGCGGGCAAGCATGTCGTCACGCTGACCTACGCGGCCCCGCACCAGACGCTCGGCCTCGCCGCCACCGGCGCCACGATCGTGGTGCTGATCGGCGCCGTGCTCGCCGAGGCCTGGTGGTGGCCGCGGCGCAGGCGCCGGCGAACCGCAGTTCAGGAATAACCTCTCGATAAGTGTCGGACCTCTTCGGTAACGTCCGAAGGGTGTCCGAACCGAATCCCGCATCCGAAGTGCTCATCCGGGCCCAAGGCCTGATCAAGACGTTCCCCAAGAAGCACGGTGAGGCCTTCACCGCGGTCGCCGGCATCGATTTCGAGGTCCGGCGCGGCGAGGTCTTCGGCTTCCTCGGCCCGAACGGCGCCGGCAAGTCCACCACCATGCGGATGATCGGCTGCGTCTCGCCGGTCGGCGGCGGCCACCTGAGCCTGTTCGGCCTCGACCCGAACACCGAGGGGCCGCGGATCCGGGCCCGGCTCGGCGTCGTGCCGCAGGAGGACACCCTCGACGTCGAGATGCGGGTGCGCGACAACATGCAGGTCTACGGCCGGTACTTCGGCCTGCCGCGCGCCGTGATCCGGGAGCGCGCCGCCCGGCTGCTCGACTTCGTGCAGCTGACCGACCGCGCCGAGGACAAGGTCGAGCCGCTGTCCGGCGGCATGAAGCGGCGGCTGACCATCGCCCGCGCGCTGATCAACGACCCGGAGATCCTGATCCTGGACGAGCCGACCACCGGCCTCGACCCGCAGGCCAGGCACGTGGTCTGGGACCGGCTCTACCGGCTCAAGCAGCAGGGCACCACGCTGATCCTCACCACCCACTACATGGACGAGGCCGAGCAGTTGTGCGACCGCCTCGTGGTGATGGACAAGGGCCGGATCGCCGCCGAGGGCGCCCCGCGCGAGCTGATCGAGACCTACGCCACCCGCGAGGTGCTGGAACTGCGCTTCCCGCTCGGCGAGCAGGAGCAGGCGGCCGAGAAGCTCGCGGGCCTCGGCGAGCGGCTCGAAGCGCTGCCGGACCGGGTGCTGGTCTACGCGGACGACGGCGAGGCGGCGCTGACCGAGGCGTACCGGCGCGGCCTGGAGCCGGTCACCGCCCTGGTGCGCCGCTCCACGCTGGAGGACGTCTTCCTGCACCTGACCGGCCGGACGCTGGTGGACTGACGTGACCGCAGAGACCTTGTCCGCCACCGCCTCGGCCGCGGCCACCGAGCGCTCCCGCCGGGTACCCAACGGCTTCGCGCTGAGCTGGCGCCAGTTCCTGTACTGGTACACGTTCTTCTACCGCACCTGGCGCGGCACCGTGCTGTCCGCGATCATCGGCCCGGTCATGTACCTGACCGCGATGGGCGTCGGCATCGGCACCCTCGTGCACCGCGGCCTGCCGCCCGGAGTGAACTACCTCTCCTTCATCGCCCCCGGCGTGCTGGCCGCCACCGCGATGCAGAACGGGATCTTCGAGGGCTCCTTCACCGTCCTCGGCAGCATCAAGTGGGCGGGCAACTACTGGGCCGCCGTGAACACCCCGCAGCGTCCGCAGGACATCATGTTCGGCACCGCCCTGCAGGGCCTCGCGCGCACCGCCACGATGTCCGTGGTCTTCTTCGGCGCGATGGTCGGCTTCGGCACCACGCACTCGCTCTGGTCCGTCCTCGCCCTCCCGGTGGCGCTGCTGACCGGAGCCGTGTTCCTGTTCCCGATGATGGCGTTCTCGATCACCCTGGACAGCGACCAGCCGCTGATGGTCGTCTTCCGCTTCGTGATGACGCCGCTGTTCCTGTTCTCCGGCACCTTCTTCCCCTGGCAGCAGCTGCCGGTGTGGATGCACCCGATCGCGTTCGCCACCCCGCTGTGGAACGGCGTCGAACTGTGCCGGGAACTGACCCTCGGAACCGTCGACGCGGCGTCCGCGGCGATCCATCTGGGCTACCTGCTGGTCGCCCTCGCGGTCGGCATCGCGTTCGCCCGCCGCAACTTCACCCGCCGCCTCTACCTCGAGCGCTGACCCGGAGCCATCATCATGACCTCATACGCGCTGCAACCCCGCGTGGCTCCCCGGCTGCCCGGCCTGTTCGGCACCCGCCGCTCCGTGCGCCTGGTGGAGCGGAACATGGCCTCGTATCGGCGGATGTGGATCCTGCTGATCACCGGCTGCTTCGAGCCGATCTTCTACCTGCTCTCGCTCGGCGTCGGCCTCGGCAAGCTGATCCCGGACGTCACCGGCCCCGGCGGCGCCCCGGTCACCTACGTGCACTTCGTGGCGCCCGCGCTGCTGGCCACCGCCGCGATGAACGGCGCGATGTACGACTCGACCTTCGGCATCTTCCACCGGCTCAAGTACGGCAAGGTCTACGCGGCCGTGCTCGCCACGCCGCTGACCCCGCCCGACATCGCGCTCGGCGAACTGATCTGGTGCCTGATGCGCGGCGGCATGTACGCGGTCGCCTTCACCGCCGTCGTCGCGTTCTTCGGTGTGCTCACCTCGCCCTGGGCGATCCTCGCGATCCCCGCCGCGCTCCTGATCGGCCTGGGCTTCGCCGGACTCGGCATGGCGATCGCCACCTTCATGAAGTCCTGGCAGGACTTCGAGGTGGTCAACCTCCTGATGATGCCGATGTTCCTGTTCTCCACGACGTTCTTCCCGCTCGGCGTCTACCCCCGCGGCCTGCAGCTGTTCGTCGAGATCACGCCGCTCTACCAGGGCATCGAGATCATCCGAGACCTGATGCTCGGCGTGGTCGGCCCCAGCCTGCTGCTCCGCTGCCTCTACCTGGCCGTGATGGCCGTGGGCGGCCTGACGATCGCCGCCCGCCGCTTCGGCAGGCTGCTCACCGCCTAGACGTCCTCGTCGTCCTCATCCTCGTCCACGTCCACCGGAACCGGCCGAAGCTCCCGCCGCAGATGGACGACGTACCAAGCCCCGAGAATCACGATGAACAGCCACCACTGAAACGCGTACATGATGTTGAGCGCGTCCCACGTCGTCCCATGCAGCGGCAGCGGCGCCGCGATGACCTGCAGCCCCCCGGTCAGCGAAGCCGAGTCGGTGGCCGTCACGTACCCGTCGCCGAGCTGGTAAGGCCACTGATTCACCAGCTCCGCGGGCGAGATGAACTGGATCTCGTCCGCCGCCGTGACCTTGCCCGAGGTCTGCGCCTCCGAGATCCCGTTCGCGTTGACCTCGCCGGTCGTCGACTCCGGCTCGCCCGCCCAGCCCGTGACCGTCACCCGCCCCGCAGGCGCCGCCGGAATCTTCGGGACGACGCTCCCGGAAGCCTCCAGGAACCCGCGATTGACCAACACCGCGGTCTTGCCCGCGCCCGTGACCAGCGGCGCCAGCACGTAATACCCGGTGTGCCCGTCCAGCACCCGCCCCGGCACCAGCAGCTGCCGGGCCGAGTCGTACGTCCCCGTCGCCGAGACCGCCTGCCCGACCTGCGTCCCGTCGAGCCCGTTCGCCGCCGTGATCACCGAATCCACCGGCTGCGGCGTGCGCCACGCCTGGAGCTCGGCCGTCGTCAGCGGCGCCACCTTGTGCCCGACGTCCCACTGCCAGCGGCCCAGCAGTGCGAAGGCGACCATCAGCGCCAGGATCCCGGCGTGCGCGGCGATCCAGCGCGGCCGCCGCAGGTCCTCGGGCGTCAGCCGCGCCATGAGCACGTCCTCGTCCGTGTCCCGGTTCGCTTCCCCGACCACCGTGGCCGCCTCGGAACTCGACACGCCGATCAGGACTCCGCGGCCGCCGCAGCCTGCTTGGCCGCCTTCTTCTTCGCGATCCGCTCCGCGCGCGCCGCGTCCTTCGCCGCCTGCTCCGCCTCGCGCCTGTCGATGTGCCGCAGGGTCCAGTGCGCGACGATCGGCGAGGCGAACGGCAGCAGACCGGCCAGCGCCATCACGGCCATGTGCGGGATCGAGACCCGGTAGCGGAAGGCCACGACCAGGCAGACGACCACGTACAGCGGGTACAGGCCCATGCCGTGCACCACGCCGAGCCCGTTGCCGAGCCCCGGGGAGTTCGCCCACCACTTCAGCGGCAGCGCGACGAGCTCCAGGACGGTGATCGCGGTTCCGGTGATCCAGGCGAGCACGACATAGGCCTTGAGCAGCGCCGGACGGCTGCCGAAGGTGACGGGTGCGGGGGCCGCGGCCGGGTCGGTCATGACGGGCATCCTCGGGGCGTGGTGAGCGAAGTCCTTCCGACGAGCAGGGTAATCGCCTTTTCCGCCGGCCCCGCGACCGGGGGGTGCGCCGCGTGCCAACCCCAGGTCGCGGGGCCGCGATCGCGTCCGAAGCGTCCGAAACCTGGCACACCCGAGCGTGCGGCACGCCATGAGGCCGGTTCCGCAACGGCGCCGCACGCCATTCGAGGTGCCAACAGGCACGCCGTTCGGATACCGTCGTTCCATGCCTGAGACGCCGTCGTCCGTCACACAGCCGCAACTCCCGAGCGCGCCCGGGTTCGCCGCCACCACCGCCACCCCCGCCGAGGTCCGGCAGGCCGCGGAGGCCCTGAAGTCCGCCATCGACGCGCACCTGCGGGCGGTGGAGTCGCGGGTGGACGAGCTCGACCCGGCCGTGCTCGAGGCCTTCGACGCCCTCGCGGCGGCGGCCGAGGAGTACGACGAGCTGCTCTACGCCGTGCACGACGAGGTCACCCCCTTCGAGGTGATGACCGAGCCGGAGCCCGACTACGCCGGACCCGACGAGGTCGAGGCCCTCTCGGTCTTCATCCGCCGGGACTACCTGGTCGCCGACCCCGACGCCCTCACCGCCGCGGCCCGCACCGCCGCCGAGGGCGTGGACCCGGAGACCACCACCACCCGCAGCGCCCTCCTCGACATCTTCGACTCCTACGACGCCGACGAGATCGCCTACCGCGCCGAGGAACTGGGCCTCCAACCCGCCGACTCCACGATGTGGGTGGTCGCCGCCGACCCCGAAGGCGTGGTCGGCTGGCACGACGACCCCTTCTCCGAGGTAGACGCCGAACTGGTCCTCTACCGCGACGACGTCATCGACGAGGAAGTCGACGAGGAGGACGACGAAGAAGAGGACGAGGACGAACTCGAGGCCGAGGACATGCTCCCCAGCTAGCCCGAGCCCGCCCGCTCCCCGAGCACCCAATCGCCGCTCCGCGACTGTGACAGGAAGGCAGCGCCCGACCAGCGCCGCCCACAGCCCGCGCTGGCGGCGATTCTCGTCCCCGGCCCAAGAAGAATCGCCGCTCCGCGACTGTGGCAATAAAGCGCGCCCGGCTCACGCTGCCCTTGGCCCGCGTTGGCGGCAGCGGCTTGGGTGGGTGGTGGCCGCCCTCGTCGCTGGCGCTCCTCGGGCGGCCATGTGCTCGATCTGCCGGTCGGTCACCAGAGCGTGCCCGGCAGTTCGCCGGTGGCGATGCGGGCGATGCCGCGTTCGGTTGTCAGGGCGCTGACGAGTGGGGCGGGGGTGACGTCGAAGGCGGGGTTGTGGGCGCGGGAGCCGTGGGGGGAGGCGGTGCCCAGGACTTCGGCTTCGGCGCGGAGTTCTACGTGGATGTCGGTGCCGGTGGGGGTGTGCAGGTCGACGGTGCTGGTGGGGGCGGCCACGAGGAAGGGGATTCGGGCGTGGGCGCAGGCCAGGGCGACGCCCAGGGTGCCGATCTTGTTCGCCGTGTCTCCGTTGGCGGCGATGCGGTCGGCGCCTACGATGGCGGCGTCTACGTGGCCTGAGACGATGGTGCTGGCGGCGGCGGAGTCGGCCTGGATGAGGTGGGGGATGTCCAGGCGGGCCAGTTCCCAGGCGGTGAGCCTTGAGCCCTGGAGCAGGGGGCGGGTCTCGTCGGCGTAGACGAGTTCGACCAGGCCGCGGGCGTGCAGTTCGCGGACCACGCCCAGGGCCGTGCCCCAGCCGGCGGTGGCCAGTGGGCCCGCGTTGCAGTGGGTGAGTAGGCGGAGGGGGCGGTGGCTGCCCACCGTGTTCAGTAGCCAGTCGGCGCCGGCGGTGGAGAGGGTGCGGTTTCCGGCCAGGTTCTCAGCGAGGATCGCGTGGGCCTCGGCCAGCACGGCTTCGAAGCCCTGGTCGATGAGCGGGGCTACGCGGTCTACGCAGGCCGCCAGGTTGACGGCGGTCGGGCGGGCGGCGCGTAGGGCGGGGATTCGGTCGGGTTCGCCGTTGAGCAACGCCAGCGCTACGCCGTACGCACCGGCCACGCCCAGGGTCGGGGCGCCGCGTACGGCGAGGCATTGGATGGCGTCGATCAGTTCGTCGACGGTCTTGAGGTCGAGGTACGTCAGCTGGCTCGGCAGCGCGGTCTGGTCGATGATCCGGACCGCGCCGTCGTGCCAGGTGACGGGGCGTATGTCGTCGTCGGTCACGCGGCTCAGCCTCGCAGCGCTTGGGCTAGCCGGGTGCGGCACGGGGTGTGTGGGCGCTTCTCGACGGCCTCAGTGAGGGCCGCACCCGCGCCGTGCACGACGGACAGGTGCTGGGTCGCGGGGGCAAAGGCTCCTATGACCGCGGACCGGGTGAGCGCCGCTGCCGAGCCGCCGTCCAGCACGGCGACGACGGCGGGCCAGTGTCCGCCCTGCGCCTCACGCAGTGTCAGGACCCAGGCGTGCCTTAGCGCGCGGGACTGTGCCGGGTCCAGACGTACGGTGCCACTGCCGCTGCCGGACGAGTCCGCCGCGTCCTCGTTCTCGTCCTCGCCGGGGCCGATCCACGGCTCGTCTAGGCGCACGGTCAGGCCCTGCGCGTCCGCCTCCGTCACGGTTCCGGTCTCGCCGCCGAGCAGGCCGAGCTCGCTGAGCGCTCCGCCCTCGCGCACGATCACCCGGTCTCCGGGGTCGAAGCCGCCGCAGCCACCCGGGCCCGGGTTGAGGCGCTCCTTGATCGCCGCGTTCAGGTCGTCGGCGCCGGCCGGGCCCTGTTCGCGCACCGCGACCGCCTGCACCTGCGCGCCGGACAGGCCGAGTGCGCGCGGGATCGAGTCGGCCACGAGCTGCACGGTGCGCAGCCGGGTCTCCGCCGGGTCGCGCACCGGGATGATCTTCACCTCGTTCGACTGGCCGTCGCCGAGGATCTCCATCGGGGGCAGGCCGCCGTAGCGCACCGCGTCCACCAGCGCGCTGAGCGGGCCGCTGGGCCGGCGCTTGAGCTCGATCCGCGGCACGGTGCCGCCGAACTCCGGGTCGTCGATCTCCAGCAGGTCGCGGAACAGCCGCCCGGGGCCGGTGGCCGGGAGCGCGGCCGGGTCGCCGCACAGCACCAGGTGCGCCGCGTCCGGGAGCAGTTCGAGCAGGTCCACGCCGAGCTCCAGCGGCACCAGCTGCGCGTCCGCGACCACGACCACTTCGGCGGCGCCGTAGCGGTCCTCGTCCTCGGTCAGGGTCCTGAGGTCGACGGCGTCGAATCCGGCCGCCGCCAGCGCGCGCAGCCCGGCCGGGCTCGGGCTCGCCAGCACCGCGCCGGGGAACGCCGCGGCCAGCTGGCCGGGCAGCGCGATCGTGCCGCCGGTCACCAGGGTCACGCCGTTGCCCGCGGCCGCCTCGACGACCCGGCCGACCCGCTCGGCCTCGGCCGCGTCGGCGCCGACCAGGGCCGCGAGGTCGAGCTCGGCGTCCCGCTCGACCGGTGTCGCGGTGGCCAGCAGCCGCTGCACCGCCTCGGCCGCCGACTGCTCCAGGAACGCCCACTGGTCCAGCGCCAGCAGGGTGTACGGGCTGGTCAGCATGCTCGTGGGATCGTCGTCGTCCGCGGTGTCCACGGCCTCGAACTCGTCCTCGCCGTCGCTCTCCGGGGTGGCGGCCGCGGCGGCGGCGAGCCGGTCCGCGAAGACGAGCGCGGCGCCCGCCTCGACCGCGTCGGCGATGGCGCCCGCCGGGTCCGGCACGCCGAGGCCGCCGAGGTCCCGCGCCACCGCGTCGGCGGTCATCGCCGTGTGCCCGAGCCGCGCCGCCCGCCGAAGCAGGGCGCTGACGAGGGCCCGGCTGCGGCGCGCGTCCGCCGTCAGCTTCTCCCGCGTCTCGATGCCGAGCAGCTGCCGCGCGAGGTTGTCGGCGGCGGCGGGCTGCACTCCCGGGATCTCCAGCACCAGCCACGGGTTCTCGACCAGCAGGCCGGTCGCCTCCGGGCCCTCGCCGAACTCCGCGCGCAGCTGCCGGGCGAACGCGGCGGGCGCGCCCTCGGCGGCCAGCCAGCGGGTGATCGCCTCGTCGAAGACCGGGGGAGCGCTGCTCACCGGAACCGCGCTCGCGGGCTTCGGGCGCCGCCGCGGCACGGGGATGCGCGGCTGCTCGGGCGCCGCGACCTCGGCCGGGGCGACGGCCGCCGGCTCGGGTTCGGGCTCCGGCGCCGCCTCGACGACCGCCTCCGCCTCGACCTCGGTGTCCGCCTCGGCTTCGGCGTCCGCCCCGGCCTCCTCCGCCGCCAGCGCCTCGCGCTCGGCGGTCCGCTTGGTCTCCAGCAGCCTGGCCGACTTGGCCGCCGCCGCGGAGGCCGACGTCATCGCGGACAGCGCCTGGTGCCCGCCGGCGACGGCCGAGATCGCCGCGTCGGCGGCCGCGCGCTGGGCCGCGATCTTCGCCGCCTTCTGCCGCGCCGCGGCCTCCGACTCGGCCTCGACGGCCCCGCCCTCGTCCCGCTCCATGCCTTCTTAACCCCTGTTCCAGCCGTGGTCCGGGTAGCCCAGCGCGGGCGCCGACACGTCGTCGAGCGCCGACCGGATCTCCCGGGGCAACGTCAGTTCCTCCGCGGCCAGTGCGCCGCGCAGTTGGGCCGTGGTGCGGGCGCCGACGATCGGCGCCACCACCCCCGGCCGGTCGCGCACCCAGGCCAGCGCGACCTCCAGCGGAGCCACGCCCAGGCCGTCGGACGCGGTGGCCACCGCGTCCACGATCCGGCGCGACTCCTCGGTCAGGTACGGCTCCACGAAGCCCGCGAAGCGGTCCGAGGCCGCCCGCGAGTCCGAGGGCATGCCCATCCGGTACTTGCCGGTCAGCACGCCGCGGCCGAGCGGGGACCAGGGCAGCAGCCCCACGCCCAGCGCCTCGGCCGCCGGGCCGACCTCGCGTTCCACGCCGCGCTGCAGCAGCGAGTACTCCATCTGCACCGAGGCGATCGGCGCCCGCCCGGGCACCGACTTCTGCCAGGACGCGGCGGCCGCGAGCTGCCAGCCCGAGTAGTTGGCCACGCCGACGTACCGCGCCTTGCCGGAGTGCACCGCGGTGTCCAGCGCCGCGAGCGTCTCCTCCATCGGCGTCCGGTCGTCGTACGCGTGCAGCTGCCACACGTCCACGTAGTCGGTGCCGAGCCGCTCCAGCGAGGCGTCCAGCGCCGCCAGCAGGTGCCGCCGGGAGGCGTCGAACCGCCGGTCGCTGTGCGGCACCGAGACCGCCTTCGTGGCGATCACGATCTCGTCGCGCACGCCCTCGACCAGCCGCCCGAGCAGCGCCTCGGCCTCGCCCTCGCCGTACACGTCCGCGGTGTCCACCAGGGTGCCGCCCGCGTCGAGGTACGCCTTGAGCAGGTCGGCCGCCTCGCCCTCGTCCGTGTCCCGGCCCCAGGCCATCGTGCCCAGACCGAGTCGGGACACGCGCAGGCCGGTGTGCCCCAGATGCCGTTGCTCCATGCCGGAAAATCTACCGGGCTGGGCCGACAGGTGAAGGGGCTGTCACTCATCCGGCGGCGGCGTCGTGATGCGCACACCCGTTCGGCCTACATGATCACGCCCCTCCGCCGGCCGCCGCGCCGCCTTTCCCGGCAAGTTACCTACGAGTAGGGTTAGCGGCGGACGCTAACGGGCCGACACGTAAGGACCATCGATGAAGCTGGGTGTGAACCTCGGGTACTGGGGCGCGGGCAACGACGGCGACAACCTCGCCCTCGCCCAGGAGGCCGACCGCCTCGGATACGCGGTGGCCTGGGCCGCCGAGGCGTACGGCTCGGACGCGGCCACGGTGCTTGCCTACGTCGCGGCGCAGACCGAGCGGATCGACGTCGGCTCGGCCGTCTTCCAGATCCCGGCACGCACCCCCGCGATGACCGCGATGACCGCCGCCACCCTCGACTCGCTCTCCGGCGGCCGCTTCCGGCTCGGCCTCGGCGTGTCCGGCCCGCAGGTCTCCGAGGGCTGGCACGGCGTGCGCTTCGCCGCCCCGCTCGGCCGCACCCGCGAGTACGTGGACATCATCAACCTCGCCTTCAGCCGCAAGAAGCTGGAGTACCGGGGCAAGCACTTCCAGCTGCCGCTGCCGGACGGCCCGGGCAAGCGGATCCAGCTGACGGTGCATCCGGTCCGCGAGCACATCCCGATCTACCTCGCCGCCGTCGGCCCGAATAACCTCGAACTCGCCGGCGAGATCGCGGACGGCTGGCTCGCCGTCTTCTACAGCCCGCAGCACGCCGCCGAGCAGCTCGCGTCGATCAAGGCCGGGCGGGAGAAGGTCGGCAAGACCATGGAAGGGTTCGACGTCGTGCCCACCGTCCCGATCGTCGTGGACGAGGACGTCGAGCGCGCCGCCGAGCAGGTGCGCTGGTACGCGGCGCTCTACATCGGCGGCATGGGCAGCCGCGAGCAGAACTTCTACAACCAGCTCGCGTGCCGCATGGGCTACGAGAAGGAGGCCGCGAAGGTCCAGGAGCTCTACCTGGCCCGCGAGCACCGCAACGCCGCCGCCGCGGTGCCGCTCGAGTTCGTCGACGCCACGTCGCTGCTCGGCTCGCCGGAGCGGATCGCGAAGCGGATGGCCGACTTCGAGGCGGCCGGGGTCACGACGCTCTCGCTCACCCCCTTCGCCTCGACCCAGGAGGAGCGCCTCGCTGCCCTGGCGACCGCCGCACAGTTGCGGGGCGTCACGGCGTAGGCTTGATCCGATGACCACAGTTCTGCTCGTCCGACACGGCCGCAGCACCGCGAACACCGCCGGAGTGCTGGCCGGGCGCACGCCCGGGGTGAACCTCGACGAGCGCGGCGAGACGCAGGCCGTCGAACTCGCCGCGCGGCTGATGCCGGTGCACCTCGACGCCGTCGTCTCCAGCCCCCTCGAACGCACCAGGCAGACCGCCGAGCGCCTGGTCGCCGGGCGCGAGGACACGCTCTTCGAGGTGGACGAGCGGTTCAACGAGTGCGACTACGGCACCTGGTCCGGCCGGCCGCTCAAGTCGCTCGCCGAGGAGCCGCTCTGGCGCACCGTGCAGGCGCATCCGGCCGCCGCCGCGTTCCCGGACGGCGAGTCGCTGGCCGCGCTCTCGGCCCGCGCCGTGGCCGCGGTGCGCGCCTGGAACGCGAAGCTCGGCGAGAACGCGACCTACGCCGTCGTCTCGCACGGCGACGTGATCAAGGCGATCGCGGCCGACGCCTTCGGGATGCACCTGGACCTGTTCCAGCGCATCAATGTCGACCCCTGCTCGCTGACCGTGATCCGCTACCACGGGACCCGGCCGAGCGTGCTGCGGCTGAACGACACCGGGGGCGAGGTGGGCGGCCTGATTCCCGCCCCGAAGCCGGCGTCCGACGCAGGTGAGGCGGGGGACGCGCCCGTGGGCGGCGGCGCGGGCTCCTGACCGGAGATCCGTTGTACGGTAAGCCTACGAAGCCGTCCGCCGACGATTCGAGCACTCTTGGGAGGCCCGGTACCTGTGCCTAGGCAGCTGTTCGTGTACGACCCGCCGGAGCGGTTCGTGGCCGGCACCGTCGGCGAGCCCGGCAACCGGACCTTCTACCTGCAGGCGCGCTCCGGCTCCCGGGTCACCTCCGTGGCCATGGAGAAGGAGCAGGTCTCGCTGCTGGCCACGAGGCTGGGCGAACTGCTGGACGAGATCGTGCGGCGCACCGGGGCGGTGTCCGGGATCCCGGAGACGGTGCCCGCCGGGCTGTCCGACACCGCGCCGCTGGAGCAGCCGATCCTGGAGGAGTTCCGGGTCGGCTCGCTCGCCCTGGCCTGGGACGAGTCGCACTCCCGGATCGTGATCGAGGCGGGCGCGGTGACCGACGTGGAGGACGCCGCCGAGCCGCTGTCCGACGACCTGTTCGCCGAGGCGCCGGACGCGCTGCGGGTCTACATCACCGGCGGCCAGGCGCGCGCCTTCGCGGCCCGGGCCAGCGCCGTGGTCGCCGCCGGGCGCCCGCCGTGCCCGCTGTGCGGCCTGCCGCTGGACCAGGAGGGCCACGTCTGCCCGCGGCAGAACGGCTACCGCCGCCGGACGGTATGAGCGACGGAGTGGACGGGGGAGAGGGCGGAATGGACGGGATCGAGCGGCTGCTGCGCGAGGGTGAGCTCACCGTCGAGGGCAGGCTCACCGAGGCGTCCAACGCGACCCTGTACTGCCGCGTCGAACTCGACGGCGCGAGCGCGGCCTGCGTCTACAAGCCGGTCGCCGGGGAGCGGCCGCTGCACGACTTCCCGGACGGCACCCTGGCGGCCCGCGAACTCGCGTCGTACGCGGTCAGCGAGGCGGCCGGCTGGCGCATCGTCCCCTGCACCGTCGAGCGCGACGGACCCTTCGGGCGCGGCATGGTGCAGCAGTGGATCGAGGACACCGACCTGTCCGGCGCGGTGACCGTTCTCAAGGATCTGCGTTCCAAGGACGCCGAGGACTGGTGCGCGATCCTGGCCGTGCAGCTCTCCGACGGCTCGGACGGATTCCTGGCGCACCGCGACGGCCCGGCACTGCGCCGGATCGCGCTGTTCGACGTCGTCGTCAACAACGCCGACCGCAAGGGCGGCCACCTGCTGCCGCTGGCCGACGGCACGGTCCTCGGCATCGACCACGGTCTGACATTCCACACCGATGACAAGCTGCGCACCCTGCTGTGGGGCTTCGCGGACCGCGAACTCGAGCCGGACGAGCGTGCCGAGCTGGAGAAGCTGCACGACGACGAGGAACTGGCCGGTCGGCTGGCCGAACTGCTGAGCCCCGAGGAGCTCGCGGCGTTCCGGGAGCGCATCGCGGAACTGCTCGCGATCGGCACGCTGCCGGGCCCGGACGGCCGGATGCGCCCGGTGCCCTGGCCTCCGGTCTAAGTCTGTTTGTAGCACCCGTAGACCGGTTAGGCTGGTGACCATGGATGCCTGGCCTACCACTCACCTGCCCAAGCTGCCCGGACTCGGGCGGCTGCCGCGGCTCTACGACACCTCGCGCGGCGGACTCGTCGACACCCCGGCCCGCCCCGCCGCGGACGGCCCGGCCAGGATCTACGTGTGCGGGATCACCCCGTACGACGCCACGCACCTCGGCCACGCGGCCACCTACCTGGCCTTCGACCTCGTGCAGCGGGCCTGGTTCGACGCCGGGTACGACGTGCGCTACGTGCAGAACGTGACAGACGTCGACGATCCGCTGCTGGAGCGGGCCGAGCGCGACCAGGACGACTGGCAGGTGCTCGCGATGCGCGAGACGGCGCTGTTCCGCGAGGACATGACGGCGCTGCGGATCCTGCCGCCCTACAAGTACATCGGCGCGGTCGAGTCGATCGACCTGGTGGTCACGCTCGTGCAGCGGCTGCTGGAGCAGGGCGCCGCGTACCACGTCGATCAGGACATTTACTTCGACGTGCATGCCGACCCGGACTTCGGCTCCGTCTCCCGGCTGCCCGAGACCGACCGCGTGAAGATCTTCGGCGAGCGCGGCGGCGACCCGGACCGGACCGGCAAGCGGCACCCGCTGGACTGCCTGCTCTGGCAGGCCGAGCGCCCGGGCGAGCCGTCCTGGGAGACCCCGCTCGGCACGGGGCGGCCCGGCTGGCACATCGAGTGCGCCGCGATCGCGCTGGAGTACCTGGGCGCGGGCATCGACGTGCAGGGCGGCGGCAGCGACCTGTCCTTCCCGCATCACGAGATGGGCGCGGCCGAGGCGCAGGTGGTCACCGGCGAGCGGCCCTTCGCGCACACCTACGTGCACGCGGGCATGGTCGGCCTGGACGGCGAGAAGATGTCCAAGTCGCGCGGCAACCTGGTGTTCGTCTCCAAGCTGCGCGCCGAGGGCCACGACCCGATGGCGATCCGCCTCGCGCTGCTCGCCCACCACTACCGCACCGACTGGGAGTGGCACGCCGAGGACCTGACGCAGGCCGAGGCCCGGCTGGCCCGCTGGCGTGAAGCCGTCAGCCGCCCGGACGCCCCGTCCGCCGACGCGCTGCTCGCCCAACTCCGCGAGCGCCTCGCCGACGACCTCGACGCCCCCGGCGCCCTCAAGGCGATGGACGAGTGGACCGAATCAGCACTCGCCGGCCCGGACGCCGACTCCGTCGCCGACCCCGGCGCCCCGGGCCTCGCCGCCCGCGCCCTCGACGCCCTGCTGGGCGTGGCGCTGTAAGCGCAACCGCCAAAGCAGCGAGCGCACGTCCGAATGCATCTCGGACGTGCGCTCGCTGCTGTCGCGGCCCAACCGGCCACGTCCCTACTCCTTGTCGAGGTGCTCCTTCAGTCTGTCCAGCGGGCCGTCCCAGTCGCGGGCCAGTGCGGCCAGGAACTGCTGCGCCACCCGCATCGGGGCGGAGCGCAGCCGGTAGCGGACCCGGCGGCGTTCGCCGGGTTCGGCGGTGACGAGGCCGGCCTCGGACAGCAGGGTGAGGTGCTTGGCGATCGCCTGACGGGTGATCGGCAGCCGGGCGGCCAGGTCGGTGACGGTGGCCGGGCCGCCCTCGGCCAGCGCGGCCAGGACGGCGCGCCGGGTCGGGTCGCCGAGGGCCACGAAGACCTGCTCGGCGATCGCCTCGGTATCAGGCGTCGGCATCGAGGTATTCGACGAGCTCGCCCAGTTCGCTCGCCCAGCCCTTGGTGTTGCCGTTGAACGCCGTGTCGTGCGCCTCCGCGGACAGTTGCGCGAAGCCGGACTCGACGACGGTCAGCCGGGTGCCGATCGAGGTCGGTTCGAGGGTGAACTCGACGTACGTGCGGCGCGGGTCGTCCTCCGGCAGCCCGTAGATGTGCCAGGTGTAGCCGAACACGGTCTGCGTCTCGACCCGCTCCACCCGCATCCGCGCGGTGAAGTCGGCGCCGAAGCTCATCTCGGCGGCGCCGCCGGGCTTCAGTTCGATGCTGGCCCGCTCGCCGAACCAGGCACTGAGGCCCTCGGCGGTGGTCAGCGCGGTCCAGACCTTCGCCGGCGCGTGCCGCAGATCGACGGTGCGCTCGATGCGGTCGGGGAATCCCATGACTGCCTCCTCTATGTGGCAACCTTACAGTTGCCACATTATGGCAGCCAAAAGGTTGCGTCAAGACGGCGCGCGGAAGCCGACTGCCCGCCTCGATCCGATCGAGACGGGCAGTCGGCTGACGTGTGAACTTGTACGGGTGCTGCTCAGAGCCCGGCGGGGCCGTCCTCGCCGCCCCGGCGCCGGCGCTCGTGCCGCCGCAGGTAGCGCTCGAACTCCAGGGCGATCGCCTCGCCGCTGGCCTCCGGCAGGTCCGCGGTGTCCTTGGCCTCCTCCAGGCTGCGCACGTACTCCGCGACCTCCGAGTCCTCCCCGGCCAGCTCGTCCACCCCGGACTCCCAGTCCTGCGCCTCCTGCGGCAGGTCGCCCGCCGGGATCGCCAGGTCCAGCACGTCCTCCAGCCGCCGGATCAGCGCCAGCGTCGCCTTCGGGCAGGGCGCCTGGGCCACGTAGTGCGGCACCGCGGCCCAGAACGAGATCAGCGGGATCTCCTCCTGCCGGGCCAGCTCCTGCAGCACGCCGTTGATCCCGGTCGGCCCCTGGTACGTCGGGGACTCCAGGCCGTGCGCCGAGGCCAGGTCCGGATCGCCGGTGGAGCCGCTGACCGGCACCGGGCGGGTGTGCGGCACGTCCGCGAGCAGCGCGCCGAGCACCACCACGGTGCTCACGCCGAGGTCCCTGGCCAGGTCGAACAGCTCCTCGGAGAACGACTGCCAGCGCATGTTCGGCTCGATGCCGTGCACCAGCACCACGTCGCGCACCCGCGGCTCGCCGTCCTCCTCGCCCTCGGCCCGCGGCTCGTCGGCCTCGTGCGCCGCGACCGGCACCCGGGCCACCGAGAAGCGCGTGGTCGGCCACACCAGTTCGCGCTCGCCGTCCTCGGCGAGTGCCAGCGTGGGCCGGTTGACCTGGAAGTCGTAGTAGTCCTCGGCGTCCATCGCACCGAACAGGTCCGCGTCGAGGACCTCGGCCAGATGACGCACGGCGTTCGAGGCCGCGTCCGCGGCGTCGTTCCAGCCCTCGAAGGCCGCGATCATCACCGGGTCGACCAGCTCGGGCAGTTCCTCGAGCTCGATCAACCGTGCCTCCTCGTCGTCGTCGGTC
>DATJIF010000021.1:0-32656 GCA_035493475.1 Actinospica sp.
GGTTGAGGACGAGGACCACCGCGCGGCGTTGCGGAACGACGCACAGCGGCTCATAGGAAGCGTTGAGGACCAGCGTATGGGGCACTGAAGGCTCCTTCGTCAGCGCCCGGCACGTGGCTCGCACCGGACTCCGGGTACCCCGTGACCGACGACGCCGGTGTCCGTCTATGTCGAACCCGCGGGCGGTACGGCCATGACGGAACCATGGCCCCTCCGCCGCGCGCCGGGTTTGCCGGACCGAGCCGGATCCGTGCGGATCCGTACGGGCTGGCAATCACACACCCGACCGCGTCGCCCTTCGCAGGGCATCGTCTGTGCGGCCGCCTGCGGCAACCGCACACAAGCTAGTGTGGCTGTCGGAGTTGTTCCCGCGCCACTGTGTTTTCACTCCGGCGCACGCCGCGAGCCTGCAGGCAGCCTCGCATTGTGACCGCAGTGTGGTCAACGGTAGTCAACGTCCGGGCACGCGATCGCGTTCCCGCCGACGTCCCCCGGATCCTCCCCGCCGCCGGCCACCCCGGGCCGACCGGCAGCGTAACTGCGGGCGGCCATCGGCTGACGGCTCGGTGGAACGCGCCGGTGAGGGCCTTGCGCACACCTGGCGCGATGGACGCCCGCCCGGCACTCTCACCCGGATCCGCTAAGTTGTGCGTCGTCCGAACGAGAGGATGACCCGACCAGTGACCGCGACCGCCGGTACCGCCAGCCCGACGCCCACCACGACGTCCACGGGCGTGGACTTCCAGCCGCAGAACGTCCGCACCTGGGTGGACACGCACGGATCGCTGCTGGTCAACAACGGTCTGAAGATCGTCGGCATCATCATCGTGTGCTTCCTGCTGCGCAAGTTCATCGCGCGCACGATCGCCAAGGTGGTGCGGCACGCGACGCAGGTGGCCGAGGGCCGCGCGGGCCGGATGCTGGAGGGTTCCGGCCTGGTCGCGACCGAGCGGACCCGGCAGCGCTCGCAGGCCATCGGCTCGGTGCTGCGCTCGGTCAGCTCGACGGTGATCTTCTCCGTCGGCACGCTGATGATCATCTCGGTGCTGCAGATCTCGATCACCCCGATCCTGGCCTCGGTCTCCGCGGTCGGCGTCGCGGTCGGACTCGGCGCGAAGGACGTGATCAGCGACTTCCTGGCCGGGATCACGATGATCTTCGAGGACCAGTACGGCGTCGGCGACGTGATCGACGCGGGCCTGGCCAAGGGCACCGTGATCGAGGTGGGCCTGCGGGTGACCAAGCTGCGGGACGTCGACGGCCAGATCTGGTACGTGCGCAACGGCTCGATAGCCCGGGTCGGCAACCAGTCGCAGGGCTGGGGCCGGGCCGTGGTGGACGTGCCGGTGCACTACGGCGAGGACTTCGGCCGGGTGCACGAGGTGCTGTCCGTGATGGCCGACGAGCTGTACGAGGACGCGGCCTGGCGCCCGAAGTTCCTGGACGAGCAGCCGCCGCAGGTGCTCGGCATCGAGAACCTGGACGGCGGCGCCGTGGTGATACGGGTGCAGGCCAGGACCGCGCCGCAGAAGAACGTCGAGGTCACCCGCGAGCTGCGGCGCCGGATCAAGGTCGCGCTGGACGCCGCGGGCATCGAGGTCGTGACGCTGGCCGCGTAAGGCCTAGTAAGCGCCCTGGGCGGCCGACGCGCTGGTCGAGGCGGCGGTCCGGGCCGAGACGTAGAACGTGTCGTTCTGCGGCTTCCACCCGCTGGTCGCGTGGTTGAACTGGACCGCGAACGTCAGCGTGCCGGGCGTGGCCACCTGGCCCTTGACCAGCTCGAACTCGTAGGTGATCGAGCCGCCGGAGTCGGTCGTGTTCTGCTCGGTGAACTGGCCGCTCGCGGCCGTGTTCCAGGTCCCCGTGCTGGTCAGGCCCGCGCACTCGGACACCTTCACCGTCACGTGCAGCGCGGTCAGCGGCTTCGTGACCGTCACCACGAGATCGAGCTCCGACCAGCTGGGATTGCTGGCCTGGCCGATGGACGCGGCGGCGCTGACCAGCCCGGAGCTCGCGGAGGCCGTGGTCGTCGTGGCGCCCGTGCTCGGCGAGGCCGGATGGGTCACCTGGTCCGTCGCCGCCGAACTCGCGCCCTCGCTCGGGGTGGCGCTCTGCGAGGACGAGCCGCCGGTCTGCGCGCTCGTGCTCGGCGCGGCCACCGTGACCGGGTGCTGGTCGTGCGAGGTGACCGCGATGGTGGCCGTCGCGCCGACGGCGATCGCGGCGGCGGCCCCGATCGTGGACAGCGCGACTCCGGCCGGGATCCCGGCCAGCCCGAGCCGGCCGAGCAGCCCGAGCCCGCGCCGCCGCTGCCCGCCGTTGGCCCGGGCGGACCGCGCCCGCGCCGCCTCGCCCGCGGCCGTCGCGTCGTTCTCCTCGCTCTGCTGCGAGATCCGCGCCATCACCAGCGCCTTGAGCTGGTCGGCGTCCGGCTGGTACTCCTCGGCGGCGGCGTCGAGCAGTTCGCCGAGCCACAGCTCCCGCTCGCCGTCCCCATCCCTGTCCTGTCGTTCAGCCACGGCCGCGCCGCCTCCTCTCCTTGCCCGGTTCTTCCGCTCCCAGCATCGCAGCCAACTCGGCCACCCCCCGTGACGTCTGGCTCTTCACCGTGCCCACCGATATCCCGAGCGTGCTGGCCGTCTCCTGCTCGCTCAGCCCGTAGTAGTGACGCAGCACGACGCAGGCCCGTTTCCGCGCGGGCAGCCGGGTCAGCGCCGCCCGCACGTCGGCCACCGCGGCCACGTCCGGGCCCTGCGTCCGATCGCTCCAGGTCGCGCCGAGCAGCCGACGGCCCTTGCGCTCCCTCGTCAGTCCCCGTATCCGGTCCGCGGCGAGGTTCACCACGATCCGGCGCACGTACGCCAACGGCGAGTCGGCGCCCGTCACCTGCTCCCAGCGCCGCCAGGCCTCGGCGAAGGCCTCGGCCGTGATGTCCTCGGCCGCGTCCTGGTCGCCGGACAGCAGGTAGGCCAGCCGACCGAGCTCGCGGTGGTGGCTGGTGAAGAACACGCCGAACGCCTGGCGCGCGGCGTTGTCCGTCGCGCCGAGCGCAGTCGCTGCCATGAGCATGGGACTCTAGCAAGCCAATCTGTGAACGTTCCCATCGACCCCTGATTCACTCGGCACCGGGGGCCGACGGGAACGGATTCGGTCATGTCAGAGCACGGGGTTCCAGCCGTCGGATCCGGCGAGGTACTTCTGCGCGGTGTACGACGCGGCCTGCGACGAGCTCAGCTGCGGCCCGGCGGCCGCGGCCTTGCCCGAGTCGCCGTACTGGTCGAAACGCGCGCTCTGCCAGGTGGCCGAGCCCATGTCCGTCCACGGCGTCGTGGCGTCGATCGCGGCGGGCAGCGACGTGCCGCGGAACAGCACCTGCGGAACCATCCCGCTGCCGGGCTCCCACGGACGGCCGAGCCACCACGAGGTCGTGGTGTTCGCGGTCGTCACCGTCGAGTCCGTGACCAGGACGCCGTAGGGGTTGGTGCTGTACGTGGCGGCCGCGGTGATCGCGCCCTCGTTGGAGAATCCGTCGTCGAGGATGTCGATGGTGGAGTGGTCGAAAACCATCGTGTTGTCGCCGAAGATGAAGTCGACGTCACCCTCGATCGTGGATCCGTAGAAGTAGTTCCGCAGGGTGCTGCCGGAGGAGGAGCCCCAGCCGAGCAGCGTGTCCTGGTGGCCGTAGAAGACGTCGTCCACGTACGTCTGCCGGTCGCCGTCCGCGTTCAGGGCGACGGCCTGCTTGGCGGTGATCGACGGGTGCTTGGCCGGGTTGAAGGAGTTCTTGAAGGTCACGTACTTCGCGGTGAAGTTGCTCGCGTTCACGGTGACCGTCGCACTGCCCTCGGTGCCGTACGTGCCGCCGCCCGACTTCGCCGTACCGCTCGCGATGTCGTCGGAGATCACGACGTTCGCCGGATTGCCGGTAGCGCCGAGAAACTCGACGTTCGGCTTGTTCGACGGCACCGTCACCTGCTCGTGGTAGGTACCCGCCGCGATCTTGATCGTCCAAACGCTGGAACTGTTACTGGGCACGGCGTTCACCGCTGCCTGCACGCTCGTGTACTGCGCGCCGCTGCCACTCGGCCCGACCGTGAGCGTGTTGGAGCTCGCGGCGGCGGACACCGTGGCCGCAGCCGTGGCCGCCGGTGTCGCAGTGCTCGAAGCCGTCGCCGCGGTCGTGGAGGGAACCGCCGGGAAGCTGCACGTCGGGTAGCTGCCCGCCGCCGAGGACATCGAGCTCACGGAGACGCCGGTGCCCGACGCCGCGAGGTTCGAGTCGTACTGATACACCTTCGCGTACGAGGCGCTGGATCCGGTCGCGTCGAGCTTCACGTGCGACAGGTAGAGGCCCAGCGGATACGAGGAGTTGTAGCCGATGAGCTGGTTCTTCGCGCCGGACAGCGAGTTCACCGAGACCAGGCCCTCGACCGTGATCGAGGTGAAGTTCGGGATGTGCGAGCCGGAACTCGACGAGTAGCGCGTGTCGAGGACCAGCGGCGCCTTCATGTGTGTGAGGCAGTTGTTCAGGTACTCGACGTTGTGCACGCTGCCGCCACGCGAGGCATCCGACTTGATGCGCAGCCCGTTGTCCGAGCCGGAGACGTTACCCAGGGCGTCCTTGCCGTCCACGGTGTTGTTCTCGACCAGCACATTCGAGACTCCAGAGTTGGTCTCGCTGCCGATCGAGATGCCGTGCGTGCCGTAGAAGTGCGAGCCCGAGATGGTCACGTTCGAGGTCGCGGCGCTCCCGGCCTTGATGGCGATACCGTCGTCACCGGCCTCGACGTACGAGTCGTAGACAGTCGCGTCCGTCGTCCCCGCGATGTCGATGCCATCCGTATTACGCGCGGTAGCCGGAGTCTCGATGTGCACGCCCCACGCCGTGAAGCCGGTGCCGTTCGAGTAGTAGAGGTGGAACATCGGCGAATTCAGCAGGTTGATGTCGTACGCGGTGAAGTTGTTCGACTTGTTGACCTGGATCAGCCGCGGCACGTTCTGGTTCTTGCCCGCGGTCTGCGCCTCCTTGGCCAGCGTCCACCACGAAGTCGACGTGCCCAGCATCGCCTCGTCGCCACGCCCGTCGATCGACCCCTGCCCCGAACTCCCGCGCTCCCCCATGATCCCCGCGTTCGCCCCGGACACGGTGATGAACGCGTTGCAGCCGCCCTCACTCGACGACAGCGTCCCGCACGTCACCGAGGACGAGCTCTGATACGCCGCCGCACGACGCGAGGCATACAGCGTCACCCCCTCCCCGATCACGAGGCTCTCACCCGCGTGCACGGTCAGCGGCCCACTCAGGAAGTCCTTGTGCGCACTCCCGCTCAGCAGCACCGCCTTCCCCGTCCCCGCGCACGAGTTCAGCGCGGCCTGAATCCGACTGGTGTCCGGCGCCGCCGTCTCCACCGAACTCGAAAACGCCCGCGACGAGGCGCTCAGGTTCCCAGTCAGGGTGCTACAAACCCCCGGCACCACAGGCTGACTGACGCTACGCGCGTCCCCCGTAGCCGTAGGCAACGCACTGACGCCGCTAGCAGTGGCACTCTGCGCCAACAGCGCGGCCCCCGCGCTCAGGGCCGCCAACGCACCCAGCGCGCCCACGGCGGTGAACTTAGTTCGGGATCTCATGCCCCTTCAGTCGAGCAAGCCCCCAGAAAGGTTGCCACTGATTTTCCCCGCCACGCACGGCAGTCGGACCCATGCAGAATATTCACATATTTGTCCGGGAACGCGGACCCCTGGCCGATCGTTGATCAGTTAGGTGGCTCCGAGGTCTGCCAGCAAGGATGTGAGGGGATTTTTTACATCGGACGCCACACCGACCAGGACCCGGGCCGAGCGCAGCGGCAGAAAATCCCCCGAGGTTGGGGTGCTCTCCTCGCCTGGCAGGCGCAGCCTCACCAGGGTTCTGCCGGGGCCGCAAACGGCGAAGCAGAAATTTACATCAACCCAAGCCACCGCCGATTGCGGCCCCGGCAGGTTCCTGGTTACCTCCGGTGCCAGGCGAGGAGAGCACGCCAACCGGACCCCACCCTCACCCACCAGACCAACCGCGGCCGGACAGCGGTCCGTGATGCTCTCTGAGTCGGCCCGCCGGAGGCGTTTTTGACCTTTATCGTTTCCCGACCCCGAACGGAAGCGAGAGACGCACAAACGCCGCAGGCTCGCGGACGTAGCGACCGAGGTACGAGGGAGCGTAGGTAGCGGGCCGAAGGCTAGGGCGGGTGGGCGGGGTAAGTAGTAAGTAATCGGCCCGGACGTAGCCGCCGACGCGGAGCGAAGCGGAGTGTCGGCGGCGTAGGTAGGGCCGACCACCCAGCCGCAGCCCGTGAAAAATTTCTCGGCAACCTTTTTGGGGGTTCGAGCGACTGTCATACGCGCAGCGCGGCGATCCCACCTTCCCCCTCTCGTCGCGCTGCGCAGCCCCTCGGTGCCTAGCTGCGGGCGGAGAGGCGGGCGAGGGTGTTGGCGGACATCGAGTTGCGGACGTTGATGATCACGGCGTCGTGGCGGTAGCTGTCCTCGGACCACGCCAGGGGCTGGCCGGTGGGCGACGAGGCCAGCCAGCGTTGGCGGAGCAGGGGGCTGCCGCGGCGGACGCCCAGGAGTCTCGCCTCGAGGGTGGTGGCGCTTACGGCGTCGATGAGGTGGTCGCCGTGTGCGTGGACGAATCCCAGGGCCGTCAGCTGCTCGGTGATCGAACCCGCCGTCAGGTCCATGGCGAGTATGTGCTCTGCGACCAGTCCCGGGAAGAAGGACCGCTCCACCATCACCGGCTCGTCGTCCAGGGTCCTGATGCGCTGCAGCCGCACCACGTCGTCGCCCACGTTGATGCGCAGGCGGTCGGCCTCCTCCTGGCGGGCGGCACCGACCTCGACGCTGAGCACCTTGGCGCCGGGCACGTGGCCTCGGGACGTGGCCCACATGGAGAAGCTCTGCATCTCGGCGAAGCTGTGCGTGGGCACCTCGCCGAGCACGACGCGCCGTGCACCCTGCCGGGCCGCGACGCTGCCGTCCTGTTCGAGCACTGCCACGGCCTGACGCACCGTCCCACGGGACACGGCGTACCGCGCCGCGAGGTCCCCCTCGGACGGAAGCAACGTGCCGATCGCGTACTCGCCCTGTCGGATCGCCTCGCGCAGCTCCTGCGCAATCTGCTGGTAACGCGCCGCCATGCCGCCTCCTTTCTCGCTTCTCGACTGTAGCCCGCAACCGTACCGCGAGTGCACCGCGACCGGACCGTGATGTCCGCCGCCGGATGCGACGCACCGGAGCCGGAGCAGTTATTGCGCCAGGCTAAACCGGGAAAACGCACTCTGTTCACCATCGCGTTACCGGAGGCGGGCTAAATCCACTTGTCCAGACAGGTTAGTCCGAAAGTGGAGCGACAGTGGCGTCAGCCCGGATGATCGTGGTGGGAGGCGGAGTCCTCGGCACCATGCACGCGTACGAGGCCTGCCTGCGCGGGCTCGAGGTCGTGCATCTCGAGCGCGAGGCGGGGCCGCGCGGCGCCTCGGTGCGCAACTTCGGCCTCGTCTGGGTCTCCGGACGTGCCGACGGCCACGAACTGGCACTGGCTCGGCGTGCTCGCAAGCGCTGGGCGGAGATCGCCGAGGACGTTCCCGGGCTGGGGTTCAAGCCGCGCGGTTCGATCACGGTCGCGCGGACCGAGGCCGAGTCGGCCGTGGCGAAGTCGGCCGCGGATTCGGCTGGAGCGGGCGAGCGGGAGTTCGAGTTCCTGGATGCGGACGGGGTTCGCGCGCTGAACCCGGCGCTGCGCGGGGAGTTCCTGGGCGGCCTCTACTCGCGGGCCGACGGGTCCGTGGAGCCGGGGCAGGTGCTCGGGGCGATCCGTGAGCGGCTGGCTGCTTTTCCGAACTACAACTGGTTGCCGAACCGGCAGGCGGTCGAGCTGGGTGACGCCTCGGTGCGCGACCACACCGGCGCCTGGTACTCGGGCGACGTGGTGGTGCTCGCGACCGGCGCGACGCTCACCGGGATCGCGGGGGCCGAGCTCAGCGCGGCGCCGATCCGTCGGTGCCGGCTGCAGATGATGCAGACCGAGCCGCTGGGTGAGGAATTGACCACGTCGGTGGCCGACGGGGATTCCTTCCGCTACTACCCCGCCTACCGGGACGCGGGCCTGGACCGGCTCGACCCGCAGGCCCCGATCGCCGCCGAGCACCGGATGCAGCTGCTCATGGTGCAGCGCGCGGACGGCGGCCTGACCATCGGCGACACGCACGCGTACGACGAGCCGTTCGACTTCGCGGTCGAGGAGGCGCCGTACCAGCACTTGCAGTCCGTCGCGGAGGCGTTGCTCGGGCGCAAGCTGCCGAACATCAAGCGCCGCTGGGCCGGGGTCTACTGCGAGACCACGGACGGCTCGATCTACCACCGCTCCACGGTGCGGCCCGGCGTCATCGCGGTGACGGCCCCCGGCGGACGCGGCATGACCTGCTCCGCCGGAATCGCCGGGGAGACCTTCGACGGACTGGACATCGCGTGAGCACTACACCGATCCGGTTGGCCTGCCTAGACATGGCGGGCACCACGGTCGCCGACGACGGACTGGTGCTGGCCGCGTTCGCCGCCGCGCTGGACGCGTTGAAGGTCGAGGCCGCGGACGACCGCGCGCGGATGACGCAGTACGTCGTCGACACGATGGGCGAGTCGAAGATCACCGTCTTCCGTGCGCTGTTCCCGGGCGACGAGGAGGCCGCGCAGGAGGGGAATGCGGCCTTCGAATCCGCCTACAGCGAGCGGATCGCGCTCACCCGGGCACTGCCCGGCGCGGTCGAGACCTTCGAGCGGCTGCGCGCGGTCGACGTGCGGATCGCGCTGACCACGGGCTTCTCCCGGGCCACCGCCGACGCGCTGCTCGACCACCTCGGCTGGCGCGGGCTCGTCGACCTCTCCCTGACCCCGGGAGAAGTGGGCGGCCGGGGCCGGCCGCACCCGGACATGATCCTGGCCGCGGCCGCCCGGCTCGCCGACGACGACCCGCGGGCCGTCGCGGTGGTCGGCGACACGGTCTCCGACATCCGCTCCGGACTCGCCTCCGGGGCCGCCGTCGTCGCGGGCGTGCTCACCGGAGCGCACGACCGCCCCGCACTGCTCGAGGCGGGCGCGACCCGGGTGCTCGACCACGTGGCCGAGCTCCCCGCGCTGATCGAGGAGTACCGGTAACACCCGTACACACGCACCGAAGTACCGAAGTCCCCCTCAACCTCACAGAAGGCTGATACTCCGATGCACCGCATAGCCAAGCTCGCCTGCGCGGCCGCCGCCGTGACGCTGGCCGCCACCGCTTGCAGCAGTAACTCGTCCTCCACCTCCTCCTCGGGCTCCGGCTCGTCGGCGAACTGGGCCACCACCACCTCGGCCACGGCCGGCGGCGGCATGGACGCGCTGGTCGCGGCCGCGAAGAAGGAGGGCTCGCTGAACGTGATCACCCTCCCGCGCACGTGGGCCAACTACGGCAAGATCATGGACGACTTCACCGCGAAGTACGGCATCAAGATCACCGACACCAACCCGAACGGCTCCTCCGGCGACGAGATCAACGCCATCGAGAAGGAGAAGGGCCTGTCCTCGGCCCCGGACGTGGTGGACGTCGGCAACTCGCACGCCCTGCCGAACACCAACCTGTTCGCCAGCTACGAGGTGGCCAGCTGGTCGGACATCCCGGCCGCGCTCAAGGACGCGAACGGCAAGTGGTTCGGCGACTACGGCGGCTACATCTCGATCGGCTGCGTCGCGGCCAAGGTCGCCCCGGCCCCGTGCCCGAAGACCTTCGCGGACCTGCTCAACTCCTCCTACGCGGCGGACTACAAGGGCAAGGTCGCGATGAGCGGCGACCCGACGAGCGCCAACGCGGCGTTCTCGGCGGTGTGGGCGGCCGCCCTGGCCTCCGGCGGTTCGCTGGACGACATCAAGCCGGGCATCACCTTCTTCTCCAAGCTGAAGGCCGCCGGCGAGTACAACGCCGTGGTCGACACCGAGTCGACGATCGAGGCCGGCTCGACCCCGATCACCATCGACTGGGAGTTCAACAACTCGCAGTTCGCCTCCGACCTCAAGGCCAAGGGCATCGACATGACGGTCGCGATCCCGACCGACGGCCTGTACTCCGCGTACTACGACCAGGCCATCAACAAGTGGGCGCCGCACCCGGCCGCCGCCCGCCTGTGGGAGGAGTACCTCTACTCCACGATCGGCCAGAACGACTTCATGGGCGGCTTCGCCCGTCCGGCCGAGTTCGCCGCGATGCAGACCGCGAACACCCTGGACGCGACCGACGAGAAGAACCTCCCGACGGTCTCCGGCACGGTCAACTACCCGACCGCCGCGCAGCTGACCGCCGCGCAGAACACGATCACCTCGTCCTGGGCTTCGAGCCTCGGCTAGCATGATCCGCCTTTTCAAGAAGCTCGGTGCCTGGGGAGCGGTCCTGCCGCTCCTCGGGTACTGCGCCATTGCGCTGGGTCTTCCGGTCTGGGCCATCCTCTGGGAGGGCCTGCACCAGACGAACCCGACCACGCAGCAGACCTCGGTGACGCTGGCGAACCTGACCTCGTCCTGGCACGGGATCTACCTCACCGGCCTGCTGACCTCGCTGCGCCTGTCGCTGCTCTCGTCCGTGATCTCGGCGGTCGTCGGCCTGTTCGCCGCGTACGCGATCGCCCAGTCGAAGGGCCGCTACTTCAAGCAGGCGGTGCTCACCGCCTCCGGCGTGCTGGCCAACTTCGGCGGCATCCCGCTGGCCTTCTGCTTCATCGCGACCATCGGCACCGGCGGCGTGTTCCTGTCCTGGATCGAGGACGTGTGGCCGAGCTTCTCGCTGGAGACCTTCTCCGGCGTGGCGCTGGTCTACCCGTACTTCCTGGTGCCGCTGATGGTGCTGACCACGCTGCCCGCGCTGGACGGCCTGCGCGAGCAGTGGAAGGAGGCCTCGGCGAACCTGGGCGGGACCGCCTGGCAGTACTGGCGGCACGTCGGCGGCCCGCTGCTGCTGCCCGCCGCGCTCGGCGGATTCGTGCTCTGCTTCGGCAGCGCGTTCGCCGCGTACGCCACCGCCAAGGCGCTGACCAGCGGCACGGTTCCGCTGGTGACCACGCAGATCGCGAACATCCTGTCCGGCAACGTGATCGCCGGCGAGGACAACCTCGGCATGGCGCTGGCCTTCAACACCATCATCATCTGCGGTCTGATGATGGCCGTCTACCTGCCGCTGCGGCAGCGGAGCGCGAAGTGGTTGGAATCATGACGACGATCAGCGAGCAGTCCCCGGCGGCGGCGGTGGACGCGCCGCCCCGCAGGCGCGGCCCGGACCTGCGCCGGGTGCGCTGGTGGCGGGTCGTCGTGCTCGGCGTGCTCGCGGTCTACTTCCTGGTGCCGCTGGCCTCGACCTTCTGGTTCACCGTCTACACGCCGGGCACCAAGAAGTTCAGCCTCGCGCCGTACGGCCAGATGTTCGGCGCGGCCGGCTTCACCACCAGCGTGCGGATGACGGTCGAGGTGGCGCTGCTGACGATCGTGATCCTCTACGCGCTGCTGATCCCGGCGATGATCGCGGTGCAGCTGCGGCTGCCGAAGCTCAAGCCGGTGCTCGAGTCGCTCGCGATGGTCCCGCTGGTGCTCTCCCCCGTCGCGCTCGTGGTGGGCGTGCAGACAGTGCTGGGCTGGGGCCTGAACCAGGACCCGGGCACGCCGCTGTTCCAGTTCGCGGCGGACCTGCAGAACCAGAGCTTCCCGATCATCCTGCCGATCGTCTACGTGGTGATCGCGCTGCCCTTCGCCTACCGCTCGCTGGAGGCCGGGCTGCGCTCGGTGGACCTCAAGACGCTCGTCGAGGCGTCCCGCGGGCTCGGCGCCTCCTGGCCGGTGACGATCTGGCGGGCCGTGCTGCCGAACCTGCGCTCCGGCCTGCTGTCCGGCGCGATCCTGACCCTCGCGCTGGTGTTCGGCGAGTACACGATCTCCTCGATCCTGCAGTTCCTGCCGTTCTCGGTGTGGATCGTGCAGGACGGCCAGGGCGCCACCAGCGGTCAGCTGGCCCCGGCCGTCTCGCTGCTCAGCCTCCTGCTGACCTGGGCCGTGCTGTTCCTCGTGTCCTTCCTCGGCGGCCGTCGCGCCGTCGGCCGCCCCGACCGGAGTTCGTAAGATGTCCGTGATCGCCTCCGCCCCCGCCCAGGACGCCGCGGGCACCCGCGGCGTCAGCCTCGAACTGTCCGGCCTGCACCGCTCCTTCGGCCCGACGCACGCGCTGGCCGGCTTCGACCTGGCGCTGGCGCCGGGCGAGCTGGTGGCCATGCTCGGACCCTCCGGCTGCGGCAAGACCACCGCGCTGCGCATCGTCGCCGGCTTCGACCGTCCCGACCGGGGCGGCGTGTCGCTGGACGGCGTGGACCTGACCCCGCTGCCCGCGAACAAGCGGGACATGGGCATGGTGTTCCAGTCGTACAGCCTCTTCCCGCACCTGACGGCCGGCCAGAACGTGGGCTACGGCCCGCGGCTGCGCAAGGTCTCCGGCGCCGAGCGGGACAAGCAGGCCAAGGAGCTGCTCGAACTGGTCGGCATGGCCGGCATGGAGGGCCGCTACCCGCACCAGCTCTCCGGCGGCCAGCAGCAGCGCGTCGCCCTGGCCCGCGCGCTGGCCGTGCGTCCCAAGGTGCTGCTGCTCGACGAGCCGCTGTCCGCGCTGGACGCGAAGGTCCGGCTCCAGCTGCGCGACGAGATCCGCCGCATCCAGCAGGAGTTCGGCATCACCACCCTGTTCGTCACGCACGACCAGGAGGAGGCGCTGTCGATGGCCGACCGCGTCGCCGTGATGCGCTCCGGAAAGCTGGAGCAGTGCGCCGCGCCCGCCGAGCTCTACGACCGGCCCGCGACCCCGTTCGTGGCCCAGTTCGTCGGCACCATGAACCACCTGCCCGGCAAGATCCTGGACCCGGGCACGGTGCGGGTGGCCGGCCGCGAGCTGAACGTGGACGGCGACTGCCCGGCGACGGGCACCGAGGTCAAGGTGCTCCTGCGTCCGGAGAACCTGGACCTCGAACCGCTCACCGCGGCCTCCGGCACCGCCGACCTGCCGGGCGAGGGCCAGGTGCTGCTCGCCACCTTCCTCGGCGCGACCACCCGGCTGACCGTGCGCCTCGGCGACGGCACCGAGGCCAAGGCCGACCTGCCCTCGCACCGCGGCGCGGAGTTCCCGGTGGGCTCGGCCGTGCGCGTGCTGCCGGCGCCGCGCCCGGTGCTCGTGGTCGAGGGTTGACGACCGGTAGCTCATAGCACTGACGTGTGCCGTTCATCCGCCGGGTGGACGGCACACGTTGCCAATTGGGCCACCTGGGTGTTCTGCTAGTGACTGTGCCGGACGAGTCGCAACCCGAAACCGCGGTTCGCCCGCCCCAGCTGCTCAGGTATCTGACGATTTGGTTCGTCGGGGCCATGGCGCTGGTGGTGATCCTCTACTACGCGATCCCGGACTGGAACCTCGGGCTGTGGCTCACGCTCGGGCTCTCCAGCTGCGCCGCGTCCTTCGTCGGCACCCGGCTGAACGCGCCGCCGCGGCGGCTGCCCTGGTACCTGCTGACCGCGGCCATATTCACGCTGATCAACGGCGACACGATCTACAACATCCTGGTCGACGTCTTCCACCAGAGCGAGCCCTTCCCCTCGCTCGCGGACGCGTCGTACCTGTTCACGTACCCGCTGGCGGCCGCCGGCCTGATCATGATGATCCGGATGCGCACGCCGCGCCGGGACACCACCGCGCTGGTCGACGCGCTGCTGCTGGCGGGCGGCCTGGCCCTGCTGATCTGGGTGTTCACCATCACCCCGACCGTCACGCAGCCCGGCCGCTGGTTCGACAACGCGGTCTCGATCGGCTACCCGATAGGCGACGTGCTGCTGATCACGGTGATCATGCGGCTGCTGACCGGCGGCGGGCTGCGCAGCCTCTCCCCGGTGCTGCTGGTGGTCGGCGCGCTCGGGCTGATGGCCTCGGACATCGCGTACGCGCTGGTCAGGCTGTACGGGACGTGGCACGTGGGCTCCCCGGCCGACCTCGGCTGGATCGTCTTCTACGTCTGCTGGGGCGCCGCGCCGCTGCACCCCTCGATGCGGCGGCTGACCGAGCCGCACGAGCGCGAGGGGCGGCTGACCACCGGCCGCGTGGTGCCGCTGGCGCTGGCCGCGATGGTCGCGCCGACCGTGCTGTTCGTCGAGGCGATCCAGGGCAACGTGAAGGACGCGGCGGTCATCGCGGTCTTCTCGGCACTGATGTTCGCGCTGGTCGTGACGCGTCTGTCGCTGCAGGGCCGGCAGCAGCGCTATCAGGAGAGCCTGGCCGCCTCGAAGGCGATGATGCGCGAGCTGCACGACCGGGCGTACCACGACGCGCTGACCGGCCTGGGCAACCGGGCCAGGTTCCAGGAGCGGTCCGCGCTGGCCTTCGAGCGGGCCCGGGAGCGCGGCGGCGTGGTCTGCATGCTGCTGATCGACCTGGACAACTTCAAGGAGGTCAACGACACCCTCGGGCACCGCGCCGGCGACGAGCTGCTGATCACGGCGGCGAAGCGGCTGGCCACGGCGGTGCGCCCGGGCGACCTGCCGGTGCGCTTCGGCGGCGACGAGTTCGCCGTGCTGCTGGCCGACGGCTCGCCCGAGGAGGGGGCCGAGGCGCTGGCCGCGCGGCTGGTGCGCACCTTCGACGAGCCCTTCCAGATCTGGGACACGCAGGCTGAGGTGCGCGCCAGCATCGGCGTGGCCAGCAGCTCGGACGCCCCGGACACCGCCGAGGACGAGGCCGCCGACGTGCTGCTGCGCAACGCCGACCTGGCCCTGTACGCGGCGAAGGCGGACGGCAAGGGCATCTGGACCCGCTACCGGCCGCAGCTCTACGAGGCCGCGATGGAGCGCGTGCGGCTGCGCACCAGCCTGGACACCGCGATCGCCAAGGACGAGTTCTTCCTCTACTACCAGCCCATCGTGGACCTGCGCGGCGGCAAGGAGCGGGTCGCCGGCTTCGAGGCCCTGGTGCGCTGGCAGCACCCCGAGTTCGGGCTGCTCGCCCCGGACCAGTTCATCCCGCTGGCCGAGGAGACCGGCCAGATCGTGCAGCTCGGCGAGTGGATCCTCGGCCGGGCGATCTCGGACGCGGCCCGCTGGAACGCCGGGCGGGTCGGGCCCGAGACCCGCCGCGTGACGGTGAACGTCTCGGCGCACCAGTTCCTCGACGACGGCCTGGTGGACACGATCGACCGGCAGCTGACCGAGCACGGGCTGCCCGCCGACCTGCTCATCCTGGAGATCACCGAGACCGCCTTCCTGCACCATCACGGCCCGGAGGTGCAGCAGAACCTCAACGCGCTCTCCCGGATCGGGGTGCGCATCGCGGTGGACGACTTCGGCACGGGGTACTCGTCCATCGCGTATCTCAGGGACCTGCACATCGACATCCTCAAGGCGGACCGCTCCTTCGTGGACCGGATCGCCGAGGACTCCTCGCACCTGCGCCTGCTCAAGGGGATCGTCACGGTGGCGTACGCCCTGGAGATCGACGTGGTGGCCGAGGGCGTGGAGACCGTCGCGCAGCGGGACCTGCTGCGCAAGATGGGCTGCCGCTACGCGCAGGGCTACTACTACTCCCCGGCCGTGCCCGTCGACCGGGTCGCCGCGCTCGCGGCGGAACTGGAAGGACGCAGCAGATGACGACGCACGTGGCCGCGAACCGACCGACCGTACCCGGACAGCCCGGCCCGCGCTGGGCGGAGCTCGCCCGGCTCAAGAGCGTGACCCGGCTCTACGACGCGGTGATCGACGAGATCGACGGCCGCCGGATCCGGATCGGGGACAAGTGGCTGGCCGACTTCGCCTCGTGCAACTATCTGGGCTTCGACCTCGACCCGGAGATCATGGCGGCGCCCGAGGAGCAGATCCGGCGCTGGGGCACCCATCCGAGCTGGTCCCGGCTGCTCGGCAACCCGCGGCTGTACCCGGAGATCGAGGAGCGGCTCACCGAGCTGCTGAGCGCGCCGGACACCCTCGTGCTGCCGACCATCACGCACATCCACCTGTCCGTCATCCCGGTCATCGCCGAGCACGGCACGGTGTTCTGCGAGGCCCAGGCGCACCGCACCATCTTCGACGGCTGCTCCGTCGCGAAGGGCCAGGGCGCGACGCTGCACCGCTGGCACATGAACGACCTCGACCAGCTGCGCGACATGCTGCGCGCCTGCCCCGCCGACAAGCCGCGCCTGGTGTGCATGGACGGCATCAACAGCATGACCGGCAACCCGCCGCACCTGAACGAGATCGCGGACCTCTGCCGCGCGGAGGGCGCGCTGCTGTACGTGGACGACGCGCACGGCTTCGGCGTCATCGGCGAGCGCCGCGCGGACGAGACGTCCCCCTACGGCGCGAGGGGCAACAGCGTGGTCCGCCACCTGGGCGAATCGTATGACGGGCTGATCCTCGTCGGCGGCTTCTCGAAGGCGTACTCGTCGCTGCTGGCCTTCATGGCGCTGCCGACGGACCTCAAGGAGACGCTGAAGTTCGCCGCCGCCCCGTACCTCTACTCGGGCCCGTCCCCCACGGCCTCGCTCGCCACCGTGCTGGCCGGATTCGACGTCAACGAGACCCGCGGCGACGCCATCCGGGCCGATCTGCACCGCAAGACGATGCGCGTGCTCGACCACGTGCGCGAACTGGCGATCGACTGCCCCAACACCAGCGACTTCCCGGTCATCGAGGTCCCGCTGAAGCAGAACGCCGACCTCGACGAGGTGGCCGACCTGCTGTGGGAGCGCGGCATCTACGTGACCCTCGCCGCCTACCCGCTCGTCCCGCGCGACCAGGCCGGATTCCGCGTCCAGGTCACGGCCGCGAACACCGACGCCGAGATCGACGAACTCAACGCCCTGCTGGACGAGTTGGCCCCGGTGCTGCGGACCGTGTAGTTCTCATGGTTCTCGTAGTCCTCAGGGCACGCCTCAGCGGATTCGGCGGCGTCAGCAGATGATGAAGCACCAGGTCTTGGTGTTCGTCGGCGACGGACTAGCGCTCGGCGACGGGCTCGCACTGGCCGTGGTCGGCGACGCCGAGGCCGAGGCGGTCGACGTCTTGGACGCGGACGAGGTCGCCGTGGCGCTCGCCGTGGCGGACTTCGACGCCGACGCCGAGGCGCTGGCCGAAGGGCTCTTACTCGCCGACGCGACCGGAAGTTCGATGATCGACGTGGCCCCGACCGAGTGCCCGGCGCTCGCGGATATCGTCACGTTCAACGCGGCCCCCGGCGACGACGACTCGGCCACCGAGCTACCGGCCGGAGCGCTCTCGCCCCCGCCCCCCGCCGTGCCGAACAGCAGGAACCCGCCGACCGCGATCCCCGCGAACCCGCCGGTGAGCATCAGCCCCACCCCGCGCCGCCGCTCGGCCCGCCGATCCGCACGAGCCCGCCGCCGATCCAACGCGTCATCCGCGGCGACAGCAGCCGAGGCCGAGGCCGCCCGGCTGGCGTGCGATCCACCACGCGGCGCAGGCTCGTCCGCGGCGGCACCGCGACCGGCGTGCGAATGGGAATGTGCCCCGCGCCGCGGCCCGTCGTCCTCCGCCTTGCCCGAACCGGCTCCGGCGCCGTGCGCCCCGCCGCTACCGGCCCGCGCGGCCCGACTCTCCGCAGCCTTCGCCGCCGCCCGAGCCTCGACCCGCGTCATCGCCCGCGTCTCGCCCCGCGGCGCCGAAACCGTCCGGTCGTCGTAGTCGTCACCCTCCGGCACCTGCGGCCGCGCATGCGACTTGGCACGCCGTGACCCGCCGCCCCCGTCGACCGGCGACATCCGCACCGTCGTGCGCGCATCCTGCGGATCGGCCAGCTCGAGCCCACTGGCTCCGCAACCAGGACACGACACAGCGCCATTGAGATGCCTGCGACAAGTCTTGCAGTAGTTCAACGCGTGTGCCCCGACTGTGTGCCCGCATAACTGGAACCGAAAAATGCAACATGCAGGATCCTGCCAAGCTCACGCATGATCTTCCAGCACAGCATGGTCAGCTCCCGGCAAAAGCCTTGGAAAAAACCAACGCACCGCGCGTAACCCCGCCGACCCCCGGGAACCGTCTCTGATCACCCGTTTTCCGTCCCGTCCCACTCTCCCGTCCCCATCCCCCGGCACGCCCTAGTAGGCGAGCCCCAAGCTCCCCGTCATGAAGAACATCCCCGCCACGACGTTCCCCACCTGCGGCGCCCCGTCCACCAACTCGTCCTGCACCGCGACGTCGAACTCGAGATCCGCGATCCCCCGCACCCGCAGCCAGTGGAACGGCGTGCCGGTCCGCGTGTTCGTCCGAGCCTCCGCCGCGACGACCGTGCCCGCCAACATCGCGACCGCACGCGGCTCAGCCCCGAACATCCCCGCCGGAATCAGATGATTCGCCGCAAACCGAGGCCGCTGCCCCTCACCGTCCCCCTGCGAGGCCATATACGCATCCTCATCAGCGTGCACCGAGATCTCCTCAGCCAACGCCGCCAACCGCAGCAGCGCCGAATCGATCTTCCCCTCCCGCAGCACCAGCGCCCGGTCCTCCAGCTCCACAAGCAGCGGGCAGACGTGCGACCCGTCGCCAGCGTGCAACTCCACCTGCGCGACCTCAGCGTCCCGCAACACCACATCCCGCACCGTCACCGGCGCGGCACCGCCCACCAGGCACGGCAGAATCTCCTGAATCGAACCGCCCCGAGTAAGAATCACGACTCGCGCCCCGGACGGATCAGTCCACACGAGGTCGTCGCACTCGTCATCAACCCGATGAACCGAAGCCGCTTGCGCGAGCTCGATGACCCCGTCGATGAACTCCTGCCGCCCCTCGAACACGATCCCGATAGCCGCGAAATGATTCGCCACGACATCCCCTCCGTACGCCGATCACCGACCGCCCAACTCTAGACGAGCGGCCCTAGGACAAGAGGCCCTGCGAGTGTCGGTCCCCCGTGGTTGACTGAACCCAAGCAGGGGTCAACCCCCACCAACCGGCAGGAATGGAGCGGAGCAGTGTTCGGCAAGACGAAGGCGTTCAGCGGCTTCTCCGTCAACGACGTGCAGGCGGCCAAGCAGTTCTACGGCGAGACCCTGGGCCTCGAGGTCTCCGAGGCCAACGGCATCCTCAGCCTGCACCTGGCCGGCGGCGGCGTGGTCATCGCGTACCCCAAGGGCGACCAGCACACCCCCGCCTCCTTCACCGTCCTCAACTTCCCCGTGGACGACATCGACGCCGCCGTGGACGAACTCACCCGCCGCGGCGTCGTCTTCGAGCGCTACCCCAACCTCGACACCGACGAAAAGGGCGTCTTCCGCCACGGCGGCCCCCTCATCGCCTGGTTCACCGACCCCTCCGGCAACATCCTCGCCGTCCTCCAGGACCACTAGCCCCGCGCCGCAGAACCGGACCCCAGGTCCCCTCCTGGCACGAGGCGATCCTCCCATCACAGCTTCCAGAGCTGCAGAGAGTTTCCGTCAGGGCCGGTAATCCCATCGGATTACCGGCCCTGACCTGCTGTGGAGCTCGTGGCCGCCTTTTCGAACACGAAGAACGTCGCGATCCGTGTGCAACCTTTCGGCGATTGTCGCCATGTACCTTACGTGACATCAATTTGGAACTCATTAGCCGAGGAGGGGGCGGATGACGCACGCGAGCGATGACGCTTCCTTCACCGACTACTTCTCGGCGCGGCAAGCGTGGCTGCGCAAGGTCGCGTTCATGCTCTGCCAGGACTGGCACCGGGCTGACGACTTGCTGCAGACCACCGCGATTCAGCTGTACGTGGTCTGGCATCGAGCCGACAAGATCGATCACCTCGACTCCTACGTACGCAGGATCCTGGTCAACGCGTACCTCGCCGAACAGCGAAGCCCCTGGTGGAAGCGGGTCATCCCGCAATGGGACGACAAGGACGACGTCGCCGAATCGGCGGACCTGGCCGCCGCGCTCGACCTGCACACGGCCCTGACAGCGCTGCCGCCGCGGCAGCGGATCACATTGGTGCTGCGGTACTACGAACAGCTGTCGGTCCAGGAGACCGCCGACATGCTGCAGTGCTCCACCGGCACCGTGAAAAGTCAGACCGCACGTGCCTTGACCTCGCTGCGCCGCACTCTCGACCCGACCGACGATGACAGAACCCAACCCACCACGGTCCGCCTGAACGGCCCGGCTGGGCTCCGCGCTCCACACATGGAAGGGATCAAGCGATGACGTACCGCAGTGCAGACCTGACGGCCGAATTCGAAGCGCTGGCGAACACCACCCCGCCGCCGGGCACGTTCGATCTCGACGCCGCGCGCGCCCGCGGCGCCATCGTGCGCCGACGACGCCGAATGGCCAAGGCGAGCAGCGGACTGGTGGCCACCGGCCTGGCCGCGGTACTGGCCGTCTCGCTCGTGCCGAACTCAGCACCCTCGGCCGCGTCGGCCACCACCAACCCATCAGCCGGCACGGACCCGTTCGCCAGCACGATCTCTTTCGGCTGGCTGCCCGATGGAGCGCGCGTGTCGGGTGGCAGCGCCGACGAACTCACGGCCGGCGACAGCACGAGCCAGTTCAACCTGACGGCGCTCGCCGCCGGGTCCGAGCCGAGGTGCCAGCCGAACGGATGCACCACGAAGGCACCCGACGTGAACGGGCACACCGCCTACTGGATCACTCTCACCGCGCACAGCGGGTTCACCGGACTGGACTGGGAGTACGCGCCGAACGCATGGGCGGAACTCGACGCCAAGGTCGGCGACAACGCCTCAAGCACCGTCGCCAGCATCATGCACAAGGTCGCCGAGAACGCACAGTTCGGCACCGCCAAACCGATCCCGCTGCCGTTCCACCTCCCCGCCATCCCCGCAGGCATGAAGGCCGCCTTCGCACTCTGGCGGACGGAGCGCGAAATCGCCCCGGACGTGCGGCTCGCCGGCAACGGAGTCGGCGCCGATCTGGAATTCGGCATTCAGGACCGGTCGACCAACGCCGTCTCAACGATGGAATACCTCATCCAGCCATCGGGCTCGACCTTCCCAACGTCCGAGGAGCTAGAGGTCAACGGAAAGCAGGTCCCGGCCGGCGATATCCAGCACGTGACAGTCGAGGGCCGACAGGCAGTCGTGATCAACACGACTGCCGACAAGGCCCCCGTCCAAGAGCTCATCGTGCACGACATCGACGGCGCCGACTTCACACTCACCGCCGTGAACCCGCAGGCGATGGCTTTCCTTGATTCAGCAGGCGGCATCATCGACTACTACAAGTCGATCGAGGTCCTCGGAGCAGACCCGAACGCCTGGACGACCGACGTCATCGGATGAGGCAACCTGAGGCCATGTCCCCAAGCTGCGTCTGCGATAGCGCGGCTAAGTCACTCAGTTAGCTGCACAGACGGATCAGGGCCGGTAATCCCATCGGATTACCGGCCCTGATCTACTGTGGAGCCATGGGGACTTGAACCCCAGACCTTTTGTCTGCCAGACAAATGCTCTACCAGCTGAGCTATGGCCCCTTGTATTCAGTTCTCACTTGCTACGGCGTCGATCTTACTACACCGGAGCGGGTGGTCCCCCCGGTCACAGATGCGGGAGCCTGCGGCTCCTTGCTGCTCCCGGGCGGGCTCGCCCATAGTAGCCAAAGCGGGGGCTCGATGGGAAATCGGTTGTTGCGGGCAGGTCGGCGGCGGGTCTGCGGGGGCGGGCCGGCGCTGCGGGGGCGGGCCGGCGCTGCGGGCGCCGCGCGCTGCGGGTGGCTCGCGCCGTCGTCAGCGTCAGCGGTCGTCGCCGTAGACGGGTTCGGGGAGGGAGCCGGCGTTGTGCTCGAGGAGGCGCCAGCCGCGGTGGCCTTCGCCGAGGACGGACCAGCAGCAGTTGGAGAGGCCGCCGAGGACGCCGGTGGACTGCTCGGGGAGGTCGAGGAGGCGGGCGATGGTGACGCGGGCGGTGCCGCCGTGGGTGACGACGACGAGGGTGCCCTGGTCGGGGACGGCCTTGAGGGCGCGCTCGATGGCGGTCACGGCGCGGTCGGCGACTTCGGACTCGATCTCGCCGCCGCCTCGCCGCTGGTGGTAGTGGTCCTTGCGCCAGGCGGCGTACTCCTCGGGGAAGCGCTCCTTGATCTCGGCGTCGGTCAGGCCCTGCCAGGTGCCGACGAAGGTCTCGCGCAGGCCCTCGTCGAGCACCACGTCCAGCTTCACTATGTCGGCGAGCGCCTGGGCGGTCTCGGCGGCGCGGGAGAGGTCCGAGGAGACGATGGAGGACGGCGCGAGGGCGGCCAGCAGGCGGGCCATCGTCTGGGCCTGCTCGCGGCCCACGTCGTCCAGCGGGACGTCGGTCTGGCCCTGCAGCCGGCCCGCCATGTTCCACTCGGTCTGGCCGTGCCGCCACAGTACGATCCGACGGCCCGTCACGTAGTAGGCGTGGCGGTCCATCGGGGCGGGGACGGGGGCGGAGGCGGTGCCGGCGGGGGACGGGGCGGACGCGGCGTCGGCGGCCGGGTCCGGAGCCACGTCGCCCGCGTTCAGGTCCAGCGGGGCGCCCGGCGGCGGGGTCACGCCCGGCTCCCGGTCACCGTCTCCGGGAGTTCGATGCGCGGGCAGTCCTTCCACAGCTTCTCCAGCAGGTAGAACTCCCGCTCCTCGCTGTGCTGCACGTGCACCACGATGTCGAGGTAGTCCAGCAGCACCCAGCGACCCTCCTGCTCGCCCTCGCGCCGGGCGGGCTTGGCGCCGAGCTCGAGCAGCCGCTCCTCGATGCCGTCCACGATCGCGCGCACCTGACGGTCGGTCGGCGCGGAGGCGAGCACGAAGGCGTCGGTGATGACGAACACGTCGCTCACGTCGTACGCCACGATGTCGTGCGCGATCTTGTCGGAGGCTGCCTCGGCGGCGGCGATCGCCAGTTGCCTGGCGCGGTCGGTCGCGGTCACAGTGCGGTATCCCCTGTCGGTTGTCGGACGTGCCGCCTCCAGGATCTCACGAGCCGCGGCTCAGCTCGCCGTCGCGCTCGCCTTCACGGTGCCGCCGAGCAGCTTGCTGACGATGCTGGACGCGCCGCTGGTGTCCAGGGCGTCCTTCGAGGTCAGCGGCAGCGTGGCCACGGTCACCTTGCCCGCGTTCTGCTGGGCGGCGAGCGTGGCCAGGATCTGGCTGAGTTCGGCGAGCGGCAGCGTGGCGTCGGGGATCAGGCCGAGCTGCTTGAGGTACGCCTGGACCGCGCTGGCCTCCGTCGGCAGCTTCGCGACCAGCGCGTTCAGCACCTGGCTGAAGCGGGTGGCCTGCGCGGTGGCGGACTCGCCGGACGCGCTGTACGTGGCGTACGCGACGGCCTGCACGCCGGTGAGGGTGACCGCGCCCTGGGACACGCCCTTGGGGTCGGCCGTGCTCGCCGGGACGGAGGTGGTCGTGGTCAGCGAGATCCCGCCGAGTTCGTCGACGAGGATGCCGAAGGTCGTCTCGTCCATGTCGCGCGTGCCGGTGGGGGTGACGCCGAAGGTGCTGTCCACGTCGTCGGCGCCGGCCGGGGGCTGGTCGTCGGCCATGCTCCCGCCGAAGGTCTGGCTGCCGAAGCCGTCGCTGTTGATCTGCAGCTGCGAGGGGATGACCACGATCGAGCCGCTGCCGGTCACCTTGCTGCCGTCGGTGCTGACGCTGCCGTCGGTGGTCAGCAGCGCGTCGCCGACGGCGTCGCCCTTGGCGTCGTCGAGCCGGAACAGGATCATCGAGTTCGTGGGCGCGGTGCTGGTCAGGCCGGGGACGCTGCCGCCGAGCCAGACGTACACGCCGACGCCCGCGGCGATCAGCGCGAGCACGATGACGAGCGCGATCAGCCGGGCGCGCAGCTTGCGCAGCCGTTCGGCACGCGTGTCGGCGCGGCTCTCGGAGAAATTCAGCCAGCCCTTGACGTCGGTCGGGTCGTCGGCCTCGTCCACGAAGGAGAAGTCGCCGGGGCGGTAGCCGTCCTTGTCGGCGGGGCGGTTGCCGGTGACGGGCTGCGCGGCGGACGGCGCCTCGGCGGTGCCGGTGTCCGTGCCGCCGCCGGTCTCGTCGTCCGGGTCGAATTCGAACTCGAAGGGCGCGGGGGCGGCGGGCGCGGGCGCGGCAACCGGAGCGGGAGCCGGGGGCGCCGGGGCGGGCTCGGGGCGCGGCTCCGGGCGGGCGCGGGTGGGCGCCGCAGGGGTCTGCAGCGGGATCTCGTACGAGCCGGAGCCGAAGTAGTCGGCGGAGGACGGCGCGGGCACGGCGGGCGTCGCGGGCTGCGCGTACGGCTGCCGGGTGTACTGCTCGTAGACCGGGGCCTGCGGCTGCCCGGGGAACTGCGGGGGCTGATACGCGGGCGGCGCTGGCGGTTCCTGGACCGGGGCCTCGTACGCCCGGGTCTGGTACGTCGGCGGCTCGTACGGCTGCGGCGCGTCCGGCTGGGGCTGCTGCGGCTGGCGCCAGTCGTAGTCGTACGACTCCGGCGCGGGCTGCTCGTAGGCCTGGTACGTCTGGTACTGCGGATACGGCTCGGCGGGCGGCTGCGGGGGCGCGTACTGCTCGTTGCCCTCCTCGCCGACCGGCGGCTTGCGGCGGCGGCCCGTTCCTCCGCTCATGTCAGCTCCTCGGCGGACCGGTCGGACCCTTCCGGCTGGTACAGCTTGCGCTTGTTGATGTATTGCACGATGCCGTCCGGAACGAGGTACCAGACCGGCTCGCCGCGGCGCACCCGCTCGCGGCACGCGGTCGAGGAGATGGCCAGCGCCGGGATCTCCACCAGCGAGGCCTTGCCGAGCGGCAGTCCGGGGTCGGTGAGCGTGTGCCCGGGGCGGGTACAGCCGACGAAGTGCGCGAGCTCCACCAGTTCGTCCGCGTCCCGCCAGGAGAAGATCTGGCCGAGCGCGTCGGCGCCGGTGATGAAGAAGAAGTCGACCTCGGGGCCGCGCTCGAGGCGCAGGTCCCGCAGGGTGTCCACGGTGTACGTGGGGCCGCCGCGGTCGATGTCCACGCGGCTGACCGAGAAGCGCGGGTTCGACGCCGTGGCGATGACCGTCATCAGGTAGCGGTCCTCGGCCTCGGTGACCCGCCGCTCGGTCTTCTGCCAGGGCTCGCCGGTGGGCACGAACACCACCTCGTCCAGCGAGAACAGCGACGCCACCTCGCTGGCCGCGACGAGGTGGCCGTGGTGGATGGGGTCGAAGGTGCCGCCCATCACGCCGAGCCGGACCCGCCGCTCAGGCCGGGGTGCGGTGCCGAAGCCGTTCATGCGTCCCGACCTTACCTGGTATCCGTGAACAGGCGTCCAGCCCCGTCCGCGGGCCGGATCCGGCCGCGGACGGAAACGTCCTGATTCGAGGCTACTTGTCCTTGTTCAGCCGGGTGACCAGGAACAGCAGCACCAGGAACAGGCCCATGACCACGGCGGCGTTCAGGGTCGGGTTGATCCCGGAGTACCGGTTCGGCGTGGTGCCCTCGGCCAGCACGGAAAGCGCGTGTGCGTTCATCGGAGCTCTCGTCTCGTCGTCTCGGTGCGGGGCTGACGCGTCGTCAGGCGCGGTGGGTCGCTTCGGCGGCCGGTGCCGCGCGTACGCATCCTACGGCCGGGGGCCGCGCGCGGTGCCGACGGGGTGCGTCCGGCGACTACCTGTCGTCCTCGTTGTCACCCGACTTGACGTATCCGCGCAGCACGAACCAGGCGATCCCGCCCACCAGGGCGAAGCCGCCGATGATGTACAGCTTCAGGAAGAACCCCGGAGGGGCGCTGTCCGAACTGACGCTGGCCAGAAAGTGCACCATGGCTCGTCCTCACTCGATTCGGGTTACCCCAAGAGAGTAGGCCCGGGGCGCAGCGCACAACGCGCGGGGTCGGTATGTTCGGACCGGGTGTCCATCCCGCCACCGAAGACGAGGGGGTTTTCCGGCCATGCCCGTCGAGACCCAGGACGCCGTGCCGGCACGCGTCCGCAAGACTTTCCCCGGCATCAGCTCACGCGCGTACGAGCACCCGGCCGACCGGACCGCGCTGATATCGCTGCGCAAGCTGGCCGGGTTCGACACGCTGCTCAAGACGCTGAACGGGCTGATCGGCGAGCGCCGGGTGCGGCTGCTGCTGCTCGGCAACGCGGTGCAGGTCTCGCCGCAGCAGTTCCCCCGCCTCGACGCGCTGCTGGCCGACGCCTGCCGGATCCTGGACCAGGACCGCACGCCGGAGCTGTTCGTGCAGCAGACCCCGATCGTGAACGCCTACACGATCGGCATGGACCAGCCGGTGATCGTGCTGACCACCGGACTGATCGAGATCATGGACGAGGAGGAGCTGCGCTTCGTCATCGGGCACGAGCTCGGGCACGCCTTCTCCGGCCACGCCGTGTACCGCACGATGCTGATGTGGCTGCTGGAGCTGTCCGGCGCCGCCGCCGCGATCCCCGGCGGCGCGCTCGGCATCCAGGCGCTGATCGCCGCGCTCAAGGAGTGGTTCCGCAAGGCGGAGATCTCCTGCGACCGGGCCGGGCTGCTGGTCAGCCAGGACGTCGAGGCGGCGGTGCGCACGCACATGAAGCTGGCCGGCGGCGCGCACCTGCACGAGATGAACCCGATGGCGTTCATCGAGCAGGGCCGCGAGTACGAGTCCACCGGCGACATGCGCGAGTCGCTGATGCGGTTCAGCCTGCCGTCGAAGTCCACGCACCCGTTCCCGACCGTGCGCGCGCTGGACCTGACCCGCTGGATCGACTCCGGCGCGTACGCCCGGATCATGACCGGCGAGTACCCGCTGCGCTCCGAGGACGCCAACGCCTCGGCGCGCGAGGCGGCGAAGGACGCCTACGACGCGTACAACGAGGGAATGCGCGCGAGCGGGGATCCGCTGATGGGGAAGGTGCGGGACTTCCTGCGCGAGGCGGGGTCGGTCGGTGATCGCCTCGGCGAGAAGATGTACCGCAAGTGGGGTCCGTCCGGTCCGCGGGACCGGGACGAGACCGAGCCCGAGGATTCGGAGGATTAGTCGGATGAGCAGTGTGAGCGAGATCCCGGTCAAGAGCCTGTCCGGTCAGGAGGACTCGATCGGAGCCCACCTGGGCAAGGCGGCACTGGTGGTGAACGTCGCCTCCAAGTGCGGCCTGACCCCGCAGTACACCGCGCTGGAGCAGCTGCAGAAGACGTACGGCGACCGCGGTTTCACCGTGCTCGGCTTCCCGTGCAACCAGTTCGGCGCGCAGGAGCCCGGCACCGCCGAGGAGATCGAGACCTTCTGTTCGACCACGTACGGCGTGACCTTCCCGATGTTCGAGAAGGTCGAGGTCAACGGGGACGGCCGGCACGCCATCTTCAGCGAGCTGACCGCGGTGCCGGAGCAGGAGAGCGGCGAGGCGGGCGACGTCGGCTGGAACTTCGCCAAGTGGCTGATCAACGCGGACGGCGAGCCGGTGGCCCGGTTCAGCCCGCGCACCACGCCGGACTCCCCCGAGGTCGTCGCCGCCATCGAGAAGCTGCTGGGCTGACGTTGTCGGCGCACCACGTTGTCGGCTGAGAGCGACCGGGGAGCGGCGGCCGGATCAGGGAGCGGGTCGAGGGCCGAGTCTGGCAAGGCGGAGGAGCCCTGCGCACCGGGTTTGTGCGCAGGGCGACGACAACGCGGCCAGGCGAGAGCCATCGGCACGCGAGCCCGGCCGCCGCGCCCCGGTCGCTCTCAACAGTTGACAACGCGGGAAAAGCGGTAAGGCTGAGCCGAGGACGGCATTCGCGGGCCGTCCTCGGTGCCCGGCGGGGTGGGATTCGCGCTCTACCCCCGCCGGATTCGGTCTTGGGCGTGACCTGGTGGGGGCGACGAAGGTGGTGGAGAACCTGTCCGGACGTACGGTGCTGGTCACCGGGGCGTCGAGTGGTCTCGGTCTCGCGGTGGCCGGGCAGCTGGCGGGCTCGGGCGCCCGCACGCTGCTGGCCTGCCGGGACAAGGACCGGGCACGGGAGGCGATGGAGCGGATCCGGCATACGCATCCGGCGGCGCGGGTCGAGTTCGTGCACGTGGACCTGGCGAGCCTGGAGTCGGTCGAGGAGGCCGCGGCGGAGCTCGCCGACCGGGCCGGGGAGCTCGACGTGCTGGTCAACAACGCGGGCGTGATGGCGCCGCCGCCGGGGCACACGCCGGACGGCTTCGAGATCCAGATCGGCGTGAACCACCTCGGGCACTTCGCCCTGACGGGCCATCTGCTGCCGTTGCTGCTCACCGCCGAACAGCCGCGCGTGGTGACGGTGACCTCGGCGATGCACAAGCTCGCCGTGCGCAATGAACTGACGGACTTCAAGATCCTGCCGCACGGTTCGAACTGGCTGGGCTACGGCCGCTCCAAGCTGGCGAACCTCATGTTCGCGTTCGAACTCGACCGGCGCGCGCACGGTCGGCTGTGCTCGCTGGCCGCGCATCCGGGCGTCGCCCGTTCGGACCTGATGGCGCGCACGGAGGGCGGCGGACGGCGGGTGGTCGGCCCGGTGCTGCGGCACGGCACGCACCTGGTCGCGCAGTCGGCGGAGCAGGGCGCGCGGCCGATCCTGTTCGCGGCCACCTCGAAGGCCGCGCTCAAGGCGGGCGCCGCCCGGCCGCGGGCGCGCGGCGAGGACCCGGACATGACCGGCACCCGCTACTTCGGACCGCGCGGACCCGGCGGCCTGCGCGGCGCGCCGACCGTGGCCGGGGCGAGCGCGCTGGCCAGGGACGCTGAGCTGTGCCGGGAACTGTGGGAGGCCTCGGTCGAGGCGACCGGCGTGCGCTTCGCCGCCTTGGGCTGATTTTTCCGTCCGGGGCGTCATCCGTGTCACCCTGGACGGCGCAGACCTCCACAGACGGAAATGGGTGAGTTCGCTGCCCGCCAAGACCCCCGACGGTCCCCCGCCGCCCCCGGTCGTGCAGCGCGTGCGCGTGTGCTACGCCAAGCGCGGCCGGCTCAGGTTCACCAGCCACCGCGACATCCAGCGCGCCTTCGAGCGCGCGCTGCGCCGGGCCGCGGTGCCGATGGCCTACTCGGCCGGGTTCACCCCGCACCCGAAGATCTCCTGGGCCGGGGCCGCGCCGACCGGCACCGCGAGCGAGGCGGAGTACGTGGAGCTGGGCCTGGCCGACCGGGTGGACCCGGAGCGGCTGCGCGCGTCCCTCGACGAGGCGCTGCCGCCGGACCTGGACATCCTAGCGGTGGACGAGTCGGCGGGCGGCTCGCTGGCCGACTACCTGGAGGGATCGGTCTGGCGGATCGAACTGCCCGAGGTGGACCCGGCCGACGCGCGGGCCGCGGCGGCGGCGTTCCTGGCGGCCGAACAGGTGGACGTCCAGCGGCTGACGAAGAACGGCGTGCGCACGTTCGACGCGCGGGCGGCCGTGGTCGAACTGTCCGCTCCGGGCGACCTGCCGTCCGTGTGTGCGATACTGCGAGTGGTTGTCCGGCATACCACCCCCGCGGTGCGTCCCGACGATGTGCTGACCGGCCTCGGCGCGGTCGCGGGCCTGGTGCCTCCGGTTCCCCCCAGGGTGACCCGGCTGGCGCAGGGACCGCTCGCCTCGCTGCTGAGCGCTGATCTGGGGGTCGTGCCGACAGCCCCGGAGCACGGCGTCACGCCGGCTTCCGGGCCGACGGCGGTCGCACCAGGTGTGGAGAACCCACAGTCCGGGGATTGACCTACCGACCGGCCCGGTGTGCGGACCCCGCGCTCCGAGCCGCCACGACTTTTGCGTACGACGAGCCCCTGCGCGGCGCCGACGCCCTCTCGAAGTATCCGGGGAGGTGCGCCCCGAGCGCCCGGGGGCCATGACGGGAGAACCGCCCGAATGCTCGATCATGAGCCCGAGAACAACGAGAACGAGAGCACGTCCGCAGCAGGACGTGACGTGACCGGCGGGGATGAGACCCCGGCGCCCGCCAAGCGGGTGCGCAGGCGTGCCGCGAGCCGCCCGGCCGGAGCGCCGGACGCCGCGGGCGCCGAGCTCGCGCACACCGGCGTGCAGCCGGACGCGGCCGAGGCCCCGGTCGAGGACGCGCCCGCCCCGGCGAAGCGCGCACCCCGCAAGCGGACCGCCAAGAAGGCCGCCGCGACGCCCGAGCCCGCCGCCCTGACGGCCGCGGAACCGGTCGCCGAGATCGCGGCCGAGCCGGTGCCCGAGCAGGCCGCCGAGCCCGAGGCGCCCGCCGCCTCGCCGCGGCGCACCAGGAAGCGGGCCGCCTCGCGGGCCGCCACCACCCCGGAGACCGCGCCCGAGCCCGCCGCCCAGGCCGTCGCCGAGGCGCCGTCCGAGCAGGCCGCCGAGCCCGCCGCGGAGGCGGAAGCCCCGGCGCCGTCGGTGGCCAACGCCAAGCGCACCCGCAAGGCCGGTGCCGCGAAGCGGGCCGCCAAGCGCGCCGTCGGCGCCCCGGACACCGCTCCGGAGCCCGCCGAGGCCCCGGCCGCGGTCGTGCCGGTCCCGGACGAGCCCGCCGAGGACGAGGCCGACGCCGAGCAGCTCGCCGAGGCCGCGGACGAGGAGTCGGCCGACTCGCCGTTCAGCGCGCCCGCCGCCACCCCCGCGTGGTCCGGCAACCTCTTCCAGGCCCCGGTCAGCGTCACGCCGTTCCGGCCCGCGACCGTCGCCGCCGCGCAGCCCGTGGCGGCGGCCGAGCCGGACGAGGAGAAGGACGAGGAGGCCGCCGAGTCCGCCACCGCCGCCGGGGGCAACCGCCGTCGCCGCCGCTCGCGCAACCGCCGCGGCGAGAACGCGCAGGCTGCGAACGAGTCCTCCGCCGAGAAGGGCGCCGAGGGCGAGGAAGCGGACGAGGACGGCGAGCAGGCCTCCGCGCAGCACCCGGAGACCCTCGAGCAGTCCGAGGACACCAGCCGTCGCCGCCGTCGGCGCCGTCGCCGGCAGACCGCCGAGGACCTCGCCGCGGGCGGCGTGGACACCTCGGACGACCCGCCGAACACCGTGGTCAAGGTGCGCGAGCCGCGGCAGCGCCGGTCCTCCGGCTCGCCCGACTCGGTGGCCACCGAGGACGAGGTGATGGGCCTGCGCGGCTCGGTGCGCCTGGTCGCCAAGCAGCAGCGCCGCCGCGAGGGCCGGGCCACCCGCTCGCGCCGCACGCCGGTCATCACCGAGGCCGAGTTCCTGGCCCGCCGCGAGTCCGTCGAGCGCGTCATGGTGGTCCGGCAGACCGCCGGGCGCACCCAGATCGGCGTGCTCGAGGACGGCGTGCTGGTCGAGCACTACGTGAACCGCGAGTCCTCGGTCTCCTACGTCGGCAACGTGTACCTGGGCAAGGTGCAGAACGTGCTGCCCTCGATGGAGGCCGCGTTCGTCGACATCAACAAGGGCCGCAACGCCGTGCTCTACGCGGGCGAGGTCAACTTCGACGCGGCCGGGCTCAGCGGCCAGCCGCGCCGGATCGAGTCCGCGCTGAAAAGCGGCCAGTCGGTGCTGGTGCAGGTCACCAAGGACCCGATCGGCCACAAGGGCGCGCGGCTGACCAGCCAGATCTCGCTGCCCGGCCGCTTCCTGGTGTACATCCCGGGCGGCTCGATGATGGGCATCAGCCGCAAGCTGCCGGACACCGAGCGCGCGCGCCTGAAGCAGATCCTGAAGAAGGTCGTGCCCGAGGACGGCGGCGTGATCGTGCGCACGGCGGCCGAGGGGGCGAGCGAGCAGGAGCTGTCCCAGGACGTGGCCCGGCTGGTCGCGCAGTGGGAGGAGATCGAGCGCAAGGCGAAGACCGCCACGGCGCCCGCGCTGCTGTCCGGCGAGCCCGACCTGACGGTGCGCGTCGTGCGCGACATCTTCAACGAGGACTTCAGCAAGCTGATCGTCTCCGGCGACACCGCGTACAAGACGGTGCACGAGTACCTCAGCGGCGTGGCCCCGGAGCTGGCCGAGCGGGTCGAGCACTGGACCAGCGAGACGGACGTGTTCTCGGTCTACCGGATCGAGGAGCAGCTCGCGAAGGCGCTGGACCGCAAGGTCTGGCTGCCCAGCGGCGGTTCGCTGGTGATCGACCGCACCGAGGCCATGGTCGTGATCGACGTCAACACCGGCAAGTTCACCGGTCAGGGTTCGTCCTCGCTGGAGGAGACCGTGACCAGGAACAACCTGGAGGCGGCCGAGGAGATCGTGCGCCAGCTGCGGCTGCGCGACCTCGGCGGCATCGTCGTCATCGACTTCATCGACATGGTGCTGGAGCAGAACCGCGACCTGGTGCTGCGCCGGCTGCTCGAGTGCCTGGGCCGGGACCGGACCAAGCACCAGGTGGCCGAGGTCACCTCGCTCGGCCTGGTCCAGATGACCCGCAAGCGGGTCGGGCAGGGCCTGCTCGAGGCCTTCTCCGAGCCCTGCGAGCACTGCAACGGCCGCGGCGTGATCGTGCACACCGACCCGGTGGAGCACAACCACGGCGGCCGCAGTAGCAAGCCGGAGCAGCAGGCCTCGAGTCGGCAGAACCGGCAGGAGAAGACGGACGAGGCGGCCGCGAACACGGCTGGCGCCGCCGAGTCGGGCTCCGCCGAGCGGACCGAGGAGGCCGGCGAGGGCCGCCGCAACCGGCGCCGCCGCAAGGCCGGGCGCGCCGCCACGCACGAGAACGAGATCGGTCAGGAGCACGAGGCCGCGGCGGACGAGGACGCGGATGCCGTGGCGCCCGT
>DATJIF010000022.1:0-17117 GCA_035493475.1 Actinospica sp.
CAGGTGGCTGGAGACGAACACCGTGCGGCCCTCGGCGGCCAGCGCCTTCATCAGGTTCCTGATCCAGAGGATGCCCTCCGGGTCCAGGCCGTTGACCGGCTCGTCGAACATCAGCACCTTCGGGTCGCCGAGCAGCGCCGCCGCGATGCCGAGCCGCTGGCCCATGCCGAGCGAGAAGCCCTTGGAGCGCTTCTTCGCCACCGCGCCGAGGCCGACCAGCGCGAGCACCTCGTCCACCCGCCGCTTCGGCAGGTTGTTGGTCTGCGCCAGGCACAGCAGGTGGTTGTACGCGCTGCGGCCGCCGTGCACCGCCTTGGCGTCGAGCAGCGCGCCCACCTCGCGCAGCGGGTAGGCGGCCTGCTGGAACGGCTTGCCGTTCACGGTGACCGTGCCGGAGGTCGGGGCGTCCAGGCCCAGGATCATCCGCATCGTGGTCGACTTCCCGGCGCCGTTCGGACCGAGGAACCCGGTCACCTGGCCGGGCTTCACCGAGAACGACAGCTGGTCCACGGCCAGCTTGTCCCCGTAGCGCTTGCTGAGGCCTACCGCCTCGATCATGGTGGGCTCACTCCCCGGAGCTCGAATATTCCATCGGACGGCCCCAAAGGTAGCCAGTGCGCGACAGCCGCGTCGTCCGCCTCGGGGATGGTCCGGCGCACGCGGCGGTGCTACCTCAGGCGGACCGTCCGGGGAGCCTGGAGGATCCTCCGAGAAGCCCGTACTCCGCCGCGCGCGGGCTTCGGTGCTCCGCCCCATGGATCCGCCGGCCCGCGGGCGGTTCACTGGCCGGGTGGAGTATGTGACCGACGTCAGCGCCGACGTGATGGTCGAGCTGAACTTCGACCTGCGCCGGCCGGACGCGCTGCCCGACCTGGACCGTGTCAGGGAGCTGCGGGACTGGGACGTGGTCGGCGGCACCGCCCGGGCCGGCCACCCGCGGGCCCTGGACCAGCTCGCCGCCCGGGACCGGCTGCCCGCGCTCGCGATGGCCTCCAGCTCGGTCGCCGCGAGCTCCCTCGGCGGCGCCGGCCTGGGCGCCGCGCTGCCCGACCTGCCCGCGTGCGACGCGTACCCGCTGCTGCTCGCGGCCGGAGCGGTCGTCGGGGCCGAGTCCTTCCAGCGCGGCGTGTCCCGTCCGCTGCGGCACGGCTCGCTGGACCCGGAGGAGCTGATCCGCGCCGTCGTCATCCCGACCGGGATCGCCGTCTGCTCCTTCGCGCTCGCCCTCGACCTGCGGGCCCGGGTGATCGAGACCGGCATCGGCGCGGCCGGACCGACCCCGCTCGCCGCCCGCGCCGCCGCCCGCTTCCTCGCCGCGGAGCTGGACTGGGGCACGCTCGCCGTCTCCGAGGCGGCCGCCGCGCGCTTCGGCAAGCTCGTCGCCCGCGCCGCCCAGCCGGTGGACGGCGTGCGCGGCCCGGGGTACCGCAGGCGCGCGCTCGAGGTGCTGGCGATCCGGGCCCTGGGCTGGATCCGGAGCGCCGCGTGACCGACCAGGGGATGAGACTCGAGCTGACCGTGAACGGCCGCCGGCGGGTGGCGACCGACGTGCCGCCCTTCGCCTCGCTGCTCAGCGCGCTGCGCGAGCACTTCGGGCTGCCCGGGGCGAAGAACGCGTGCGAGCAGGGCGAATGCGGGTCCTGCACGGTTTTTCTCGACGGCACGCCGGTTTGTTCCTGCCTGGTCGCGGCGGGCCAGGCCGAGGGCCGGGAGGTCACCACGGTCGAGGGGCTCGCCGACGAGGCGGGACTCAGCCTCGTGCAGCGCGCCTTCGTCGCGGCGGGCGCCGTCCAGTGCGGCTTCTGCACCCCCGGATTTTTGATGGCGGTCCGTGACCTCCAATCCCGGGCGCGAGGTCGTACAATCATAAACCTCGATGACGAAGAGGTCCGGGAAGCGCTGGCCGGGAACCTGTGCCGCTGCACCGGATACGAGAAGGTGATCGACGCCGTTCGCGCGGCGCTCGCCCACCCGACCGATCCGCAGCGCGCAGTGGGGGCAAGCGGATGAGCGGGACCCTCGTGATCGAGAACTGCGCCGTCGCTACCGTGGACGAGCGTGGTTCCGAGTATGCCGTCGGTTACGTGGTGGTCTCCGACGGCAGAATCGTGCAGGTGGGCCCCGGAGCTGCCCCGGTCCTCCCGCACGATGGAGCCCGGGTGGTGGACGGTAGTGGGTGCCTTGCCACCCCCGGGCTCGTTAACTCGCACCACCACCTCTACCAGTGGATCTTCCGCGGCCTCGCCCAGGACGCCACCCTCTTCGACTGGCTGCGCGAGCTCTACCCGCGCTGGGCCCGGATCGACGAGCCCGCGGTGCACGCGGCGGCCCGCGCCGGACTCGGCTGGCTGGCGCTGAGCGGCTGCACCACGTCCGCCGACCACCACTACGTCTTCCCGCGCGGCTCCGGCGACCTGCTCGGCGCCACGATCCGGGCCGCGCGCGAGGTGGGCGTGCGGCTCGACGCGACCCGCGGATCGATGGACCTCGGCGCCTCGGCCGGGGGACTGCCGCCGGACTCGGTCGTCGAGGACCTGGACGAGATCCTGCGCGCGAGCCGGGAGGCCGTCGAGCGGTACCACGACCCGTCCCCGGGTTCGTTCACTCGGATAGCCCTCGCACCCTGCTCGCCCTTCTCGGTGACCGACGAACTTATGAAGCAGTCCGCCGTGCTCGCCCGGGACCTCGGCGTGCGGCTGCACACCCATCTGGCCGAGACCGTGGAGGAGGACGCCTACTGCCGCGAGCAGTTCGGCGTCACCCCCGCGGAGTACGTCGAGTCACTCGGCTGGATGGGGCCGGACGTCTGGTTCGCGCACGGCGTGCACCTCGACGACGCCGCGATCGCCCGAATGGCCGCGACGGGCACCGGTCTCGCGCACTGCCCTAGCTCGAACGGCCGATTGGGCGCGGGACTCGCGCCGATCAAGGCTCTGCTGAACGCGGGCGTGCCGGTCGGTCTCGGCGTGGACGGCGCCGCCTCCCAGGAATCCGGGATGCTGGTAGAAGAACTGCGCCAGACGGTGTACCTCTCCCGGCTGCGCGCCCAGACCGGTGCCGCCGACCGTTCACTCGATGCGCGCAACGCACTGCGACTCGCCACGAACGGCGGAGCGCGACTGCTGGGCCGGGAGAGTGAAATCGGCTCGCTCGTCCCCGGGTACTGCGCCGACATCGCGCTGTGGAAACTCGACGGCCTCGGTCACGCCGACATCACCGACCCCGTCGCCGCCCTCGTCTTCGGCCCGCCCGCGCCGCTCAAGCTGCTGACCGTAAACGGCGAGATCGTGGTCGAGGACGGCGAACTGCGCACCGTCGACGCCGACGAACTCGCCCGCGACGCCCGGGCCGCGCACCTGCGGATGATGGAGGCGGACTGAGATGACCGCCACCACGTCCCCCGTCTCCACCGCGGTCGATAACGGCGTCGGCGGCAGCCCGCTCCGCCCCGACGGCACGCTCAAGGTCACCGGCGAGTTCGCGTACTCCTCCGACCTGTGGGCCGAGGGCATGCTCTACGGCGCGACACTGCGCAGCCCGCACCCGCGCGCCCGGATCCTGAGCATCGACACATCCGCCGCGTCCGAGATCGCCGGGGTGCACGCCGTGCTCACCAGCGCCGACGTGCCCGGAAAGAAGACGTACGGCCTTATCGTGGACGACTGTCCCGTCCTCGCGACCGACGAGGTGCGCTACCACGGCGAACCCGTCGCCATCGTGGCCGCCGACGACCTCGACACCGCCCGGCGCGCCTGCAAGACGATCGTCGTCGAATACGAAGTCCTCCCCCCGATCTCCGACATGCGCCGCGCCGCCTTCGACCCCGACGGCCCGCGCGTGCACGCCGGCCGCGCCGACAACATCGTGCGCTACCAGCCGGTCCGGCACGGCAACCCCGCGGATGACGATGTCAGGGCGCGCGCGGCCGTCGTCGTCACCCGCGAATACGAGGTCGGCATGCAGGATCAGGCCTTCCTCGGCCCCGAATCCGGCCTCGCGATCCCGGCCCGGGACGGCGGCGTGGACCTGCATATCGCGACGCAGTGGTTACACGTGGACCAGGAGCAGATGGCGCCCTGCCTCGCGCTGCCGCCGGAGAAGGTGCGGCTCACGCTCGCGGGCGTGGGCGGCGCGTTCGGTGGTCGCGAGGACCTGTCGATGCAGATCCACGCCTCGATGTTGGCACTGCGCACGGGACGCCCGGTCAAGATGGTCTACGACCGCAAGGAATCCTTCTTCGGCCACGTACACCGGCACCCCGCCCTGATGAAGTACACGCACGGCGCCGACGCGGACGGCCGCCTCGTGTTCGTGACGGCCGAGATCCTGCTCGACGGCGGCGCGTACGCCTCGACCACAGAAGCCGTCGTCGGCAACGCGGCGTCGCTCGGCATCGGTCCGTACGAATGCGACGACGTACTCATCGAGGCGTACGGCCTCTACACCAACAACCCGCCGTGCGGAGCGATGCGCGGCTTCGGCGCCGTGCAGGCCTGCTTCGCCTACGAATCGCAGATGGACGCGCTGGCCGAAGCGCTCGGCATGGACCCCGTCGAAATCCGCCGCCTCAACGCCGTCCACGAAGGCTCGATCCTTCCGACCGGCCAACGCATCGAAGGCCCCGCGCCACTCCGCGAGATCCTCGGCGCACTCGTCACCATGCCGATGCCGCCCGCACCCGGACGGAGCGGTCGCAGCGAACTGCCACCCGGCGGCTACGGCAACACGACCAGGGGAGAGGGCGTGCGCCGCGGCGTCGGCTACGGCGTCGGCATCAAGAACATCTGCTACTCAGAGGGCTTCGACGACTTCTCCACCGCCCGCGTACGCCTGGAGATCTCCGGCGGCGAACCGATCGCCTCCGTACACACCGCCGCGGCCGAGGTAGGCCAAGGTCTGGTCACTCTCCAGGCCCAGATCGCCCGCACCGAACTAGGCGTCGACCACGCGGTAGTCCTCCCCGCCGACACCGCCGTGGGCTCCGCCGGTTCGTCCTCCGCCTCCCGCCAGTCCTACATGACCGGCGGCGCCGTCAAGACCGCCTGCGAAGCCGTCCGCGCAGAAGTCCTCACCCTCGCGAAGCAGAAATTCCCCGCCCTCCTCCCCACCACCGAAGCCTGGTCCCAAGTCCAACTGTCCGAGTGCGCCCTAACCCTCCACAACCGCCCCCTGATCAAACTCAGCGACGTACTCGGCACCGACACCATCGAGGCCACCCGCGAATACCACCACCGCCGCACGAATCCGCTGGATCCCGCCACCGGCCAAGGCGATTCGCACGTCCAGTTCGCCATGGCCGCCCACCGCGCCGTAGTCGACGTGGACGTGGAGCTCGGCCTGGTCCATGTAGTCCAAATGGATGTAGTCCAGGACGTAGGCAAGATCCTCAACCGCCTCTCTCTGGAAGGCCAGATCCAAGGCGGCACCGCGCAGGGCCTCGGCCTGGCCCTCATGGAGGAAATCCAGACCCGCGACGGCCTCGTCCGCAACCCCTCCTTCACCGACTACCTGATCCCGACGATCCTCGACATGCCCCCGCTCAACATGCGCATCCTCGAGTTCGCCGACCCCGACTCCCCTTACGGCCTACGCGGCGCCGGCGAGCCCCCCACTCTGTCCTCAACCCCCGCAATCGTCGCCGCCGTCCGCAACGCCTGCGGCCGCGACCTGACCCGCATCCCGTTGCAGCCCCACCAAATCGCGCTCGTCGACGACTGGCCGGCCTCTCGTGCACTCGGCCGAGCGTTCACCCACCGCTTGACACCGCCCCCTAGGATTGCTGCTCGTGGCTGAACCCATAACCGTCGAGTTCGAGCTGGGGACGGACGAGGTGACCAGGGAACTGGGCCTGCGTTCCGAGCGTCGGAACAGCTTGTACACCGCGGCCGCGATGGTCGTGTGCGGGGGCGTGTGTCTCGCGTTCTATCTGCAGGGCGACCGGCCGAAGATGTGGATGCCGGCGGCGCTGCTCGGGCTCTACGCGCTCTTCATGCTCGTGTACGCGCTGGTGCACCTGCCGCGCAAGATGCGGGCGAACGCGGCGCGGCTGGTCGGGACGGCGCGGGTGAAGCTCGCGGACGACGGGATCCGGTACGGCGGCGCGGGCACGGCCAAGGGGTACAGCTGGGGCAAGGTGAGCAGCGTGCTCGACCAGCCGGGCGCGTGGGTGATCACCGCGGGCAAGCGCTCCGAGGGCTTCGTCATCCCCAAGCAGGCGGTCCCGGCGGACCAGGCCGAGGACTTCGCCGCCGCGCTGCGCGAGTGGTCGGGGAAGGCCTACAAGCAGCGCAAGCGCTGAGCCAGGCGGGTCACGCGCCGCGTCCGGTACTCCGCATGGCCCTGCCGCGCGCGGTACCGTATCGGGACTATGCGGCTGCGTGATCTGGTCGACAGCGCCGAACTCGGTCTGCTCGTGGTGACCGGGCGCGTCGGGCTGGACCGGGAGGTGCGCTCGGTCATGGTCACGGACCTGCCCGAGCCGAGCCGCTACCTGCGCGGCGGGGAACTCGTCGTCACCGGGCTGCTCTGGCGCACGGCCGGGCTGGACGACGGGGACGCGGCCGCCGCCAGCGAACGCTTCGTCGCTGCCGTCGCCGAGGGTCACGCGGCGGCCATCGCGGCGGGAGACACGACCGACGAAGCACTGCCGTCCGAGCTGGTCGCCGCCTGCGCCCGGCACAACGTGCCACTGCTGCACGTGCCCGGCCGACTCTCCTTCGCCGAGCTGAACGAATGGTTCTCCCGCCGCACGTCCGAGCTGCGCGCGCACGACACCGGCGAGCTCCTGGCCCGGCACCGCAGACTGCTCGGCGCCGGTGCGCATCGCGGCGTGAGCGGGATCCTGGAGCTGATCTCGGCCGAATCGGGGCTCGAGGGGCTGTTGATCAGCGCGGCGGGCGACGTGCTGGTCGAGCCGGGCACGACCGTCGTGCCGCAACTGGTGCACGTCCTCACCCGCGAGGCGCTGCGCACGGCCGCGCAGCCGGATCGGCGAGTCGAGTACCGCGGTGAGAGCTACAGCGTCTTCACCGTCAACGGCGAGACGAACTCGCCGGTGGACGACTGGTACGTGGTCTTCGAGGGCGACTCGCGTACGTGGCCGCCGCAGCGTCGCGACGTGGCTCGCGGCGCCGCCCGGCTGCTCAGCGCGGAACGCCGGTGGCTCGCCGAGGCCCGCGAGCCGCTGCGTCAGCTCGGTCGGGAACTCGCGCAACTGGCCGCGCGGGAGGGGCCGGTCGCCGAGATCGTGGCGCGGCTGCGGCCGGTCGGACTGTCCGCGGTGGACGGGCTGCGCGTCATCGTGCTGACCGTCGAGGGGAACAATCGCGCGATCCGGGTGCTGCGGGCCCTGATCGACGAACCACAGGGCACGAAGCCGTTGCCCGGCGCCGAACTGCCGGACGGGCACGCGGTCGGCATCATCGCCGAGCCGCACGATGACGGAGACGGCCACGGCAGCGGCGACGCGGTGGAACGGCTGGCCGCGCGGCTGAAGGCGGTCGGTCCCGCACTCGGCATGGACCGGGTCCGCGTCGGCGTCAGCGATCTGGTGACCACCGCGACCGGACTGTCCGCCGCCGTGCGCGAGGCCGGGTACGCGCTCGGGCTCGCCGCGCGCGGGTCGGAGCGGTTGCAGGTCGCCGGGCACACCGACCTCGCCACGCATCAGGCCCTGCTCGCGCACGTCCCCGACGAACTCCGTGTCGGCTACGTGCACCGGCTGCTCGGTCCGCTGCGCGCGCACGACGAACGGCACCACGCCGCGCTCGAGGAGACCCTCGACGTGTTCCTGCAGTGCTCGGGTTCCTGGAGCCGGTGCGCGGCGCAGCTGCACATCCACGTCAATACACTGCGATATCGGATCGCCCGGATCGCGGAGCTGACCGGACGTGACCCGACGAGGCTGGAGGACCAAGTGGACCTGTTTCTCGCGCTACGGGCCCGGTGACGCGGATGAGCGTGGTGGGGCTGGTTCTCGCGGCCGGCGGCGGATCCCGGATGGGCGGGCCGAAGGCGGTCGTCGAGTACCGCGGCGAACCGCTGATCACGAGCGCCGTACGCACGGCATTCGCAGGGGGCTGCGATGTGGTGTGCGCGGTGCTCGGCGCGGAGACCGAGCGGGCCGCGTCGTACGCGGAGGCCGCCGGGGCGTTCGTCACCGTGAACGAGGCGTGGGCCGACGGCATGGGCGTCTCGCTGCGCGCGGGCCTCGACGCGATCGGGCACGCGGTACCGGAAGCGTCCGCCGCGCTCGTGCTGCTCGTCGACCAGCCCGACATCACGGCGGAGGCGATCGCGGCGGTGCTCGGTGCGCGGACTGAGCCGGACGACGAAGCGGTCCTCGCCGCGGCCGTCTACGAAGGGCAGCGCGGACATCCCGTTCTGATCGGCCGCGCGCACTGGTCCGCACTGCGCCCGACACTCACCGGCGACGTCGGCGCCCGGGCCTACCTGCGCGAGCACCGCGACGAGCTCATCCTCGTGCCCTGCGACGCCGTCGCCGATCCGCGCGATCTCGACCGGCCCGAGGACCTCCACTGAACGATCGTCCTACTGCACGGCAGTACCAAAGCTGATATGAAGGACATCGACGCCGTTCTCCCTACCCAACGATGCCTTATTTCCAGATGACCCGATCCGCGCTGCTCCTGCTCGCCGACTCGAGGTTCCCGGCAGGCGCGCACGCACATTCCGGCGGACTCGAATCCGCCGCCGCGGCGGGCCGGGTACACGACACGGCCTCCCTGCACGCGTTCCTGACCGGTCGGCTGAACTCGGCCGCGCTGGTCGCCGCGTCCTTCGCCGCGGCCGCCTGCCAGTGCGAGGACGCCGCGATGCTCGAGACCATCGACCACGAATTCGACGTGCGCCAACTCTCCCCGACGCTGCGGCTCGCCTCGCGGCGGCTCGGGCGGCAACTGCTGCGCACGGCCCGCGCCGCCTGGCCGGTGCCGCGCCTCGACCTGCTCGCGCCGCTCGCCGCCGAGGGACCGCACCAGCCGCTCGCGCTCGGCGTGGCCTGCGCGGCAGCCGGACTCCCGGCGGAGGACGCGGCGCTGTGCTCGGTGCGCGGCACGCTCGGCGTCCCGGCCGACGCGGCGGTCCGGCTGCTCGGCCTCGACCCGGCGGAGGTCGCCGGCGTGCTCGCGAAGCTGGCCCCGGCCGCCGACCGGACCGCCGCCAAGGCGCTCACCCTGGCCCGGATGGCCCAGCTCAAGAACGACTTCAGCATGCTGCCGGCGCTCGGCTCCCCGCTGCTCGACCTGGCCGCGGAGGACCACGCCACGTGGGAGGTGCGCCTCTTTGCGTCCTGAGACCCCCGACCCCGGCGCGCGCGGCCCGCTGCGGATAGGCGTCGGCGGCCCGGTCGGCTCCGGGAAGACGTCGCTGGTCGCGGCCCTGTGCCGGACCCTGCGCGCGGAGCTGTCGATAGCCGTCGTCGTCGACGACGGCCACGCGCCCGACGACACGGAACTGCTGGCGGAGCGCGGCGCGCTGGAGCCGGAGCGGATCGCCGCCGTGCAGACCGGATGCAGTCCGCAGTCCGCGATCCGCGACGACATCGCCGCGAACCTGGAGGCGGTCGAGGCGCTGGAGGCCGCGTTCGCGCCGCTGGACCTCGTGCTCATCGAAAGCGGCGGCGGCAGCCTCGGCACCACGTTCAGCAGGGGCCTGATCGACCGGCAGATATTCGTGATCGACGTCGCCGCCGGAGACCGGCTGCCGCGCAAGGGCGGCCCCGGCATCGCGTCCGCCGACCTGCTCGTGGTCAACAAGACCGACCTCGCCCCGCACGTGCCCGCCGACCTCGAACTCATGCGCCGGGACGCCGCCGCGCAACGCTCCACCGGCCCCGGCGGCGTGCCCCGCGAGACCCCGCTGCCCACGCTGTTCACCTCGCTCAGCGAACACCCCGGCGCCCCGGCCGTCGCCGACTGGATCAGGGAACTGATGGCAGAGCACAGAGCCCCGGTGGCCGCGTGAAGGCCCGCGCCCGCATCGTCGCCCGCGTCGAGGAGGACGGCACCACCGGCCTCACGACGCTCGCCGGCGAGACCCCGCTGCTGCTGCGCCGCGCCCCGCACCCGGACGGCCTGGACACGGCCCGGATCCACCTCGTCGGCGGCACCGCGGGCCCGATCGGCGGCGACGATCTCGCGTACCGCGTGGAGGTGGGGGAGGGGGCGCGGGTCGAGGTCCGCAGCCTCGCCGCCGCCCTCGCGCTGCCCGGCCCCGGCGGCGCCCAGTCCACACTAGCCTTCGACGTGCGCGTCGGCCCCGGCGCCCGCCTCGACTGGGCCCCCGAACCGCTGATCGCCGTCCGCGGCGCCAACCACGCCGTGCACGCCGACATCGACCTCGCCGAGGATGCCGAGCTCATCTGGCGCGAGGACGTCGTGCTCGGCCGCGATGACGAGGAGCCCGGTTCCGTGCGCTCCCGGGTCCGGATCACCCGGGCCGGCCGCGTCGTCCTCGACCACGAATTCGCCGTCGGCCCCCGCTACCCCGGCTCCCTCGGCCCCGCGGGCACGGCCGGATACCGCCGCGTGGCCCTCACCGCCGAGTTCGCGCCGGGCGAACGGCGTCCCACCATCCGGCTCTCCTTCAGCGGCGCCGAACTGCCCGACCTCGCGCACACCTTCACCGGCTGACCCCCGAACCGTACGAGTTCGAGCTCTGGCAAACTGTCCCGAGCCACACCGGGCGTGACAGGATACGAAGGGGCGGTGCCGGGTGCCGAGCGCCAGCGGCGAGATAACCAAAGCTCTGGGCCAGGCCGCGCAGCGCGTCGGCAAGAGCCTGGGCAAGGACGCGGGCACCGCGGTCAAGAGGCTCTACGGGGACAGCAAGGAGAAGCTCGAGGGCATCGTGAAGCGCTCGATCGAGGCCGACGGGGCCAAGGCCGACGAGATCTCCAAGATCGCCACCCAGATGCGCGAGAACGCCGAGAAGGACGCGCAGACCGTCGGCGAGAAGGCCGAGCAGGCGGCCACCCAGACCGCGCTGCACAAGAAACTCAGCACCCTGCTCGGCGACGACGGCGAGTCCGCGGCCCACACCGCCGCGCACGACCTCGACGACGAGCACCTCCCCTCGCACACCCTCGAACCGCCCGAGGGCCAGGACAAGGTCCCGTGGATCGGCAACGACGCCAAGGACGGCACGAAGATCGGCAAGCTGCCCGACTCGGCCGTCACCAAGGACGAGAACGGCCTGATCACCCACGTGAACGGCGAGCCGGTGAACGACTACCTCTCGCGGCTCTCGCACGAGCGGCGGGGGATGTACGAGGACGCGCGCAAGGCCGGGACGTTCTCGAAGGGTCAGACGGGCGCGGCGACGGCCGTCGGCATCGACCGCCGTACCGGAGACGTCTTCGAGGGATACAACGGCAGGGCGCACGAGGACGTCATATCCGAGGCCGACACGCACGACGCGATCGACAAGCGGGTCACCGCGATGCACGATCCGGGCGGCTACACGGGCCCGAAGAAGGAACCGCTCGACTACCCGGGCACCGACGACCCGCTCGGGCACGCGGAGGTCAAGGCCGCGAACGCCGGACTGAACGCGCGCGACGCCGAGAACGTGCTGCGCGAGCAGCGTGGCGAGCCCCCGCTGCCGACCGGCGAGAGCGCGCTCAAGGAGATGTCCTTCGCGCCGCAGTTCCCCGGCATCAAGCACAATCCCGAGGCGCGCACGTGCCCCAACTGCACGAAGATCCTGGACGGCAGTGAGCTCCCGTATGGTGTCCGAGTGGACTACGGGTCGTGAGGGTGGCCGTGAACAGCGAGGATGAGGGAAGCATGAGCGAGCTGCGCGTCGACGTGGACGACGACGACTTCGAGTTCGACGAGGACCAGTCCGCCACGTACCGGGGCGAGCTGCTCACCGGCGTGCTCTTCGAGTGCTGGCCGAACGGCGTGCTGGCCAACGAGGTCGGCTACCTGGACGGCAAGGCGTACGGCTCCAGCCGCTTCTGGTACGACGACGGCGCGCCCGAATCGGAGGCGACGCTCGGCAGGACGGGCCCGATCGGCGTCACCCGCGGCTGGCACCGCAACGGCGTGCTCGCCCGGGAGACCACGTACGAGGACGGCAAGGAGGTCGGGAGCCGCCAGTGGGACGAGGACGGCAGGTTCATCGTGCCGAAGCCGACCACCCGCCCCTTCCCGATCCCGGACACGGCGGAGGATCGCGCCGAACTGGAGCAGCGGCTGCGGCGCCGGATCCGTCCGGACGGCCAGATCCCGGACCCGCTCTACCACGTGGCCGGGATCGAGGTGCGCTACACCGAGGACACGATCTCGGCCGTGGTCGCGGTCACCGACATCGAGTCGTCGAAGACCGTTGAGACGGCGGGCTTCCGGCGTCCGCTCAAGGAGGGCACGCCGACCGATTCGCTCGGCTTCCAGGAGATCTACACCGCGCTGGCCGCCCTCGGAAAGCTGACGACCGCGCCGGGCGTGATCACGTGCGTCGGCGACGGGCCGAGCCATCCGGTGGACTTCAACTTCGCCACCCACCTCGGCGTGCGCACGGGCACTCCGACCCTCGGCGTGTCCGGCGAGGCCTACCTCGGCACGTACGCCGAGCCGGGGCCCGAGCGCGGGGACCAATCCGACCTCGTGGACGGCGGCACGGTGATCGGACGGGCGGTACGGACGCAGGTCGGGCAGCCGCCGGTGTTCGTGACGCAGGGGCAGCGGCTAGGGCTCGACGCGGCCGTGGAGCTGACGCTGCGGCTGACCGAGAACGGCGGACGGCTCCCGGCCAGCACGGTCGCTGCCGCCGCCGCGGTGCTCGACGCGGACGAGGACGCGTAGCCCGGGTTCGACTCCGCGCCCGACCCCGTAGGCTGACCGACTGTGAAGCTCGAGGCATTCCACGTACCGGCGACCGAGGCCGAGGCGATCGCCGAACAGGACCGGCTTCGGCCGCTGGTCCATACGGAAGGCGCGGCGCCGGAGCCGCTGCGGCTGATCGCAGGGCTCGATGTCGCGTACGCGGTGGACGAGTCCTGTGTCGCCGGTGCGGTGACCGTGCTCGACGCCGTGACGCTCGAGGTCGTGGAGACGGCCACGGCGTTGCGCTCCGTCGACTTCCCGTACGTGCCCGGGCTGCTGGCGTTCCGCGAGGTCCCGGCGCTCGTCGACGCGCTCGGCAAGCTCAGCCACGTGCCGGACCTGCTGGTCTGCGACGGCTACGGCCTGGCCCACCCGCGCCGCTTCGGCCTCGCGTGCCACCTCGGCGTGCTCACGGACGTGCCCACGTTCGGCGTCGCGAAGACCGCGTTCATCGGCACGTTCGACGAACCCGGCCAGGCGCGCGGCGATCACGCGGACCTCGTCGACGGAACCGAGGTGATCGGCCGGGTGCTGCGAACCCAGCCGAACATCAAGCCCGTCTTCGTCTCCGTCGGCCACCGCGTCTCCCTCGACACCGCGACGGAACTGGCCCTGCGCCTGGCGCCCAGGTACCGGCTGCCGGAGACCACCCGGCAGTCCGACCAGGCCTCCCGCCGTGCGCTGGCAGGCCACACCGTGAACTAACCTGGACGGGTGACGAGCACCGAGATCACCGCCCACAGCATCCTGCCCGCGCAGCGCGAGGACATCGAGCTCAAGACCGCCGACGGCCTCACCCTCGTCGGCGAACTCGCGCTGCCGCCGGAAGGCCGACCGCCGGTGGCCACGCTCGTCACCCTGCACCCGCTGCCCACGCACGCGGGCATGATGGACAGCCACGTCTACCGCAAGGCCGCGTGGCGACTGCCCGCCCTCGCCGACCTCGCCGTGCTCCGCTTCAACACCCGCGGCACCACCTCCGCGCGCGGCACCAGCGAGGGCGCGTTCGGCGACGGCGTGGCCGAGCAGCACGACGTGGCCGCCGCGATCGACTTCGCAGACCACCAGGAGCTGCCGAACCCCTGGCTCGTCGGCTGGTCCTTCGGCACCGAGCTGACCCTGCGCTACGGCTGCGAGCCGCAGATCACCGGCGCCATCCTGCTCTCCCCGCCGCTGCACCGCGCGGGCGAGGCCGACATCCGGCGCTGGGCCGACTCCGGCAAGCCGGTCAAGGTCCTCGTCCCCGAGCACGACGACTACCTCAAGCCCGCCGCCGCCCGCGAACGCTTCGCCGCCCTCCTCACCCCCGAGGCCAAGGCCCGCGGCTGCGACCTCATCGCCGTCGACGGCGCCAAGCACCTGTGGGTGGGCGAGAAGTACGTGCGCATCGTCCTCGACGAGATCGTCCGCACCGTCAACCCGTCCGCCGCCCCCCTCCCCGCCGAATACGACGGCCGCTTCGGCCCCGCGGCGAAGTACACCGCGTAGGCGTAGGACGGCTGAAAGCGCCGGTGCCGCCCACAGTCACCTGTGGACGGCACCGGCGCTGTTCTTGCCGCCTACTGCCCCGTATACGGGTTCTGCTGCTGCTGGCCGTATCCGCCACCCTGCGGCGGATACCCGCCCTGCTGCGGCTGCTGATAGGGATTCTGCTGCTGTGGCTGGCCGTACTGCCCGCCTTGCGGCTGCTGAAGATACGGGTCCCCGCCGCCACCAGCGCCGGTCCCGCCGCCCGGACCACCCTTACCGCCGCCGCCACGGTTCCGGTTCCCGCGGGTGAGCAGGAAGACCAGCAGAGCGATCACGACGATCGCCGCCACCGCGATCCCGATGAACAGTGGCGCCTTCGACGAGCTCTTACTCGAAGCCGTCGGCGTCGTGGTCCCGTTCCCGGTCCCGGTGGCCCCGCCGGTGCTCGACGCCGCCGCAGTGGCCGAGGCGGACGTGGAGGCCGAGACCCCCGGCTTGCCGGTGATCGCCGGTCCGCCCAGCGGATTCGCCGTGCTCGACGGCTCCGAGGCCCCGAGCGCCGCGACCGGGTCGATCACCCCGTACCCGACGTTGTCGTCGACCCGCTGTCCCGCCTTCGTCTGCCCGTTCGCGGTCTGCATCGTGTTGTCGATGATCGTCGCCACGATCTGCCCCGACGTCCACGTCGGATGCTCCGCGATCAGCAGCGCCGCCTCACCCGACACCCACGGCGTCGCCTGCGAGGTCCCCGACGCCGTTCCGTACTGTCCGCCGGTCAGGCCGACTTCGATGGTGTTCGCCGGCGCCGCGATGTTCACGTCGGAGCCGTAGTGGCTCTCCGAGTACTTCTGCCCGTTCGAGTCGACACCGCCAACATCGAGCACACCGGGGACGATGGCGAGGTCGCTGGGGGCGTTGCCGGTCTTCGCGTCGTTGCCCGCCGCGACGGCCACGACGACCCCGTGGGCCAGCGCGTTGTTGATGGCGCCGGTCACCGCCGTGTCGGTGGCGTCCCCGCCGAGCGACATGTTGATGACCTGAGCCCCATGGCTCACCGCGTAGTTGATCCCGGCGATGACCGAGGGGTCGCTGCCCGCGGCGTTGACGTTCACCTTGATGGGCATGATCTTGGCCTTGTCGGCCAGGCCGATCATGCCGTTGGTGCTCGAGTGCGGATAGGCGGCGATGACGGTCGAGACCGAGGTGCCGTGCGATTCGTTGTCCGTGTCGCTGAAATCCGAGGTCGGATTGTTCGGATCGGCCAGGTTCACGCCGTCGACGAGCCGGCCCTGCAGGTCGGGCTGGTTCGGGTCCACCCCGGAGTCGATCACCGCGACGATCACGCCGGCGCCTTGAGCGTGGTACTGCTGGCGGACGGCGGTGACGTTGAGCATGTTGAGTGCCCACTCCTTCGCCGCGACGGGGTTGGTCGCTGCGGCGAAGGCCGTACCCGAGCCCACGAACGCCAAGGCGAGCGCTCCGCCGAGCGCGAGCGCCCGTTTGCGGCCGTTTCCGCTCCACCGCTGTTCCCGCTGCATCCGCGCTCCCCTGTGCCCCAGTAGGTCGATGTCGCCCATGCCGTACCCGGACCAGGCTAGCGCGACGCCTTATTCGATGACGCCGCCGGGAGGGGCGGCGTCCTTCATCTTGTCGCCGTACCAGTAGTCCGGGTCCTCCCTGAGCCAACTGGCGCGGCCGCCGCGTTCGCCCTGGCTGCCACCGCCGGCGCCGCCGCGGCCCATCCCGCCCATGCCCATCATGTTGTTCTGGCCGGAGTTCGCGCCCTCGGCCTCGCCCGCGGCCGCCGCGGCGCCCGCACCGGCTGCCGAGCCCGTGCCGGACTGCGCGCCGTAGCCGGTGCCGCCGGCCTCCTCGCCGAGCTCGCCGGTGCCCGTGCCGCCGCTGAGCGCGGAGTTCCGCCCGGAACCGCCGCCGAGGCCGGTGCCGCCGTAGCCGCCCGCACCCCCGCCTTCCTCGCTCAGCCCGCCGAGGCCGCCGAGCTTGCCCGAGCCGTACTTGCCGAGGCTGCCGCTCGCGCCGCCTTCGCCCTCGAGGCCGCCGCCACCGCCGAACTCGTTGATGCCGCCGGTGCCGCCCATGCCGGGGATCCCGCCGCTGGTGTAGCCGCTGCCGCTGGTCGATCCGCCGCCGTAGCCGGTGACACCGGTGGTGGTGCCGCCCGTGACCCCGGAGGTGGGCATGTCGCCGATACCCGAGGTAACCGTCGAGGTCGGCAGGTGCGTGTCCGTCACGCCCGAACCGGAGACGCCGGAACCGCTGCCCGACGAGCCCGAACCGGTGCCGTAGCTGCCGGCCGATATTCGAGCACTGCCTCCGTCGCTGGCGCCGCTGTAGCTACCCGACGAGGTTCCCATGGGCATCGGCATGATCATCGCGGCGCCGCCACTGCTGCCGCCGGAGCTGTTCGACGAGTCCCCGCTGCCGTTCTTGTCGCCCTTGGAGTTGGTTCCGCTTCCGGGGTCGGTGTCGGTGCCGCCGTCTCTCTTGAGGGAGTCGGACTGAGCAAGATTCGAATTCGCCGTCGTGTAAGCCGACGCCAACTGCGTCATCACCGACGTCGCCGCGGACTTCTTCTTCGCCATGTCGTCCGAGGCGGCCTTGGACGCGAGGTACGAGGCGCCGTCGGTGAGGATGCCCAGGCCCCACTCGGAGACCGGGTTGCTGTTGATGGCGGCGAGGTCCTGCTCGGCCTGGCTGGGCGGGCTGGGCATGTTGGACTGGGCCCAGGAGAGGGACTGGCTCGCGTAGTTCATCCAGGTGTGCGTGTTGTCCGCGGTC
>DATJIF010000023.1:0-2413 GCA_035493475.1 Actinospica sp.
CGGCCCTCGGCCAGGTCCTTGACCGCCCTTATCGCCCGGGCCAGCGAGGCCAGCGTCTCCGGCCTGCGCCCGATCACCCGCAGCGCCGAGTCGCCGCGGCCCATCGCGCACACCGTCCGGTTGCCGTGGCAGTCGTTGAGCGTGGCGAACAGCGAGGCGAGCACCGAGGGGTCCCTGGTGCCCGGGTTGGTCACCAGCGGCCCGACGGTCAGCCGCTCGGTGCGCGCCAGGATCTGCTCGAACACGACGAAAGGCTCCTGCCACAACACCGTCGAGTCGAAGGTCCAGCCGTGCGTGAAGCCCAGCTGCTCGGCCCGCACCATCCGGTCCACCAGCGCCCGCGCCGGCGGATCGTTCTGCAGGACCACTCCGAAGTCCATGTACGATCCCTGTCTCTCGTGCGGTCAGCGCAGGTACTGGCAGGCGGAGCGGGCGACGAAGCGGCCGTGCCCGGCGTGCCCGAGGTACTCGCCGTCCTGGACCACGACGGTGCCGCGGGAGATGACCGTCTTCGCCCGCCCGGAGACCCGCAGGCCCTCGTAGGCGGAGTAGTCGACGTTCATGTGGTGGGTCCCGGCGGAGATCACGTAAGGGGCCTGCGGGTCGTAGAGCACCACGTCCGCGTCCGCGCCGGGCGCGACGGTGCCCTTGCGCGGGTAGAGCCCGAACATCCGCGCCGGGGTCGCGCAGGCCAGTTCGATCCACCGGCGGCGGGAGATGCGGCCGTCCACCACCGCCTGGTGCAGCAGGTCCATCCGGTTCTCCACGCCCGGCAGGCCGTTCGGGATCTTGGAGAAGTCGCCGCGGCCGAGCTCCTTCTGGCCCGAGAAGCAGAACGGGCAGTGGTCGGTGGAGACCACGGACAGGTCGTCGCCGCGCAGCGCCCGCCACAGCGCCGCCTGGTGCTCGGCCGGGCGCAGCGGCGTGGAGCAGACGTACTTCGCGCCCTCGAAGTCCGGCCTGGCCAGGTCGTCGGTCGACAGGAACAGGTACTGCGGGCAGGTCTCGCCGAACACGTTCAGGCCCAGGTCCCGCGCCCGGGTGAGCTCCTCGACGGCCTCGGCGGCCGAGACGTGCACCACGTACAGCGGCGCGCCGGCCACCCGGGCCAGCGCGATCGCCCGGTGCGTGGCCTCCGACTCCAGCAGGGCCCTGCGGACCTCGCCGTGGTAGCGCGGGTCGGTCCGGCCGGCCGCCAGCGCCTGCTCGACGAGCACGTCGATGGCGATGCCGTTCTCCGCGTGCATCATGATCAGCCCGCCGTTCTCGGCGCCGCGCTGCATGGCCCGCAGGATCCTGCCGTCGTCGCTGTAGAACACGCCCGGATAGGCCATGAACATCTTGAAGCTGGTGACGCCCTCGTCCACCAGCACGTCCATCTCCTTGAGCGCGTCCTCGGTGACGTCCGCCAGGATCATGTGGAAGCCGTAGTCGATCGCGCACCTGCCCTCGGCCTTGGCGTGCCAGGCGTCCAGGCCCTCGCGCAGCGAGCGGCCCACCGACTGGATAGCGAAGTCGACGATCGTGGTCGTCCCGCCCCAGGCCGCCGCGCGCGTCCCGGTCTCGAAGGTGTCCGCGGCGTAAGTCCCGCCGAACGGCATCTCCATATGGGTGTGAGCGTCCACGCCACCGGGGATGACATAAAGGCCGGTGGCGTCGATGGTTCGATCGACGCCGCCGGACCAGGCCTCGGCCAGCGCGCTGCCCGGCGCCGCGAGCCCGGCGATCGTCTCGCCCTCGATCAGCACCTCGGCGGGCAGCTCGTCCGCCGCCGTGATCACCAGGCCGTTCTTGATCAGGGTACGCATCCGGCTCACACCTCCGTGAGCGGGCCGTAGGCCTCGGGCCGCCGGTCCCGGTAGAAGGCCCACTGCTCGCGGACCGTGTCGATGAGGTCGAAGTCGAGGTCGCGCACGACCAGCTCCTCCTCCTTGTCGCTGGCCACCTCGCCGACCATCTGGCCGCGCGGGTCGACGAAGTAGCTGCTGCCGTAGAAGTCGTCGTCCCCGTACTCCTCGACGCCGACGCGGTTGATCGCGGCGATGAAGTACTCGTTGGCGACGGCCGCGGCCGGCTGCTCGAGCTGCCACAGGTACGCGGACAGGCCGCGGCTGGTGGCCGACGGGTTGTAGACCAGTTGCGCGCCGGCCAGCCCGAGCGCCCGCCAGCCCTCCGGGAAGTGCCGGTCGTAGCAGATGTAGACCCCGACTTTGCCGACCGCGGTGTCGAACACCGGCCATCCGAGGTTGCCCGGCTTGAAGTAGAACTTCTCCCAGAAGCCCTTGACCTGCGGGATGTGGTGCTTGCGGTACTTGCCCAGGTAGCTGCCGTCGGCGTCGATCACGGCCGCGGTGTTGTAGTAGAAGCCCTGCTTCTCCTTCTCGTAGACCGGCAGCACCATGACCATGCCGAG
>DATJIF010000024.1:0-27025 GCA_035493475.1 Actinospica sp.
CCCGGTGATCGCGATCCTGGACACCAACTGCGACCCGGACGAGGTCGACTACAAGATCCCGGGCAACGACGACGCGATCCGCTCCGTCGCGCTGCTCACCCGCGTCGTGGCCGACGCCGTGGCCGAGGGCCTCGTCGCCCGGTCCGGCCAGCAGGCCGCCGCGACCGAGGGTGCCGAGGTCGCCGCCGGTGAGCCGCTCGCCGAGTGGGAGAAGGACCTGCTGGCCCCGGCCGCGGACGCCGCTCCGGCCGCCGAGACCGAGCAGCCCGCCGCCGAGGCCGTCGTCGAGCCCGTCACCGAGGCCGTGGCCGAGGCCATCGCCGAGGACGCCCCCGCCGCCGAGGCCCCCGCGACCGAGACCACGGCCGAGCAGGCCTGACGTTCCGCACCGCGACAAGGTAGAGACAGGGGTTCAACACAGATGGCGAACTACACCGCCGCCGACATCAAGAAGCTGCGGGAGCTGACCGCGGCCGGGATGCTCGACTGCAAGAAGGCGCTCGAGGAGACCGACGGCGACTTCGACAAGGCCGTCGAGTACCTGCGCGTCAAGGGCCTCAAGGGCGTGACCAAGCGCGAGGGCCGCACGGCCTCCAACGGCCTGGTCACCGCGCACATCGAGGCCGACGGCAGCAAGGGCACGCTGCTCGAGCTGGCCTGCGAGACCGACTTCGTCGCCAAGGGCGACCGGTTCCAGCAGGTCGCCGCCGAGCTGCTGGCGCACGTCGTGGCCACCGGCCCGGCCGAGGTCCCGCAGCTGCTCGCCAGCACCTTCCCGACCAGCGGCAAGACCGTCCAGGAGTTCGTGGACGAGGCCAACGCGACGCTGGGCGAGAAGATCGAGCTGCGCCGCACCACCACCTTCGAGGGCGGCTACGTCGCGGCCTACCTGCACAAGACCTCGCCGGACCTGCCGGCCCAGGTCGGCGTGCTGGTGCAGCTGAACGCCGAGAACGCCGAGGCGGCCAAGGACGTGGCGCAGCACATCGCCGCGTTCTCGCCGACCTACCTGAACCGGGACGAGGTTCCGGCCGAGGTCGTGGCGAACGAGCGTCGGCTGGCCGAGGAGACCTCCCGCGAGGAGGGCAAGCCGGAGGCCGCGCTGCCGAAGATCGTCGAGGGCCGCGTGAACGGCTTCTTCAAGGAGAACGTCGTGCTCGAGCAGGCGTTCGCCAAGGACCCGAAGAAGACGGTCGCGAAGGTCCTCGAGGAGGCCGGCGTCACGCTGCAGGCCTTCGCCCGCTTCCGCGTCGGGGCCTGATCCGAGCCACGAGGGGCGGTTCCGTGTGAGGTAGCGATCTACCCCCACACGGAGCCGCCCTTCCGTGCGAGAAGCACAGAAAAGTACCGAGCCAGGAGGTCGAGCGTGCCGGAAGAAACCGACAAGTCCCCGTACAAGCGCGTCCTGCTGAAGCTGTCCGGGGAGGTGTTCGGCGGTGGCCGGGTCGGCGTCGACCCCGACGTGGTGCAGTCGATCGCCCGGCAGATCGCCGAGGCCCAGCGCGCCACCGGGACGCAGATCGCGGTGGTGGTCGGCGGCGGCAACTTCTTCCGCGGCGCCGAGCTCAAGAACCGCGGCATGGAGCAGGCCCGCGGCGACTACATGGGCATGCTCGGCACCGTGATGAACTGCCTGGCCCTGCAGGACTTCCTGGAGAAGCAGGGCGTGGAGACGCGGGTGCAGACCGCGATCACGATGGCCCAGGTGGCCGAGCCCTACATCCCGCGCAAGGCGATCCGGCACCTGGAGAAGGGCCGCGTGGTCATCTTCGGCGCGGGCGCCGGAATGCCCTTCTTCACCACCGACACCACGGCCGCCCAGCGCGCGCTGGAGATCGGCGCCGAGGTGGTGCTGATGGCCAAGCAGGGCGTGGACGGCATCTACGACTCCGACCCGAAGTCCAACCCGGACGCGCACCGCTTCGACGTGATCGATCCGCGCGAGTTCCTGGTGCGCGGCCTGAAGGTGATCGACGCCGCGGCGATCTCGCTGTGCGGCGACAACAAGCTGCCGCTGCTCGCCTTCGAGCTGGAGACCGAGGGCAACATCGGCCGCGCCATCGCGGGCGAGAAGATCGGTACCCTGGTGTGCCGTGTCGACGAGGTCGACGCGCAGTAGCGTGAGCCCTGCAGCACCTTAAGACTTAGCCCTAGAAGCAGACGATGTAGGGAGCCGTGATGATCGACGAGACCCTCCTCGAGGCCGAGGAGAAGATGGACAAGGCCGTGTCCGTGGCCAAGGAGGACTTCGCCGGCATCCGCACCGGCCGGGCCACCCCGGCGATGTTCAACAAGATCATGGTGGACTACTACGGCACCATGACGCCGGTCCCGCAGATGGCCACGATCCAGGCGCCGGAGCCGCGGATGGCGACGATCGCCGTCTACGACAAGAGCTCGCTGGCCGCGGTGGAGAAGGCGATCCGGGACTCGGACCTGGGCGTGAACCCGTCCAACGACGGCAACATCATCCGGGTGGTCTTCCCGCAGTTGACCGAGGAGCGCCGCCGGGACTACATCAAGCTGGCCAAGTCCAAGGGCGAGGACGCGAAGGTCTCCGTGCGCAACATCCGGCGGCACGCCAAGGAGGCCATCGACAAGCTGGTCAAGGACGGCGAGGTCGGCGAGGACGACGGCCGGCGCGCGGAGAAGGAGCTCGACGACCTGACCGCCCGGCACACGGCGCAGATCGACGAGGCGCTCAAGCACAAGGAAGCCGAACTGCTCGAGGTGTGAGCAGAGGGGCGGTGTAGCCTTCCTGCGGCGGCAGTCTCGCGCGAGGATTGTGCCTAAGAGCTAACAGGAAAGTGGGCGGGCCGATGACGAATGCCGTCAAGCGGAGGGAGCAGCCCGTGGCGGAGCCCAAAGCCACGGGCAAGGCCGGACGCAACCTGCCCGCGGCCATCGGCGTCGGCCTGGGCCTCGGGGCGGTCATCGTCGCCTCGCTGCTGGTGCAGAAGGTGGCGTTCCTCGGCGTCATCGCGCTGGCCGTGCTGTTCGCGTTGCGCGAGCTGAGCAACGCCCTCAAGGAGCGCGGCATCGTGCTCCCGCTGGTGCCCGCCTGCGTCGGCGGGCTCGGCATACTGGCCGCGGCCTACTTCTCCGGCGAGGGCGCGCTCGCCTCGGTGCTGGCGCTGACCTCCGTGGCGATCCTGGTCTGGCGGCTGGCGGACGGCGCGGAGGGTTACCTGCGGGACGCGACGGCGGGCATCCTGGCCGTCGTCTACATCCCCTTCCTGGCGGGCTTCGCGGCGCTGCTGACGGCCGAGGACCGCGGCGCCGAGCGGGTGCTGCTGTTCCTGCTGCTGGTGGTCTGCAACGACACCGGCGGCTACGCGGCGGGCGTGCTGATCGGCCGGCACCCGCTGGCCCCGAAGATCTCCCCGAAGAAGTCCTGGGAGGGCCTGATCGGCTCGCTCATCGCGGCCGGGGCCGCGGGCGCCATCGCGATGAACCTGATGCTGCACGGCCAGTTCTGGCAGGGCGCGGTCACCGGTGCCGCGGTCGTGGCCAGCGCCACGCTCGGCGACCTGTGCGAGTCGATGATCAAGCGCGACCTGGGCATCAAGGACATGGGCCATCTGCTGCCGGGCCACGGCGGCATCATGGACCGGCTCGACTCGCTGCTGCCCACCGCCCCCGTCGTCTACCTGCTGCTCTCCGTCTTCCTGAAGAACTGAGCACGTCGCCGCTCATGGGACAATAGACGGATGAGCGCACAGAAGCCGGGGGTGCTGGTCTTCGAGGCCCCGCGTCGGGGCAAGCCCCCGCGTCACCTCGCCGACCTGACCCTGGCCGAGCGCAAGCAGGCGCTGAGCGACGTCGGCCTGCCCGGGTTCCGCGCCGCGCAGCTGTCCAAGCACTACTTCGACCGGCTCGAGGACGACCCGCAGGGCTGGACGGACATCCCGGCGGCCCAGCGCGAGCAGCTGCAGCAGGCGATGCTGCCGACGCTGATGACCCCGGTCCGCGAGCTCACGGCCGATCAGGGCACGACCCGCAAGACGCTCTGGAAGCTGCACGACGGCGCGCTCGTCGAGTCCGTGCTGATGCGCTATCCGGACCGCACCACGATGTGCGTCTCCTCGCAGGCGGGCTGCGGCATGAACTGCCCGTTCTGCGCCACCGGCCAGGCGGGGCTGACCCGCAACATGTCCACGGCCGAGATCGTCGAGCAGGTGGTGGCCGGGGCGCGCACGCTGGCCCGCGGCGAGGTGCCCGGCGGACCCGGCCGCGTCTCCAACGTGGTGTTCATGGGCATGGGCGAGCCGCTGGCCAACTACAAGGCCGTGATCAGCGCCGTGCACCGGCTGGTCGAACCGGCGCCGGAGGGCCTCGGGCTCTCGCAGCGGCACATCACCGTCTCCACGGTCGGCCTGGTCCCGGCGATCGAGCGCCTCACGGCCGAGAAGCTGAACGTGACGCTGGCCGTCTCGCTGCACGCCCCGGACGACGAGCTGCGCGACGAGCTCGTGCCGGTGAACACGCGCTGGAAGGTCGGCGAGGTGCTCGGCGCGGCCTGGGACTACGCGGGGCAGACCGGCCGCCGGGTGTCCATCGAGTACGCGCTGATCAAGGACATCAACGACCAGGCCTGGCGGGCCGACCTGCTCGGCAAGCGGCTCAAGGGCAAGCTCGCGCACGTGAACCTGATCCCGCTGAACCCGACGCCCGGCTCGAAGTGGACCGCCTCCCGCCCGGAGGACGAGGCCGCGTTCGTGCGCACGCTCCAGGCGCACGGCGTGGCGGTGACCGTCCGCGACACCCGCGGCCGGGAGATCGACGGCGCCTGCGGCCAGCTCGCCGCGCACGAGGACTGACGCCGGTGGCATCCGAGATCCGGCACATCGTCTGGGACTGGAACGGCACCCTGTTCGACGATCAGCCGCTGGTCACCCGCTCTACCAACGCGTCGCTGAACGCCGTCGGCATCTCCTCGCTCGGCGCCGACCGCTACCAGGATCTCTACCGGCGCCCGTTGCAGGACTTCTACCTGGCGATGGTCGGGCGGGAGTTCACGGCCGAGGAGTGGGAGCGGGTCGAGGACGCGTTCAGCAAGACGTACGCGGCCGGGATGACCAGCTGCGGGCTGACGGCCGACGCGGTCAACGCGCTCGACGCGTGGGCGCCGCGCTCCCAGTCGCTGCTGTCGATGTACGACCACGACAAGTTGGTCCCGCTCGTGGACTCCTTCGGGCTCGCCGCGCGGCTGGCCCGGGTCGACGGCCGTCCGCCCGCGCTGGACTACGGGCCGAAGACCAAGTACCTGGCCGCGCACCTGACCCGCCTTCAGGCCGCGTACCCCGGTCTGGATCCCGCCGAGGTGGCGCTGGTCGGCGACTGTGTGGACGACGCGATGGCCGCGCTGGAGGTGGGCGCGACCGCGGTGCTCTACACCGGCGGCTCGTCCAGTCGGAGCAATCTGGAGGCCGCCGGTCTCGAGCTTCCGGTGGTGGATTCGCTCACTGAGGCTGTGGCGCTGCTTCGCGGCGGCCGAACTTCGCCGCCAGCCGCCTGAGCGCGGCGTAGCACTCGGCCGAGCGCTCGCTGCTGAGCACGGCCGTGAGCGCGACGAGCAGCAGCACCGCGAGCACCGCCGAGAACAGCCAGTGGCCCGACGCGTTGTCGATGGCGATCGCGAGCGGCGCCCGCCTCGGCAGGATCCGCGCCACCGGCCCGTGCACCAGCGAGATCAGCACCGTGCCGACGATCGCCCCGGCCAGCGGGTACGCCACCTGACGGCTGATCGAGGTGGCCGCCGCGCTGCGCGTGTTGATCCGCGCCTGACGCAGCGCCAGGGCCGTCTCCCGGCGACGCTGGCCGAGCGGGATCGCGCTCATCCACCAGATCGGCAGCGCGGGCGTGGCCAGGAACAGCAGGCTGAGCAGCGTCAGCGCGGGCACGTCGGTCGCGGCGAGGCCCACGGTCAGCGGCACCGCGAGATATCCGCAGGACACGGCGACCCAGGTGAGCATGCGCCGGTCCTCGCGGTCCAGCGGCGGCAGGAAACGCCAGGCCAGCCAGAGCAGCACGGGCAGCCGCGACTGCTCCGGCTCCTCCTCGACGCGGGGAGTGGCCGGGCTCACCGGGCCGGTCCCAGCGGCAGGCCGAAGCCGACGCCCTCGCCGGTGGAGGCCAGCAACGGCACGGCGGCCGGCGGCGGGGCCGCGGGCAGCGCGTCGGTGCGGCCGTCGGCGAGCCGGACGGTGCGGTTGAAGTACGCGGCGGTCAGCGGGTCGCGGGTGAACACGACGATCGCCGTGCCGTGCGAGACGGCGATGGAGCGCAGGATCCGCGCGGTCGACTCGGCCGTCTGCACGGCCAGGTCGGCGAGCGGCTCGTCCGCGAGCAGCACCACCGGGTCGCCGACCAGCGCGCGGGCCAGCGCGGCGCGGCGCAGCACCGGCCTGGTCAGTCCGGCGGCCGGGCGCGCGGCGTAATCCTCTATCTCGAAGCGCTCCAGCCAGATCCGGGAGCGCTCTATGGCCTGCCCGGCCTGGACGCCCGCGAGCCGCAGCGGCAGCGCGACGTTCTCGGCGATGGTGAGTTCGGGAAGCAGCCGGCAGTCCTGCGGGAGCACGCCGAAGTGCCGCCGGAAGAAGCTCTGGCGGCGGTCGGCCGGGAGCACGTGCAGCGGCCGGCCGTTCGCCCACAGGCTTCCGGCGTTCGGCTCGAGCATGCCGCAGAGCAGCGCGAGCAGGGCCGACTTGCCCGCGCCCGGTTCGCCGAGCACGGCCACCGCCTCGCGCTCCCCGATGGCCAGATGAGCTCCGCGCAGCACCGAACCGTCGGCCGGGAAGGTGAGGCCGACGGCGTTCAGGACGGGATTGTCCGAGGGAAGACTCACCCCTCCACTGTGCCCGAACCCGGCGCCCGCTTCTCGCCGATTCGCGGTGAATTCATCCGATCTGACGATCTTCTTGCCGCGCGAGTGGCAGGGCTTCAGCTTCCGAGGAATCTGCCGAAGAGCGCCGCGCGCCGCGAGGCCCGGCCGGTGCGCGCCTCCTCGGCGTCCGCTCCGTCCATCACCCGCAGGCCCAGGTTCGCGCCGAACCAGCGGAAGGGCTCGAACTCCCAGTTCGGCGAGTGGTGGCCGACCCAGGGCAGCGCCGTGAGCTCGGTGCGCTTGCCGCGGACCAGGTCGGCCAGCGTACGCCCGGCCAGGTTGGCCGCGCCCACGCCGTCACCCACATAGCCCCCCGCCCACGCCAGCTTGGCCGCGCGGTCGAAGCCGACGGAGGCGAACCAGTCGCGCGGCACGCCCAGCGCGCCACCCCACGTACGGCTGACCTCGACGTCGCGCAGGGTCGGGAACAGCTCGTCGAGCACGCGCTTGAGTTCGGCGTGCACGCGCGGATGGCTGTCGTAGTCCGGCTTGATCGAGGAACCGAAGTGGTACGGCGCGCCGCGTCCGCCGAACGCGAACCGGCCGTCGGCGGTGCGCTGGCCGTAGATGATCAGGTGGCGTCCGTCGGAGAACGTCTGACGCCTGCTCAGGCCGATCTCGGCCCACTGCTCGTCGCTCAGCGGCTCGGTCGCCAGCATCAGCGAGTAGACCGGCGCGAGCGCGCGCTTGAAGCCGGAGATCGTCTTCGTGTAGCCCTCGGTCGCGCGCACGACGGTCTCCGCGGTCACCTTGCCGTACGGAGTCCGCGCCTCGCCGTGCCAGATGGACGTGACCGGCGTCTGCTCGTAGATCTGCACGCCCATCCGCTCGACCACGTCGGCCAGGCCCCTGACCAGGAGCGCGGGCTGGATCGCGGCGCAGTGCGGGGTGTACGTGGCGCCGAGCACGTCGGTCGCCGCGACCTCGGCCGTGGCCTCCTCCGCCGTCAGCAGGCGATGGTCCTCTTCGCCGAACCCGTACTCGCGGAACTCGGCGATCTCCTCGCGCGCCCGCTCCAACTGGACCTGAGTGCGCGCCAGGACGATCGTGCCGCCCTTGGCGAAGTGGCAGTCGATGCCCTCGGCCTCGGTGACGGCGCCGACCTCGTCCACGGTCTCGTTCAACGTGCGCTGCAAGGCGATCGCGGCGTCCCGGGAACCCGCGACCTTCGCCACCTTGCCGAGGCTCGACGGGAACAGCGCCGAACACCAGCCGCCGTTGCGCCCGGACGCGCCGAACCCGGCGTACTCGGCTTCGAGTACGACGACGCGGCAGCTCGGGTCGGCCTTCTTCAGGTAGTACGCCGTCCACAGTCCGGTGTATCCGGCGCCGACGATGACAATGTCGGCCTCGCGGTCACCGGGCAGCGGCGGGCGCGGGGTCACGGGCTGCGGCAGCGCGTCGTGGCAGAAGCTCGGGCCGGTCACGAGAAACTCCAGCGCTGGATGTAGTCGGGTATCCGGGCGTGCTCCGGTTTCAGGTCCGCGGCCGGCACGGGGTCGCCCCACTGCCGGACCAGCGGCAGGCGGCCGGCCCACACCGGCAGTTCGACGTCCTCGGCCGCGTCGTCCGGGCCGTCCGCGTTGATCTTCACCGAGCACTCGTCGAGGGGGAGTTCGAGCACTGCCGTGGCCTTGAGCTCCTGCGCCGAGGGCTTGCGGATCTCGTCCCAGCGCTCCGGCATCAGGTGCTCGGTGATCCGCCGCAGTGCCCGGTCCTTCGCCCGGCCGTGCAGCACGTTGCAGTGCCCGAGCACCATGACGCTCCGGTAGTTCATGGAGGACTCGAAGGCCGAACGGGCCAGGATGAGCCCGTCGACCAGCGTCACCGTGAAGCAGACCGGCGTGCCCGCGGCGCAGAGCCGGAACAGCCGGCTGGCCGTGGACCCGTGCATGAGCAGCGACTCGTCATCCCGCGCGTACGCCACCGGCAGCGCGTACGGCTGACCGGTCTCGTCGGCCAGCGCGAGGTGGCCGAGCAGCCCGGCGTCGAGGACCTGATGGAGCGTCGAACGGTCCGTGACGGCGAGTTCGGGGATACGGCGAACCCGGGTCCGCTCGGTGGAACCCGGGTTCGCGAGCAGTGCGTCCATCGGGATTTCTAGAGCCTCGTCCAGGCCTCGGTGAGCACCGAACGCAGGATCTGCTCGATCTCGTCGAACTGCTGCTGGTCGCAGATCAGCGGCGGCGCGAGCTGCACGACCGGGTCGCCGCGGTCGTCGGCGCGGCAGTACAAGCCCGCGTCGAACAGCGCCGTCGACAGGAAGCCGCGCAGCAGCCGCTCCGACTCGTCGTCGTCGAACGTGGTCTTGGTGGCCTTGTCCTTGACCAGTTCGATGCCGTAGAAGTACCCGTCGCCGCGCACGTCGCCGACGATCGGCAGGTCGTTCAGCTTCTCCAGCGTGGCCCGGAAGGCGCCCTCGTTCTTCAGGACCTGCTCGTTGAGGCCCTCGCGCTCGAAGATGTCCAGGTTCGCCATCGCGACGGCCGCCGAGACCGGGTGCCCGCCGAAGGTGTAGCCGTGCGGGAAGTAGTTGTCGCCCTGGTAGAACGGGGCGGCGATCCGGTCCGAGACGATCGCGGCGCCGATCGGGGAGTAGCCCGAGGTCATGCCCTTGGCGCAGGTGATGATGTCCGGCACGTAGTCGAACTTGTCGCAGGCGAACATCGTGCCGAGCCGGCCGAAGGCGCAGATGACCTCGTCCGACACCAGCAGCACGTCGTAGGTGTCGCAGATCTCGCGCAGCCGCCGGAAGTACCCGGGCGGCGGCGGGAAGCAGCCGCCGGAGTTCTGCACCGGCTCGACGAACACGGCCGCCACGGTGTCCGGTCCCTCGGCCAGGATCGTCGCCTCGACCTGGTCCGCGGCCCAGCGGCCGAAGCGCTCGAGGTCCTGGCCGAGCTCCGGCACGCCGGAGATCTCCTCGGCCCGGTAGAAGTTCGTGTTCGGCACCTTGTGCGCGCCCGGGACCAGCGGCTCGAAGTACTTCTTGGCGTCCGGGATGCCGGTGATCGACAGCGCGCCCTGCGGAGTGCCGTGGTAGGCGATCGAACGGCTGATGACCTTGTGCTTCATCGGCTTGCCGACCAGCTTGAAGTACTGCTTGGCCAGCTTCCAGGCGGTCTCCACCGCCTCGCCGCCGCCGGTGGTGAAGAACACCTTGTTCAGGTCGCCGGGGGCGTGCGAGGCGAGCCGGTCCGCCAGGTCGATCGCGTTCGGGTGCGCGTAGGACCACACCGGGAAGAAGGCGAGCTCCTTCGCCTGCCGCGCGGCGGCCTCGGCCAGCTCGGCGCGGCCGTGCCCGGCCTGCACGACGAACAGGCCCGCGAGGCCGTCGAGGTACCTGCGGCCGTTCGCGTCCCAGATGTAGGCACCGTCGCCCTTGACGATCGTGGGCACCGGGTTGTCCTTGTAGCTGGACATCCGGGTGAAGTGCATCCAGAGATGGTCGTAGGCCCGGCTGTCGCTGTTCACGGCGGCGCTGTCTGTCATCGCGTACCCCAGGTGTAGGTCTGTTTGTGCAGTTTCAGGTAGACGAAGCTCTCGGTACTGCGTACCTGCGGGATCGCCCGGATCCGCTTGTTGATGATGTAGAGGAGCTGGTCGTCGTCCTCCGCGACCACCTCGACCATCAGGTCGAACGAGCCCGCGGTGGCGACCACGTAGGCCACCTCCTCCATCGCGGACAGCGTCTCGGCCACCGGTTCGATATCACCTTCGCACCGAACGCCGATCATCGCCTGCCGGTTGAAGCCGACGGTGAGCGGATCGGTCACCGCCACCACCTGCATCACCTCGGAGTCGAGCAGCCGCTGCACCCGCTGGCGCACCGCGGCCTCCGACAGCCCCACGGCCTTGGCGATCGTGGCGTAGGACCGCCGACCGTCCTGCTGGAGCTGTTCGATGATCGCCTTGGACACCGCGTCCAAGGACGCTCCCGGGTTCCTGCGCCGGGCCGCGCCATCGATCGACACGTCATTCATCATGGGTGCTGTTCCCGTCGTTTGGCAAGGCTGATCCAATGGATTTCGTGTTTCGTGGCCATCATCACCACGGAATCCACAGGATCCGGGGTCTCGCCGAGTCTCGATATTCGGACTAGAGTGCTGTCGCAGAGCGACCTCACGACCTTCAGGAGAGCTGTATGGAGCCCCGCGTGCTGCGCAACATCGTCGGCGGCAAGCCCGTCGAGACGGTGGGCGGCAAGACCAGCGAGATCATCGACCCGGTCACCGAGCAGGTGATCGCCCTCGCGCCGGTGTCCAGCGCGGAGGACGTCGAGAACGCACTGCGCACAGCGGCCGAGGCCTTCAAGGAGTGGCGCCGCAGCACTCCCGCCGTGCGCCAGCTGGCCCTGCTCAAGCTGGCCGACGCGGTCGAGGCCCGCGCCGACGAGTTCGCGGCCGTCGAGTCGAAGAACACCGGCAAGCCGCTCGGCCTCACCCGGTCGGAGGAACTGACCCCGATCGTCGACCAGCTCCGCTTCTTCGCCGGGGCCGCGCGGCTGCTCGAGGGCAGGGCGACGGGCGAGTACATGGACGGACACACCTCCTCGATCCGGCGCGAGCCCGTGGGCGTGTGCGCCCAGGTCACGCCGTGGAACTACCCGCTGCTGATGGCGATCTGGAAGATCGCCCCCGCGCTCGCGGCCGGCAACACCGTGGTGCTCAAGCCCTCGGACACCACGCCCATGTCCACGCTGCTGCTCGCCGAGGTCGCCCAGGAATTCTTCCCCGCCGGCGTCTTCAACGTCGTGTGCGGCGATCGCGACACCGGCCGCGCCCTCGTGGAGAGCAAGATCCCCGCGATGGCCAGCATCACCGGCTCCGTCCGCGCCGGCATGGAGGTGGCGGCGAGCGCGGCCAAGGACGTCAAGCGCGTGCACCTCGAGCTCGGCGGCAAGGCCCCCTGCATCGTCTTCGAGGACGCCGACCTCGATGCCGCCGTCGAGGGCATCAGCGTCGGCGGCTACTTCAACGCCGGCCAGGACTGCACCGCCGCCACCCGCGTGCTGGTGCACCAGAACGTGTACGACGCCTTCGTCGAGAAGCTCACCGCGGCCGCCGCCGACACCAAGACCGGCCGGCCGGACGACGAGGACGTGCTCTACGGCCCCCTCAACAACGCCAACCAGCTCGAGCGCGTCCAGGGCTTCATCGAGCGCCTCCCCGCCCACGCCGCCCTCAAGACCGGCGGCCACCGCGTCGGCGACACCGGCTACTTCTTCGCCCCCACTGTCGTCGCCGACCTCAACCAGGACGACGAGATCATCCAGAACGAGGTCTTCGGCCCCGTCATCACCGTCCAGAAGTTCACCGACGACGACCAGGCCCTCGAATGGGCCAACGGCGTCGAGTACGGCCTCGCCTCCTCCATCTGGACCGCCTCGCACTCGCGCGCCCTAGCTTTCAGCCGCGACCTCGACTTCGGCTGCGTGTGGATCAACACCCACATCCCCCTCGTCGCCGAGATGCCCCACGGCGGCTTCGGCCACTCGGGCTACGGCAAGGACCTCTCCATGTACGGCTTCGAGGACTACACCCGCGTGAAGCACGTCATGTCGGCGATCTAGCAGCCGGCACACGAGGGCTGCTTCCACGATGGTGGGAGCAGCCCTCGTCGCTTGCCTGCGGGTTCGTGGTCGGCCCTACCTACGTCGCCAGCACTGCGCTCGTTCCTAGCTTCGTGCCGGTGACTACGTCCGGGCCGAGTACTTATTACTGAGCCCGCCCACCCGCCCCAGCCTTCGGCGAGCAGCTGCGCTCCCTCGTTCCTCGGTCGCTACGTCTGCTCGCCTGCGGCGTTGTGGGGCTTAAGCCGCGTCGTCATCCTGCGGCCCCGTGTTCGCCCCTACCTTCGGCGTGGTGCTGCGCTCGTTCCTCGCTCCGCACCACGCCTACGTCCGGGGCGATTACCTACTACTTAGCCCGCCCACCCGCCCCAAGCCTTCGGCCCGCTACCTTCACTCCCTCGTCGCTGGCGCTCCTCGGTCGCTACGTCCGCGAGCCTGCGGCGTTAGCGCACGGCATCCGCTTCATCGGACGTAGCGTCGGCGACCTGCGGCCCAGACGAGCGATGAGAAAATCTGCATCGCTCTTGCCGCGGGGCCGAACTCAAGCCGGTTGCTGAGGCAGGACATGGGCCAGGACGGTGTCGGCGACCTGCTTCACGGGGATGGTCGTCACCACTTCGAGCGTGGCGGAGGCGCGGAGTAGGGGCTCGACCGTCTGTACGTACTCGAGGGTTTCGGCGCGTTCGGCGAGGTTCTTGCCGTATGGGTTCGTGGTGCGATTGGTGAGCCGGTCGATCAGTACTTCGCTGGGGGCGCTGAGGAGGACGATGTGCTGGAACCAGGGGTAGAAGATCCCTTGGTTGCGCGTGGTGCCCTGTACGAACAGCACCTGGCCGTCGTCCGCTGAGGTTGTGCTTAGCAGTGCCTCGATCCGGTCGGCCCGCCACAGTGGTTCGCCGTCGACCAGTTCGTAGTAGTCGCCGTAGTCGGTGTCGACGGTTTGGTATCCCCGGGCGGCGAGTTCGTGGAGCAGCGTGGACTTGCCGGTTCCGGACATGCCCGTGATCAGCACTCGCGTCATGGCCCAGCAGAATAATCCACTCCGCCGACCGCCACCTGCCTTGCTACCCTCGAAGCATGGCTCGGTTCTGTGCGCAGATGATGCCCCGCTCGCGGGGCTGCTGACGCACGGACCGACCGACTGACTGACTTCAGGATCGATCCAAGGCCCCGAGACGGGGCCTTTTCGCGTGTCCGGGCCCCGGCTCTCTTTCACTGAGATGGAGACGGAGACCGAGATGAGTGTGCGGAGCTACATCACTACGACGATTCCCTACGTCAACGCGCGGCCGCATTTGGGGTTCGCGCTCGAGTTGGTGCAGGCGGATGTGTTGGCGCGGCGGGCGCGGCAGCGAGGGGAGGTGGTGCGGGCGGTTACGGGGACGGATGACAATTCGCTGAAGAACGTGCTGGCGGCGCAGGCGGAGGGGGTGCCGGTGCGTGAGTTGGTGGATCGGAACGCGGCCGCGTTCGCCGCGTTGCGGGGGCCGCTGTCGCTGTCGTTCGACGACTTCATTCGGACGAGCAGCGATCCTCGGCATCGGTCCGGGGTCGAGCGGCTTTGGCGGTTGTGCGATGCGCGGGGGGATTTGTATCGGAAGCACTATTCGGGGCTCTACTGCGTCGGGTGCGAGCAGTTCTACACACCTGCGGACCTGGTGGACGGGCGATGTCCGGAGCATGGGACCGAGCCGCAGGTGGTGTCCGAGGAGAACTGGTTCTTTCGGCTTTCGCGCTACGCATCGCAGCTCAGGTCGCTGATCTCCAGCGGGCGGCTGCGGATCGAGCCGGTGTCGCGGCGGAATGAGATCTTGGCGCTGATCGACGGCGGGCTGCACGACTTCTCGGTGTCGCGGTCGCAGGATCGGGCGCATGGATGGGGGATTCCTGTGCCCGGCGACGGGTCGCAGGTGATCTATGTGTGGTGGGACGCGTTGGGGAACTACGTGACCAGCCTCGGGTTCGGGGACGGGCATCCGGACTTCGCGACGTGGTGGGAGGGCAGTTCGCGGCGGACTCATCTGGTGGGGAAGGGCGTGATCCGGTTCCACGCCGTGTACTGGCCCGCGATGCTGCTCTCGGCCGGTCTGCCGCTGCCGACGGAGATCCTCGTGCACGACTACCTCACCATCGAGGGCCGCAAGATCAGCAAGTCGAGCGGGGCCACGGCGGATCCGGCGGAGTTGGTCGCTGATGTCGGGACGGACGCGGTTCGGTGGTGGCTGCTGCGCGAGGTGCCACGTGTGGGGGACGCGGACTTCACGCGCGAGCGGCTGGTCGAGCGGGCGAACGCCGAGCTGGCCGGGGGATTGGGGAACCTCGTGCACCGGACGATCACGATGATCCACCGGTATCGCGGGGGAGTGGTGCCCACGGCCGGCGATGAGATCAAGGAGTTGGCGAGTGCGTGCGGGGAGGCGCCGGGTGCGATCGATGCGGCGTTGGAGGACTTCGACTTCCGGCGGGCCACGTCGGCGGTCTGGCGGATCGTGGACGAGGCGAATCGGGCGATTGACGCGACCCGGCCCTGGCAGCTCGCCAAGGCCGGGAAGGACGCGGAGTTGGACGTGGCGCTGGCGGCGTTGCACCGCGCGTGCGTGACGCTCGCGACGTGTCTCGAACCGTTCCTGCCGTCGGCGGCCGAACTGATCAGTCGTCAGTGTCAGTGCACGCCGGATGGCGACGGGATTCTGCCGCCTAGTTCCGCGCTGTTCCCTCGGATCGAACCGGCCCAGCGTTAAAGATTCCGCACGGCGTTAGAGATTCCGCACGGCTTCCAGCGCGAGCAGGGCCACGTGTAGGGAGAGGCAGGACTCCACCGAGTCGAGGTCCACGCCGAGGACGCGCTCGATGCGGTGCAGGCGCTCGTAGAAGGAGGGGCGTGACAGGTGCGCCGCGTCGGCGGCGGCGGACTTGTTGCGGCCCTGGTCGAGGTAGATGCCGAGCATGGAGACGAGGTTCGTGCCGCGCTCGGTGTCGTAGGCGAGCAGCGGGCCGAGTTCGCGTTCGACGTACGTCTGCAGCCTCGCGTCGTCGCGCAGCAGGTGCAGCAGACCTCTGAGGCGCACGTCCACGAGGCGGTGGTACGAGGGGCCGCCGGTCTGCCGGATCGCGGCGTCGGCGACCTGGACGGCTTCGAGCAGCGACCTGCGGGCGTCGCGGACGGCGCCTACGGAGGTGCCGACGGCGATGGCGAAGTCGCCGCCGTCGGGGCCTGCGAGCTTGCGGACCGTGGAGGCGAAGGTCTCGAGGGCGGTGTCCTCGCGGTCCTGGGGGCCGAGGGCGAGGAGCAGGCCGACGGAGTGTTCGTCGACGGCGCCGATCAGGGCGGCCAGTCGCTTGTCGCGGACGGCCGCGGCCGCGTTATCGGTGAGTTCGCGCAGCCGGGACTGGTGCTCCAGGGACGAGGCGTGGCCGCGCAGCCGCAGCACGATGCCGACCAGGCGCTTGTCGTCGAGGCGCACGCCGATCGCCCGGGCGCGCAGGGATATCTCGGAGGACGAGTGCGCGTGGTTGAGGATGGCCGTGAGCAGCGTGCGGTGCGTCTGGCGTTCCAGGGACTCGCGGTCGCGCTGCATCAGGCGGTTCAGCGCGAGGGTCGCCGCGCCGCGTTCGGCGAGCATGACCAGGCGGCTCGGCGCGGGGGCCGGGATGCCGTCGCAGACCAGTACGAGCCGTCCCCAGTCCTGGCCGCGCGCGCCGACGACGGTGGTCAGCCAGCCGGAGCGTTCGTCGTACGCGGTCCTGGTCGCCGGGCGCACGGCGCGGGACCGGCCCTCCCAGCCGTCGAGCAGCGCTTCCTCGGTGGTGGTGGCGGTGTCGTAGACGAGAACCTGGTGCGCCAGGTTCTCCAGTACGACGGGGTGCCCGGCCATCTTGGCGATCTGCCGGACGACCTCGGCGGGTTCCGCGCCCTCGACCGCGAGTTCGGTAAAGGTTTGGTGTACCTCCTCCGAGGCGCGCAGCTCGGCCAGTTGCGCGTCGATGATCCGGGCGTGCACGGCCTCGGTAATCGTCACGAAACGGGTGTCGCGGCCGAGCGTGATCACCGGCAGCCGGTGCTTCTCGGCCGCGAGCAGCAGCGGCTTCGGCGGGGCCTGCGGGTAGCGGCGGCCCAGCTCCACGACCAGTCCGGCGGCGCCGAGCGCGGCCAGGTCGGCTATGTACCTGGCCAGCGACTCGCGGTCGTCCGGCCAGGCGATCGCGGTGGAGAGCACGAGCTCGCCGCCGCGCAGGATCTCGCGCACGTCGGTCAGTTCGGTCACGTGCACCCAGCGCACCCGCCGGTCGAGGCCGGCCGTGCCCGCGACCACCCGCGGGTTGCCCTGGCGCACGGCGTCGAGCGCGAGCACCTCGGCGACGGTGGGGTAGCCGGGCAGCAGCGGTGCGCGGGAGTCGGGCTCGGGGGACGGCGACAGCGACATCGGTGTCAGGCTTTCCGGGTCGGCGGGGCACGGCGGGAGGCGCGGGGCGGCGGCGGGTGCGGGTCTGTTCATCCGCCCGACACGCCGGTGTGCGACAGGTTGTCGCTCGAACGGGCTTACTAGAGGCACTGTGACAGCTGGGCGCTGTACTGGCAAGGTGGCAAAGCATTCGCCCAGACGACGGACTCCGACGATCGTGATCGGAAAGTCATCAAGAATCCGTCGTTCTGCCTAAGTTTCCCTGCGGAATCCCTTGTCTGAACCTCGATGTCTATGTCACGATCCTTCGGTCAGCGCGGCAGCGTGGTCGCCGACGCCGAGTGCGCCGTCTTCAGACAATCTGCCAATGCGCGACGAGCTTGGGCGTCAAAGCGTCTGAAGGACGCCTGAAATGCCAGGACCGACCACGCTCCGGGAGCGGACACTATGCATCAGTACATCGACGGCGGATTCGCGGACGGCACCGGGGACGACGAATTGGTCGTGCTCGATCCGGCCACCGGGCGCGTCGTGGCGAACTCGGTGCACGCGGGTCCGGCCGACGTGGACCGCGCCGTCGCCGCCGCCCGCGCCGCGCTGCCCGGTTGGGCCGGGGCCACGCCCGCCGAGCGCAGCGCTTCGATGCACAAACTGGCCTCGATCCTGGACGCGAAGTCCGACGAGCTGGCGCGCCTCGAGACCTCGCAGACCGGCAAGCCGATCCGGCTGAGCAGCGGCTTCGACGTGCCCGGCACCGTGGACAACGTCGCGTTCTTCGCGGGCGCCGCGCGGCACCTGGAGGGCAAGGCGCAGGCCGAGTACAGCGGGCTGCACGCCTCCTCGATCCGCCGCGAGCCGATCGGCGTGGTCGGCTCGATCGCGCCGTGGAACTACCCGCTGCAGATGGCGGCGTGGAAGATCCTCCCGGCCATCGCCGCGGGCAACACGATCGTGCTCAAGCCCGCCGAGATCACCCCGCTCACCGCCCTGGCCTTCGCCGAGGCGTGCACCGAGGCCGGGATCCCGAACGGCGTGGTCAACGTCGTGACCGGGCGCGGCCGGGTCGCCGGCGAGGCGCTGATCGGGCACCCGGACGTCGACATGGTTTCCTTCACCGGGTCCACGCCGGTCGGCAAGCGGATCGCCGAGATCGCCGCGCAGACCGTCAAGCGCGTGCACCTGGAGCTCGGCGGCAAGGCCCCCTTCGTCGTGTTCGAGGACGCGGACCTGGAGGCGGCCGTCCACGGCGCCGTCGCCGGATCGCTGATCAACACCGGTCAGGACTGCACGGCCGCCACCCGCGCCTACGTGCACCGTTCCCGCTTCGACGAGTTCGTCGAGGGCGTCGCGGAGCTGTTCGCCGCCATCAGGCTCGGCGACCCGACCGACCCGGCGACCGACCTCGGGCCGCTCAGCTCGATCCGGCAGCGCGACGCCGTGGCCGGGTACGTGGAGCGGGCCCGCGGCTACGGCGCCAAGATCGTGGTCGGCGGCGAGTTCCCGGCCGAGCTGCGCGGGACCGAGTTCGAGAACGGCGCGTACTACCGTCCCACCCTCGTCGCCGGCGTCGGCCAGGACGCGGAGATCGTGCAGCAGGAGCTGTTCGGCCCGGTCCTGGTGGCACTGCCCTTCGACTCCGACGACGAGGCCATCCGCTTGGCCAACGACACCCCGTTCGGCCTCGCCGCCTCCGCGTGGACCAAGGACCTGGTCCGCGCGCACCGGGCCAGCCGCGACATCCAGGCCGGCTGCGTGTGGATCAACGACCACATCCCGATCATCAGCGAGATGCCGCACGGCGGCTACAAGCAGTCCGGCTACGGCAAGGACATGTCCGCGTACTCGCTCGAGGAGTACACCCAGGTCAAGCACGTCATGCACGACATCACCGGTGTCGCCCGCAAGGACTGGCACCGGACGATCTTCGGCGCCTGACGCCGCGCACGACCCGCCGACCCCGGCGCGCCTCGGTAGCAGCAAGGACCTGATACATACCCCCGGGGGTACCCGGATCACCAGAAGGCTGAGTCGTCTATGCCACCCTCGATACCGTTCCGCGACCCCGACGAAGTCCGCGAACAGCGTTCCCTGCTGGCCCGGGCCGCGCGGGCCGGCTCGATGCGCCGAGGCAGCCGCGCGTACGCCGCCTCCAACGCCGTCAGCCGCCGCAACCTGCTGCGCGCGGGCGCCCTCGGCTCGCTGGCCGTGGCCGGCGGCGGGGCGCTGAGCGCCTGCGGCGTCGATCCGAAGTTCCCGGTCGTTCCGGAGTCGATATCCACCGGCCGCATGGGCACCGACTACTCGGACACCGACAAAGTGGTCAACTTCCACAACTGGGGTTCGTACATCGACATCGAATCGGACACGAACACCAGCGACCACCCGACGCTCGACATGTTCACCAAGAAGTACGGAATCAAGGTGAACTACGTCGAGGACATCACGGACAACAACGAGTACTACACGAAACTCGACCCGGATCTGTCCGCGGGCAAGGACACCGGCGTGGACCTGATGGTCTTCTCGGACTACATGATCCCGATTCTCCGGTACTACAACTACATCGAGAAGCTGGATCTCTCGGTGATGCCCAATCACAAGAACGCGCTGCCGGAGATCCTCAACGACCCGATCGACCCGGGTCGCAAGTTCACCCTCCCCTGGGCCTACGGCTACACGACGATCGCGTACAACACGAAGATCATCAAGGAGCCGGTCACCTCCATCAAGGACCTGTTCGAGCGGCCCGACCTGCGCGGCCAGGTCGTGCTGTTCGCCGAGATGGAGGACACGGTCGCCTTCGCGCTGCTCGCCCTCGGCCTCGACCCGCAGAACTTCACCGACGCGCAGTACACCGACGCGCTCAACTACATCTCCGCGGCGCGCGCCCGCGGCCAGGTGCGGCAGTTCATGGGCCAGGACTACATCAGCTCCTTCAGCCAGGGGAACATCGGCGCCACGATGGCCTACTCGGGCGACGTCGCGCAGCTCGGCATCGACTACCTGGTCACCGTCGACGCGCCCAAGGAGGGCATGCTCGCCTGGTCCGACAACATGTGCATCCCGAACTACGCGCGGCACAAGAAGAACGCCGAGCTGCTGATGAACTGGTACTACCAGCCGGACATCGCGGCGCTGCTCGACGACTACATCGACTACATCCCGTGCGTGGACGGCGCGGTCGAGGCGCTGCAGAGCCTCGACTCCGAGGCCGCCGCCAGCCCGCTGATCGTGCCCACGGCCAAGATGAAGTCGCTCGCGAAGGGGTTCATGAACCTCAACGTGGACCAGCTCAACGCGTACACCACCCGTTTCCAGCAGATCTCCGGCTGACCCCAGACTCGAAGGCAGACCCCATGAACACTCTCGACGCGGTCGGCGATCTGCGGCTGACCGGACTGACCAAGCGCTTCGGCTCGTTCACCGCGGTGGACGACCTCGACCTGTCCATTCCGCAGGGCTCGTTCTTCGCCCTGCTCGGCGCGTCCGGCTGCGGCAAGACCACGACGCTGCGGATGGTCTCCGGCCTCGAGGACCCGACCGCGGGCCGGATATTCATCGGCGACACGGAGGTCACCACGACCAAGCCGTACAAGCGCCCGGTGAACACCGTCTTCCAGAACTACGCGCTCTTCCCGCACCTGAACATCTACGACAACGTGGCGTTCGGCCTGCGCCGCCGCGGCGTCAAGGACGTCAAGAAGCAGGTGGACGACATCCTGGCGTTGGTCGAGCTGGCGCACCTGGCCAAGCGCAAGCCCACGCAGCTGTCCGGCGGCCAGCAGCAGCGCGTCGCCGTGGCCCGCGCGCTGATCAACCAGCCGCAGGTGCTGCTGCTCGACGAGCCGCTCGGCGCGCTGGACCTGAAGCTGCGCCGCCAGATGCAGATCGAGCTCAAGCGGATCCAGACCGAGGTAGGCCTCACCTTCGTGCACGTCACGCACGACCAGGAGGAGGCGATGACCATGGCCGACACCATCGCCGTGATGAACGCGGGCCGGATCGAGCAGCTCGGTTCGCCCGAGGAGCTCTACGAGAACCCGGCCACCACCTTCGTCGCCAACTTCCTCGGCCAGTCCAACCTCGTGGCGGGCACCGTCACCGGCAAGGAGGACGGCGTCGTCACGGTGGACGCGCACGGCCACCGGATCGCGCTGCCCGCGGCCCGCTCCCGGGTCGAGTCCGGTGCCGTGATCATCGGCGTCCGGCCCGAGAAGGTCGAACTGATCGCCGCGACTGCGGAGGTCCCGGCCGGTCGCAACGTGCTGACCGGTGGCGTCGTCAGCGACGCGTCCTTCATCGGCGTGTCCACGCAGTACCTGGTGAAGACGCCCTGGGGCCAGGAGCTCTCGGTCTTCGAGCAGAACACCGGCAAGGAGATCTTCCGCCCCGGCACCGAGGTCGCGCTGCACTGGGACGCGAGCCAGACCTTCGGCCTCGACGGCAGCCAGGACATCGAGGCGGGCGCCGAGATCGACGACGAGGCGGCCAAATGACCACGCTGACCGAGGCGCCGCTCGCCTCCGAGGTGCTCGGCGAGCCCAAGAAGCGGCGCAACCTGCTGCCGTACATCCTGCTCGCGCCGGGCGTGCTCTGGCTGGTGATCTTCTTCCTGATCCCGATCATCACCGCCGTCTCCGCCTCGATCCAGACCGGCAGCCTGGACATGGGCTTCAAGGTCACCTGGAACTGGGCGAACTACTCGTCCACCTTCAGCACGTACAACACCGAGGTCGTGCACTCGCTGATCTACTCGGTCGCGTGCACGGTGATCTGCCTGGCGCTCGGCTATCCGCTCGCCTACTTCATCGCCTTCCGCGGCGGCAAGTGGAAGAACCTGCTGATGGCCCTGGTGATCGCGCCGGCGTTCACCAGCTTCCTGATCCGCACGATCGCCTGGGAGACGATCCTGTCCGACCACGGCACCGTGGTGCGGATCATGACCGACCTGAAGATCACCAACCTGATGGACCACCTCGGCCTGATCACCGGGAACCACGTGCTCAACAGCCCGTTCTCGGTGGTGTTCGGCATGGTCTACAACTTCCTGCCGTTCACCGTGCTGCCTCTCTACACCTCGCTGGAGAAGATCGACCCGCGGCTGCACGAGGCGGGCCGCGACCTGTACTGCTCCGGCTACCGGACCTGGCGCTACGTCACCTGGCCGCTGTCGCTGCCGGGCGTGATCGCGGGCACCCTGCTCACCTTCATCCCGGCCGTCGGCGACTACATCAACGCCTACATGCTGGGCAGCCCGAACACCCAGGTGATCGGGCAGGTGATCGAGAACGAGGCGCTGCGCGACGTGTTCGGCTACCCGATCGCCTCGGCGATGGGCGTCATTCTCACCTTCGGCACGCTGGCGATCGTGCTCGCGTACGTCAAGAAGGCCGGATCGGAGGACCTGCTGTGATGACGAAGACCTTCGACTGGATCAAGGCGCACACCCTCGGGTTCGTCGCCATCCTGATCTTCATCTTCCTGATCGCGCCGAACCTGGTCATGCTGGCGTTCTCGTTCAACCAGCCCGCGAACAAGTACAACTTCGTCTGGCACAAGTTCTCGCTGAACGCCTGGAAGAACCCGTGCGCCAGCGCGGACATGTGCACGTCGATCAAACTGTCGGTCACCATCGCCGTCATCGCGATGATCGTGGCCACGGCGCTGGGCACGATGGTCGCGTTCGCGATGATGCGCTACCGCTTCAAGGCGCGCACGTTCCTCAACGTGCTGCTCTTCCTGCCGATGGCCGCGCCCGAGGTCACCATGGGCATCACGCTGATGACGTTCTTCTACAACACGACCGGCAGCAACTCGCTCGGTTTCTGGACGATCATCATCGCGCACGTCATGTTCTCGCTGAGCTACGTGGTCGTGACGGTCAAGGCGCGCCTGGCGGGCATGGACCCGACCCTGGAGAAGGCGGCCGCGGACCTGTACGCGACGCCGGTGCAGACGTTCCGCCGCGTGACGCTGCCGCTGGTGATGCCGGGCATCCTGGCCGCCGCGCTGCTCTCGTTCGCGCTGTCGATCGACGACTACATCATCACGGTGCTGACGGCGGGCAACGAGGTGACGTTCCCGATGTACGTCTACGCCTCCTTCCAGCACTCGGTCCCGGCGCAGATCGACGTCATCGGTTCGACGATGCTGCTGATCACCCTGGCGGGCATCGCGTTCGCCCAGGTGCCGCAGATCATCAAGACCCGCAGGGCCTGACGAGGCACGCGATTAGCTCAGGTGGCGGACATCCCTGGTGTCCGCCACCTGAGTCATTTCTTCAGTGCCGTCAGCGTCGTCAGTGCCGTCAGTTCTGCCGGAGCGCGGGCATCGGCACCGGCACGTTCAGGCTCGTCGCGCCCACGCCGACCCCTCCCGTGCACGAGTTCGGCGGGAACGTCGTCTGCCCGCGGGTCGAGGGGGCGCCCGCGGCCCAGAACATGAAGCCGAGCATCCCGTTCGTACTGCCCGCGCCGGCCGGGGCCACGGACTGCTCCCAGCTACTCGTCGAACTCTGCAACGAGGACGCGAAGTTGTTGCACTCGGGGAGCACCTGGCTCTGCCCCGCGACGTAGACCGAACCAGTGAACTTCGCGGGCGCCAATGGTGCGATCGGGGGACTGTACTGCGGCTCGCCGTCGACGTGCTGGAGCCAGTTGCCCTCGGCGGAACTGGCGGACGGCTGCTTGTTCGGCACCATCGCGTTCGCGTAGTCGAGGACGGGATTGGCCGTGCTCAGCCAATTCGCCGTCGCGTACTGATCGAGCGAGATCAGGTAGCGATCGCCCGCAGCGAGGTCGATCGTGAGGCGCGCGGCCGGATTGGCGCCGGTCGCGTCGTAGGGATGCACCGCGCGGTAGGCGCTGATGAACGACTGCATCCCCGTCAGATTCGGGCTGGCGCTGTTCTCGTAGTCGATCTCGATGCCCACGCCGAGCTGCGTGGCCAGCGCCGCCGCCTTCTGACCGAGCAGCGTCGCGTTCTGAGTGAGTGCGCTGTCCCAGTCGTTCGTGTACGTCACGCCGCCGATCGAGATCATGACGCGCACGCCGTGGCTGGTGAAGTAGCTGACGACGGCTTGATCCATGCCGTTGGGCACGCCGTTCGTGTCGCCGGCGTCGTTCGTCCCGTCGAGCAGCTTGAGCGGGTCGGCGAACGAGAGCACGACGAGGTTGACGGAGGGACTGCCGTTGCCGCGATCGACGAGCCAGTGGTTCTGGGTGTCGAACGTGGTCATGTCCGGTGCCGCCGCCCACGTGCACTGATCCGAGCCGCAGAGCCAGGCGCCGTACACCTGGACGGGATCGGAGGCGGCGGTGGTGGCGGCAGCGGCCGTGGGGGTGTGGCCGGTGAGCGCCGGGAGGAACAGCGCGACGGTCGCGGCGCCGAGCACGCTGAGGCGAAGCCGATGGGTGAGTGTTCGCATGCGTGCACTGTCGAACTGGTTTAGACCTGTGTCAAGGCCCAGTCCGTCTCGATCGGCACGCTCACCGCCGCCACCCGCCGTGCACGCCAGGCGGCCCGCGCCGAGCAGCTTCAGGCCGGTGAACGCGACGATCACGGCCACGCGGATGAACCAGTTCAGGTCGAAGTCGAGGTTCCCGAGCGTGAACAGCACGTGCTGCCCCGGCGCCACGGCCGCGACGCCGGAGACGTTGAGGAAGAGACGCCGGAGACGCTTCGGATCCGGCGATGTGCGAACTGCATGTTGATCACCCATCCTGTTTCTACGGCTTACTGACGAACAACTTCCAGAGTGCAAGATTCGGGCGGGTGATCTGACAGCGGTGCCGTTGGTGCGGGCCGCCGCCGGAGCTGCAAGATGATTCGTCGAAGCACGTCACCCGGACACAGTGAGAGGGAATCCCCATGGAAGTCAGCCATGCGTTGGCCGGGGCCGCGCCGGTACCTTTCTGGCTGGACGACCCCGGCCGACCGCAGGCTCTGCCCGCGCTCGCCGAGAACCCGACCTGCGATCTCGCGGTCGTCGGCGGCGGCTACAGCGGGCTGTGGACGGCGCTGATCGCCAAGGAGCGCGATCCCGGCCGCGAGGTGGTGCTCGTCGAGGCGAACCGGATCGGCTGGGCGGCCTCCGGACGCAACGGCGGCTTCGCCGAGGCCTCGCTGACCCACGGACTTCCGAACGGCATCGACCGCTTCGAGCCGGAGCTGCGCACGCTGGTCAAGCTCGGCGAGGCGAACCTCGACGCGATGCAGGCGAGCGTGCAGCGGCACGGCATCGACTGCGACTGGGAGCGCACCGGCCAGCTCAGCGTGGCCACCGCGGAGTGGCAGGCGAAGGACCTGGCCGAGTACGCGGACGTGGCTGGGCAGTACGGCGAGCACGTCGAGTTCCTGGACCGCGACGCGATCCGCGCCGAGGTGGACTCGCCGACCTACCACGCCGGGCTCTGGGACCGCGAGGGCTGCGCGATGGTGCACCCGGCGAAGCTGGCCTGGGGGCTGCGCGACGCGTGCCTCGCGCTGGGCGTGAAGATCTACGAGGGCACCCGCGTGGCCGGGCTGGAGAAGGACGGCAACGGGATGGTGCTGCGCACCGTCGACGGTCGCCGGATCACCGCGGAACGGGTGGCGCTCGGCACGAACGTCTTCCCCTCGTTGATCAAGCGGGTGCGGCCGTACATCGTGCCGGTCTACGACTACGCGCTGATGACCGAGCCGCTGACGGACGCGCAGCTGGAGTCCATCGGCTGGCGTAATCGTCAGGGAATCGGCGACAGCGCGAACCACTTCCACTACTACCGGCTGAGCGCGGACAACCGGATCCTGTGGGGCGGCTACGACGCCGTCTACCACTACGGCAACCGCATCGCGCCCGAGCTCGACCAGCGGCCGAAGACCTTCGAGAAGCTGGCGCGGCACTTCTACGAGGCGTTCCCCCAGTTGGCGGACGTGCGCTTCACCCACAAGTGGGGCGGCGTGATCGACACGTGCACCCGCTTCTGCGCGTTCTTCGACACCGCCTACGACGGACGGGTGGCGTACGCGGCGGGCTTCACCGGCCTCGGCGTCGGCGCGACCCGCTTCGGCGCGCAGGTCATGCTGGACCTGCTGTCCGGGGAGCAGACCGAGCTGACGGAGCTCGACCTGGTGAAGTCGAAGCCGCTGCCGTTCCCGCCGGAGCCGTTCAAGGCGTTCGGCATCAACGTGACGTCCTGGTCGCTCGGCCGCGCCGACCACAACGGCGGCAAGCGCAACCTCTGGCTGCGCACGCTGGACCGCTTCGGCCTCGGCTTCGACTCGTAGCTGTAAACCGAATCGTCCGCACACCGACACCCTGGAAAGTGACGAGTCCGGCCCGTCCGCCGCAGACTCGAAAACAGGACTCCCCGTTTATCTAGAAGAGGTCTTTCGTGAGCAAGCATGTGACGCACTGGATCGACGGCGGGCCGTGGAGTGGCTCGGCCGAACGGCGCGGCGACATCTACGACCCGGCCACCGGCGCGCTCACCGGCTCGGTGGACTTCGCCTCGGTGCGCGAGGTGGACGACGCGGTGGCCGCCGCTGCCGCCGCCTTCCCGGCCTGGCGCTCGACCTCGCTGGCCAAGCGGGTCTCGGTGCTGTTCAACTTCCGCGAGCTGATCAACGCGCGGCGCGACGAGCTCGCCGCGGTCATCGTCGCCGAGCACGGCAAGGTGCACTCGGACGCGCTCGGCGAGGTCGCCCGCGGCATCGAGGTGATCGAGTTCGCGTGCGGCATCCAGCAGCTGCTCAAGGGCGGCTTCACCGACCAGGCGTCCACCGGCGTCGAGGTCTACGAGCTGCAGCAGCCGCTCGGCCCGGTCGCGATCATCTCCCCGTTCAACTTCCCGGCCATGGTGCCGATGTGGTTCTTCCCGCTGGCGCTGGCCACCGGCAACACGGTGATCGTCAAGCCGAGCGAGAAGGACCCGTCCGCGGCGAACTGGCTGGCCGCGCTGTGGAAGGAGGCCGGGCTGCCGGACGGCGTGTTCAACGTCGTGCACGGCGACAAGGTGGCCGTGGACCGGCTGCTCGAGCACCCCGACGTCAAGGCGGTCTCCTTCGTCGGCTCGACCCCGATCGCGCGCTACGTCTACGAGAACGGCACCCGCTACGGCAAGCGCGTGCAGGCCCTCGGCGGAGCCAAGAACCACATGCTGGTGCTCCCGGACGCCGACCTGG
>DATJIF010000025.1:0-8985 GCA_035493475.1 Actinospica sp.
ACGATTCGAAGGCCTCTCGCGCTGGTGAGTTGTTCGCCGCGGCGCGCGGTCAGCGGCCGCGCACACGGTCCAGTCAAGAACTGTATCGCCCCTGACGGCCGTCAACATCATCTAGATGACTCGATCGACGAAACGACAGTAGGTCGGACTGTGCTCACCCCGCAACGAACACGCCGAAACTCACCCCACCGCAGTTTCGCTGATTACTTGTCATCTCTATGCATTATCAGCTTATTTTATGACATTGCCGGAGCGTCAGGTGCGCTCACATCGTAGTGCCTGCCGCCTCCTATGCGCAGCAGCGCCACGAGATCGCGCGCTTTGTCGACGGCGTCGTCACCGCCGCCCCAATTCACCGTCGCCCCGTCGGTGAATCGCAGAGTGATGGCATATGGATCGGACGCGGTGATCGCGGAGATCTGCCGGGCGACGCTCGCGGGCAGCGCGCGCAGGGCGGCGAGCGCGCCGGGGACGACCTGGTCCGCCTTGGCCGGGGCCGAGACCGTGATCACCGGCAGCCCCTTCGTCACGCTGCCGACCTGGCCGAACACCACACCGCCGCCGTCCACGACCTCGTATCCGTGCGCGTCGGGGACGAGCGCGGCGGCCGTGCGCTCGGTGACCGTGATGACGACCGTGCCCGGCCAGTCCTTGGTCACGTGCGCGGAGGCGACCTGCGGGATCTTCTGCACCCGGGCCGCCGCCGCGCCGGTGTTCAGGGCGGCCATCGGTCCGCCCTCGTCGATCTGAGCCGCCGTCAACACCTGCGTGGCGGTAATACTTTTCACCCCGACGATCTTGATCCCGCGGACGGCGATCAGCGACGTGTGCCAGAGCAGCAGATATCCGGTCAGCGCGAGCAGGCAGCCGACGACCGTGAGCGTCACCGAGAGCCGGCGCCAGCGCGCGCGTGCCCGCATCCGGGCCGCGTAGAGCCGCGCCGGAAGATCGGAGACACGCTTCGTGTCCTCGCTGACGTCGCTCAACGTCTAGCCCTGGTGCCCGGCGCGCCGACGCAGCAGGTCGATCACCTTCGGACCGACCGTGGTCACGTTGCCCGCGCCCGCGGTCACCACCACGTCGCCCGGCCGCGCCCAGTCCGCGAGCAGCCCCGGCACATTCGCCGTCTCGGGCTCGAACACCACCTGCTCGGCGGGCAGCGGCACGTCCTGCGCGATCACCGAGCCGGTCACGCCGGGGATCGGGTCCTCGCCGGAGCCCGGGTAGACCTCGAGCACCGCGACGAGGTCGGCCGCGCCGAGCGGGGCGCCGTACTCGCGCAGGAACGCCTGCGCGCGGGAGTAGCGCTGCGGCTGGAACGCGACGATCAGCCGGCCGCCCCCGGCCAGTTCCCGGTAGGCGGCGAGGGTCGCGGCGATCTCGGTCGGGTGGTGCATGTAGTCGTCGTACACGCGCACTCCCCCGACCTCGCCGATCAGCTCCATACGGCGGCGTGCGCCGGTGAAGTGGGCGAGCGCCTTGGCGGCCGCGGCGCGCTCCACGAACGCGGACAGCACGGCGACCGCGGCGGCGGCGTTCTCGACGTTGTGACGCCCCGTCATATTCAGGTCAAGTTCGGTGTCCCCGCCGAGCCGCGCCTTGGACGTGCCGCTCGCGATCGCGACGTCGGTGATGCGCACGTCGGCCTCCTCGGAGACGCCGTACGTGAGGACCTTGATCCCCTTCGCGCGCGCGTGCTCGATCGACAGGCGCGCACCCGGGTCGTCGACGCAGGCCACGAGCGTGCCGCCGGGCTTGATCTTGTCGACGAAGCCCTCGAAGGCCTCGTAGACCGCCTCGACGGACTCGAAGTAGTCCGGATGGTCGAGTTCCACGTTCGTGACGACGGCGATGTCCGGCTCGAAGTGCGTGAAGGTGCCGTCGGACTCGTCCGCCTCGGCGACGAACACATCGCCCTTGCCCGCATGGCCGCTGACGCCGGTCGCGCCGATCTCGCCGCCGATGACGTACGAGGGATCCAGGCCGAGCTCGGTCAGCGCGACGGCGAGCATCGAAGTCGTGGTCGTCTTGCCGTGCGTGCCCGCGATCAGCACCGACGTGCGCCCGACCATGAGCGCGCCGAGCATCGTGGCCCGGTGGATCACCCGCAGGCCGCGTTCCTTCGCCGCGACGACCTCGACGTTGTCCCCGCGCAGTCCGTTGGTGACGACGACGGTGTCCACGCCGTCCAGGTTCTCCGGACGCTGGCCGATCGAGACGACCGCGCCGTCGTGTTCGAGCTCGTCGATCGTGGCCGTGCGCTTGATGTCGCTCCCGGACACCGGCAGGCCGCGCTCGAGGGCCACGCGCGCGACCGGGGCCATGCCGACGCCGCCGATCCCGACGAAGTGGATCCGGCCGAGCTCCTCGGCGGCGGGCAGCGGGTCGAGGCGCTGGTGGTAGAGGCTGTGAATGTTGCTCACTGGTCCGCCGCCTCCGCCGCCACCGTCTCGTCCGCCGTCTTCGCGCTCTCGCGCACCGCCTGATACACCAGATCCACCAAAGCCTCGTCACCATCGCGCCGCCCGAACTCCGCGGCGGCCTTGCCCATCTCGTCCAGCTTCTCGCGATCGGCGAGCAACGGCAGCAGATTCGCCGTCAGCCACGCCGGGGTGAGTTCCTCGTCGTCCACCAGCAGCCCGCCGCCCGCGCGCACCACCGGCTGCGCGTTCAGCCGCTGCTCGCCGTTGCCGACCGGGAGCGGCACGTACACCGCGGGCAGGCCGACGGCGGCGAGCTCGGAGCAGGTGTTCATGCCGCCGCGGCACAGCATCGCGTCGGCCGCCGCGTACGCCAGATCCATCCGGTCCAGATACGGTACGCGGACGTACGGCGCCCCGCTGACCGGGAAGTGGGCGTCCTCGCGCCAGGCGGCACGGCCGAGCGCGTGCAGGATCTGCACTCCCGCCGCCGAGAACTGCTCGGCCGCGTCCTCGATGACCTCGTTCAGCCGCCGCGCGCCGAGCGAACCGCCGGACACCAGCAGCGTCCGGAGCCCGGGCCGCAGCCCGAAGAACTCCAGCGCCTCGTCGTGCAGCGCCGCGCGGTCCAGACCGGAGATCATCCGCCGCAGCGGCATGCCGAGATAGCGTCCCGCGCTCAGCCGGCAGTCCGGGGAACCGGTGGCGATCCAGTCCGTCATCCGCGCGCCGATCCGGTTCGCCAGGCCCGGCCGCACGTTCGCCTCGTGCACCACGATCGGCACCGAACGGCGGCGCGCGGCGAAGTAGGCGGGCAGCGCGACGTGGCCGCCGAAGCCGACGACGACGTCCGCCGAGGTCTTGTCCAGCACCTCGACCGTCCGGCGCACGGTCCCGGCCAGCCGCGACGGGACCGTGAACACGTCGATCGTGGGCTTGCGCGGCATCGGCACGGCCGGGATCAGCTCGAGCGGATAGCCGCGCTGCGGAATGAGCTTGGTGTCCAGGCCCTTCGTCGTGCCGAGGCAGGTGATCTCGGTCCGCGCATCCCGGCGGCGCAACGCGTCGGCCAGCGCGAGAGCCGGTTCGATGTGTCCGGCGGAACCACCGCCGGCCAGCACCACGTGCAGCGGAGGATCTTCGGTCACGAGGGGTTTCCCAACTTCTCGGCGGCGCGAGCGCGGGCCTTCGGCGTTGTGCGCGAGCCGAGCTTAGCGGGTGGCCGAGCGTCGGAGGAGGGGTCCTCGTCACGCAGGTCATCGACCTCGCCGCGCCGGTACTGCGTGCGCGCGAAGGAGAGCAGCATGCCGACCGCGGCCAGCGAGGGCAGCAGCGAGGAGCCGCCGTACGACACGAACGGCAGCGGCACGCCCGCGATCGGCAGCACGCCGAGCACCGCGCCCAGGTTGATCAGCGTCTGCGCCATCAGCCAGCCGGTCACGGCGGCCGACGCGAGCCGGATGAAGCCGTCTTGAGCACTCAGCGCTATCCGCAGCCCCGAATACCCCACGACGACGAAGAGCGCGAGCACGGCCAGCGCCCCGAACAGCCCCATCTCCTCGCCGATGATCGCGAAGATGAAGTCGGTCTGCGCCTCGGGCAACTGCCCCCACTTCTCCCGGCTGGCGCCCAGCCCGACCCCGAACCAACCCCCGGACGACAGCGCGCTGAACCCCTGCGCCGCCTGGTATCCCGTGCCCGACGGGTCCGCCGAGGAACTGGACAGGAACTCCGTGAACCGCCGCACCCGACTGGGCCGGATCAGCACCGCCAGCGTCGCCAACCCCGCCGCGCCGCCGGTCAGGATGGTGAACAGCCGTGCCGGAGCGCCGACCACGAACAGCAGGCTGAAGGCGATGGCCCCGATGACCATCGACGTCCCCATGTCGCCGCCGAGCATGACCAGTCCGATGATCAGACCGCACATCGGCAGCAGCGGCACGATCAGGTGGTCCCAACTGGTGAGCCGCTTCTGCTTGCGATCCAGCAGGTCCGCGCCCCACAGCACCAGCGCGAACTTCGCGAACTCACTCGGCTGAATCGTCAGCGGTCCGAGCACCAGCCAGTTCTGGTTACCGCCCGTGGACACCTGCCCGAACGCCAGCACCGCGACCAGCAGCAGCAGCGTCACGATCATCAGCGGATACGCCATCAGCCGGTACACCCGCACCGGCAACCGCGCCGCCACGATCAACAACGGCACCCCGATCGCCGCCGAAGCCGCCTGCTTCGCGATCGTCCCCAACTCCGGCTTCCCCGTCACCAGATTGTTGGTCGTCGACGCCGAGTAGACCTCGACCAGCCCGATCCCCACCAGCAGCGCGGTGGCCCCGATCAGCATGAAGTAAGGCGCCATAGGGTGCCGCAGCCACTGCCGAGCCTGTCCCAGCCCGGTGCGCGCCCACACCACCACGCCCATGCCGTCGCCGCCGTCCCTCTCCACCGCCCGTGACTCTCGGAGGTTAGCGCATGAGCCTATTAAGCCGGGTCACCGCCACGGTCGGTGGTGGGCCACGTCGCCCTGGAACGCCTAGAGATCGATGTTCATCGCGGCGAGCTCACCCCACTTCTCGACGGCCGACGGCTCGCGCAACGCACGACTGATCATCGACGAGAACTGATCACGGACGGCCGCATCGACCGCCTTCAGCGCCACAGCGACCTCTTCGAGCACACGGCCGACGCGCGGGTCATCGCCATGTGTGATGACGCCGAGCACAGCCAGCGGCAACTCGGCTTCACAGATCGGCCCCTCCGGCAGCGGAAGATCGCGCGGGCCGAGCACAAGCGGACGAACCTCCAAACTGGTCCAGAAGTCCGTCCCGACCACAATCGGCCGCGCCGCCCAATCGGCAGTCACATCGTCGTGACACAACACGGCGAGCACGATCGGCACCTTGTGATGCGCATAAAGCCCCGTCAGATACCGCGGCCACCAGTTACGTTTCACCTCATCCGGCTCTCGCAGGAGCTCGATTACAAGGACGAATTCGTCTCCGTGCGACGTCTGCACCGTCAGCATCGAAGGGAACGCCTGAGCAGCGCAAACGGCTCCGGCAAGCCCTTCCGGACCAGACGATGTGCGGAGCAGCTGATCGATGAGAAGTATCGCTTCGCGCGATGAACTGACCATGCGTCAGACAGTAAAGGCAGATTTCAACCTTCACCTTTGCGACGCCTAATACTTCGTCAGGGCAAAAGTCATCAAAGTAGGCATTTCGCAGTGGCGCGATCGGGCCCGTGACCAAATCGCAACCAAAGGCCGTGCGAAGTGGCGGCAGACACCGACGGGATGTCAGGAATCGACTGCTACGCAGAGCGCCGAAGGCTCGCGAACGTAGCGAATGAGGAGCGTCAGCGACGAGGGAGTGGCAGTAGCGGGCCGAAGGCTAGGGCGGGTGGGCGGGCTAAGTAATAAGTACTCGGCCCGGACGTAGTCACCGGCACGGAGCGAGGAACGAGCGCAGTGCCGGGGACGGAGGTAGGGCCGACCACGAAACCGCAGCAGGGCGACCCCACCGGGCCCACTACCCTCTACCCCTGCGCGGCTTTTCGGGCCTTGACGGCTTGGGCGAAGAGGGTGCCGCGTTCGTTGTAGGAGACGAACATGTCCATGGAGGCACAGGCGGGGGCTAGGAGGACGGTGTCGCCCTTTTGGGCTAGGTCGGCGGCGGCGTCGAGGATGAGGTCGATGGCGGCTTCGGCGTCCAGGCCGGTGTCGGCGCCGCCGATGTCTCGGGTGGGGACGTCGGGGGCCTTGCGGGCCAGGGCGTCGGCGATGACGGCGCGGTCTTGGCCTAGGAGGACTACGCCGCGGAGGCGTTTGGCGGACTTCTCGACCAGGTCGTCGAACTGGGCGCCCTTGGCCAGGCCGCCGGCGATCCAGACGATGTGCTCGTAGGAGGCCAGGGACGCGGCGGCGGCGTGGGTGTTGGTGGCCTTGGAGTCGTCCACGTAGTCCACACCGTCGAGCACTGCTACGAACTCGATGCGGTGGGGGTCGGGGCGGAAGTTCCTGAGGCCGTCGCGGACCGCTTCGACCGGGACGCCGTATGCGCGGGCCAGGGCTCCGGCGGCCAGGGCGTTGGCGATGTTGTGCGGGGCGTGCGGCTCGACGTCGTAGATGGTGCCCAGTTCGGCGGCGGCGCTTCGGCGGTTCTCGATGAAGGCGCGGTCGGCGAGGATGCCGTCGACCACGCCGAGCATCGAGAGGCCGGGGGCGCCGAGGGTGAAGCCGATGGCGCGGCAGCCTTCGACGACGTCGGCCTCCTCGACCATGTGCTCGGTGACCTTGTCGGCCACGTTGTAGACGCACGCGATCTGGCAGCGCTCGTAGATCTTCGCCTTGGCCTTGACGTACTCGTCCATCGAGCCGTGCCAGTCGAGGTGGTCGGGCGCGATGTTGAGGACGGCGGCGGCGAGCATGCTCAGCGAGTCCGACCAGTGGAGTTGGTAGCTGGAGAGCTCGATGGCCAGGACTTCGTAGGGGTCGTCGGCCAGGACCGCGTCGACCAGGGGGAAGCCTACGTTTCCGCAGGCGATGGCGCGCTTTCCGGCTGCCTCGAGCATCGCGGCGAGCATGCGGACGGCGGTGGTCTTGCCGTTCGTGCCGGTCAGGGCGAGCCACGGGGCGAACGTGCCGTCGGGCAGCGGCTTGCGCAGGCGCCACGCCAGTTCGGCGTCGCCCCAGACCGGGATTCCGGCCTCGCGGGCGGCGGCGACGATCGGGGCGGTGGGGGGGATGCCGGGGACGACCACCAGCAGTTCACAGCCTGCGGGGAGCGTCTTGTCGTCGCCGAGGCGGAGCGTGGCGCCGCGTTCGGCTACGGGGGCTGAGCGCTCGGCGGTCTCGGGGTCGTCGTAGCGGTCGCAGAGGAGTACTTCCGCGCCCAGGTCCAGCAGCGCGTACGCCGCCGAGATCCCGACCACGCGGGCTCCGACCACGCAGACGCGCAGGCCTGCCCAGGGAATCGACGCGACGCCGTACGGGTCGGGCTCGCGCCAGTCGATCGATTCCGTGCCGAGGTTGCTCATTCGCTCGCCGCCGTCACTTGCTAGCCGTCACTTGCCCGCCGCCGTCACTTCGTCGCCGCGAATCCGCCGTAGAAGACTCCGAGGCTCAGGGCCACGCACAGGCCCGCGATGATCCAGAATCTGATGACGACGTTGACCTCCGGCCAGCCCATCATCTCGAAGTGATGGTGCAGCGGGGCCATCTTGAAGACGCGTTTGCCCTTGCTGGCCTTGAAGTAGCCGACCTGGATGATGACCGAGAACATCTCCAGCAGGAACAGGCCGCCGATGATCACGGCGAGCAGTTCGGTGCGCGAGCAGATCGCGAGGCCCGCGAAGGCGCCGCCGAGCGCGAGCGAGCCGGTGTCGCCCATGTAGATCTTCGCGGGGGCCGCGTTCCACCAGAGGAATCCGAAGCAGGCGCCCATCAGCGCGGCCGCGACGATCGCGAGGTCGAGCGGGTCGCGCACCTCATAGCAGCCCTTGCTCGGCGAGGAGCCGCAGCTCTGGCCGTACTGCCACACGCCGATCACCACGTACGCGGAGAACGCCATCACCGACGCGCCGGTGGCCAGGCCGTCCAGACCGTCCGTCAGGTTCACCGCGTTGGACCAGCCCGCGATCACCAGGTACGCGAAGATCACGAACAGCACCGGGCCGAGGCCCAGCCAGCCGATGTCGTAGAGGAAGGAGATGTGGTCGCTCGCCGGGGTCAGCCCCATCGAGTTCGGGAAGTGCAGCACCAGCACCGCGAACGCGACCGTCACGATCGACTGGCCGACCAGTTTCGCCTTGGCGCGCAGGCCGAGCGAGCGCTGCCGGAAGATCTTGATGAAGTCGTCCACGAAGCCGACCGCGCCGAGTCCGGTCATCAGGAACAGCACCAGCATCGCCGAGTCCGTCGGCCACTTGCCGGTGGCCAGCTTGGTGACGAAGTAGGCGAAGAGCGTGGAGAGCACGATGACCGTGCCGCCCATGGTGGGCGTGCCCCGCTTGACCTGGTGGGTCTGCGGGCCGTCCTCGCGGATCTCCTGGCCGTACCCGCGCCTGGCGAAGAACTTGACCGCCATCGGGGTGCCGATCAGCGAGCACACCAGCGCGATCACGCTGGCGTACAGAACCGCTCTCATCATCGTGCGTCATCCTCCAGCAGAGCCCGGGCCACCCGCCGCAGGCCGACGGAGTTGGAGGCCTTCACCAGGACCACGTCGCCGGGGCGCAACTGCTCGCGTAGCACGGCGATCGCCTCGTCCGGATCGGCCACGGTCGCGGACTCCTGTCCTCCGGAACCCTCGTGCAGGGCCCCGGCGTGGATCATCCGGGCCTCCGGGCCGACGGCCAGCAGCCGGTCCACCCGCAGCCGCACGGCCAGCCGGCCGAGCGCGTCGTGCGCCTCGACGGAGGTCTCGCCAAGCTCGGCCATCTGACCGAGCACTGCCCAGGACCGGCCCTCGGGGCGCGAGCGGGCGAGCGTGACCAGGGCCTTGAGCCCGGCGCGCATCGACTCGGGATTGGCGTTGTACGCGTCGTCGATCACGACGACGCCGTCGGC
>DATJIF010000026.1:0-15074 GCA_035493475.1 Actinospica sp.
TGATGTTCACGCCGTGCTGACCCAGCGCGGGGCCGACCGGCGGGGCCGGGTTCGCCATACCGGCCTTGATCTGCAGCTTGATGATCGCTGCGAGCTTCTTCTTGGGAGGCATGCTCCGGGTCCTTAACTCTGGAAAGGTGAATTCCCTGATGGTGTCCACCTGCCGCGCGCGCTTTCGCCGAGCGCCCGCGGGGTCTTATGACACAAACGCCAAGAGTACCCGAGCCCGTCACCGCACACCAAAACGGGTGCGGTGACGGGCTCGGGCAACGGCTTGCGTGACCTGCCTAGTTCTTCTGGATCTGCGAGAAGGACAGCTCCACGGCGGTCTCCCGGCCGAAGATCTCGACCAGGCCCTTGACCTTCTGCGAGTCGGCGTTGATCTCGTTGATCGTGGCCTGCAGCGTGGCGAAGGGGCCGTCGATGATGGTGACCGAGTCGCCCACCTCGAAGTCGAGCACCTTGACCTCGGGGGCCGGCTTGGGCGAACCGCCCGCGGCCTCCGGCTCGTCCGCCGCGAGGATCTTGACCACCTCGTCGAGCGTGAGCGGGTACGGGTCGTGCGCGTTGCCGACGAAGCCGGTGACGCCCGGGGTGTTGCGCACCACGCCCCACGAGTCGGCGGTCAGGTCCATGCACACCAGCACGTAGCCCGGGAACTTGTTCCGCTTGACCTTCTTGCGCTGGCCGTTCTTGACCTCGACGGCCTCCTCCATGGGCACCTCGACCCGGAAGATCAGCTCCTCCATGTTGAGCGAGGTGATCCGGGTCTCGAGGTTCTGCTTGACCCGGTTCTCGTAGCCCGCGTAGGAGTGCACGACGTACCACTCGCCTGGCGAGCGGCGCAGCGCCTCACGGAAGTCGTCTGCGGTGCCCGGCGCCTCGGGCTCGGCCACGTCCACGGCCGCGTCCTGCTCCTGCGGCTCCTCGAGCAGCTCCGAATCCGATTCGTTGATGTCGGACACTACGGCCTCTTCTTCCCTGTGTGGTTCGGTTTCCTGCTGTTTACCAGACTAGCCGGAAACTTCGGGAGGCTTAGCCGAAGACCGCGGAGACCGCGTGCGTGATGCCGTAGTCGAACAGCGCGACGATGCCGATGATGGCCACCACGAAGACGATGACCACGCTGGTGTAAGTGAGCAGCTCGCCGCGCGTCGGCCACACGACCTTGCGCAGTTCGGCGATGATCTGGCGGATGAAGAGCGCGGGCGAGGTGCGCTTCTTGCGCGGCGTCTTGGGCGCGGACTTGCCGGCGGCCCCGTCCCGCTTGGCGCGGCGCTTCGCGGCCTTGCGCTCGGCGCGCGACGGCTTCTTGGCCTTGGCCTCGTCGACGACGGAGTCCTCGAACTCCTCATCGCCGTCGGAGACGCCGTCCAGTTCCTCGCCGGCGTTGCTGCGCGTCTGGCTCACCTGTCTACCTCACTGCTCGGTCTCGGCGCACGCGTTCCACGGTGCACCGCAAAGCGTACGACGCAAGCCGCGCCAGGGCTACCTTCTGTACCGAAGGTGCCCGGCGCGGCCGTGAATCTTGCTGCATCGCTGCTGCATCGTGCAGGGCCCGGAGTTCACTGTGACTTGAACCCCAAGCCTGCACTACGTCGTGCAGGGCCGGAGGGACTTGAACCCCCAACCCCCGGTTTTGGAGACCGGTGCTCTGCCAGTTGAGCTACGACCCTAAGGTGAGATCGCTCTGCACTGGCGAGCAGTCTAACGGTTTCCCGGGGCCGGAGTCGAATGGCTTACCCGGCCGCCGGAATCCGGGCGCGCCGCGGCAGGGCCCAGACGGTGGCGGAGGCGACCAGCAGCACCACGGCCCCGGTGTAGACGGCCGGGATCACGCCGTCGACGAAGTGCTGCGGGGCGCTGAGCGTCGCGGTCGGGCCGTAGCCGCCGCGGGCCGCGAAGATGGCGCCCATCACGGCCACGCCGAGCACGCCGCCGAACTCGCGGATCGCGTTGTTCACCCCGGAGGCCAGCCCCTCCTGCTCGCGGCGCACCGAGCCGAGCACGAGGTTCGCGATGGGGGCGAAGAACAGCCCGTTGCCGATGCCGCCGAGCACCAGGCCGGGGATCACGTGCGCGTAGGGGGCCGTGGTCGTGGTCACGGCGGCGATCGCGGCGAGCCCGGCGGCCTGGAACAGCAGCCCGACGCCGACGATCGCGCGGCCGCCGATCCGGTCGGACAGCGCCCCGGCGATCGGCGCGGCGACCATCGGGATGGCCGTCCAGGGCAGCGCGTGCACGCCGGCGTCCAGCGGGGACATCCCGTAGACGTCCTGGAACAGCTGGATCAGGAAGAAGACCGAGCCGAACATGCCGAAGAACATCAGCATCGAGGCCAGGTTGACCAGCGTGAACTGCCGGCCGCGGAACAGCCCGAGCGGCAGCATCGGCTCCTCGATGCGCGACTCCCAGAGCAGGAACGCGGCCAGCAGCCCCGCCCCGGCGACGAAGCCGGCGAGCACCTCGGGCCTGGTCCAGCCGATCTGCCCGCCGCGGATCAGCCCGTAGACGACGCCGAACAGGCCCAGGCTGACCAGGATGTTGCCGGGTACGTCGAGCTTGCGGGCCGGGCCGTGCGACTCGCTGAGCCAGTACCGGGACAGCGGCAGCAGCACGATGCCGATCGGCACGTTGATCCAGAAGATCCACTTCCAGGACGCGGCGTCGGTGATGCCGCCGCCGATCACCGGCCCGAGCGCCACGGCGACCCCGGCCAGCGCGCCCCAGCCGCCGATCGCGAGCCCGCGGCGTTCCGGGCGGACGGCGGCGGACAGCAGGGTCAGCGTGAGCGGCACCATGATCGCGCCGCCGAGCCCCTGCAACGCGCGCGCCGCGATCAGGGTGCCGATGTTCGGGGCCAGCGCGGAGCCGACCGAGCCGAGCGTGAACACCGTGAGCCCGACCCCGAACAGCCGCTTGCGGCCGTAGCGGTCGCCGAGCGTGGCCCCGGTGAGCAGGAACACGGCGAAGGTGAGCGTGTACGCGGAGATGGTCCACTGCAACCCGGAGAGCCCGGCGTGCAGCGCCTTCTGGATCGAGGGCAGCGCGGAGGTGACGACGAGGTTGTCGAGCTGCGCCATGAACATCGCCGTGCCCACGATGACGAACGTGCGGATCGGATGGCCGACCGTGGCAGGTCCGGCGTCCGCCCTGTCTGTTTCCGCGGCCGGCGACGTCCCCGCGTCGGCGGCCAGAGTCGTTTCGGTCATCCTGCTCGTCCCCTAAAATAGTTATCAGTCACTAAATTAACCGGGTATGAAAAACGGCGCCCGACCCGCGGGCGCCGTGACGCCGAACCTCGTCCTACTGCCCGTTCGGCAGCGGGAACTTGTGCGGCCACAGGGCCTCGAGCACCGGGAGCCACTGCAGGTCGTTGCCGTCGGAGCGCCCCGCCGCCGCGATGACGTTGCACATCATCCCCTTGGCGAAGAACATCGCGACCTCCTCCGTCGGAACCTTGGCGATGTCCACCACCATGTTCCAGAGGTCCTGCATGCAGTGCCGCACGGTCCGCTGGATGTCCTCGTCCCAGCACGCCGCGTACTGCTGCATCTGCAGCAGCAGCGAGTCCCGGTCCTTCTCCATCCGCTCCACGTACGCGTCGCCCATCGCGTGCAGCGCGTCGTGGCCGGTCTTGCCGCCCGCCGAGTCGAACATCTGCTGCTGCGTGGTGCGCATGTTGCGCTCGCAGGCCGCGATGAACAGCGCCTTCTTCGACTCGAAGAGCTTGAAGATGTACGGCTGGGCGACCCCGGCCCGCTTGGCGATCTCGGCGGTGGTCGCGCCCTCGAAGCCGTAGCGGGCGAAGACCGGGATCGCCTCGCGGAGCACCAGCTCCCGACGCTCCTCCATCGCCATCCGCGGACTCATGGGCGGACCTCCTTCCGAGAGCTAAGTTAGTGACTGATAACTACCAAGTCAAGGGGGTCGCGAAGACCGGCTCCGGAACCAGCGCCACGCCGAACCGCGCGGCCACCCCGTCGCGCACCTCCACGGCCAGCTTCAGCAGGTCGCCGGTGCTCGCGCCGCCCCGGTTGGTCAGCGCGAGGGTGTGCTTCGTGGACAGCGTCACCGGGCCCGAGCCGTAGCCCTTGCCGAAGCCCGCCCGCTCGATCAGCCAGGCCGCGGAGATCTTCACCCGGCCGTCCGCCTCCGGGTACGGCGTCGGCCGCGCCTCGATCCCGGCCGCCGCGCAGCGCCGCTCGAACTCGGCGTGCTGATCCGGCGTCAGGATCGGGTTGGTGAAGAAGGATCCGGCGCTCCACGTGTCGTGGTCGGCCTCGTCCAGCAGCATGCCGCGCCGCCGACGCTGCGCCAGCACCGCCTCGCGCACCTCCGCCAGCGGCGCCCGGGCCCCGATCTCGATGCCGAGCGCGTCGGCCACGTCCCGGAACACCACCGGCTTCGACAGTCCGCCGAGATCCTCCAACTGGAAGTGCACGGCGGTCACCACGTAGCGCGCGTTGCCCTTGAAGGCGCTGTGCCGATACGAGAACCGGCAGTCCGCGCGGTCCAGCACGGTCATCGTCCCCGTGGACCGGTCGTACGCGTCCACCATCACGACGGTCTGGCTCACGTCCTGGCCGTACGCGCCCACGTTCTGGATCGGCGTCGCCCCGGCCAGCCCCGGGATCCCGGACAGGCACTCGATCCCGGCCAGCCCCTCGGCCACCGAGCGGGCCACCACGTCGTCCCAGTTCTCGCCCGCCGCCACCGAGAGCAGCCCGTCCCGCGCCGTCACCCCGCGCAGCCCGACCCGGACCACGCTGCCCGGGTAGCCCTCGTCCGCCACCACCAGGTTCGAGCCGCCGCCCAGGATCAGCAGCGGTTCGCCGTGGCCCTCCGCGTCCTTGACCGCCGCGATCAGCGTCTGCTCGGAGTCCGCCTCGAAGTAGTGCCCGGCCGGACCGCCGAGCCGCAGCGTGGTCAGCCCGGCGAGCTCCACACCGTGCTTCCAGCCGCCGCCGCTGCCCTCGCCCACCGCGCCGTTCACGGGATCCGCACCACCGCGACCGCCTTGCCGAGCACCTTCTGACCCGCGCTCAGCACCGTCAGGTCCACCTGCACCCGGCCGTCGTCCAGCGCCTTGGTCACCTTGCCGGTCACCTCGACCAGCGCGCCCACGCCGTCGTCCGGCACCGGCACCGGCTTGGAGAAGCGCACGAAGTACTCCTGCACCGCGGCCGGATCGCCGATCCAGTCGGTCAGCACCCGGCCGGCCACCGCCATCGTGTACATGCCGTGCGCGATCACGTCCGGCAGCCCCACCTCGACCGCGAACCGGCCGTTCCAGTGGATGTCGTTGAAGTCCCCGGAGGCCCCGGCATAGCGCACCAGATCCTTGCGGGTGATCGGGAAGCTCGCGGCGGGCAGCACGGTGCCCGGGGCGAAGCGCTCGGTCTCGGTCACGGCTGCTCCTCCGGCTCGGCGGCGCGCGCGACGAGCAGCGCCCGGGCGACGGTGATCAGCTCGCCCTCCACCGTGCTCATCTCGGTCATCAGGGTGATCATGTCGTTGCCCGCGAAGGACTTGATCGACTCCACGGTCACCACGGCCACCACCCGGTCCCCCGGACGCATCGGCCGCTCGTGGTTGAACCGCTGGTCCCCGTGCACCACACGCGACCAGTCCAGGCCGAGCGCCGGGTCGTACACCACCTGGTCCGCGGCCGGCATCGAGATCACGATCGGGAAGGTCGGCGGCGCCACCACGTCCGGGTGCCCGAGCGCCTTGGCCGCCTCCGGATCCCGGTACACCGGGTTCGGGTCGCCGATCGCGTCCGCGAACTCCCGGATCTTCTCCCGCCCCACCTCGTAGGCGGGGGTCGGCGGATAGGTCCGGCCGACGAAGGACTGGTCCAGGGCCATGGGAAACCTCTATCTACTTCCGTCGGGGATCCGCCGTCGAGCATAGCGGCGCCCGGCGCGGACACGGCGAGGGCCGCCGACCCCGTGCGGGGTGGGCGGCCCTGGAAGCTGCGTGCGCGAGTACGCCGCTGACTAGCGGGTCTCGCGGATGCTGAACTGGGCCGTGTGCGCCCAGAAGCTGGTACTACCGCGTCTCTCGGTGCGCCGTGTGCTTGTTGCAACGCGGGCAGTGCTTCTTCATCTCAAGACGGTCCGGGTCGTTGCGCCGGTTCTTCTTGGTGATGTAGTTGCGCTCCTTGCACTCGGTGCAAGCCAGCGTGATCTTGGGCCGGACGTCTGTGGCTGCCACGAGTACTCCTACTGCCAATCGGTAGCTGCTGCGAGGTCCGCGGCGAAAGCGGACCGATTAACGGACCTCAATACTTTACCCCATAGCAGACAGGGGTATCGCCAGGTTCTGTAGCGGTGACCGGACTTGAACCGGTGACACAGCGATTATGAGCCGCTTGCTCTGCCAACTGAGCTACACCGCCATGATCGACGAAGGCCCGCCGGTGGACGCTCGTTCACGTCACGGGCGGGCCGCCGATCAAGAGCCCCTTTACGGAATCGAACCGTAGACCTTCTCCTTACCATGGAGACGCTCTGCCGACTGAGCTAAAGGGGCAACGCATCCACCGCCCGGCTTCCCTTGGGACTCCGTGCTGCGGCCGCTGCGTGGAAAACCATACACGGCGCGGCCACCACAGTGAAATCGGGTTTCCGCCGTACGCCGAGGTAGCCACGCCTCCAACGGCACGACCTGCCAGGATGTCGCGCATGACTGATGGACCCGACTGGCTCGGCGAGCGCACCCCGGCCGAGGACCGGCTCTGGGAGGCGTTCGGCCACGGCCTCCAGGTCGAGTACCGGCACGGCGAGGAGATACGCGCGGAACTCGTCGCGGCCCTCGCGCTCGGCGCCATACCCGGGACCCCGGGCCGCACCGCCGGCGTACGGATCCGCGGTGCCCGGATCGTCGGCGAGGTCGACCTGCGGCACGGCACCATCGACGTCCCGCTGACGATGCTGAACTGCACCTTCACCGACGCCCTGCGGCTGGAGGAGTCGGTCACCAAGTCGATCGACCTGACGGGCAGTCACCTGACCCGGCTGCTCGCCACCGGCGCGCACATACGCGGCACCCTCAACCTGACCCGCGCCGAGATAACCGGCGGCGGGAACGACGCGGCCCTGATGCAGCTGCTGACGGTCGAGACCGACCTGCGCTGCAACCGGCTGCGCTGCACCGGCCGATTCACCCTGATCAACAGCAAGATCGGCGCGGAACTCCTGCTCAACAAGGCGCAGCTGCGGTACCCCGGCGACATCGCGCTCAGCATCGGCGGCCTGACCGTCGGCAGCAGCCTCTACTTCGGCGAGGCCACGGTCGCCGGCCACGTCCGGATGCCCGGCCTGTCCGCGGGCGGCGTCATCAGCCTCGCCGGGACGCGTCTCACGGACCCGCCGACCGAGGGCCACCTCGCCTACCAGTCCATCAGCGGCGACTCCGTGAGCAGCGGCGGGAACGCGTTCTTCGACGACGTGGTCTCCGAGGGGCAGATCGACCTGACCGGCGGCAAGTTCGGCGGCTGGCTCTCCTTCAAGCGCGCCTCGCTGACCTGCGCGCGCGGCTGGCCCGCGCTGGTGGCCAACTCCGCGACCGTGGCCCGCGGGCTCTACATCGGCGACGGATTCCGCTCGGAGACCGGCGTGCGGCTGACCGGCGTCCAGGTCGGCGGGCACCTCGACGTGTTCGGCATGGCCCCCGACTCGGGCCGGCTGCAGCTGTACTACGCGAAGGCCGGCACGGTGCGGGACGGGCGCACCAAGCACGGCACGTACATCACCGGCGGCAGCGACTCGTGGCCCGCCGACGTGCAGCTGGACGGGTTCACCTACGAGGCCTTCGACCCGTACCTGCCGGCCAACGAGCGGATCAAGCTGCTCCGCAGGCAGCCGACGTACGCCGCGCAGCCCTACGAGTTCATGGCCGCGTACTACCGGGCGCTCGGCCACGAGGAGGCCGCGCGGCAGATCCTGATCGAGAAGGAGCGGGTGCGGCACCGCAGCTTCGACCGGATGTCCCGGATCGGCAGTGTGATTTCCAGCACAGCGCTCGGCTACGGCTACCTGCCGCGCCGCGCCGCCGCCATCGCCGCCGCAGTTCAGGCCGCCGCGAGCGTCTTCTACGCCGTCGACCCGCCCACCGCGATCCACCCGGGCGACCACGTGGTGTTCTATCCGGTGCTCTACGCTGCGGATCTGTTCGTACCGATCGTGCACTTCGGCCAGACCGACGCGTTCCAGTCGCACGGCCTCGCCGCCTTCGTGGCCTTCCTGCTGCCCTATCTGGGCTGGGCCCTGGGCCTGGCGATCGTGGCCGGGGCCTCCCGCACCCTGTCGAAGGGCCCGGGCGGAATAGTTTAAGATTCAACTTGGTTGGCCCGTAACGGACACCCTCCCCCGAGCCCTGGGGGAGCTCCCCCCGACCAAGAACGGAAGAACACGATGACCGAGCTGCACGAGCACCTGGTTCTCGACAAGACCGCGCAGGACCTGCTGTTCCGCGAGGCCCGCACCGCGAACACCTTCAGCGACGAGCCGGTGAGCGAGGAGCAGGTAGCCGCGATCTACGACCTGGTCAAGTACGCGCCCACCTCCATGAACATGCAGCCGCTGCGGGTGCTGCTGGTGCGCACCCCCGAGGCCCGCGAGCGCCTCGTCGCGCACATGTCGGACGGCAACAAGGCCAAGACCTCCACCGCCCCGCTGGTGGCCGTGCTGGCCTACGACCCCGAGTTCCACGAGCACCTGCCCACCCAGTTCCCGCACTTCCAGGGCGCCCAGGCCATCTTCAAGGACCAGGACCACCGCTTCGGCGCCGCGTCCCTGAACGCCAGCCTGCAGGTCGGCTACTTCATCCTCGCCGTCCGCGCCGCCGGCCTCGCCGCGGGCCCGATGACCGGCTTCGACGCCGAGGCCATCGACAAGGAGTTCTTCGCCGAGTCCGGCTACAAGACCCTCGTCGTCGTCAACATCGGCAAGCCCGGCGAGAACGCCTGGTTCCCCCGCAACCCCCGCCTCGACCAGGACAAGGTCGTCACCTCCGTCTGAGCCGCCCGCCAACACCGCGGCACCAGACGACCGGGCCGCGCCCGCCGCTCCCCTCCACGAGCGACGTGCGCGGCCCTTCCGCATGATCATATGACTTATATCAGCCCTCTTCCCTAGCAGCTCACAATGTGCCTACCCTGGATTCCTCGCACACCAGTTCCCCCGAGGAGCCAGCCATGGCCGCCACCCGCCCCCGCAACATGTACACCGCCGAGAAGCTGGCCCCCGCCGTAGCGGCCGCGAGCGACCTCGGCGAAGTCCTCGCCCACCTCGGGCTCGACGACAACCCCAAACGCCGCAGGTACGCGTCGGAGCAGATCAAGGCTCTGGGCATCGATACGCGGCACTTCACGCGTCCCGGCACTCTCTACACCGAGGACGACCTGCGCAAGGCCGTAGCCGACTCCCTGACGATGGTCGAGGTCGCAACCAGGCTCGGCGCGAAGCCCGTAGGCGGCACGATCCACCATCTCAGACGGCGCATGGTCATGCTCGGGTTGGACACAAGCCACTTCAACTCGACCAGACCCAGGAAGCCGGTGAGACCGAGGCCCACGAGTGCCGGGTTCCGGCGCGAAGGACGCAGGCTCGTCGTCAACGAGACGATGCTTCGTGCCGCCATCCCGACGTGCCGGAGCATCGCCGAAGTCATACGGGCCCTCGGGCTGGAACCCTCGGGGACACGTCACCGACTCGTCCGCGACGAGATATGGCGCCTCGCACTCGACACGAGCCACTTCGTCGGTCAAGGACACTGGCTGGGCAAGCCGAGCGACCGCCGCATACCACCCGAGCAACTGCTGGTCTTCCGGCCAGAGCAGAACTACCGGCAGAAGCCTCCGATGATTCGCAGAGCTCTCATCACGACGGGTATGCCCGAGCGCTGCGTCGGATGCGGGACCGGCCCCGAATGGCAGGGCAGGCCGCTGACCCTCGAACTCGACCACATCAACGGCGACTTCCGCGACAACCGGCGCGAGAACCTCAGATTCCTCTGCCCGAACTGTCACGCGACCACGGACAACTACTGCCGCAAGAAGCGAGTCAGCTAGAATCGGAAGGCCGGGACCGTAGCCCAACGGTAGAGGCAACTATTTTAGGGGTAGTACAGGTGTCGGTTCGAATCCGACCGGTCCCACACAAGTACCCGACGGCCAGGCTGATCGCCTGGCCGTCGGCGTTTGCGCCCCACCGCAGGCAGCCGACACGGCTTCAGCACGCTGGAAGCAGGGCGGGCGGGTGGGTGGCGCACAGTTCGCCCACGCGCGGGCACCGGACACGACGGAACGGGGCACCGAACACCACCCACCCCGCAGCGACGAACGGTCCCGGAGTGCGTGACTCCGGGACCGCGGCGGGGAAGAATCCCGCTACTTCACCGAGCCGGCGGTGAGGCCGGAGACGACCTTGCCCTCGATGAAGGCGAACAGGATGATCACCGGGATGGTGGCGATGACGGAGCCGGCGAAGAGGTGCTGCCAGTCGGTGGAGTACTGGCCGATGAAGGTGTTCATCTTGACGGTCAGCGGCTCGCTGGAGTCGGTGTTGGTGAGCGTCAGGGCGGTGATGAACTCGTTCCAGGCGGCGATGAAGGTGAAGATCAGGGCGGTGACGATGCCGGGGAGGGCGAGGGGGATGATCACGCGGAACATGGCGCCGATGCGGCTGGTGCCGTCGACCATGGCGGCCTCTTCGAGCTCCTTGGGGATGGCGCCGAAGTAGGCGTTCAGGATCCAGATCGCGAAGGCCAGGTTGAAGCCCGCGTTGACCAGGATCAGGGCCACGGTCGAGTTCACGTGGACGGTGTTGGTGAACTCCTGGTAGATGCCGACGATCAGGGACGTCGGCTGGAACATCTGGGTGACCAGGACCAGGATCAGGAACACGCCCTTGCCGCGGAACTTCCTTCGTGAGGTGTAGTACGCGGCGGGGATCGCCACCAGCAGCACCAGGAGGGTGGCGCCGATGGAGATCTCGAGGCTGACGGACAGGTTGGTGCCCAGGCCGGTGGACCAGATGTTCGTGAAGTTGGAGAACGTCAGGTGGTGCGGAAGGTAGTCGCGGTCGCGTAGTTCCGCCTGGGGGCGCAGGGCCGTGACGATCATCTCCAGATACGGGAGGATGAAGATCAGGCCCACCAGGTACGCGGCGGCGCACAGCAGCACGGTGCGCAGCGTCGGGGGCTTCTTGGGGCGGGTGCGCTTGGCGCGCTCCTGAGGCTGCGTGGCGGCGACGGTGGCGGCGGCCATGGATCAGCCCTCCTTCAGGGCGCTGCGGTTGGCCCGCAGGAAGACGAGGACGATGATGATGACCACGCCGAAGTTCACCACGGACAGCGCGCCGGACTCGCCGATGTTGAACTGCTTGAGCGCGTACATGTACACGGTGCTGGTGCTGGTCTGGTAGTCCGGCCCGCCGCCGGTCATCGTCCAGATGATCGGGAACGAGTTGAAGACGTTCATCAGGTTGATGAGCACCGCGACCAGCAGAGCAGGGCGGAGCAGCGGGAAGGTGATGGCGCGGTAGGTGCGCCACTTGCCCGCGCCGTCCATCCTCGCCGCCTCGTAGACGTCCGTGGGGATCGAGGTGAGGCCGGCCAGCAGGGCGTAGGTGGTGAAGGGGACCGAGACGAAGACGGCCACGGCGATCATCCACCACAGCGCCGCGGTCGGGTCGCCGAGCCAGGAGGCCTGGCTGCCGTTGAAGTCCTTGACGACGCCGATCTGGTGCAGGAAGACGTTGACCACGCCGTTGTTCGGGTCGAGCATCCAGCGGAAGACGATGGCGGTCATCATCACGGAGGCGGCCCACGGCGCGATCAGCGCCCAGCGGACCAGCCGGCGTCCCGGGAAGCTGCGGTTGAGCAGCTGCGCGAGGCCGAGCGAGATCAGCACCGTGATGGCGACGATCGCGAAGGTCCACAGCGCGGTGCGGGCCATCACCGAGCCGAGGTTGGGGTCGGCGAACAGCGTGGAGTAGTTCTTCCAGCCGTAGTCGCCGAGGTTGAAGCCGTACGAGTTGATGTGCTGCCGGGAGGTGGTGAACATCTCCCACACCGGCCAGAGCACCACGAAGGCGATCAGCGCGAGCGCCGGGGCGAGCCAGGGCAGCGGGGCGAGGGCGCGGCGGGCGCGCCGGGCGAGCGATGGACGGACGATCGGGCCGGCGCCGGTGCTCCGGTCGCGCGCCGCGGTCGGGGCCGCGGCGTCGGCCGTGGTGTCCACGGTTTCCTGCATGGTCGGTTCTCTTCCTCTTCGGCGCCGGGTCCGGGTGCACGGCCACCCCCGATCCCGGGTGCGGGCCGGGATCGGGGGCGGCGGCCAGGCGGCAGTGCGGGCCGCTTGGGGCTTACTGTCCGCTCGAGGCGAACGTCTGGATCTGGCCGAGGACCGTGCTGGGCGAGGTGCCGTCCACCGCGGCGCCGATCGTCTGCTTGATCTTGGTGCTGACGTCGGACCAGTTGGCGTTGGTCGGGTAGGCCGAGGAGGTCGGGATGGCCTTGACGAACGCGCCGAAGATCGGGTCGCTCTCCTGGGCGTTGGCGGCCGAGGTGGTGGCCGGCAGCAGGTCGTACTCCTTGTCGAACTGCGCCTGGTAGGTGTCCTGGTAGGCGAAGTTCAGGAACTGCTGGATCGCGCTCTGCTGGTTGTGCACGTTCAGCGCGACGATCTGGTCGTCGACGCCGAGCGGGTTGCTGACGACGCCGTTCTGGCCCGGGAACGGGGCGGTGGCCCAGTCCGAGGAGGTGAGCTTGCCGGCGGACTGGATGATCGGGACCACGGCCGGGGAGCCGCCGACCATGCCGACCTGTCCGGCGGCGAAGTCGGACCACATGGTGGCGCGGTTGACGGTGCCCGGGTTGGCCTCGGTGTCGCCGGCCTTGACCATGCCGTTCATGAAGTTGAACGCGGTGACGTTGGCGGCCGAGTTGATCGTGTAGGTGCCGCTGCTGTTCACATACCCGCCGTTGGCGCCGAGCATCCACATGAAGGACTCGGCCTGGGCCTCCTCGGTGCCGAGGGGCATGCCGTAGCCGATGGTGCTGTTGCCCAGCTTGGCGATCTTGGCGGCGTCGGCCTCGAGCTCGGCCCACGTGGTGGGCGGGGTGCTGATGCCGGCCTGCTTGAACAGCTTGGTGTTGTAGTACAGCGCCCGGGTGCTGGTGGTGAAGGGGATGCCGTACTCGGTGCCCTGGTAGTCGCCCTGCTTGGCGAAGGTCGGGATCAGGTTGCTCAGCGTCGAGCTGCTCAGCACGTCCGAGGCCTTGTACGCGATCCCCTCCTGCGCGTACGACTGCGGGGCGTCGCCCTCGATGATGTCCGGGTAGTTCTTCGACTGCAGCAGCGTGTGCAGCTTGGTCGGGAAGTCGTTCCAGTCGATGGTCTGCACGTCCACGGTGATGTTCGGGTACTTCGCGTGGAACGCGGTGGCGATGTTCTGCCAGTAGGTCTGCGTGGAGTTCGACGTTCCGGCGGTGCCGTAGTCGGCGCCGAAGAAGTGCAGGGTGACGGAGCCGCCTGAAGACGATCCGGAGCCCGACTTGGAGGAGGAGCTGCATGCGGACAGGGCCAGGGCGGCCGACAGACCGAGGGCTGCCGCGGCTGCGAGGCGATGCTTCATTGCCAAATGCCTTTCATTGCCAGGACACGCTCTGTTCGAGGAGTGGGCACAATGTAGGCGCGGCGGTCCGGGCTGGTCTATACCAGGGCGCGTCCAGGTATAGACCAGTTATCTAATCGTAATCTCAGCTGCACAGCGCCGTGACTTGATCACCGGCAGTAACGGGACGAATTATGACAAAAGGCCGAGCATCCACGCGGGATGGTCGGCCTTTGCTGACGCTGTGTCAGGCGCCCGGTCAGGTACCGTGCCGGGCTCCGGGTCAGCCCTGCGCGAGGTGCGGGGCGAGCGCGGCGAAGGCGCGGCGGCGGTGCGAGATCCGGTTCTTCTGCTCGGCGGTCAGCTCCGCGGTGCTCACCTCGCTGCCGTGCGGGCGGAAGACGGGGTCGTAGCCGAAGCCGCCGTCGCCGTGCCGCTCGCGCAGCAGCACGCCGTCGATCCTGCCCTCCTCGACCACGTGGCGGCCGCCCGGCTCGGCCAGCGCGGCGGCGCACACGAAGGCGGCGCCGCGGTGCTCGTCGGGCACGTCGGAGACCTGGGCCAGCAGCAGGTCCAGGTTGGCCGCGTCGTCGCCGTGCTTGCCGGCCCAGCGCGCGGAGAAGATGCCCGGCATGCCGTTGAGCGCGTCCACGCAGATGCCCGAGTCGTCGGCGATCGCGGGCAGCCCGGTCGCCTCGGCCACGGCGACGGCCTTGAGCAGCGCGTTGCCCGCGAAGGTCAGCTCCGTCTCGGCCACGTCCGGCACGCCCGGGAAGTCGGCCACCCCGACCAGGTCCACGGCCACGCCGAGGTCGGCCAGGATCGCCCGCAGCTCGCCGACCTTGTGCGCGTTGCGGGTGGCGAGGACGACCCGCTTCGGCTCGCTCATCGGCCGAGCGCCTTGTTCTGCAGCAGCGTCAGCTCGCGGCAGCCGAGCTCGGCGAGGTCGAGCAGGCTGCCGAGCTCGCGGCGGTCGAAGGGGGCGCCCTCGGCCGTGCCCTGCACCTCGACGAAGCGGCCGTCGCCGGTGCAGACCACGTTCATGTCGGTCTCGGCGCGCACGTCCTCCTCGTAGCAGAGGTCGAGCATCGGCCTGCCGTCGATGATGCCCACCGAGACCGCGCAGACGGATCCGGTCAGCGGCTCGTGCTTGCCCTTGATGGCGCCGCGCTCGCGCAGCCAGCCGATCGCGTCCTCCAGCGCCACGTACGCGCCGGTGATCGCGGCCGTGCGGGTGCCGCCGTCGGCCTGCAGCACGTCGCAGTCCAGCACGATGGTGTTCTCGCCGAGCGCCTTGTAGTCGACCACGGCGCGCACGGCCCGGCCGATCAGCCGGGAGATCTCGTGCGTGCGCCCGCCGATCCGGCCCTTGACCGACTCGCGGTCGGAGCGGTCGTGCGTGGCGCGCGGCAGCATCGCGTACTCGGCGGTGACCCAGCCGAGGCCGGA
>DATJIF010000027.1:0-2960 GCA_035493475.1 Actinospica sp.
GCCGGCATACTCGTGCAGGTCCCGGACGCCTTCCTGCGCCGCGCGGCCCGCTTCGAGCTGCCCGAGGCCGGCGCCTACGCCGTCGGCCTCGCCTTCATCCCCGACACCGACGAGGCCGAGGAGGCCACCCGCGCCGCCGTCGCGCGCGTCGCCGCCGAGGAGGGGCTGAACGTGCTCGGCTGGCGCGAGGTCCCGGTCACCCCCGGCCTGCTCGGCGCCACCGCCCGCGGCGTCATGCCGCGCTTCCGCCAGCTGTTCGCCGCCGGCACCGCCGGCCAGCAGGGCGTTGAACTCGACCGTTTGGCATTCGTGCTGCGCAAGCGGGTGGAGCACGAGACCGAGGCGTACTTCCCCTCGCTCTCCTCACGCACGATCGTCTACAAGGGCATGCTCACCACCGGACAGCTCGAGCCGTTCTTCCCCGACCTGTCCGACCCCGAGTTCACCAGCGCCATCGCGCTGATCCACTCCCGCTTCTCCACCAACACCTTCCCCGCCTGGCCGCTCGCCCACCCGTACCGCTTCATCGCGCACAACGGCGAGATCAACACCGTGCAGGGCAACAAGAACTGGATGCGCGCCCGCGAATCGCAACTGGCGACGGACGCCATCTCCGGGCCGCTGCAGCGGATCTTCCCGATCGTCACCCCGACCGGCAGCGACTCCGCCAGCTTCGACGAGGTCCTCGAACTGCTGCACCTGTCCGGGCGCTCGCTCCCGCACGCCGTGCTCATGATGGTCCCCGAAGCCTGGGAGAACCACACCGAGATGGCGCCCGAACGGCGCGCCTTCTACCAGTACAACGCCTGCAAGATCGAGCCGTGGGACGGCCCCGCCTCGATCACCTTCACCGACGGCACTCTCATCGGCGCCGTGCTCGACCGCAACGGCCTGCGCCCGTCCCGCTACTGGGTCACCTCCGACGGCCTGGTCGTACTGGCCTCCGAGGTCGGCGTGCTCGACCTCGACCAGGCGAGCGTCGTGCGCAAGGGCCGTCTGCAGCCCGGCCGCATGTTCCTCGTCGACACCGCCCAGCACCGCATCGTCGAGGACGACGAGATCAAGGCCTCCCTCGCCGCCGAAGAGCCCTACCAGGACTGGCTGCACGCCGGCCTGATCCGGCTCGAGAACCTGCCGGAGCGCGAGCACATCGTGCACACGCACGCCTCCGTCGTGCGCCGCCAGCAGACCTTCGGCTACACCGAGGAAGAACTGCGCGTCATCCTCGCACCCATGGCGAAGACCGCCGCCGAACCGATCGGCTCCATGGGCTCCGACACCCCGCTCGCCGTGCTCTCCCAGCGCCCGCGCCTGCTGTTCGACTACTTCGCCCAGCTCTTCGCGCAGGTCACCAACCCGCCGCTGGACGCCATCCGGGAAGAGCTGGTCACCTCCCTCGGCACCACCATCGGCCCCGAGGACAACCTCCTCGACACCAGCCCGGCCTCCTGCCGGCAGGTCGAACTGCCCTTCCCGGTCATCGACAACGACGAGCTCGCCAAGCTCATCCACATCAACGCCGACGGCGACCTGCCCGGCCTCAAGGCCGTCACCGTCTCCGGGCTCTACCGCGCGGCCGGCGGCGGCCCCGCCCTGCGCGACCGGCTCGCCGAGGTCAACGCCGAGGTCTCCGCCGCCATCGCCGACGGCGCGCGCATCATCGTGCTCTCCGACCGGCACTCGGACGCCGAGCAGGCGCCGATCCCGTCGCTGCTGCTCACCTCCTCCGTGCACCACCACATGATCCGGGAGAAGACCCGTACTCAGACCTCGCTGCTGATCGAGGCCGGCGACGTGCGCGAAGTGCACCACATCGCGCTGCTCATCGGCTTCGGCGCCGCCGCGGTCAACCCCTACCTGGCCATGGAGACCGTCGAGGACCTGGCCAACTCGGGCACCTTCGTGCACGTCCCGGCCGACAAGGCCATCAGGAACCTCATCAAGGCGCTGGGCAAGGGCGTGCTCAAGGTCATGTCCAAGATGGGCATCTCCACCGTCGCCTCCTACCGCGGCGCCCAGGTCTTCGAAGCCGTCGGCCTGAGCCGCGAGATGGTCGAGACGTACTTCACCGGCGTCTCCTCCAAGCTCGGCGGCATCGGCCTCGACGAGATCGCCGGCGAAGTCGCCGCCCGGCACGCCCGCGCCTACCCGCGCGGCGTCAACCGCGCCTCGCACCGCCGCCTCGAGATCGGCGGCGAATACCAGTGGCGCCGCGAGGGCGAACCGCACCTGTTCGACCCGGAGACCGTCTTCCGGCTCCAGCACTCCACCCGCGAGCGCCGCTACGACATCTTCAAGAAGTACACCGGCCGGGTCAACGAGCAGTCCGAGCAGCTCATGACGCTGCGCGGCCTGTTCGCCCTCGACCAGCGCGGCCGCACCCCGATCCCCATCGACGAGGTCGAACCCGTCAGCGAGATCGTCAAGCGATTCTCCACCGGCGCCATGTCCTACGGCTCGATCTCCCTCGAGGCGCACCAGACCCTCGCCATCGCGATGAACACGCTCGGCGCCAAGTCCAACACCGGCGAAGGCGGCGAGGACCCCGAACGCCTGCACGACCCGCAGCGCCGCTCGGCGATCAAGCAGGTCGCCTCCGGCCGCTTCGGCGTCACCTCCGAGTACCTCACCAACGCCGACGACCTCCAGATCAAGATGGCCCAGGGCGCCAAGCCCGGCGAGGGCGGCCAGCTGCCCGGCCACAAGGTCTATCCCTGGGTCGCCAAGACCCGGCACTCCACCCCCGGCGTCGGCCTCATCTCGCCCCCGCCGCACCACGACATCTACTCCATCGAAGACCTCGCCCAGCTCATCCACGACCTGAAGAACGCCAACCCGGCCGCCCGGGTGCACGTGAAGCTGGTCTCCGAGGTCGGCGTCGGCACCGTCGCCGCCGGCGTGTCCAAGGCGCACGCCGACGTCGTGCTCATCTCCGGCCACGACGGCGGCACCGGCGCCGC
>DATJIF010000028.1:0-7469 GCA_035493475.1 Actinospica sp.
GATCGAGATGAACTTCCTGCCGGACGTCTACGTGCCCTGCGAGGTCTGCCACGGCAAGCGGTACAACGAGCAGACCCTCGAGGTGCACTACAAGGGCAAGACCATCTCGGACGTGCTGGACATGCCGGTGGCCGAGGCGGTCGAGTTCTTCGAGGCGATCCCCGGCATCGCCCGGCACCTGCGCACGCTCAACGACGTCGGCCTCGGCTACGTCCGGCTCGGCCAGAGCGCGACCACCCTCTCCGGCGGTGAGGCGCAGCGCGTCAAGCTGGCCTCCGAACTGCAGCGCCGCTCCACCGGCCGGACCGTGTACGTGCTCGACGAGCCGACCACCGGCCTGCACTTCGAGGACATCCGCAAGCTGCTCGGCGTGCTCGGGCGGCTCGTGGACAACGGCAACTCGGTGATCGTGATCGAGCACAACCTCGACGTGATCAAGACCGCGGACTGGATCGTGGACATGGGTCCGGAGGGCGGCCGCGGTGGCGGCACGGTGGTCGCCGAGGGCACCCCGGAGCGCGTCGCGGCGCACCCGGACTCGTACACCGGCAAATTCCTCAAGGAGCTGCTCGGCTGAACAACCGTCGCACGCCCGCCGGATGAGATCACTCAGCAAATTCTTACCCCGAGTGCTTGAACCACTCATCCGCGCGCGCCGTGACATGGCCGTGAAGGGCGTCCGACGTACCCGGACCTGTTCCCGACTTCGGGAATCGGGCCGGGTACGCTGACCCACAGCCGAGATCCAAGGAGCGCCGAGAACATGGCCGAACAGTCCCTGCCTTCCGCCGACCGCCGCACCGTGCTGCGCACCACCGCGCTGGGTGTGGCCGCCGCCGGCGTGGGCGTCACCGCCGCGGCCTGCAGCAGTTCGAACAGTGTCCCCCAGGGCTCGAACGCCCAGACCGCGGCCGCCGCGGGCGGTGCCGCGACCGGCTCCACCGGCGCGGCGGGCGGCAGCGGCCTGACCGTCGCCGCCTCGAAGGTGCCGGTGGACGGCGGGTTCATCGACACGCAGAACAACGTCGTGGTGACCCAGCCGAGCGCCGGCGAGTACAAGGCCTTCACCGCGGTCTGCACGCACCAGGGCTGCACGGTGACGTCGGTGTCGAACAACGTCATCCAGTGCCCGTGCCACGGTTCGCAGTTCAGCGCCAAGGACGGCTCGGTCGTCCAGGGCCCGGCCACCTCGCCGCTGGCCGCCAAGACCTGCTCGGTCTCCGGCAGCACCGTCACCTACGCGGCCTGATCCGCCCGCATCACCTTTCGCAGCCGGTCCCGGGCCGCCGCAGCCGCGTGCGGACCCGGGACCGGCTGTCGGTGCGAAGCCGTAGGCTGACACCGTGAGCGATCCGACGACATACCGCCCGGCGCCCGGCACCATCCCGACCCAGCCGGGGGTCTACAAGTTCCGGGACCAGTACGGCCGGGTCGTCTACGTCGGCAAGGCGATCAACCTCCGCTCGCGGCTGTCGAACTACTTCCAGCCGCTCACGTCGCTGCACCCGCGCACCCAGTCCATGGTCACGACGGCCACGTCCGTCGAGTGGACCGTCGTGAAGAACGAGGTCGAGGCGCTCGCGCTGGAGTACTCCTGGATCAAGGAGTTCGAGCCGCGGTTCAACGTCAAGTACCGGGACGACAAGTCGTATCCGAGCCTCGCGGTCACCCTGAACGAGGAGTTCCCGCGCGTGCAGGTGATGCGCGGGCCGAAGAAGAAGGGCGTGCGCTACTTCGGGCCGTACGCGCACGCCTGGGCGATCCGCGAGACGGTGGACGCGCTGCTGCGGGTGTTCCCGATGCGCAGCTGCTCGCAGGGGGTTTTCCGCAGCGCGTCGCTGACCGGGCGTCCGTGCCTGCTCGGCTACATCGACAAGTGCTCGGCCCCGTGCGTGGGCCGGATCAGCCCGGAGCAGCACCGGACGATCGCCGAGGACTTCTGCACCTTCATGTCCGGGCAGACCGCCGGGTTCACCCGCGGGCTCGAACAGGAGATGAAGCAGGCCGCCGCGAACCTGGAGTTCGAGAAGGCGGCCCGGCTGCGGGACGACCTCGGCGCGTTGCAGCGGGCGATGGAGCGCAACGCGATCGTGCTCGGCGACGGCACGGACGCGGACGTCGTCGCGATCTGCGAGGACGAGCTCGAGGCCGCGGTGCAGATCTTCCACGTGCGCGGCGGGCGGGTGCGCGGCCAGCGCGGCTGGGTCGTGGAGAAGGTGGAGGACATCGACACCGGCGGCCTGGTCGGCCAGTTCCTGCAGCAGCTCTACGGCGACCAGGAGCCGGAGGCGGTGCCGCGCGAGATCCTGGTGCCCGCGCTGCCCGAGGACGCCGAGGCAGTGCAGGCGTGGCTGGCGACGGTGCGGGGGCACGGGGTCGAGCTGCGGGTGCCGCAGCGCGGGGACAAGCGGACCCTGATGGAGACGGTCGAGCGCAACGCGAAGCAGGCCCTGGCGCTGCACAAGACCAAGCGGGCCTCGGATCTGACGACGCGTGGGCAGGCGCTGGAGGCGATCGCCGAGGCCCTGGACATGGAGCAGGCGCCGCTGCGTATCGAGTGCTACGACATCTCGCACACCCAGGGCGCCGAGGTGGTGGCGTCGATGGTGGTGTTCGAGGACGCGCTGCCGCGCAAGTCGGAGTACCGCCGCTTCACGATCAAGACGGTGCAGGGGCAGGACGACGTCCGGTCGATGCACGAGGTGATCACCCGCCGGTTCAAGCGCTACCTCGCGGAGGCGGCGAAGGCGGGCGAGGCGTTGCTGCCGGACGCGGAGTTCGAAGATAACAGGCCCACAAATACGGACGGGCAAGAGCCGGAGCACGAGCAGGGGGACGTGGAAAGTACTCCGGAAGGCTCCGCACGCGAGGACAAGCCGCTGAGCCGGAGCGCCTATCCGCCGCAGCTCGTCCTCGTGGACGGCGGGCAGCCGCAGGTGGCGGCGGCCGCGCGGGCGCTCGCGGAGCTGGGGATCGACGACGTGGCGGTGGCGGGGATCGCGAAGCGGATGGAGGAGATCTGGCTGCCCGGGGAGGAGGACCCGGTCATCCTGCCGCGCACCAGCGAAGCGCTCTACCTGCTGCAGCGGGTGCGGGACGAGGCGCACCGGTTCGCGATCACCTTCCACCGGCAGCGGCGCTCCAAGGCGATGACCTCGGGCGGGCTGCTGGACGGGATCCCGGGGCTCGGCGAGGTCCGGCGCAAGGCGCTGCTCAAGCACTTCGGGTCGGTCAAGGCGGTCCGGGGGGCCAGCGTGGACGAGCTCGCGGCGGTGCCGGGGCTCGGGCGGGCCACGGCCGAGGCGCTGCACGAGGCGATCGCGCAGCGCTCCCGTTCGTCCGCCCGTCCGGCTGCCGTCAACACCGCGACCGGTGAGCTTCTGGAAGATGGCGGAAACTGAATCGAAAGGGACATAGACTCGGTCTTGATCGCAGGCCGGCGCGCGACCGGCCGGTGATCGGGCGCACACCGATGGGAATCAGCGGTCGAGGGGGAAAGGCGGTTCATCATGAACAACGAGGTCGACGAGACACCGGAGCCACCCGAGCTCGTGGTGATCTCCGGCATGTCGGGTGCCGGGCGGTCCACGGCGGCGAAGGTCCTGGAGGACCTCGGCTGGTTCGTGGTGGACAACCTGCCGCCGAGCCTGATCGCCACGATGGTGGACCTCGCCGCCCGCACCCAGGGCTCCGTGCCGCGCATCGCCGTGGTGGTGGACGTGCGCGGGCGCTCCTTCTTCGAGCACCTGCACGAGGCGCTCTCCCACATAGAGGCCACCGGGCTGCGGCACCGCATCGTCTTCCTGGAGTCGGCGGACGACGTGCTGGTGCGCCGGTTCGAGAACGTGCGGCGGCCGCACCCGCTGCAGGGCGAGGGCCGGATCACCGACGGCATCGCGCGCGAGCGTGACCTGCTGCGCGAGCTGCGCGGCGAGGCCGACCTGGTCATCGACACCTCCAGCCGGAACGTGCACGAGCTGCGCGCCGCGCTCGAGGCCGCGTTCGGCCGGGAGAACGGCGAGAGCGGGCTGCGCGCGACGGTGATGTCCTTCGGCTTCAAGTACGGGCTGCCGGTGGACGCAGACCTCGTACTCGACGTACGCTTTCTGCCCAACCCGCACTGGATTCCGGAGCTTCGCCCGCGCACCGGCCTCGACCCGGAGGTCAGCGCCTACGTGCTGGCCCAGCCCGGAGCCAAGGAGGTGCTGGAGTCCTACGGCGAGACCCTGCGCACCATCACGGCCGGGTACCGCAAGGAGGGCAAGCGGTACGTCACCCTCGCGGTAGGGTGCACCGGCGGGAAGCACCGCAGCGTCGCGATGGCCGAGCAGTTCGCGGCGCGTCTGAGCAGCGACGGCGTGGACACGACCGTGGTCCACCGGGACGTAGGGCGTGAGTGAGCGAACAGCGAGACGGTAATCCCGAGGGCGGCGAGGCTCCGCGGATCGTGGCCTTCGGCGGCGGGCACGGCATGCACGCCTGCCTCTCGGCACTGCGGACCCTCACCGACCGGCTCACCGCGATCGTCACGGTCGCGGACGACGGCGGTTCCAGCGGGCGGATCCGGCAGGAGCTCGGCGGTCTGCCGCCCGGCGACCTGCGGATGGCGCTGGCGGCGCTGTGCGGGGACGACGAGTGGGGCCGGACCTGGGCCAAGGCGCTGCAGCACCGGTTCGGCGGCTCCGGCCACCTGTCCGGGCACGCGCTCGGGAACCTGCTGATCACCGCCCTGTGGGAGGAGCTCGGCGAGCCGGTCGCGGCGCTGGACTGGGTCGGGCGGCTGCTGGGCGCGCGCGGCCGGGTGCTGCCGATGGCGGCCGTGCCGCTGGAGATCGAGGCCCAGGTGCGCGGCGTGGACCCGGGGCATCCGCTGCGGGTGAGCACGGTGCGCGGGCAGCACTCGCTGGCCAAGACGCCGGGCGAGGTGCTCAGCGTTCGGCTGCTGCCGCAGGACCCGCCGGCGGTGCCGGACGCGGTCGCGGCGATCGACGAGGCGGACTGGGCGGTGCTCGGCCCGGGCAGCTGGTTCACCAGCGTGCTGCCGCACCTGATGGTGCCGGAGCTGGCCAGGGCGCTGCTGCGCACCGGGGCCAAGCGGATGCTGGTGCTCAACCTGGTGCCGCAGATCGGCGAGACCGACGGCTTCACCCCGGCCGACCACGTCGAGGTGCTCGCGGCGCACGCCCCGGAGCTGCGGCTGGACGTGATCCTGGTGGACCCGTCGTCGCTGCGCGAGGCGCACGAGGAGCGCAAGCTGCGCGAGGTGGCGGCCGCGGTGGGCGCCGAGGTGCACGTGGCGGCGGTGGCGGCGAGCGGTCCGCAGCAGCCCGAGTCGGTGCGGCACGACCCGGTCCGGCTGGCCGCCGCGATCTCCGCGATCGTCGCGGGCGCGCGCACCGGAGCGGCGGCCTGAGGGAGCCGGTCGCGCTGCGAAAATCCGGCTAATGATCCGTCCGAGGGTCATCCCTGCCGGTGATCCGCCCGCGTAACGGGGACCGCGGGCGGTCACCGGCGGTTAACCTGGATGGCAGCCCATCCCCGTCCCGCACCGATAGGAGGCCGCGTAGCCATGGCGATGACCGCGGCGGTCAAAGACGAGCTGAGCCGGCTCACAGTGGTCAAACCCTGTTGCCGGAAGTCGGAGACCGCGACCCTGCTGCGCCTCGCCGGCTCCATCCACCTGGTGCAGGGCCGGATCGTGATCGAGGCCGAGTTGGACGCGGCCGCGGCGGCGCGAAGGCTGCGCAAGAACATCGCCGAGATCTACGGGCACTCCTCCGAACTCGGCGTGATCGCGCCGGGCGGACTGCGCCGCGGCAGCCGGTACGTGGTGCGGGTGGTGCGCGACGGCGAGGCGCTGGCCCGGCAGACCGGCCTGGTGGACGGCCGCGGGCACCCGGTGCGCGGACTGCCGCCGCAGGTCGTCGCCGGTTCGGTGTGCGACGCCGAGTCGGCCTGGCGTGGCGCGTTCCTGGCGCACGGCTCGCTGACCGAGCCGGGGCGGTCCAGTGCGCTGGAGATCACCTGCCCCGGGCAGGAGGCGGCGCTCGCCCTGGTCGGCGCGGCCCGCCGGCTCGGCGTGGGCGCGAAGAACCGCGAGGTGCGCGGCGTGGAGCGGGTCGTGGTGCGGGACGGCGACGCGATCGGCGCGCTGCTCACCCGGCTCGGCGCGCACGACTCCGTGCTCGCCTGGGAGGAGCGCCGGATGCGCCGCGAGGTGCGCGCGACGGCGAACCGGCTGGCCAACTTCGACGACGCGAACCTGCGCCGCTCCGCCCGGGCCGCGGTGGCCGCGGGCGCGCGGGTCGGCCGGGCGCTGGAGATCCTCGGCGACAACGCGCCGGAGCACCTGGCGCTCGCCGGGCGGCTGCGTCTCGAACACCGGCAGGCCTCGTTGGAGGAGCTCGGCGCGCTCGCCGATCCGCCGCTGACCAAGGACGCCGTCGCGGGCCGGATCCGCCGGCTGCTCGCCCTCGCCGACCGCCGCGCGACCGATCTGGGGATCCCGGGCACCGAGGCGTGCCTGACCCCCGAGCTGTTCGCGGCCGCGGGCGTCGCGGAGGTCTGAGCGGGCCCGGGCACGAAGTGTTGCGGCGTCGGTCACGGCGCCGCAATGATCCGGAAACAGGCTTGCTACCAGCGGGTAATACCACATACCGGGCCGGGTGGTACCGCCGCTCGGCCTGCCTGTAGGTTGGCACTGACTGTGTCGGATTAACCTGCACCACGGCGGCGGCAATGGGGCCCTCGTTACAGGGTGCTCGAGCGAGGAGATCTTCGTGACCGTCCGCGTTGGTATCAACGGCTTCGGCCGTATCGGCCGTAACTTCTTCCGGGCCACGGCGGCCTCGGGTGCCGACATCGAGATCGTCGGCATCAACGACCTCGCCAGCCCGAAGATCCTTGCGCACTTCCTCAAGTACGACTCGGTGCTGGGCCGCTTCCCGGGCTCCGTCGAGGCGACCGAGGACTCCCTGGTCATCAACGGCAAGGCCATCAAGGTCCTCGCGGAGCGCGACCCGGCCGCCCTGCCGTGGAAGGAGCTGGCGGTCGACGTCGTCGTCGAGTCCACCGGCCTGTTCACCAACGCCGACGACGCCGCCAAGCACCTCGAGGCGGGCGCCAAGAAGGTCATCGTCTCGGCCCCGGCCACCGGCGACGCCAAGACCATCGTCATGGGCGTGAACGAGGACGAGTACGACGCGGCGACGCACAATGTCCTGTCGAACGCCTCCTGCACCACCAACTGCCTGGCCCCGCTGGTCAAGGTGCTGCTCGACGAGTTCGGCATCGAGAAGGGCCTGATGACGACGGTCCACGCCTACACCACCGAGCAGCAGCTGCAGGACCAGATCGCGCTGACCCGCAAGGGCACCATCGACCTGCGCCGCGCCCGGGCCGCCAACCTCTCGGTGATCCCGGCCTCCACCGGCGCCGCCCGCGCCATCTCGCTGGTCATCCCCGAGGTC
>DATJIF010000029.1:0-126163 GCA_035493475.1 Actinospica sp.
GATGTCGTAGATGGACGGGGCGTCGGCCGCGGTGGCCACCGCCTCCTCGTCCACGTCGCACATCAGCGAGATCTTGCGCTTGATCGAGTCCGGGATCGGCCGGTCGGCGCGGCAGACGATCGCGTCCGGCTGGATGCCGATCGAGCGCAGCGCGGCCACCGAGTGCTGGGTCGGCTTGGTCTTGAGCTCGCCGGACGGGCCGATGTACGGCACGAGGGAGATGTGCAGGAAGAAGACGTTGCCGCGGCCGATCTCGTGCCGCACCTGCCGGGCGGCCTCCAGGAACGGCTGCGACTCGATGTCGCCGACCGTGCCGCCGATCTCGGTGATCACGATGTCGATGTCCGGGCCGTCCATGGCCAGGATGCGCGCCTTGATCTCGTTCGTGATGTGCGGGATGACCTGGACCGTGTCGCCGAGGTACTCGCCGCGCCGCTCCTTGGCGATCACCGTCGAGTAGATCTGGCCGGTGGTCACGTTCGCCGAACCGTGCAGGTCGGTGTCGAGGAAGCGCTCGTAGTGGCCGATGTCGAGGTCCGTCTCGGCGCCGTCGTCGGTGACGAAGACCTCGCCGTGCTGGAACGGGTTCATCGTGCCCGGGTCGACGTTGAGGTAGGGGTCCAGCTTCTGCATGGTCACCCGAAGGCCGCGGGCCTTGAGCAGTGCGCCGAGGCTGGAGGCCGTCAGGCCCTTGCCGAGCGACGAGGCGACGCCGCCGGTGACGAAGAGGTGCTTGGTTCTGCTGGACACTGCCAAAGCGGGGCTCCCGTGGGGTCGTGATGATTGGCCGGATGAGGAGGGACGGCCTCGTCGTCCACGGGCTACCAGCTTATCAGCGAATGCCTGCCGGGCCGTCAGCGGGTGCGCGGCGCGCTGACCTCGTCCGGGTGACGCTCGCGTCGGATAGGCTTTCCGGCAGGAATCTTGTTCAGGAGGTGCGGCGGTGGCGGTGCGCGCGGTGCGCGGCGCGATCCAGGTGGACGCGGACGAGCGCGAACTCGTGCTGGCGGCGACGACCGAGCTGGTCGGCGCCCTGTTCGAGGCGAACGCGCTGGCCCCCGAGGACGTCATCTCCATGGTGTTCACCGCGACCCCGGATCTGACCAGCGAGTTCCCCGCCCTCGCGGCGCGGGAGCTGGGCCTGGCGGACACCCCGCTGCTGTGCGCCGCCGAGATCGCCAAGGCGGGCGCGCTGCCCCGGGTGGTGCGGATCCTCGCGCACATCGAGACGATGCGCTCCAAGCAGGAGGTGCGGCACGTCTACCTGGGCGGGGCCGCCGAGCTGCGGACGGACGTCGCGCAGTGAAGACCGCGGTCGTCCTCGGCACCGGGCTGATCGGCACGTCGGCCGCCCTCGCCCTGTCCCGGCACGGCGTGCTCGTGCTGCTCGAGGACCGGGACCAGGACGCGGCGCGCACCGCCGCGTCGCTCGGCGCCGGGACCGTGCTGGTGCCGGACGGCCTCGGCGAGCCGGTGGACCTGGCGATCCTGGCCGTGCCCCCGGCGCACATAGCCCGCACCCTCGCCGACGCGCAGCGGCGCAACCTGGCCCGCGCGTACACGGACGTCTGCTCGGTGAAGTCCGGCCCCGCCGCCGACGCCGCCGCGCTGGGCCTGGACACGACCGCGTACATCGGCGGGCATCCGCTCGCGGGCCGGGAGAAGTCGGGTCCGCTGGCCGCGCGCGCCGACCTGTTCGAGGGCCGGCCGTGGGTGCTGACGCCCGCTCAGGACACCCGGCGCGACGTGCTCAACCGCGCGCTGGAGCTGGTCTCGCTGTGCGGCGCCGTGCCGGTTGTGATGGACCCGGTCGAGCACGACCACGCCGTCGCGCTGATCTCGCACGCCCCGCACCTGGTGTCCGCGCTGATGGCCGCGCGCCTGGAGCACGCCACCGAGGAGGCCGCGCGGATCGCCGGGCAGGGGGTGCGCGACGTGACCCGCATCGCGGCCGGGGATCCGGGGCTGTGGCGGGAGATCCTGACCGCGAACGCCGACGCCGTGGCGGACGTGCTGGAGGACTACGCCGGGGACCTCGCCGCGGTGATCGGCTCGCTGCGTTCGCTGGCCAAGGAGCCGACCGGGCCGGTCGGCGACGCGGCGACCGCGCAGCTCGTGGACCGGCTGCGCCGCGGCAACGCCGGCCAGGCCAGGATCCCGGGCAAGCACGGCGCGCCGCGGGCCGCCTACGCCACCGTCCCCGTCGTGATCGGCGACGCGCCCGGCGAGCTCGCCCGGCTGTTCGCGGCCGTCGGCGCGCTGCGGGTCAACATCGAGGACTTGGCGATGGAGCACTCGCCGGGCCAGAACGCCGGCCTGGTCAGCCTGTACGTGGCACCCGAGGCCGCCGCTAGCCTGGCCGCGCAGCTGACCGAGCGCGGCTGGACCGTGCAGAACTGACGTTGTGAGTCGTAGTCGTAGTCTTCTTCTTCAATCGAACTGTGAGTGGGGAGAGCCGGTGTCGCAGTACAGGCCGTCGGGCCAGGGGATCGTCGTCGCGATCGACGGGCCGTCCGGCTCCGGGAAGTCCAGCACCTCCCGGGGCGTGGCCGCCGACCTCGGACTGCGCTACCTCGACACCGGGGCCCAGTACCGCGCGCTGACCTGGTGGATGCTGGAGCACGGCGTGGACCTCGCCGACCCGGCCGCGATCGGCGCGGCGAGCCTGTGGCCGCTGCTGGAGTCCGGCACCGACCCCGAGGCGCCGACGATAATCGTGGACGGACGCCGGGCGGACCGGGAGATCCGGAGCGACGCCGTGACCGAGGCCGTGTCCCGGGTGGCCGGGGTGCCGACCGTGCGCACCCGGCTGATCGAGTGCCAGCGCGAGTACATCCGCGCCGCGATCGCCGCCGGACCCGGGATCGTGGCCGAGGGCCGGGACATCGCCGAGGTGGTCTGGCCGGTCGCCGAGACCAAGATCTACCTGACGGCGGATCAGGCCGTGCGCGCCGCCCGCCGCGGCGCCCAGAACGGCGACGACGCCGCCCGCACCCAGGCCGACCTGGCCCGCCGCGACGCCGAGGACGCCCGCACCACCCGCCCGCTGGACGCCGCGCCGGGCGCCGTCGTGGTGGACGGCACGCACCTGAGCCTCGCCGAGGTCGTCGCCAAGATCGTGGGCATCGCGGCCGCCTCGGTCGGCTGAGGCCCGCGACTACGGCACAATAGGAGGGTTACTCTTTCCCGCGGTGAGGACCCTCCCATGTACGACGACGACGCCGAGTTCGAACTCGACGCCCCCTTCGACCCGAGCGAGTTCGTCGACGAGTACGGGAACGCCGAACCGATCGACCTGGACGCGCAGGACGGCGACGGGGCGGGTCCGGACGGCGGTCCGCTGCCCGTGCTGGCCATCGTCGGGCGGCCTAACGTCGGCAAGTCCACGCTGGTCAACCGCATCCTCGGCCGTCGCGAGGCGGTCGTGCAGGACGTGCCCGGCGTCACCCGGGACCGCGTGTCCTACGAGGCGAACTGGTCCGGCCGCCGCTTCATGGTGATGGACACCGGCGGCTGGGAGGTGGACGTCGACGGCCTGGACAAGCGGGTGGCCGAGCAGGCGGAGATCGCCGTCGAGCTCGCCGACGCGGTGCTGTTCGTGGTGGACGCGACCGTCGGCATGACCGACACCGACGAGGCCTTCGTCCGGGTGCTGCGGCGCAGCAAGAAGCCGGTCGTGCTGGTGGCCAACAAGGTGGACAACCCGCAGCTCGAGGCCGAGGCGGCCGCGCTGTGGAACCTGGGCCTCGGCGAGCCGCACCCGGTCTCCGCGATGCACGGCCGCGGCTCCGGCGACCTGCTCGACGCCATCTTCGCGGCGCTGCCCGAGCAGCCGCCGGCCGAGCGGTACGGCGTCCCGCTCGGCGGCCCCCGCCGTGTCGCCCTGGTCGGCAAGCCGAACGTCGGCAAGTCCTCGCTGCTCAACCGGGTCATCGGCGAGGACCGCGTCGTGGTGGACGCCACCGCGGGCACCACCCGCGACCCGGTGGACGAACTGATCCAGCTCGGCGGCAAGACCTGGCGCTTCGTGGACACCGCGGGCATCCGCCGCCGGGTGAACCAGACGTACGGCGCGGACTACTACGCCTCGCTGCGCACCGCCGCCGCGATCGAGAAGGCGGAGGTCGCCGTCGTGCTGATCGACGTCAGCGAGACCCTCGCCGAGCAGGACCTGCGGATCATCTCGAAGGTCGCTGAGGCCGGCCGCGCCCTCGTCATCGCCTACAACAAGTGGGACAAGCTCGACGAGGAGCGCCGCTACTACCTCGAGCGCGAGATCGAGCAGGAGCTCGTCCAGGTGCAGTGGGCCCCGCGGGTGAACATCTCCGCGAGCACCGGCCGGCACGTCGACAAGCTCGTCCCCGCGATCGAGACGGCGCTGCAGGGCTGGGAGACGCGCATCGCCACCGGCAAGCTCAACGCCTTCCTCGGCACCCTCGTCGCCGAGCACCCGCACCCGGTGCGCGGCGGCAAGCAGCCCCGGATCCTGTTCGGCACCCAGCCCTCGGCCAAGCCGCCGCGCTTCGTGCTGTTCGCCTCCGGCTTCCTCGAGGCCGGTTACCGCCGCTTCATCGAACGCCGTCTGCGCGAGGAGTTCGGCTTCGTCGGCACCCCGATCGAGATCTCGGTGCGGGTGCGCGAGAAGCGCGGCAACCGGTCCAAGAAGTAGCGCGGCTAGCCGAGCAGACCGCTCGCGTACCAGTCGTTCGCGTCGGCGACGCCGGGCAGGGCGTAGAAGTAGCCGCCGCCGAACGGCTGGACGTAGTCGATCAGCGGCTCGCCGATCAGCCGCTTCTGCACGGTCTCGAACTGCCGCTCGACGTCCTGGTTGTAGGCCACGAAGATGTGCCCGGCCTGGATGTCGCCGTTCTGGTCGAGGCCGAGGTCGTAGTTGTAGGAGCGGCGGATCAGGCGCTGGTTCGCGGTGGCCGGGGTGCGCGGGTTGGCCAGCCGGATGTGCGAGTCGAGCGGGATCACGTCGCCGTTCGGGTCGGCGGCGTAGTCCGGCGTGTCGGTCTCGCTGTTGCCGTCGAGCGGGGCGCCGGAGTCGCGGCGGCGGCCGAACATGTTCTCCTGCTCGTTGATCGAGACCCGGTCCCAGAACTCGACGAGCATCCTGATCAGCCGCACGACCTGGTAGCTGCCGCCCCTGGCCCAGGCCGGTTCGCCGCTCGCGGCCCAGACCAGGTCGGCGGCCAGCGAGCCGGTCGGGTTGGCGGTGCCGTCCTTGAAGCCGAGCAGGTTGCGCGGGGTGCCGGAGGGGCGCGGCGGGGAGTTGTAGCCCTCGATCTTCCAGCGCAGCTGCATGGCGCCGCGGGTGTGCTTGGCGATGTCGCGGATCGCATGGTGGATGGTGTCGGGGTGGTTGGCGCACAGCTGCAGGCTCAGGTCGCCGTGCATCCACGCCGGGTCCGGCGAGTCGTTCGGGAAGACCGTCATCGGCTTGAGCTTCGCGGGCTTGAGCGAGGCGAGGCCGTAGCGGTCGTCGAACAGGCTGGAACCGAGGCCGAGGGTGACGGTCAGCCCGTCGGCGGGCACGTCGGGGCCGAGCACGTCGCTGTCCGACGGCGGCTGGCCGATCCCCAGGTTCGCCGGGGCGCCGCCCGCGGTCAGGTAGCGGGCCCGCGCCGTGAGCGTCTTCATCAGGCTTATGAGATCGGCCTTGGACGCGGCCGTCGAGTTGAACGCGGCGAAACAGGAGAACGGCTGCTTCACGCCGGGCGCCGGGGTCAGCACGCCGGACTGGTTGGCGCCGTGGAAGGGGTACGACTCGGCGGTGGTGACCTGGCCGGTGTCCGCGGCGTCGGCGTCCGCGTGGGCCCCGCCGATCAGCACGCCGCCGGTCACGGCCGTGCCCACGGCGCCCGCCGCCGCGCCGCGCAGGAAGCTGCGGCGGTTGAAGGGGCAGCCTGATTCGTTCTCTGACATGGTGGATGACCTTCGATCGTGGGAGTCAGGACGCGGACGGCGGGACTTCGAGCAGGTCCGGCACCGAGGCCAGGGTTTCCAGCAGCGCGCCGATCGCCGCGTCCACCTTCTGCCGGCTCGCCAGCGGGGTGGCGGCGAGCGGCTGCCACTGCCCGTTCACCTTCGCGGCGTCCAGCGCCTGGTCGAGCGTGGCCAGTTGGGCGTCGGCGGTCTCGGTGAGGCCGGGGGAGCGGGCGTCGATCAGCGCGCCGAGTTCGGCGAGCACGACCTTGTCGACCTGCGTGTCGGCGTACGTCATGGCGTACGCGGCTCCGGCGCCCTCGTCGTCGATCCCGGACAGGTGGTCGCGGATCGCGTCCTCGATGATCTCGTGCGCGCGGATCGGCAGGTTGGTGGGGTCTCCGGCGATGTCGTCGGTGGTCAGGGTCTTCTGCACGGTGCTGATCTCGCTGCTGAGCTTGTCGACCACCGGCAGCAGTTGCGCGGCGCCCTGGCCGTGGTAGAGCCCGTATTCGATGCGGTGCAGTCCGGTGAAGCCGGGGTCGTTCACGCCCTGCTCCAGGCCGTCCGGCAGTCCGTCCACCGCGACACCGGCGTCCCCGAAGCTGTCGTACGAGGCGCCGACCTTCTCCCAGGTCAGCTGCGCGGCGAGCCAGTCGGCCTCGGCGGCGGGGATGTTGTTCGCGGCGATGTCCGCACGCAGCTTCGCGATCTGCGTCTGCAACGTGGCCAGGTCGGCGGCCGCGTACTTCTGGTACTGCGTGTTCGGGCCGGTGAGTTCGGCGAGCGTGACCGGCTTGAAGGCGAGCGGCGCGTTCGCGGAGGAGCCGCCGGTCACCTGCACCGTCGCCGAGGTCACCGCGGAGCCCGAGTTCATCAGGCAGCGGAAGGTGTACGAGCCGGATCCGAGCGTCGCGGTCATCGAGGCGGTGGTGGCCGGGCCGAGCGTCTCGATCTCGCCGACGATCGCGCCCGCGGCGTTGACGAGGTTGATCTCCCCGGCCTTGCCCGACTCGTTGTCGACGTCGAAGGTCTGCGTCCCGCTCGCCGCCGAACTCCAGCCCGGTGCGCAGGCGGATCCCGTCACCTTCACGGTCGTCGTGGACGCGGTCGCCGCTGCTGGCAAGGCGGCGATCGTCACGCCTGCTGCCAGCGCGGGCACCACGATGAGCACCCCGGCCACCGTCCACGGGCGGTTTCCGGCCAACTGCTGCCAACGTCCGGCCGGTGCGGGCTCTTCCGTCGCCGCGGCCGGGGCGGGTGCGGCGCTGCCCGCCCTGAGGAACAGCGGGATGACCACGAGGAGGTAGCCGACCCACGCCACGACCTGAAGCACGGTCAGCTTCGGCGCGAGGTCGGTGACGCCGGTGATGATCGAGACCCACCAGGAGTTCGGGTCGATGTGCGCCGTCAGGTCGAAGGCGATCCACTGCTGGCCCGGCAGCAGCCCGGCCTCCTGCAGGTCGCCGAGCCCGTACGCGAGCACGCCCGCCGCGATCACGATGAGCAGGATCGCCGTGCGGCTGAAGAAGACCCCGATGTTGATCCGCACCGCGCGCCGGTAGAGCAGCCAGCACAGCACGATCGCCGCCGCGAGGCCGAGGCCCGCGCCGACCAGCGGCGAGATGGTCGAGCCCGAGGCCTTGACCGCCGTCCACATGAACAGCGTCGTCTCCAGCCCCTCGCGCCCGACGGCCAGGAACGCGGTCAGCGTCAGCGCCCCCGCGCCGAGCACCGCCGCGCGCCGCACCTCGCCGCGCAGGTGCGCCGACAGCGTCGCCGCCGTGCGCCGCATCCAGAAGACCATGCCGGTGACCAGCCCGACCGCGAGCACGCTGAGGATGCCGCCGACCGCCTGCTGCGCGCGCGAGGACAGCACGCTGGTCGAGTACGTCAGCACCGCCGCGAAGGCCCCGGAGAGCATCACCGCGCCCAGCACGCCGAACCACACCGGCGCGGTCGAGACCCGCCCGTCCTCCCCGTCCCCGCCCCCGGCCTTGCGGAGCGCGGCGAGCAGGATGCTGACCACCAGCCCCGCTTCCAGCCCCTCCCGCAAACCGATCAACAGGTTCGGTGCAGCCTCAGCCCAAGTCATACGAACTAAGGTAAGGCACACCTAATATAGTCACGCAAGGGGGTGTGCGATCTTGCGCCCCTCTTGATGCGAACCGGGGCCGGGTGCCGCAGGCTGGAACCCGAAGGAAGGACCGCGTCGTGACCGGACCGCGCAGGTAGAGGAGCCCAGCCATGCCAATGCTGACTTCCGTCAACGTCGGCATGCCGCGCGATCATGCGTGGAGCGGCCGGACCGTCTACACCGGGGCGTGGAAGGAGCCGGTCGCGGGGGCGCGGATGGTCCGGCGGCTGGGCATGGAGGGCGACGGCCAGGGCGACACGGTCGGGCACGGCGGACCGAACCGCGCCGTCCTGGTCTACCAGCTCGAGTCGTACGCGCACTGGCGCGAGCACCTCGGCCGTCCGGACGTCAGCCCGGGCATGCTCGCCGAGAATCTCACCGTGGACGGGCTGAGCGACCACGAGGTCTGCATCGGCGACCGCTACCGGATCGGCGAGGCGGAGTTCGAGGTCAGCCAGCCGCGCGTGACGTGCTTCCGGGCCGGACTGCGCCTCGGCCGACCCGACATCGCCGCGCTGCTGGTCGCGCACCGGCGCCCCGGCTTCTACATGCGCGTGGTCACCGAGGGCAGGGTTGCCGCCGGTGACACCGTCGTGCGCACCATGACCGGCCCGGGCAAGGTGAGCGTCGCCGCCGTGGACGCGCTGCTCTATCTGCCCGACCCCGACCCGGAGACGCTGCGCCGGGCGGTGGCGATTCCGGCGCTCAGCCCAGGATGGCGCACGTCGCTCCAGGAACTGCTGGACGCCGCCGAGCATCCCCGCGCCGCCGCGCCGACCGAACCCGCCTGGCCGGGATTCCGCGCGATGCGTGTCGCGGACGTCGTCGCCGAGAGCCCGACCGTGACATCGTTCTACCTTGCCGCGCCCGATGCCGGAGCCCTGCCGGCGGCGAGCCCCGGCCAATACCTCACCATCCGGTTGCCCGAGCCCGGCCCGAACGCCGTGCGCAGCTACTCGTTGTCGGGCAACGCCACCGGCGACTCGTACCGGATCAGCGTCAAGTGCGAGTCGCACGGCGAAGTCAGCCGCTATCTGCACGACCACGTCCGCCCAGGCGACACGCTCGAGGTGGCCGCGCCGCGTGGCGAGTTCGTGCTCGATGAAGGATCGATGTCCGCACCGATCCTGCTGATCTCCGCAGGGGTCGGAATCACCCCCGTCCTCGCCATGCTCCACCAACTCGCGGACGATTCGAGCGCTCGGCCGATCTGGTGGCTGCACGCGGCGCGCACGCCCGAGCAACTCGCCTTCGGCCCGGAGACGCGAGCCCTCCTCGACAGACTTCCCGCAGCCCACGCCGTCACATACTTCAGCGCCGCTCGGGACGGAGCCCGACGACTCGACGCGCAAGCCGTTCAGGAACTCCACCTGCCCACCGACGCGATCGCCTACATCTGCGGCCCCGACGGGTTCATGTCCGACATCCAAGCCGCCCTGCTCACCTGCGGCCTCGATCCGGCGAACATCCGTACCGAGGCCTTCGGATCCCGCTCCGCGATCAATCCCGGACTCGTCGGCGAACCCGAGCACCACCCGCACCTGCCCGCCGGCCCTCCCGGCACCGGCCCGACGATCACCTTCGCACGCAGCGGAATCACCGCCCCCTTCGACGAGTCCGTCCGGACGATCCTGGAGTTCGCAGAGGCCTGCGACATTCCGGCCCGCTGGCAGTGCCGCACCGGCGTATGCCGCACCTGTGAGACCGGACTCCTGGCCGGAACCGTCGCCTACCAGCCCACCCCGCTCGACACACCGCGGCCCGGGACGATGCTGCCGTGCTGCTCACGTCCCGAAAACGACGTGGTGCTGGACATGTGACACTCGCTATCGTGCGGGAAACCGAAGGGGGGGCGCCGTGAGACCGACACTGCTGGTGGACGTGGACGGTCCGCTGAATCCGTACGCTGCCAAGCCGCATCGGCGTCCGGAGGGCTACGAGACGCATCGGCTGCTTCCGTCGCGGTGGGTGGCCGCCGAGCGGCGTCGGCTGGAGGCCTGGGGCCCGCGGAACAAGACGATCCGGCCGCTCCGGGTGTGGCTCAATCCCGATCACGGGCCCGCGCTCGCCGTACTCGCCTTCGACCTCGTCTGGGCCACGACGTGGGAGCAGGAGGCCAACGACTACGTCGCGCCGCGCATCGGGCTGCCGAGCCTGCCCTTCATCACGTGGCTCGACCCGCGGCCCGATCCCGGCGGCGGGGTGTTCTGGAAGACGCCGCAGGTCGTGGCCTGGGCCGAGGGGCGGTCGTTCGCCTGGGTCGATGACGAGATCACCGATGCGGACAGTGCGTGGGTGCGCGACCATCACGACGGACCGGCCCTGCTGCACCGGATCGACCCCCGGATCGGCCTGACCGCGGACGACTTCGCGCTGCTCGCTGCGTGGGCCGAGTCCGTGCTCTGATCCGGATTCATCCCTGGGGTGGAAGCGCGGTCTCATCCTGCGGTCCGCCCTCGGGTTGAGGACGAGTTGATCAGTGCTCGCGGACGATGGTGCGTGTGACGAGTGCGGAGCGGGTTGGCTGGCGGACGCCGGCCTTGGTGGGGATCGCGGTGGCTGCCGCCGTGCTTTACGGCTGGAACGCGGCGTCGGCCGGTTATCCGCCGTTCTATTCGATGGCTGTGAAGAGCATGTCGGAGAGCTGGAAGGCTTTGGTGTACGGGGCGGTGGACCCGTCGGCGTCGGTGACCATTGACAAGCTCGCCGGTTCGTTCGTGCCGCAGGCGGTCTCGGCGCGGATCTTCGGGTTCCATCAGTGGTCGTTGGCGCTGCCGCAGGTGGTCGAGGGCGTGGTGGCGACGCTCGTGATGCACCGGGTCGTGCGGCGCTGGACGGGGAGCGCCTCGGCCGGGCTGATCGCGGCGGGGGTGCTGGCGTTCACGCCGGTCGTGGCGTCGATGTTCGAGCACTCCATGGAGGACGGGGCGCTCACGATGTGCCTAGTACTGGCTGCGGACCGGTATCAGTTCGCGGTGATGCACGGCAGGCTGCGCTCGCTGGTGTTCTGCGGCGTGTGGATCGGGCTCGGGTTCCAGGCGAAGATGCTCGAGGCCTGGCTCATCGTCCCGGCGGTCGGGCTCGCCTACCTGGTGTGCGCGCCGGGCTCGCGGGCGCGGCGGGTGCGTGACGTGCTGGTGGCCGGGGGAGTCGGGCTGCTCGCCTCACTCTCTTGGGTGCTGCTCTACACGTTCACGCCAGGCGCCGATCGGCCTTTCATCGACGGGACGACCAATAACAATGCGTTTACCATGGTCTTCGGCTACAACGGGCTGACTCGGCTCGGCGTTCACGTGCAGGGTTCCGTTCCGGCGGAGAGCACGCAGGCGCTCAAGGCGGCGCTGACGCAGATGGGCGTGCCGCAGAGCGCTCTCGGGAATCTGTCGATCGGCACGAGCGGTTGGGGGAAGCTGTTCGGCACGCAGTTCGGGCCCGAAGCCGGCTGGCTCTATCCGCTCGCCTTCATCGCGGTCGTCGCAGGGCTCTGGTGGACGCGGCGGCAGCCACGCACGGATCAGACGCGGGCCGGGTTCGTGTTCTGGGGCATGTGGCTCGTGGTCGGCGTGGTCGTCTACAGCGCAATGACCATCCCGCACACCGCGTACCTCTCGCTGCTCGCGCCGCCGGTAGCGGCGTTGTCCGCAGCGGGAATCGTCCTCTACCGGCGCACGTGGCTGCTGCCCGCCGCGATCGGGGCCGAGGCGGCGTGGGCCGTGTATCTCGCGCACGACTACGGGAGTTTCCTGCCGTCGCTCACGCCGGTTGTGGTCGTGCTCGCGGTCGTCGCGCTGATCGGCCTGACGATGAGCCGTTCGCGGTACGTCGCGACCCTGATCGGTGTCGTCGCCATGCTCGCGAGCCCCTTCGCCTGGGCGTTCTCGACGCTGGACACGCAATACAGCGGTACGGCGATCGATGCGACGGCCGGGCCGGTGGAGATCGGGCCGGTCGGCGGCGGAGGGGGTGCGGTGGCGCAGCGATCCAAGGCGCTGGTGAAGTATCTGGTGACCGCGGATGGACAGCTCAGCCCGGTCAACGTCGCCGTGCTCGAATACGTGGATGCGACGCAGAGCCCGCATGTCGAGTACACCTTCGCGGCCGACGACTGGCTGAGTGCGCAACCCTACATCGACGGCGGCGACGTGCACGTGCTGCCGATGGGCGGCTTCAGCGGCCAGGTGCCGTCACCGACGCTGGCGCACGTGCAGCAACTCGTGCACGACGGGAAGCTTGAGTACTTCCTGCTCGACGCGCCGTCCGCCTTCAACCTGGGGATTCTCTTCGGATCCGCAGGCGGCGGGCCCACGTTGCACAGTATTGATACGTGGGTGCGCGCGAACTGCACGGCGATTCCCTCGACGACGTATCACGTGCCAGCAGCGGATACCGGACAAGTGCTCTACCGCTGCTGATCGATCCGTGGCGGCTACAGCTTCTTGCGCATCGACATCGCCGTGACCGTGTAGCCGCTGCTGCGGTACAGGGCGATCGCCGCCTCGTTGTCGCCGACGACGTTCAGGGCCAGCGAGGTGCGTCCCTCGGCGGCCACGAGCGTCTCGGCGGCGGCGAGCATGGCCTTGCCGTAGCCGTGGCGGCGGAAGGGCTCGAAGACGTTGATGTCGTAGAGCAGCGCGTTGTTCGATGTGTCAGTGGTCTGATTCGGGTCCGGGCCGATCCACGCGTTGCCGACCGCCTCGCCCGCCTCGTTCTCGGCGGTCAGCAGGTGGTGGTCGGCGGTGTCGAGGCCGTCGGGAAGGAAGCGCGCCGTGCCGCGGCGGACCCGCTCGATCGCCAGTTCCTCGGACATCACCCTGCTGAGCACGCGGACGGACTCGGCTTCGCGGTGCTCGGTCGCGGCGCGGTACTCCGCCGGGGACATCTTCCGCAGGGTCACGGTCTCCATGATCAGACCATAACCCCGCGGCAGAGTTCTACTGCGTACAGGCGCTGAATCAGTACCCGACGGTGAAGCGCTCGCCGACGTGCGCGTTGGACTCGGCCTCGTCGACCAGGGCCACGGCGTAGTCCTCGGCGGTGATGAAGCTCTTGCCGTCGGCGTCGCTGATCAGCTCGTTGCCGCCGACCCGGAAGACGCCGGTGCGCTCGCCGGGGGCGATGGCGGCGGCCGGGCTCAGGTAGGCCCACTTCACATCCGAGACCCCGCGCAGCCAGCCGAGCAGTTCGGCGTGCGCGAGGGCCTCGCCCTTGTAGGCGTCCGGGAAGCCGGGCTGGTCGACGAGCCGCTGGCCGGGGGCGACCTCGAGGCTGCCCGCGCCGCCGACGATCACCACCGGCGGGGCGTCCTTGCCGAGCGCGCGCAGCCCCTCGATCAGGCTCTCGCCGACCTTCCGGTACGCCGCCTCCTGGTCCAGGCCGGGGCCGCGCTGCGAGACGGCGGCGATCACGGTGTCCGCGCCGTCGGCCAGCCGGGTGACGGTCGCCGGATCGGTCACGTCGCCGGTCGCCACGGTCAGGTTCTCGTTCTGCACGGTGATCCGCGCCGGGTCGCGCACGACCGCCGTCACCTCGTGGCCGCGGTTCAACGCCTCGGCCAGTGTGCGCTGGCCGATCATCCCGCTGGCTCCGAACAGCACTACCTTCGCCATACCTCTTACTCCGTTCTGGTCCCGCCGGTCAGGATCGCGAACGCGCCGAGCGCGAGGGCGTCGAAGAGCGCGATGACCACGCCCATCGGCACCGCGTCGTGCCTTCCGCCCAAGCCTACGAGCGGTGAGGCGAGCGCGCCCAGCACGTACGGCGTCGGGCCGAGCAGCGAGGCCGCCGCTCCGGCCGCGTCGCCGTGCTTCGCGAGGCCGAGCGCCCCGGCGTTCGGCAGAACGAGGCCGAGGCCGGCCACGTTGAGGAACAACAGGGGGAGCAGCACGGGTAGTCCCGCTCCGCTCAACGTGCTCAGCAGCACGCCCGCGCCGCCCGCCGTCACGAGCGTGAGCCCGGTCAGCATCAGCGTGTGCGCGCTGAACCGGCCGACCAGGACCCGGCTGGTCTGGCTGCCGAGCACGATGCCCGCGCCGTTCGCGGCGAAGACCAGGCTGTACTGCTGCGCCGTCAGGCCGTGGATGTCCTGGAGCACGAAGGGGGAGCCGGAGATGTAGCCGAACATGCCACCGAGCGCGAGGCCGTTGCCGAGCAGGCAGCCCACGAACACGCGGTCCCGCAGCAGCGCGCGGTAGACGGGCAGCAGTGCGCGCGGCCCGGCTCCGGTGCGGCGGCGCTCGGCGGGCAGCGACTCGCCGAACAGGAAGGCCGAGGTCGCCAGCAGCACGGCGCCGATCCCGGCGAGCACGAGGAACACGCCGCGCCACGTCGTCCAGTGCAGCAACTGTCCGCCGATCACGGGCGCCGCGATGGGTGCGATGCCGTTGACGACCATCAGCGTCGCGAACAGCCGCGCCGTGCCCGTGCCGCTCTTGCCGCGATCGCGGACCGCCGCCGTCGCGATGACCATGGCCGCGCCGCCCGCCGCGCCCTGCACGAGCCGCATCGGGATCAGCAGCCAGATCGAGGGCGCGAGCGCGCACAGCACCGAGGCCGCCGTGTACAGCGCCATGCCGGCCAGCAGCGGCCGCCGCCGTCCCCGGGCATCGCTGAGCGGGCCGACGAACAGCTGCCCGAGCGCGAGGCCGATCAGGCAGGCCGTGAGCGTCAACTGGGTGGCGGACGCGGTCGTGCCCAGGTCGGCGGCCATGGCGGGCAGGCCCGGGACGTACATGTCCAGGGACAGTGCGGCCAGGGCGCTCAGCGAGCCCAAAAGTATGATCGGCTGCTGCGCCGAACGGGTGGAATCGGCGGGAGTCTCCGCGCTGGGCTCGGCGAGGGAGGGCTCGCAAAGCAGCGTCGGATCAGGCCGCGGTGTCTGACGCGTGCGCTCGCAAGGCGCAGGGGCGGGCGCATACTCGGTCGTCTGTAACCGTCCCTGCAACGCCGCGAGCGTGCGTGGCAGGCGCCGCGGCCCCGACGATGGTTTGCGGGCGCGACCTCGGTCGGCGTCGGCGGGCGCTGCCATGCGGGGGCGTCTCCAGGCGTTGCGGTCAAGGTCCGGGCGCCCGGGTAAAGGGCGCGCTCCGGCATTGTCCCCTACGCAAGGTGGCCTGGGGAAATCCGGCCCGGGGCGGGGGCGCGCGGCGGGCGGGGGAGGAGTAGCGTTGATGGTGCGTGGATGCCCGGATGGCGTCCCGGATCAACGTGAGGGGTGTGGCAGGCGGTGCAGGACGAGTCCGCCCTGGGCTCCATCGGGGTGTTGACGATCGGCACGCGGGGGACGGCGGGACCCGGCGAGGCATTGCTGAGTATCCGCGGGGGTACGGAGGCCTATATCGCCTGGTCCGAGCGGCCGCTGCCGCGCGGAACCCAGGTGCTCGCCGTGACCGCCCGCGGACCGCGCACCGTCGAGGTCGTGCCCTGGCCCGAGGATCCATTCGACGTGCCCGGTGGGACCGGGTCGTCATGAACATGTGTGGGAAGTAGGGGAGCGATGCTGTTCTACAAGGTTCCGGCGCCCGACCAGGCGATGCTGGTCTCGGGCGGTCGTCGGCAGGGCGGGGCGCCGTTCCGGGTGGTGACCGGCCACGGGACCTACGTGCTGCCGGTCTTCCGCAAGGTCAGGTTCCTGACGCTGGCGATGGCCGAGGCCGAGGTCTCGGAGACCTGCGTGACCAAGCAGGCCATCCCGCTGCAGGTCAAGGCCATCATCGCGTTCAAGGTGGGCAACGACCCCGAGTCGATCGTCAACGCCGGGCAGCGGTTCCTGTCCGACCAGAACCAGATGTCGGTGCTGACCGGCCGGATCTTCGCCGGCCACCTGCGCTCGATCATCGGCTCGATGACGGTGGAGGAGATCATCACCGAGCGGCAGAAGCTGGCCGAGGCGGTGCTGGACACCTCGAAGGGCGAGATGGCCAAGATCGGCCTGCTGGTGGACTCGCTGCAGATCCAGTCGATCGACGACATGGGCAGCGGCTACATCGAGGCGATGAGCGCCCCGCACAAGGCCGAGATCCGGCGGCAGGCGCAGGTCGCGCAGGCCGAGGCGACCCGCGCGTCGTCGATGGCCGAGCAGGACGCGGAGCGGCAGCGCGCCGAGTACGCCCGGCAGACCGCCGTCGTGCAGGCCGAGTACAAGGCGCAGATCGACAAGGCGCAGGCCGAGGCGGCCCAGGCGGGTCCGCTCGCGCAGGCCAACGCCCAGCAGCAGGTGCTCCAGGCGCAGACCGAGCTGGCCCAGCGGGCGGCGGAGCTGCGGCAGCAGCAGCTGCAGTCCGAGGTGGTCAAGCCCGCGCAGGCCGAGGCCGAGCGGATCAGGGTGCTGGCCGAGGCGGAGGCGGACCGGATGCGCATCCAGGCCGAGGCCGCCGCGTCCAACGGCCGGGTCGCGCTGGACCGGATGATCATCGACCAGCTCCCGCAGATCGTCCGCGAGGCGGCGGCCGGCCTGCAGGGCGCGAACATCAACGTGCTCAACGGCGCGGACGGCCTCGGCCAGATCGCGGCCGGGCTGGTCAGCCAGGGCCTGACGATCCTGGACTCGGTCAAGGCGGGCCTCGGCGAGGTCGTCGAGTCCGGCACCGGCACCAGCACCGAGGTCGAGCGCGTGCAGATCGAGGACACGAGCGAGGACCGGCGCCCGCAGCGCTGAGTAACCGGCCAGAGCCCCGATCGTTGGGCCGGGCATGGACGTGACCCAGAACGACAGTGCGAACGAGGCGGCCCCGGAGCAGGCGGCGGCGGAGGAATCCGCCGCCGTCGAGCAGCCGGAGCAGTCCGAGCCGTCGGGCGAGCAGCCCGCCGAGGATGTGCCGCAGCCGCGCAGTGCCGAGCCCGACCCGGAGCCCGCGCCCGCCGCGCAGGAGGCGGGCGGCGGCAAGGCGGCGAAGAAGCGCAAGACCGCGCCGAAGTCGAAGACCGCCGCCGGGACCAAGTCGCTCGTCGTGTTCCGCGAGGGCAAGGTGCACTACGCGGACGAATCCGTCGTCGTGCTCGACCTCGACGACGCCGCGAATCCGGACACCGACGTGCACGACGTCGTGGACAAGCTCTCCGAACTGCGCGACGCCGTCGAGTCCCCGGGCCGCGCCGAGGCCGTCACGCTCATCGGCGAACTGATCCAGGCGAAGGCGCTCGCGTAACAGGGTCCCAGCATGTCTCCGGTGGCGCGCCACCGGAGACGGGATCCCGCGCCCGAGAGCTGACTCAGCGCCGTGCCAACGCGGCGTAGGCGGGGCGGAGCAGGTCGGTGAGGTCGGGTGCCTCGGTGCCGCCTTCGCCGTTGACGCCGACGCCGAGCGGGCCGTAGCGGTCCAGGATGGCGCCGGGGCGTTCGTCGGGCTGCGGCTTGGGCAGGTCGGGGAGCGGTTGGGGGCAGGCCCAGAAGCGGTCGAGGCAGTCTTCGAGGGCCACGTCCTCCGGCTCGGTCACGGCGGAGTCCATCTGGGCCCAGGCCTGGGCGTCGCGCAGGGATTCGATGCGGCGCAGCAGGTCGGTCTTGCGGCGGCCGCGCCAGGCGAGCAGGTCGAAGGGGTCCACGTCGAGGCGGTCGGCGAGCACGTAGCAGGTCGCGGCGATGTGCTTGCACGGATTGGCCATGTCAGGGCACGTGCAGTCCGCGACGAACTCGCGGCGGGTGGGGAAGAGCGTCAGGCCGGTGTCGTGGAAGGCGTCCTCGATGTGCTCGGGCATCTCCCCGGCGAGCAGCGCGGAGAGCAGGTCCACCCGTCCGGCCAGCTGCTTCTCCACCCGGTCCCACTGCTCGGGGCGCAGCACGTCGATCTCGATCGTCACGCTGTACGGCCGCCGCCGCGATCCCTGCACGCTCGCGTAGACCTCGCCGGGCCGGATCTCCAGCTCCTGCACGGCCCCGCTGCGCGCGTAGCCGCGGCCGCGGGCCAGCCGCGGGCCGTAGCCGAAGCTCTCCAGCACCGTGATCAGCCGCCTGGACCACCAGTGCTCGCCGAACTGCCGCGCCGCCATCATCAGCCCCCTACTCCGCCACCGCGTCGCCGGACAGCAGCACCAGGTCGCGCAGCTGCGCCACCGACATCTCGGTCAGCCAGCCCTCGCCGGAGCCCACGATCCGCTCGGCCAGGCCCTTCTTCTCCTCGATCACCCGGTCGATCCGCTCCTCCAGCGTGCCCGCGCACATCAGCTTCCTGACCTGCACGTTCTTGCGCTGGCCGATCCGGAAGGCGCGGTCGGTGGCCTGGTTCTCCACGGCCGGGTTCCACCAGCGGTCCACGTGCAGCACGTGGTTGGCCGCGGTCAGGTTGAGCCCGACGCCGCCGGCCTTCAGCGACAGCACGAACAGCGGCGGGCCGTCCGGCTGCTCGAAGCGGCGCACCAGCTCGTCGCGCGCGGCCTTCGTGGTGCCGCCGTGCAGGAACGCGACCGGCCGGCCGAAACGCTCGGCGAGGTGGCGCTGCAGCATCCCGCCGAACTCGGCGTACTGGGTGAACAGCAGCGCCCGCTCGCCCGCGGCCAGCACCTCGTCGCAGAGGTCTTCGACGCGGGCCAGCTTGCCGCTGCGGCCGGCCAGCTTGGAGCCGTCCTTGAGGAACAGCGCCGGATGGTCGCAGATCTGCTTGAGCCGGGTCAGCCCGGCGAGCACGATCCCCTTCTTGCCGATCGTGTCCTTCGCCGCCTGCACGGCCGCGAGCATCCGGTCCACCTCGGCCTGGTACAGGCTCGCCTGCTCGCTGGTCAGGTTGCAGACCACCGGCATCTCGACCTTGTCCGGCAGGTCGCTGATGATGTTCGGGTCCGTCTTCACCCGGCGCAGCACGAACGCCGAGGTGGCCTGGCGCAGCCGCTCGGCCGCCGCGTCCGCGCCCTCGTTGCCGCGCTCGATCGGCCGGGCGAAGCGGTCCTTGAACTGCTCGGCCGTGCCCAGCAGCCCGGGGTTGGCGAACTCCATGATCGACCACAGGTCGGCGAGCCGGTTCTCCACCGGCGTACCGGTCAGCGCGATCCGGCGCGGGGCGGTGAGCGAGCGCACGGCGCGGGCCTGCTTCGTGGCCGCGTTCTTGATCGCCTGCGCCTCGTCGATCACGATGCGCCGCCAGCCGACCTCGCCGAGCTGTTCGCGGTCGCGCAACGCCAGCGCGTACGTCGTGATGACCAGGTTGACGCCCTTGACCTCGCGCTCGAACTCCTTGCCCTCCAGCCGTTCCGAGCCGTGGTGGACGTGCACCTTCAGCCGCGGCGTGAACCGCTCGGCCTCGCGCTGCCAGTTCGCCACCAGCGACATCGGGCAGATCAGCAGCGTGGGATCGATCCGCCGGCGTCCGGCCTCGGCGCGCTCCTGCTCCAGCAGCGTCAACACCTGGACGGTCTTGCCGAGGCCCATGTCGTCGGCCAGGATCGCGCCGAGTCCGAGCCCGTCCATGAACGTGAGCCAGCCGACGCCGCGCTTCTGGTACGGCCGCAGCTTCGCCTTCAGCCCGCGCGGCTCCTTGGCCACCGCGTACTGCTGCTCGGCCTTGCCGGAGAGCAGTTCGCCGAGCCAGCCGGACGAGCTGACCTTCACTTCCAGCGGGTTGTCGAGCAGCGAACGCGGCAGACGCTGCTGGTCCAGGCCGTGCATCGCCTTCTTGAGCACCTCGGCGGCGGTCATCGTGCCGGTCTGCGCGCTGCCGAGCGCCTGCGCGGCCGCCGCGAGACGTGCCGCGTCCACCTCTATCCATTCGCCACGCAGCCGCACGAGGTCCGTCTTCGCGGCGGCGAGCTCCATGAACTCGGTGTCGGTCAGCTCGATCGCGCCGATCGAGGCCTGCCACTGGTATTTCAGCAGTTCCTGGAGACCGAACTTCGCGTCCTTCTCCTGCTCCGCGGCGCCCGGCTGCGCGGTGGACGCCTCGGCGTGCAGGCTCAACGAGATCCGCGCACGCTTCCCGGCCCACCACGGCGGCAGCAGCACGCCGAAGCCGCGTTCGCGCAGCGCGGGCGCGGTGTGCCGCAGGAAGTGCAGGGCCTGATCGGCGTTGAGCCGCACCACGTCCGGGCTCGGCTGCCGCAGCGCCTCGCCGAGCTGCGGGAAGTAGCGTGCCGCGCGGCCGAGGCCCTGCAACAGCGCCTGCCGCGGGTCCACGCCGCTCTGCCGCAGCAGCCGCGCCGCGCCGGAGCGCTTCCACACCTCGGGGGCGGAGGCGAGCAGCGAAGGGTCCTGAGTCGACTGGAGCAGCAGCTCGACCGACCAGTCCTCGACGTCGCGCTCCTGCTGGCCGGGGTCGCGCAGCCGGAAGCACGTGCGCACCGGCCCTTCCTCGGCGATCGCGGCGGTCGACCACGCCTCGAGCAGGTCGATCAGCTCGTCGGCCTCCTCGGGCACGAGCCGGTCCGGGTCGAGCTGGTTGCCCTTCGTCGTGGTCAGCGCGCGCAGCCACAGCTCCGCGGCGCTCGGCCGGCCGCGCCGGGTGGCCGGGGCGAGCGGTTCGCCGTGCAGGCCGTGCGGTCCGGCGAACGCGGCGAGCACGTACGCGTCCACGAGGGCGGCGAGCGCGTTGTCGAACACGTCCTCGGCCGGCAGGCCCTTGAGGTCCTCGCCGAGCAGCTGGCAGCGGAACGCCGGGGGCATCGCGCCGATCAGGGACCTGCGATGCGCGGCCGACTCCAGCGCGTACGCCGGGAGCCAGCTGGCGAAGTAGCCGCGCTCCTCCGGCTGGTAGGCCAGCCACGGATGGATCTCGCCGCGGCTGACCAGCGCGTCGGCGAACGCGGCGACCGCGTGCGCGTAGGAGACGCTGGGGTCGAGCGGCAGTTCCCGCTCGGTGCCCTCCTCGTCGTACACGGTGAGCAGGTCGCCGCCGCCGAGCGCGAGCAGCAGCCCGGCGCCCGCGGCCGGATCGAGCGCGAGCGTCGGCACGATCCAGGGGCGCAGTTCCACGGCCTGCTGCTCGCCGAACCCGGCCAGCCGCGCGATGCGGTCGCCGGGCAGCGGCGCGTGCGGGCCCGAGGGCAGTGCGAGCGGGAGCGCGCCGCGCGGATCGGCCTCGGCCAGCGCCTCCGCGACCACCGGCCCGGCCCCGGCGAGCACCTTCGCGAGCTCCGCCGGGTCCGCCGCGAACGGATGCCGCGCCGCGCCGGGGGCCGCCTTCCGCTTCGCCGGCTTGCCGCCGCCCGCCGAGTTCGCCGCGAGGTCCCGCGCCCGCCCGGAGTCCTCGGCCCACAGCTCCCACAGGCCGGACTCGCTGAACTGCGCGTGCAGGACGTACATCGGGTCGCTCGTCCATCCCCTCGCGGCTCGTTCGCTTCGTAAAACTCCAGCGTATCCCACGGTGCTCGGGGGTCGCGGCCGTCCGCGCGGAGGGTGCGGGTCAGCTCCAGCGGTAGCGGGCGCGCAGGTGCGTGATCACCTTGTCGAAGTCGTCCCGCTCCATCGCGCAGGCCTCGCGCCGCATCCCCTTGTCGTGCACCCGCACGATCCGGTCGACCACCGCGTACGACTCGCGCGCCTCGCGGTCCCAGGCGCCGGCGCCGACGTCCACCCAGTTTTCCGCGTCCGCGTGCCACACGCTGGTCAGCTTGACCGCGAACAGGAACTCGCCGCCCTTCTCCCGGGCCACGACCAGCACCGGACGGTCCTTGCCGCGTCCGTCGTGCTCCTCGTAGGGCACCCAGGTCCACACGACCTCGCCCGGGTCCGGGTCGCCGTCGTGCTTCGGCGCGTACTCGGTGTGCACCGGGCCGAGATTGTGCGGGTCCACCTCGGTGGTCGCGAACGGCCCGGAGCGTCCGGGGGAGTCGGCGAAGGGGTCGTGCTCGTGCTGCACCCGGCCGGGCGCGTGCCCGTCGTGCTCGGCGTCCGGGCGGGCGTTGGTGCGGGCCTCGTGCTGGATCTGGTGGTGCGGCAGATCCATGGGGCTCGGGTGATGGGTCTCGGTCATGCGACGCACCCTACCGGTCCGCGCCGCCGCCGCGCCGGATGCGAATCAGGGTGCGTAGACGTACGGCGTCGTGGTGCTCAGCCGCTGGAAGCCCAGCCGGGCCAGGATCGGGCGGCTGTCGTCGGAGGCGTCCACCTGGAGGTACCGGTAGCCGCGGGCCGCCGCGATCCGCGCCCGGTACGCCACCGTCGCCTTGTAGACGCCCTTGCCGCGCCACTCCGGCACCGTGCCGCCGCCCCACAGACTCGCGAACTCAGTGCCCTGATGCAGCTCCAGCCGGGACGCGCACACCGGCCGGTCGCCCGCCAGCACGACCAGCGCGATCAGCGAGTCCGGGTCCTCGGCCACCTGCCGCAGCAGCTGCTGCTCCAGCCGCGGGGAGGGCCGTCCGAAGGCGTCGTCGTGCACGGAGGTCATCAGCCGCACGCCCGCCGCGTCCCGCACGTCCACGATGCGCACGCCCTCCGGCAGCACCGGCTCGGTCGCCTGCGCCGCGGCCTCCGCGACCATCAGCGCCTCCGGCGGCTCGGGCTCGAACCCGGCCTTGAGCAGCCGTTCACCCAGGTCGGCGGGCTGGTCGTGGCTGTAGAGCTTCCACTCGAACTCGCGGCCGAGAGCGGTGAAGTGCTCCACCTCGGCGGCGATCGCGGCGTCCGCCGTCGTGGCGTCCAGGTCCGACCAGACCACGCCGCACCACCCGGCGCCGCCCGCACCGACCAGCCGCACCACACCGCCGACGCGTTCGACCAGGTCGCCGGGTCCGTCGCCGGGATGGTCGCGGCGCAGGCCGCGGTCGAAGGAGGCGAGTACCGCGTCGTGATCCATGGCGGCAGGCTATCGAGAGTCCGCGCGGATGGCACCGGATATTCATTCCGGCCGCGCACCGGCTGTGGCAGAGTGATCACCATGCTCGACGATGCCGCGTTCGCCAAGGTCACGGAGATCATCCGTGCGGTCAGTGCCAGCGAGATCCTGCCCCGGTTCGGGCGGCTGCGCGCGGCGGACATCGTCGAGAAGGGCCCCGGCGACCTCGTCACCGTCGCCGACCGGGCCTCCGAACGCGAGCTCACCGCGCGGCTGCGGGAGCTGCTCCCCGGCTCGCGCGTCGTCGGCGAGGAGGCGGTGTTCGAGGACCCCGGCGTCCTCGACGCGCTCGACGGCCCCGACCCGGTGTGGATCATCGACCCGATCGACGGCACCGAGAACTACGCCAACGCGAACGCCCGCTTCTCCGTCCTGGTCGCCCTCGCGCTCGGCGGCGAACTGCGGGCCGGCTGGATCTACCAGCCCTGCTTCGCCCGGATGGCCCACGCCCGGCGCGGCCAGGGCGCCTACCTCGACGGCGTCCGCCTGCACGTGGCCGCCCCGCCGGACCCCGCCAACGGCCTGCTGGACGTCGACATCGCCACCTCCCGCCCCAAGTTCTGGAACGAGCACTCCAAGCAGGCCATCAGCACCCTGAGCACGCACGGCGCCTGGCTCAGCTACAGCGACGGCGCAGGCCTCGAATACACCCAGCTCGCGGCGGGGAAGCGGACGTGCGCCCTGATGGTCTGGGAGAACGTCTGGGACCACGCCGCCGGCCTGCTCCTGCACGCCGAGGCGGGCGGCGTCGCGATGACCGCCGACGGCACCCCCTTCCGCCTCGCCGGCGGCAACGCGCTCCCCTTCGCCGTCGCCCCCGACGCGGCGACCGTCAAGGCGATCATCGCGGCGACCGAGGCACGGCTCTAGTCGCCGGTCTTCCTGCCGGTCCAGGAGATCCATGCGCGCTAGTCTGGCCTGATGGCAAAGGTGAAGACGGTTCAGGTGACGTTCGACTGCGCGAACCCGCGGGCGGTCGGCGAGTTCTGGGAGGCCGTGCTCGGGTACGTCAGTTCCCCGGCTCTCGCCGAGAACCCGGACGTGGGCTGGTGGGCGTGCCAGGACCCTGAGGGTGTCGGCCCGCGGCTGTACTTCCAGCGCGTGCCCGAGGGCAAGGTGGTCAAGAACCGCGTGCACCTCGACGTCCGGGTCGGCACGGGCCTGACCGGCGCCGAGCGTGTCGCCGCCCTCGAGACCGAGGCGGCCCGGCTCGTCGCCCTCGGTGCGACGCGCGGGCTTCTGCTGGTCGCCGACGAGGAGAACGAGTCGTGCCTCGGGATGCAGGACGTCGAGGGCAACGAGTTCTGCCTCGACTAGTCGGGGCCACGCGCGTGACACTGATGTGGTGACGGGGAGTCTGTACACCGAGGTTCACGGGGATCCGGCCAATCCGACCCTGATTCTGCTGCACGGCGGCGGCGCGGCCTCACGCACCTGGAAGCACCAGTTCGCAGGCTTGGGCGACCGATTCCACCTGGTCGCCCCGGACCTGCCCGGTTTCGGCCGCTCCCCGGGGCCGGTGAGCATCGAGGGCTCGGCCGAAGCCGTCACCGAACTCATCGCCCGGTACGCGCCGCACGTCCACCTGTGCGGCTACTCGATGGGTTCGTTCGTGGCCGCGCAAGTCGCCGCCGAACACCCCGAGGCGATCGCGCGCCTGGTCCTCTGCGCATCCAACATCCGACCCGCCGACTCCGGCCAGCGCCCGATGAAGCTCTTCCGCTCACGACGCGGCTGGTGGCTGATGAAGGCGATCTCCGACCTGCCGACCAGAGCCGCGTTGCTCCAGATGGTCGACGAGGCCGAGCGAACCGACCTGACCGACTGTCTGCCCCGCATCCAAGCCCCAACCCTGCTCCTGTGCGGCCGCCGCGACCGCGAATGCGTCCCCGACGTGGAGCCCATGGCCGCCGCCATCCCGAACGCGACGTCCGTCCTGGTCCCGCACGCAGGCCACTCGCTGCCGATCACGCACGCCAAGGCGTTCAACGCGATCGTCAGCGGATTCCTGGCCGCGGCCTAGGTCCCACGATGTGCACCCCGGCCTCGGGAATCGTCTCCAGCAGTTCGTCGAGCCCGACGACGCCTTCGTGATCGATCAGTACGAGCGGCGTCTCGGGTAGCTCGGCGTCCTCGTCGAACGGCACCGTCGCCGACAGTACCTTCACCCATTCGGCCGCGCCCCCCTTGGCTCCGTCGGCCAGGGACATGCTGAACAGTTCGACCGTCACCTGATCGCCAGACCGGGTGGCCTCGTAGCAGAGATCCTGCGGCAGTAGATGGAAAACGCCCTCGTCACTCTCCATCGCGTAGCCCAGCAACTGCGCCACGACCCGCGACTCCGCGTCGGCCTGCTCCCCGCAGTCGATGCCCAACACGATGTGCGTCGCCTCCGGATCGTCCGGATCGACCTCGTCGCGTATCCACGCCATACGTGCCTGCGAAGCGTTCACGCGCCCGAGCATAGCCGCGGCATCCGTCACGGATAGACGCACTCCTCGAAGCCGAGCGCCACGCATTCGTACTCGGTCATGGCCGCCGCGTCCTCGCCGTCGAACGAGGCAAGGCAGGTGCAGGCGACGTCGCCGAGGCGGTCCTTCACCACGACGCTGAACACGCTCAGCACGTGCCCGCCGACCTCGACCTGCAGACCGGCGAACGGCGCGAACGGCAGACGAATCTGCTTGCACCACATCTGCTCAGCGGCATAGGTGACGAGCATCGCCGACAAGCCGGTAGCAATGCCCTCAGTCTCGGGGCTCTCAGGCGCGAATCCGAACGACTCCGCCACGGCCGCGCTGACCGGCCCCGGCGCCGCATCCTCCAACCCGACGACACACGTCACACGCTGCCCGGCCGCGGCCACCCGCACCGCGCTGACATTGAGCACGTCGTACGTGTCGATCCGGATGCCCAGCCCCGGAAACGGCGCGACTTCAAGCTCCATGTCGCGCGTCCACACCGCATCGGCCACCGGCAGTTCGAGCCGGACTCCCCAAGAGATCACCGCCGGATCCTACTTGTCGCGCAGCCCATGACGGTGCCGCCGGTGGCTCCGGCGACACCGTCACGCCCTCACTCAGCTGGTGTGAATCTTCAACGCCGCTCCCGACGTCGTCTTCGAGTTCGTGACCGAGGATCCGGTCGAGGAGATGAAGCCGACGTCGTACGGGGCGCTCGAACCGCGCTGGACGGTGACGCCGTTCAGCGTGATCTTCGAGCCCGCGTCGCCGATGAAGGCGGGGCGGTCGTCGTTCTTGTCGTAGCCGACCGTGTCGTCGGTGAAGTCGATCCCTGACACGTTGCGCAGCCACCAGCCGTAGGACGGCCGCGTCCCGAGGTCCCTGGGGACGTAGCTGGTGTAGACGGTCGGCGGGTCGATGGTCGCGTCGGAGGCGGGGTCGCCGCCGGGGACGGTCAGGTCGACGTTCTCGACGGTGACGTTCGAGACCGGATGCCCCGGCATGCCGGTGATCGTGGACGTGTAGTTCGCGCCCAGGTCGGACAGGTGGGTGCCGGTCACGTGGTCGAAGGTGATGCCGCTGATCGAGCCGGGGCCGGGGGAGCCGGGGCAGCGGCCGCGGTCGCCGATCTTGATGAAGATCGGGGTCGCCGCGTCCTTCATGGTGACGTCCGTGTAGCTGACGTTCGAGATCTGCGCGCCGTCCATGGAGACGATGCCGAGACCGGCCTTGCCCGCGGCGTTCACGGTCAGGTGCGAGAACGTGTAGCCGCTGAAGTTGCCGCAGGTCTCCGAGCCGAACTGGAACGCGTTGTTGTTCGAGGACGCGGTCACGTTCGTCACGGTGACGTTCTGGTTCGGGTACGTGCGGCCGAGGGCGTAGTCGCTCTTGAACACCAGCGAGTCGTCCACGGAGTTGATGGTCGAGTCGGTGACGCTCGCGTTCTCGGTGTTGATGACGTCGATCCCGTCGCGGTTCTTGGCGGTCTGGACGTTCAGATCGCTGATGGTCAGGTGGTCGATCCCGTTGACCAGGACGGCGATCCAGCCGCCGTTCTTGACGGTGATGCCGGTGAACGTGATCCCGCTGCTGCGGGTGATCGCGATCGCGTGGTCGGCCTGGCCGGAGGAGGGCGTGCCGTCGGTCAGGTGGCCGCCGCCGTCGATCGTTCCGCTCCCCGCGAACGTCACGTTGCTGAGACTGTCGCCCCAGATCAGCGAGTCGTGGAAGTGGCTGTGGCCGTAGTCCTGGTACTGCGAGTAGTTGTTGGACTCGGGCGCGTCGAAACCCTTGGCGGCGGCCCGGATCGTCGCGCCGCTGTCGAGGTAGAGCTCGACGTTGCTCTTGAGGTGGATGGAGACGGACTCGTAGGTCCCGGACGGGAAGAGCACCTCGCCGCCGCCGGCCGCGCTGGCCGCGGCGATGGCCTTGTTGATGGCGTTCGTGTCGATGGTCGAGCCGTTGCCGGTGGCGCCGTAGTTCTTGACGTTGAAGACGGGCGGCGTCGCGGCGTGCGCGGGTGCGGTGGCGGCGGCCGTCGCGGCACCCGCGGCCAGGGCCGCGGCGCAGAGGGCGGGCAGCGTCCGCCTGCGGAAAGTCGGAGACATGATGCCGATACCCCCTGCTACCCGGCCGCGGCGACGCGGATGAGCTTGACCGCGCCGGGGCCGAGCTTGACCGAGTACGTGCCGGAGAGGTTGCCGGTGGCCTTGCCGGTCCACAGGTCCGTGCCGCTGACCGTGCCGCTGATGCCGGCCGCGGAGAGCTTGACGCTCACGGTCGTCGTCGCGGAGGCGCTGGTGTTGAACAGGGCGATGACGTAGTCGCCGTTGCTCTCGCGCTTGCTGAAGACCTGGCCGTTGCCGCTGTCCACGATGCGCTTGGAGGCGATCGCGTCCTGGTCGACGCTGATCACCGCCTTGTTCTTGAGCATCGCGAGGTCGGTCGAGTCCAGGTGCGTCAGGTCGGTGCCGAGGATCAGCGGGGACGAGGCCATCGACCAGAGCGTCATCGTGCTCTGCCGTTCGGCCACGGTCAGCCCGTCGTTGCTGCCGTTGCCGATCTCCAGCGAGTCGAAGTCGTTCCAGCCGCCGGGGCCGACGTACGGCTGCCACGCGGACGCGCTGTTGAACCGCTGGCTGACCTTGGCCCACGTGGTCAGCGGGTAGCGCGGCTTCCCGCTGGTCCAGCAGTAGCACTCGATGTCGCCGTTGGTGCGCCAGCCGTTGGAGAGCGACGACCACGTCTTGGCGTTGGCGATCGGCAGGTCGTTGGACAGTTCCAGCCACATCGGTCGGCCGGTCTGCTTGAGCGCCGTGGACCACGCCTGCACGTCGGGGATGTCGGACGCGCCGACGCCGTCGAGCTTGATGTAGTCCACGCCCCACGAGGCGAGCTCGTCGGCCCACGAGTTGATGTACGCCTGGGCGCCGGGCTTGCTGTAGTCGATGCCGACCATGTGCTTGCAGTTGTAGTTCTTCTCGGCGGTCGTCGTCGCGATCTCGTTCGCGGTGTAGCCGGTCCCGGCGATCTTGGACTTGGCGGTGACGGCGTTCTGCGGGATGCCGGGCGTCACGTACATGCCGAACTTCAGGCCGTCCGCGTGCACGTGCTCGGCGACCGCCTCCATGCCGGGGGTCGAGCCGCTGGCCGGGAACTTGGCGGGATCGGTGACCCACCGGCCGTTCGCGTCCACCTCGGGTCCGTGCGAGTTGCAGAGGTAGTAGAAGTCGTCGACGTTGATGTACTGGAAGCCGACCGAGGACAGGCCGCTGCTCTTCATCGCGTCGGCCTGCGCGTCGATCTTCGCCGCGGTCGGGTCGGTCCCGATGAAGCTCCAGTTGCTCCAGCCGAGCAGGGGCTTGGCGCCGAGGCCGTTGCTCTCGGCCACGGCGGGCCCGGCGGCCACCGTCAGCTGCGCGGCGAACAGCCCCGCGGCGGTCAGGGTCAGGGTGCTGAGCAGAACTCGGCCCTTGGGCCGCCGAGTTCTGCCGGGGTCGTGCGACATCAGTGAGAGTCCATTCATCCGATGGGTGAGTGCCGAGACGCGGCACCGGTGGACCGTCGCAGGGCTGTGTGGTGTGCCCGCGACGGCAAGGCCCCATGTAAGACCTCGTTGGTTTATGTGTCAATATCCGGGAGAACGTGTGGCTTACTGTTTTGATCGAGCCTAGTTAAGTTGGCTGACAAAACAATTATCGACGACTTAAGCGTCCGCCGGAGGGCTTGACGCAGAGGTCTAGTCATCCTACTTTTCCCACGACCTGCCCACCCACCCGAATAAGTGATCTGTCATGCAATCTGCGACGCGGCGACGACGCCGCACCCTCCTCGGCACGCTCACGGCCGCGGCGCTCGCGCTCGGCGGACTGGTCGCCGCGGCCACCACCGCGCACGCGGCCCCCGCGCCGGTCAGCTTCTACGTCTCACCGACCGGCAGCGACGCCAACGCCGGAACCAGCGCCGCCAGCCCCTTCAAGACCCTGACGAAGGCGCAGGCCGCCGTGCGCGCCGTGAACCAGGCCGCGTCCGGCCAGGTCACCGTCTACCTGGCCGGCGGCGACTACCGGCTGGCCAGCCCGCTGACCTTCACCGCCGCGGACTCCGGCACCAACGGCGACATCTGGTGGCGCGCCGAGTCCGGCCAGTACCCGGTGGTCAGCGGCGCCGACCGGATCACCGGCTGGACCGAGCGCGACACCGGCAAGGACATCTGGGAGGCGAGCGTCCCGGCCTCGCTGAACACCCGGCAGCTCTACGTCGACGGCGTGCGGGCCACCCGCGCGACCGGCTCCGTCCCGGTGACGCTGAAGCAGACCTCGACCGGGTACACCACGTCCTCCGGCGACCCGATGGCGAGCTGGTCCAACGTGAGCGGCGACGACATCGAGTTCGTCTACACCGGCGGCCTCGGCGCCTGGACCCAGCCGCGCTGCCCGGTGGCCTCGATCACCAGCACCGTGATCACGATGGCGCAGCCCTGCTGGAACAACTCCACCAAGCGCGTCATGCGCACCGACGGCTCCGGCCGCACGTACGAACTCGTCGGCCGCGAGAGCATCACCGAGCAGCCGACCTCGGTCGAGAACAGCTACCAACTGCTCACCAAGCCGGGGCAGTGGTACCTCGACACGTCCGCCCACAAGCTCTACTACATCCCGCTGTCCGGCCAGAGCATGGCCAGCGCCGACGTCGAGGCGCCCGCACTGCAGACGCTGCTGACCACCAGCGGCGGCGCGGCGTCCGAGGTGCACAGCCTCGGCTTCCAGGGGATCCAGTTCTCCTACGCCACCAACACGTCCACCAGCACCGACCAGGGCTTCTCGGAGATCCAGGCGACGTATCAGATCACCGGCTCGACCGGCTACGCGACGCAGGGCCTGTGCACGTTCGTCTCCGGCGGCACCTGCCCGTACGGCGCCTGGACGAAGATGGCGGGCAACGTCAGCCTCAGCTACGACCACAACATCCACTTCGACCACGACTACTTCGTGCACCTCGGCGGGGCGGGACTGGACCTCGGCGACGGCTCGCAGAGCGACTCCGTCACGGCCTGCGTGTTCACCGACATCTCCGGCAACGGCCTGGACGTCGGCGGCGTCGACCTCAACGAGCCGAACTCGACTCAGGCCACGAAGTCGATCACCGTCAAGGACAGCCACTTCTACGACATCGCCGCCGAGTACCAGGGCGGCGTGGCGATCGACGACGGCTACATCGAGGGCTCCACGTTCGCGAACAACCAGATCAACAACGTGCCCTACTCCGGCGTCTCGGTCGGCTGGGGCGGCTGGCCGGACAAGGTGAAGCTGCCCGCCGAACCCAACTACTCGAACGGCAACGCGTTCACCGACAACCTCATCGAGAACTACATGCTCAAGCTCAACGACGGCGGCGCGATCTACACGAACGGGATCACCGGCACGTCGCTGGCGACCGGCGAGCACCTCTCCGGCAACCTGATCCACGACGGCGTGGCCACCGCCGGGCACACCCTCTACACCGACAACGGAGCCTCCTACATCACGCTCACCGGGAACGCCGAATACAACATCGGCTCGAACGCGTGGGGCAGCAACCACACGAACTACACGCTCAACAACGACACCTACGACCCCTTGGACATCGAGCAGAACTACTGGCCCAACGGTCCGGCCGACTACAACGCGAAGTCGGTGCTGATCAAGAACAATACGAACATCACCAGCTCAAGCCAGATCCCGTCGAGCATCGTCGCGGCAGCCGGTATTCAGGGTTCGTACACGTCCATCCTGAACTGGAAGGCCGCACAGTAGTACCGGTTCAGCGGTGCCCGAGCAGCAGCGCAGGAAGCTCACCGCGCGAGACCACGCCGAGCTTCGGGTACGCCTTGTAGAGGTGGTGGCCGACCGTACGAGGGCTGAGCACCAGTTGGGCAGCGATGTCCCGGTTGGACAGGCCCTGCGCGGCGAGGCGGACGATCTGAGCCTCCTGCGACGTGAGCACGGCGAGCGCGGCCTGAGCAGGGCTGTTGCTGCGGGTGACGACGGCGTCGGCGGCGGTGCGGGCAGGTTCCGAGCCCGCACCGCTCGCCGCGAGTTCCTGCCGAGCACGGTCGGCCCACGGCGCCGCGCCAAGCCGCTCGAACGTCTCCAGCGCCGTCGAAAGCGGCCCGCGCGCCTCAGTTCGACGCCGATCACGACGCAGCCGCTCACCCCACAGCAGTTGCGTGCGGGCGCGGTCGAAGGGCCGATCGGACTTCTCGTAGAGCCGCAGCGCCGCCGTGAAACTGCGTGCGGCGGACTCGTCGTCCTGGGCGAGCAGGGCCTCACCGCGCAGCACGAGCGCGTCGGCAGCGTTCTGCTTCACCTCGGCGGCCCAGCGGGTCAGCCGGTCGAGCGCGTGCTCGGCGAGATCGCGGTCCCCGGCCCGCAGCGCGGCCTCCAGCAGGTCCGGAAGCGCACGAGTCGCGGCGAGCTGGTGCACCGCAGGACCGTTCTCCAGCGTACGCAGATGTTCGAGGGCTGACGCCGGGCGGCCGAGGCCGAGATCCAGCAGCCCGAGCGCCCAACGTCCCCACGACTCGCCGAGGGACATGACCGTCGGCGCGAGGTCGGTCAGCGCGCGACGTGCGTACTCGCGGCAGCCCTCCTCATCACCCGCCGACGCCGCCAGATACGCGAGCACGCCGCTGACCTGGCTCTCCCACTGCGACTGCCCTGCGGCCTCGGCGATCGCGAGCGCCTGCTCGGCCGACGTGCGCGCCTCGGCGAGCTGACCGAGATGCGCCTGCACGCGGGCCAGGGCGCCGAGCGCGGGACTGCACCACGCCATCCGGCCGTGCTCCCGGCACTCGGTCAGCACCGTCGCGAACAGTTCGAGCGCCGCCTCGTCCTGCGCCATGATCGGGGCCAGCGCGCCGAGCGTGAGATAACCGGCCGGGTTGTCGAAGCCGACGCCGCGCGCCTTCGCGACCACGTCGTCCAACTGCAGCGGCATGAAGTGCAGGTCCTGCCGCAGCGAGAGCATGATGGCCGTCTCGGCGAATAGACACACCGCGTACGCGACGTCGTCGGGCTGGACGCCGTCCAACTGCATGAACAGGTCGCTGTACGCGGCGATCTCGCGGTCGCCGAGGAACCAGGCCAGATCCACGGTGCGGCACAGCAACAGGCCCGCCTCGCGCGCGCCGCCGGTCCGGCCGAGTTCCGCAGCACCCGCATACGCGATCCGGTACGACTCGCGCACGTCGCCGAGCTCGAACCGTGCGACGGCCCGTGCCATGACGAGCCGCGCCCGCAGATGCGCGTCAAAGTACTGCGTCCGGCCCACCGCCTCGAGCTCCGTGCGCACGGCCTCCGCGTTGCGCAAGGCCTGCTCGGCACGCTCGCAGTCCCCGTGATCGATCGCCGCCTCGGCCGCCAGGATCCACCGCCGCAGCCGGTCCTCGGGCGCCGGACTCAGCCGCGCGGCACGCTCGTACGCACCCGTAGCCGCCGGCCGCCCGCTGCGCCGCCCCGCACGCTCGGCAGTACGCTCCAGCTCCCCGGCCAGCCGCTCGTCCGCTTCCGTCGCCGCCGCCGCTTCGTGCCAGATCCGCCGATCCGCCTGCTCAGGCCCAGTCAGCGCCCCCGCGAACGCACGATGCGCCTCAAGCCGAGTCGTCGCAGGCGTCGCCGAAACCAGCGCCGCACGCAGCAGCGGATGCCGAAACGCGAACGTACCCTGATTCACCTGCAGGATCCCCGCACGCTCCGCCGCCCCGATCGCCTCCACCGGCACCCCGAACAACGGCGCCGCGCGCAGCAGCACGTCCAACTCCGGCCCGTCCGTTATCGCCGCGAGCTTGAGCAGGTACTGCGTGTCCCGCGGCAGCCGCTCCACCTGCGCCCGGAACGCCTCCATCAGCCGCTCCGGCAACTCGGGCACCGCCACGTCACCCAGCGACTCGAACCCTGACACGGCCGGAAGTTCCAGCAGCGCGAGCGGATTCCCGTGCGCCTGGGCCAGGATCCGCGCCCGCGCCGCGTCCGAAGGCGAATCGCCCCGCAGCCCCAACACCTCCCGCGCCGCGTCATCCGAGAGACCAGCAACCTCGATCCCCGGCAAACCAGACCGCTCCAACGTCGCGCACCCCTCGCGCGTGGCCAGCACGAACACGACACTCTCCGTGCCGAGCCGCCGCGCCGCGAAGATCAGGGCATTGAGCGACGGACTGTCGAACCAGTGCACGTCGTCCACCAGACACAGCACCGGCCGCCGCCCGGCCTCCGCCAGCTCGGACAGCAGCGTGAGCAGCGCGAGGCTGATCAGCAGCTGGTCGGCGGGCCGCGCGGAATCCACCGTCGCCAGCCCGAACGCCGTGGCCAACGCCTCCCGCTGCGGCGCCGGAAGCAGGTCGAGCCGATCGAGCACCGGATGCAGCAGCAGATGCAGCCCCGCATACGGCAACCGCGACTCAGCCTCGTACCCCGTAGCCCGCAGCACCACGAACCCCTCGGCGGCGCCCTCAGTCACCGAAAGCAGCGCCGACTTCCCGATCCCCGGCTGCCCACTGAGCACTAGCGCCCCGCCGCGCCCCGCACGCCCGCCCGCCAGCAGCCCCCGCAGGGCCGCCAGCTCCGCCTCCCGCCCGCTCACCATGATTTCGAGTCTACGTGCGCCGCCCGACAACCCCGCCGGCCGATCCCGATTACCTACCCCGATTACCTATCCGTGACTGATTCCGCCCCGAGCGAAGATCCGTAGCTTCGCCAGCATGACGACCACGGAACTGCGGCGGGACGTGCCCGCCACCGGCGACCGGCCGGACCCGCGCCACAACAGCCCCTTCACCCTCCTCGTCCTGCTCACCGGGGTCTTCATGGCCCTGCTCGACTTCTTCATCGTGAACGTCGCGCTCCCGGACACCCAGCACGACCTGCACGCGTCCTCGGCGGGCATCCAGTGGGTCGTCGCGGGCTACGGACTCGCGCTGGCGGCCGGCCTGGTCACCGGCGGACGGCTCGGCGACCTGTTCGGCCGCAAGACCACGTTCGTGCTCGGCCTGCTCGTCTTCGCCGCCGCCTCCGCCGCCTGCGGACTCGCCGGAGACCCCAGCGTGCTGATCGGCGCACGCGTGGCCCAGGGACTCGGCGCGGCCCTCTACATGCCGCAGATCCTCGGCGTGATCGGCGCCGCCTTCTCCGGCACCTGGCAGGCCCGCGCCTTCACCGGCTACGGCCTGACCGCCGGGCTGGGCGCCGTGTTCGGCCAGCTCATCGGCGGCGCACTGATCCAGGCGAACCTCTTCGGCCTAGGCTGGCGCTCCATCTACTGGATCAACGTCCCGATCGGCCTGGCCGCCGCCCTGCTTGCCCTCCGCGCACTCCCGACCGTCCCCCGCTCTACCCGCCGCACCAGACTCGATCCCGTAGGCGGCCTGCTCCTCACCCTCGCCGTACTCGCCCTCATCCTCCCCCTGGTCGAGGGCAGGCAGGACGGCTGGCCCGCATGGACCTGGACCTGCCTGGCCGCCTCCCCGGTCCTGCTCGCCGCCTTCTACGCCCACCAGCGCCGCCTGATCGCACGCGGCGGCGACCCCGTGCTCAACCCGGCGCTGTTCACCCAACGCTCCTTCGCCGCCGGAATGCCCATCGCCGTCGTCTACAACAGCGGCGTGGCCTCGTTCTTCTTCGTGCTCGCCCTCTACCTCCAGCAGGGCCGCGGCATGACCGCCCTGGGCTCCGGCCTGCTGTTCTTCTCCGTCGGCGTCCCCTACCTGGCCACCTCGATGCGCTCCGGCAAACTGGCCGCCCGCTTCGGCAGAAAGCTGATGATCGTAGGCTGCATCGCCCAAGCCGCCGGCTACGCCCTCCTCGACGCCACCATCCACGCAGCAGGCGACCCCCACAGCGTGACCTGGCTGATCCCCGGACTGGCCGTAGTAGGCGCCGCAATGGGCCTCGCCTACGCCCCCATGTTCGGAGTAGTCCTGGCAGGAGTGGCCCCCCAACACGCCTCCTCCGCCTCCGGCCTCCTCTCCACCGTCCAACAAGTAGGCGGCGCCACCGGCATCGCCCTGGCCGGCATCGTCTTCTTCGACACCCTAGGCACCCACCCCACCCCCGCCACCTTCACCTCCGCGTTCGGCGTAGCCCTACTCCTCCTCACCGGCGTCACGCTGGCCGCAGGTGCGCTGATGCGACTGCTTCCTGCGGCGCAGCGGTGATGGTGATGGTGGAAGCCCTCCGCCGCGGGATTTGGTCCGTGGCGGAGGGCTTCAGTCTGTGTCCGGTGTCCGTGGGTTGTCTGGCGGTGCGTTACCCACCCGCCCGCCCCAGTCCCAGCGCCGTGCAGTCGCGTCGGCTGCCTGCGGAGGCGGTCGACACGGTCCACCCGACGGCGTAGCACGAGGGGCCGTACCTCCGGGCGGCGGTTAGGGTGCGGGAAAACCCCTGAGACGACGGAAGGGCCGGAAGATGCAGCAGCAGCGGACCGTGGCCTTGCATACGCCGTGTTGGACGGAGTTGAGTGTGCCGGATCCGGAGGCGGCTAAGGCCTTCTACGGGGCGGTGTTCGGGTGGCAGGCCACGACCGACCTGCGGCCGGAGGCTGGCGGGTATGCGATGTTCCGGCTGGACAGTTCGCCGGTCGCTGCCGTGTCGCCGCTGTATGACGACTCGCAGCCGGTGGCTTGGAGCGTGTGCCTGTCGGTCGAGGATGCCGAGCAGACGGCGGTGCGGGTCGCGGAGAACGGGGGCAGGACTTTGATGCCGCCGGTGGACGTGTTCGACCTGGGGCGCTTCGGGGTGCTGGCGGATCCGGACGGGGCCACGTTCTCCGTCTGGCAGGCGTGGAAGTTCAGCGGGGCGGAGATCATCGGGGATCCGAACGCGCTGGGCTGGATCGAGCTGTCCACGCGGGATCCGAAGCAGGCGCTGTCCTTCTATCCCTCGGTCTTCGGCTGGACCACCCATCTGGGTGACTTCTATACCGAATGGAGTATCGGCGGCACGCACTTCGGCGGCCTGGTGGACCTCGGGCACGTGCCTGCTCCGGCGTCCGACGTGCCCGCTCACTGGAAGCCGTACTTCCGGGTGCAGGACGTGGACGCGGTGGCGGCTCGGGCGGCGGGGGAGGGCGCCAGCGTGTTGCTGGCGCCCTCGGCCGTGCCGGGCGACGACCTGCGGATCAGCGTGTTGAAGGATCCGCAGGGTGCGCAGTTCGGGATCTTCGCGCCGACTGCCGCGTAGGGACAGAGGGAATCAGGACACTGAGGACTGCTGGCCGGCGAACAGGAGCTGGCCGGTGGTCACGTCGCGGATCATGTAGAGGAACGGGTGGTCCGCGACGAAGGTGACGGGCGCGGGAGCCTCCGCCGAGGACGCCATCACACCGCCTGCCGCGGCCGCCGCGACGGTGCCCTTCTCGCCGACCGCGATGTACGCCTTCTCCACGACCGAGCTCACGTACAGCGGCTCGCCGTCGCTGGTCATGCCGGTCAGGTCGGCGTTCGAGAACAGGCTGCTCATCCCGAGGGCGCTGAGCGTCTTGGGCAGGTCTTCGGGGCTGTACTGCGTGGTGAACTTCGGGATGCTCATGGTCACCTGCTGCGGCGTCATCTGCGCCAACATGTTGTTCAGCTGCGTGGCCGAGAGGCTGTCGCGCAGGGCCTTGAGCGTGCCGGATCCCTCGGCGGGCAGCAGGATGTCCATCGCCAGCTTGCCGCCCGCGTACGGGAGTTCGACCAGCTGCCAGCCCTGGCCGGACGCGTATTCGAAGCTGCTCGTCTTGTTCATCATCGAGGCCTGCTGCGTGGCCCCGGACGCGGCGTGGAACGTGGACGGCTCGGTCTTGTCGGGGTCGAACGGATCGGCCCACGCGGCGTTCAGGTAGACGGCGTCGGTGAGCACGATCCTCGTCGAGGCGTCGATGTCGCCCTTCGAGAACAGGTTCTTGATGTAGCCGTCAGTCTCCTGCGACACCAGGTCGTCGATCGCCTGCGTCGCGCCGTTCGGGTTGCCCGCGAAGTCGGTCTGGTGCACGCCGTTGCCGAACGCCCCGGCCAGCGTCGCCAGGTAGTTCTGCGCGAGCTTCACGTCCTTGGCGGACCAGATGTCGCTGGACACCTTCAGCGAGTTCGAGGCCTGGTTCCCGTCGGACCGCGCCGCCGCGTCGACCCGGCCGAGTGCGGCCGCCTCGGTCTGCGGGCTGAGCCCGGCCGCGCCGAGCGCGTCGGAGATCTGCGTCGCGGTCGCGCCCTTCGCGCCCGGCAGGATCATCGCGAACAGGTCCACCAGCGTCTGCGGCGAGAAGACCATGTTCCCGGTGCCCGCGCCGTCGCCCAGCTTCCGCAGCAGGGACAGGCCGAAGGACTCCGAACCGGTCTCGGCCTGCTGCGCGACCTGGGCACTGACCTGGATGTGCGCCGCGTTCTGGGCCGTGACATAGGACACCGGCGCCGCGCTCGGATCGCCTGAAGAACACCCCGCCAGCAACCCGGCGGGCAATGCCGCCGCCATCACGCTGCGCAGGAAAAGCTTGCGCCGCATCGTCTACCCCTCCCGTAGGACTCCGGCCCGATACCGGAATTCAGCAGTTGGACGACGCGGCGCGCGTCACGGTTCCGCACAGTTCGTGACAGCTCGCCCGATCACTCGGCGAGCAGCTCCTCCACCTTCGCGACCTTCGTGTTCAGCGCGTCGGACACGCCGGGCCGGATGTCCGCCTTGAGCACGAGGCTGACACGGCCGCAGTCCTCCTGCACGGCCTCGCACGCGCGCTTGACCACGTCCATCACCTCGTCCCACTCGCCCTCGAGCGTGGTGAACATGGAGTCGGTGCGGTTCGGCAGCCCCGAGTCGCGCACGATCTTCACGGCCTTCGCGACCGGTGCGGCGACATCCTCGCCGGCGCCGATCGGCGTGACGGAGAAGGCGACGAGCATGGTTCGATCCCTGTCTTTCTCGTGTCTCAGTGTTCTGCCGGGGTGTCCAGCGTCTCCAGCCAGCGGCTGATGCCCGCGATGTTCGCCACGCTCGACGAGAGCGCCTCGAACTTCGCGGCCACCTCCGGCCGGGCCAGCAGCGCGGCGTACCGGTCCTTGGTGCGTTCGCGCACGAGGGCCAGCGTGTGGTCCAGGTCCAGCTGCTCGGACCGGGCCTCGCGCACCATGCCGACCCACAGCCGCAGCTCCTCCTCGGCCCGCTCCAGCGCGTCGTCGACTCGGGTGATCGGGCCGTAGTGCGAGAACAGCAGCCGGGTCGAGCCCAGCGCGCGCATCCGGCCGAGCGAGGCTATGGCGAGTCCGAGGTCGAAGTCCGGCGGGGGAGTGCCCGGCAGCATCGTGCCGGACAGGTCCGGGTCGTCGGCGGCCAGCCCGGTCAGCGGATCGGCGTCGTCCGGCGGGATGTACAGGCCCGCCGCGTCGCCCACGTAGAGGTCCCCGGTGGCGTTGTCGACCAGGCCGAGGTGGTGCCGCGCGTGGCCCGGCGTGTGATGGCCCTCCAGGTGACGGCCGTTGCCGAGGTCCACCCGGCCCAGCGCGCCGATCGCGTCGATCCGCGCCGCGTCCGTGGGCAGCAGTTCGCCGAAGATCTCGTCCATCGCCGGGCCGAACACCCGCCGCGCGCTCGCCATCAGCCGCGACGGGTCGGCCAGGTGCCGGGCCCCGGTCTCCTGCACCACGATCCGGGCCCGCGGGAACGCGGCGGCCAGGTCGCCGACGCCGCCCGCGTGGTCCAGGTGGATGTGCGTGACCACGATCGTGGCCAGGTCGTCCGGTCCCACGCCCAGCGAACCGAGCGCGTCGACCACGGTCTTCGCGCTGGTCGCCGTGCCGGTCTCGACCAGGCACGGCTTCGAACCGAGGATCGCGTAGGCGGCGGTGATGCCCGAGTAGCCCGACATCGCGGTGTCGATCAGGTGCACGTCCGCGCCGAGAGCGGTGATGGTCATGCACCCGAACTTACCCCCGCCGTCAGGGGCAGCGCACGACCTGCCCCGCGTACGCGATCCCGCCGCCGAAGCCGAACAGCAGCACCTGGTCCCCGCTGCGCAGCTCGCCGCTCTCCACCAGCTTGGACAGCGCGATCCCGACGCTCGCCGCCGAGGTGTTGCCGGAGGTGACCACGTCGCGCGCCACCACCTTGTCCTGCATGCCTAGCTGCCGGGCCAGCGGCTCGATCATCCGCAGGTTCGCCTGGTGCGGCACGAACCCGGCCAGCTCCTCGGGCGTGACCCCGGCGGCCTCGCAGGCGCGGCGGGCCAGGTCGGCGACCTCGCCGGTGACCCAGCGGTACACGGCCTGGCCCTCCTGGCTGAACCGCGGCACGTCGCCCTCGATCAGCACCGTGCGGCTCTTCTCCGGCACCGAACCCCAGAACACCGGCCCGACGCCCGCCGCCTCGTCCTCGCAGGCCTCGATCACGGCCGCGCCCGCGCCGTCGCCGATCAGCACGCAGGTCGTGCGGTCGGTCCAGTCCGTGACGTCGCTCATCTTCTCCGAGGCGACGACGAGCGCGGCCCGGCTCGCCCCGGAGCGCACCGCGTGGTCCGCGACGGCCAGCGCGTAGCTGAAGCCGGAGCACGCGGTGTTCACGTCCATCGCCCCGGGCGCGGTCAGCCCCAGCGCGGCCGCGACCCGTGCCGCGGTGCTCGGGCAGCGGTCGATCGCGGTCGTGGTGGCGACGACCACCAGGTCGATCTCCTCCGCCGTGCGCCCCGAGGCCGCGAGCGCCTTCGCCGCCGCCTGGATCGCCATGTCGGCCACCGTCTCGGTGCGCGCGATCCGGCGCTCCTCGATGCCCACCCGGGAGCGGATCCACTCGTCGTTCGTCTCCACCAGCTTCTCGAGGTCGGCGTTGGTCATGATCTCGGCGGGCTGGTAGTGCCCGACGGCGGTGATCCGGGATGCGGTCATGGTGCGCAGTCTTCCATTCTCGTCAAGTTGACGATAAGTCGGCCGTGCCGTATCGTCCTGCCCGGTATTCGAGCATTGAGGGTACGTACGAGAGGGAGGGACCCATGGCGCACATAACCCGCCGACCGTTCGTGAGCCACTACCGCGGCACCGGCACCATGCACGTCGTGCACCTGCGCAGCGGAAAGGTCGCGCACCAGGGCGTCGGCCAGGCGTTCTGGTTCCGCCCGCTCGGCACGGTGCTGTCCGAGGTGCCGGTGGACGACCGCGAACTGCCGCTGGTCTTCCGCGGCCGGACCGCCGACTTCCAGGAGGCGGCCGTGCAGGGCTCGGTCACCTACCGCTTCGCCGACCCGCTCAAGGCCTCGCGCCGGCTGGACTTCGGCCTCGACCCGGCGACCGGCACCGCCCAGGGCACGCCGCTGGACCAGGTCGCGGGCCTGCTCACCGAACTCGCCCAGCAGCACGCGCTCTCCCTGCTCGCCTCCCTCCCGCTGGCCGACGCGCTCGCCGAGGGCCCCGCCGCCGTGCGCGCCCGCATCGTCGAGGGCCTGTCCGGCGACCCGCGCCTGGCCGAGACCGGACTCGAGATCGTCGACACCCGCATCGTGGCCATCCGCCCGGAGGCCGAGGTCGAGCGAGCGCTCCGGGCCCCCGCCAGGGAACTGATCCAGCAGCAGGCCGACCGGGCCGGGTTCGAACGGCGTGCCGAGGCGGTCAACCGCGAACGCGCCATCGCCGAGAACGAACTGCAGAACCGCATCGAGCTGGCCACCCGCGAGGAGCAGCTCGTCGCGCAGCAGGGCGCCAACGAGCGGCGCAAGGCCCAGGAGACCGCCGAGGCCGCCAAGATCATGGCCGTCGCCGACGCCGAACGCGTGAAGATCGGCGCCACCGCCGAGGCCGAGCGCGTGCGCATCGCCGCCGCCGCCCACGCCGAGCAGACCCGCGAACTCGGCGAGGCCGAAGCGGCGGCCGCGCTCGCCCGCATGCACGCCTACGCCGACCAGGACCCGCGCATCCTGCTCGCCCTCGCCGCCCAGAACCTAGCCGCGTCCCTCCCGAACATCGGCACCGTCAACCTGACCCCCGACGTCGTGACCACGTTCCTCTCGTCCCTGTCCTCCGGCTCCGGTTCTGGTAACGGCTCTGGCAACAGTTCTGGCAACGGCTCCGGCTCCGGCTACCGTTCATGAGCCTCGCCCCACGCGTGGTCGTCGTGCACCGGCGCACCGAACGCGAGCAGATCGTCCGCGAACAGGGCACGTGGGAGCAGGCGAAGTTCCAGGCCAGGCTGCGCAAGTCCTCCGTGGCCCTGTCCGACGTCTCCGCCCGCTACGACGCCTCCGAGAGCGCGCTGCAGACGGTCTCCGCCGCGATCCCCAGCGCATGGCGCCGCGGAGCCGTCGAACGCGAGGACCTCGACCGCTTCCTGTTCGAGCCCGAGGACGTGGTCGTCGTGGTCGGCCAGGACGGCCTGGTCGCCAACGTGGCCAAGTACCTGGACGGCCAGCCCGTCATCGGCATCGACCCCACCCCCGGCAACGGCCTGGGCGTCCTGGTCAGGCACGGTGCGAGGGACTGCGCCCGCCTCCTCCACGCGGTCACGGACGGCCGCGCCGACGAACAGCGCCGCACCATGGTCGAGGCCGTCGTCGACGACCGCGAGACCGGCCTCACCCTCACCGCCCTCAACGAGATCTACCTAGGCAGCCCCACCCACCAGTCCGCGCGCTACGAGCTCACCCTCCCCGACGGCCGCACCGAGGCCCAATCCTCCTCCGGCCTCTTGGCGGGCACCGGCACCGGCGCCACCGGCTGGCTCCTGTCGGTAGCCAAAGAGCGCCGAAGCCCCCTGGCCCTCCCCACCCCGGAAACCCGCGGCCTAGGCTGGTTCGTCCGCGAAGCCTGGCCGTCCCCGACGACCGGCGCCGACCTCACCGAGGGCGTGCTGGAAGGCGACCAGGCCCTGAAAGTCCTGGTCAGAAGCGACTCCCTAGTCATCTTCGGCGACGGCATGGAGTCCGACCGCATCCAACTGGCGTGGGGCCAGACCGTAACCCTGACCCCAGCCACCCGAACGTTGCGCCTAGTCGTCTAGACCTACCGGTTTCTCCTATTTCTGGACCGGCTCCAGCACCACGATCGGAATCTCCCGCTCAGTCTTCGTCTGGTACACGTCGTAGTCCGGCCAGATCTCCGCCATCACCCGCCAGAGCCGAGCCCGCTCCTCACCCTCGGCCACCCGCGCCCGAGCCTCGAACTTAGCATCCTTGACCTGCACGTGAACCGCAGGCTCCGCCACCAGATTCACATACCAAGCCGGATGCTGCGCCGCCCCGCCCTTAGAGGCCACCACCACGTACGCATCCCCGGCCTGCCCATAGATCAACGCGTGCCGCCGCCAAACCCCCGACTTGCGCCCCAACACCGACAGCAGCAGCGTAGGCGCCCCGTTCCGGTCGTGCCCCTCCGCCCCGTCCGAAGCCACATACTGCTGAATGTGCGAGTTCACCCACTCCGTCGGGCTGTCCACGACCGCACCCTCGTCATACGCCGTCCCACTGCTCATCCCACTACCTCCATGATCGCTCCAGGCCCCTCCCCAACCCCAACACGGCACTATCGAGGTGAGATTCCCGCCACGGATGCGGTATGGTTCTTCCTGGCCCGAACGGCGCAAGCCACCGGGTCGAAGCAGTTCCGGGCTGTAGCGCAGCTTGGTAGCGCACCTGACTGGGGGTCAGGGGGTCGCAGGTTCAAATCCTGTCAGCCCGACGGAAAAAAGCGGCCGGTGGCCTGGGAGAAACCCCAGGCCACCGGCCATCTCTGTTTCTTCACTTGTTGACATGTCGAGAGTCACAGGACTCTGCTTTGGGGACCATTTGGGGACCAGGGCTCCATGAGGAAGCGGTTGAGCGCCGCTCCGGCTTCCTTGAGGCGCTGGTGGCTGTGGTGGAGATACCGCCGTGTCGTCGCCAGATCTCCGTGCCCGGCGATCATCTGCAGTACGTGGAGCGGGATGCCCGCATCGGCCATCCACGTCAGCCCGGTGTGGCGGAGATCGTGGCGGCGAAGATGCTCGTAGCCGAGATCGGTGATCACGTCGTCCCAGTGCGTGGCGTCTCGGAGGACCGCCGTGGTGATGCGGCCACCGCGCGGCCCGGTGAACAGCCGGGCCATGGGGTCGTCGCCCGCCGCTTCGATGCGGCGCAGCACCATTGGACGGATCTCCTCCATGATCGGCACCAAGCGCCCGCGCTTGCTCTTCGGATCCTTGTCCTGGAGTCCGCCGGGACCGGTGGTTGTCTGGCGCACCAGCTCCCAGATCCAGTGCTCCGTATCGATGTCCATTACACGCACGCCGGAGACCTCGCCGATCCGGCTCGCGGTGCACGCGGCGAAGATCACCACGTCGCCCCAACCGTCGTACGTTCGGCGGTCGAGCGTTCGTTCGTCCGCTGAAGCGGCGACGAGGGCATCGGCGAGTTTCTGCAGCGCCGCGTAGTCAGGCAGGGCCAGCGAGCGCGGGTTGATGGTCTCCGCGGCCGCCTTCCGGTACATGCGCTGCCAGCCGGTGACCCGGCACGGGTTGATGTCGATGAGTCCGTCGCGCCTTGCCTGCTCGCCGATGCGTACGAGCGCCGCGAGGGCGTTCTTCACTCTGGAAAGACCGACCTCATCGGCGATCCACGCATAGACCGCCCGGTCGACCATTCCGTTGTTCAGGATGCGGACCTCGATATGGCCGAGAGCTGGGACGACCAGCTTGTTCCAGCCCGTCATGTAGCCTTCGAGCGTTTTGCCCTCGAGCCCGCGCATAGCAAGGTCCATCACCGACGCGCCGTATTCGGCGAGCGTCATGACCATCGTGGATGGAGAGATGCCGGCGTTCGCCTTGGCTTCGATCGCCTCGATCCATTTCTTGGCCTCGTCTTCCGTGACGAAGCTTTCGCTGATGGAGTTACGTGTGTCGTCGCCGGCGTTGACCCATCGGATGCGTGCTTTGAACGGCTTCGGTCGGCCCTCGCGGAACTCGATATCGCCCGAGATCGTGATGCCGATCGGAATGGAGATCGGTCGGACCATCAGAGATCGACCGCCTCGGCTTCCGGCGCAGAGGTCTGCACTCGACGGTGGTCGATCCAACGCCTGACATCGCTCTTGGCGTACTTGGTCACCCGATCCGAAACGGGCACGAAGTCGGGTCCGATGGGCGGATTGGCGGACCGCCAGCGCCGCAAGGTCGAGGGATCGACCTGGATCAGCCGCGCGAGCTCCTCGGTGCTGAGGAACCCATCGTTCAGGATGTCGTCGTCGCCCGTCTCCAGGGCGGCGGGCTTCGCCGGGTCATCAGAATGGGTCATCATGGGACTGCCTCCAGTGAGAGGTGCGGTCCCGGCGCTCAGTCGCCAAACGGTTCGCCGGGACCGGCTTCTTATCTGTTCACCCTTTGTGAACACTTCCGTGATCAATAGGGCGTGCCGTTCATGCTGGTTGACGAGAAGTGTTTGCACAAGCTTGCGCGCATTCACTTCTTATGCGGACATGAACAGTGCGAGGCGCGAAAGGCCAGGTCGGCAGCCCGGCGGCGCGCCGCGCGGGCCTCAGCCGCGCTACTCCATTTGGCTGAGCAGGGCCAGAACGTCCGCCGATTTGAGCGCCGATGCTGCGAGTTGCTGGCTCCACTCCTCGCGCTCGGCAGCGCTGATGGGTGCCGCGGCGAACGCGGCAGCCACGGCGCGGGTGCAGCCGTTCCAGCCCTTTCGTGAATGCAGTGCCCTGCGCGCTGCGGACACCAGTTCGCGGATGGTCGGCGAGTCGCCGGTCTTCAGGGTGGAACAGAACAGCGCGTCGGCGACCAACGCCCGCGCGACGTGGCTCTCGTCGAGGTCAGACATGCGCCACCGCCCTGGTCGGGTGGTAGCGCAGGATGAGTTGGAGCATGAGGGCCCTCCTATACAGGGGCATGAGACCCCGGCTCGGTGCTCGAACACCGAGCCGGGTAACAATGAGCACGAGTCCGGGCGGCAACCCGGGATCCCGTGAACTGGCGAAGCGTCAGAAGGCCGGCGGACGCGCTGGCTATGCGACTACTTCCGATTCGCCATGAGGACGAAGATCGCCGCAAGCGCGGCAATGATCAGGGAGCGGTCGATCCCGACGAGCATGAGGCCGAGGGGCTGGAAGCTGTCGGGCGGCTCCACGCCGTGCCGATCAAAGGCAAGGGCGAGGGCGAGTTCGGCTTCCGCGGGCGAGGGCGGATCGCCGAGGGTGGCAAAATGGGACATTGGATTCCCTCCTATACAGGGCGTCCTGGCCCGTTCGGTGCTCGAACACCGAGGCGGGCGACTTCCGAGGGGGTCGGACGGCAATCCGGCCCCCTCCTCTTCGCCTTCAACTCTAAAGTCTAAGAGTCTTAAAGTCTAAGACTCCAAAAGGGTGAATCTCTTTGGATGTGCGGCGCGTTCGGGTTACAACGGGAGGACGCAGTTGCGATGGCGACCGTGCCCGGACCGGAAGGTGAGCGATGAGTTCAGCTCGAGCTGATGTGCCGTCAGATGCGGCGGAGCGGCCAAAGACGCGTCCGAAGCAGTTGATGATTCGCAGCGATCAGCAGACGCAACTAGACGACCTCGCGCGGGATCTGCACGACGCCCGAAGCGTCAAGGGGGAGCGCATCACCGCCAACACGCTGATTCGCGTTGCGATCGACGGACTGCTTGCGCACGGCGGTCGTCTCCACGGCGACACCGAGAAGCAACTGCTGGCCGCATGGCTGGACTTCCTTGAGGAGCGAAAGGCAACTCAAGGCCGCTGAACTCGACGTTCAAGCGGCCCCGGTGGAGATCTTGGCCGATGGCCACCGGGGCCTGACCAGAGGAGCACCCCTGATGTCCCACCAGACTACGGCTTGGCGCGTGCGCCCGGCCCCTTCACCCACCTCTACCGACGAGGAGCGACACCCCGATGCCGTCGCGCCGTCGACGTGGCTCACGAACGGCCTCCTGATCGTCGCGAGTGCCGTGTTGCTCGCGCTCGCGCTCGCCTCCGCGTGGCTCTCGTACCACGCTCAGGTCGGCTACGTCCTGGCTCACAACGGTCGTCAGCTTGCCGAAGCCAAGGTCTGGGCGTTGCTGTTGGACGCCGGCACGGCCGGTGTGTCGCTGCTGCGCCTGTACGAGACGCTCCAGCGCCGAGCAGGCGCGGCCACGGGCTTCTCGCTCATCGGCTGCATCGCTGCCAGCGTGGCGATGAACATGCTGCACACGCCTTCCCCGACGCCAGGCGGATACCTCGTCGCCGCTGTGCCGCCGGTCATGTACGCGGTCTTCCTGGAGCACCTCCTCGCCAACCTGCGCAGGCTACTGGGTGCGGAAGTGGAACAGCGCGGCGCGTGGCACACCTTCGTGCTCTGGCTCAACTTCCCGTCGTTGATGTGGCGCACGTGGCGATGGAAGCTGCGCCGCGCCGCTGAGGAACCGTTGCAGAGCCAGGGGCAAGGGGAGCGCGCTGCCGCCGCGATGGCGTGTGCTGGTGCGAACGCGGCAGGCGGAGGGGCGCGAACGCCGCGAAGTGGCGCAGCGCGTCAGTTGACAGGTGAGAGTTCGGGAACGCGACAGCATCGTGGACGTGGACGTGGGCCAGGACCGAAGCGCGTCGCCTTCGAGTCCGCACTGGCGCAGCAGGTGAGTATCGGGGATCTGCGCCTGTTCTCCGGCGACGAGCGTGAGCGCAACGCGGCAGCGTATGAGGCGGCTGCTTCGCTTCCTGCGCCGCTATCTCGTGGCACGGCGCGCCGCTACGTCGTGCAGGCGCTCCCGCGGCTTGAGAGTGTCGGCGCGGTTCGAAGTGGCGCAACGTCGCCGGAGTCCCGAAGCTGAGCGGCCGGAAGTGAAGCGGGGACGAGTGGCGCAGGCCGCTCCGCTCGTCCCCGACTTAGACCGCGTTGAGCGGCGCAGGTGGTGAGCTGCCCGCGCTTGCTGCGCCGACTCCGTGCTCGTGATCGGCGAGATGCTCGCGCACACGGGCCAGCGGCAGACCGGTCAGGCTGGCGATTCCGGTGCGGGATTCGCCCAGGTTATCGAGGGCCCGCACCGCATCACGCATCGCCGCGTCGAACGATGCCGCGGCCTGGTCGGCGGCAGATCGGATGCGGTCCACCTCGCCCTGAGCCTGGAAGAACTCGGCCAGGGTCGTCCGGAGCCGTTTCTCCCGTTCGATCCGCTCCGCATCGCGGAGGGCAACTGCTTCGGTCGCTTTGGCCAGCGCCTGTGCCTTCGCTGACGCTCCAGTTCGTCGAGCCATGTTCACCACCGTAAGCAGATTGGCTGGAATCTGCCACCGGTGCGCGGCTCGAGCTTACGCTCGGAGCTCATCCGATCGGGTGAAAGTTGGCGTCTTCCTGCGCTGACGATGCGCGGTGCAGATTTATAGCCTGTATATTAGAAGTGTTGCAGCGGGGTGGAAGCCGCGGCGACGACACCAACGCATCGTCACAGTACGAAGGAGCTTGACATGAAGAAGCAGGACATCGGAGCGGCCCGTCTCCGGAACCAGAGGGTCACGCTGGCCACCCGCATCAGCCCGTCGGACCGGGCGCTCGTCGACCGCGTGGTGCTCGGAGACACGCCCGCGCACAAGGTGGACGGGGACCCCTGGGCGGAGACGCTGCTGCGCCGGATCTCCGAAGACGTCATCGTCCGGGATTACCTCGCTAGCTTCGCCCACACCGAGGCGGGCGCGCACCGCGTCCTCGGCATCGCGCTCGCCCTTGCGCGCATGACGAAGCGGACGGGCGAAGTCGGCGCGGCCGCTCTCGGGGTCGCCGGTTGGGCTGCCCTTTCGCTCGGACGCTGGGCCTGGGCGGATGCGCTCGGAATCGCGAGCCTCGCAGCGTTCGAGGGCTACGCGCTCGGTCTGCTGATCCGCCAGATCATCTCCGAGCGCTGGTTCGCGGAACTGCTCGAGATCGAGTCCAGCGTGACGGAAGGCCGCATCCGCGCGTGCTCGGCCGTGGTCCTGCATAGGCTCACCGAGTCGAGGGCGCACGTCCACCTGAACTAGCAACGTCGGGCGACTGCGGCTCCGGGTACGTATGTCCGGGGTCGCAGTCGTTTTGCGTGTCGCGGCGATGTTCTTCACTTCGGTGCTCGCCTCGACTCGGTTCACCTCGGTGTGGGCGAAAAGGCATCTGGCGAGCAGCGTGATGCCGATGTTCCAGCATGGGGAGCCCAGGCCCTGCACCACGCGGAGCCACTGCATCTCACCGACGACGCGAGGGGCGATTCGGGTCGGCGAGGTGGTCCGCTTGCGCGGGTGGAAGCCTCGCCGACCCTTCACCAACGCAGGCTCGAAGGTGCCTGCATAATTGAAGTGTAGGCCGTAAGCTTCGGGCCGTTCCGCTATGTCGGAACGGCCCGATTCGTTTGCGCGAGGTGGAGGATTCCGGTGATTCCTGCGGGCGCCGAGCCGATCGAAGCAGCTCAGGTGGCGCAGATTCTCGGGATGTCGCTGACGAAGCTGCGCAACCGGAAGGTCGTCGACGAGCCGGGATTCCCGCCGCCGCTGAACGCTCATCGGGCACGGGACAGAGTCTGGGACAAGGCCGAGATCGCGGCGTACGCCGCCGGGCGGCCGCGGCCGGAGCGACCGGCCCCGTCGGCGGATGACCTGCTCGACGACGCGGAGGCGGCGCACGAGGTCGGCGTGTCGGTAGAGACGTTCGTGCAGCAGACACAGCTCATGTCCGCGCAGCCGCAGTCGATCGCGGCCCACGACTTGCGGTACTGGCGCCGTGGCGATCTCGTACGCCGTCACGAGAGTCCGCCTGGCCGAGTGGGAAAGCCGGCGGGCACGAAGGACCTAGCACCGCGACGAAGACGAGGTGGGCCGCCGCCTATCGCCGCCGCCGCAGCAGCCAGGGTAGACGAACTGGCCACGTACCTCGCTCAGTTGGCCGACGACGGCAAGCAGCGCCCCCGAGCGAGTGAACTCGCTGCCCACTTCGACGTGACCACGCAGACCATCCGCAGGTGGCTGGCGCGCATCGATCACGACCCGGCGAGCCCGGGCAGCGGTGGGTAGTAGAGGACCTCGACGAACATGATCTGACCGTCGACGACATCGAGCACGATCATGCCGTCGTGGTCGCGGTTGTTGAACAGGGGGACGTTGCGGTGGCCGGGGCCGTACGCGCCTTCTGGCTTGGGCGCGGTGTAGATGCTCTGGCAGAAGTCGTCAGTGCACGAGCATGGTGCGATGATGCGCAGGTCGCGGGCGCAGATAGCGAGGTCCGTGTGTCCATCGGCTTCGAGCAGCGAGACGAGTTCCGCAGAGAAGCCGGGGTGAACCTCGCGTAGCAGCGGTGCGGGGCCGCTCTCCGCACCCAGGATGTGCGGTGAGGTACGCCAGTAGGTCAGACGCCACCAATACAGCATGGTGCGGTCGGCAGGCCACGGCAGTATCTGTTCGCTTACTGGCTCGAATGCCTGTAGCGAACTCGGCTCGATGACGTACCAACCGGGGTCGACCGGTTCCGCAGCAGTCGCGGGGCGGGCGCGCGCGGCGCGGCGCTGCTCGCTCGCGCCGAAGGCCTTGAAGTTCTGCTGAGCATCGATGAGGGAGGGCTTGTTCGCGCCGCCGGCGTAGTTGGGCCAGCGGAGTTGGACTAGGTCGTCTTCCCAGATGCAGACAGGGCAGATCTCGTGGGAGCCGGGCGACTCGTCGAAGACCAGGTGGCCGCAGCATGGGCAGGGGAAGCTGAGCTCGCTGGGTTCCGGCTGGTCAGCTTCAGAAGAGGACACGGGCAAATCCTGCATCTCGGCCAGGTGATTCGCCAAGATTTTTTCCTTAGCCACCGACGTGCGGAGCGCGTTGCCTGAGGCGCGAGCCGCTCGCTGTCATGAACAATATGGCCCAGTATGGCAGAAACACACCTTTTGCAGTTAATCTGATCATGGATGCCACGGCGGCGCCGTGGCGTGGCTCCAGCGCTAGAGGGCGGTGATCAGGCTCGTGATGACGGTGCACAAGATCACCGCTGGCGACGGGTACACCTACCTGACCAGGCAGATTGCCGCAGGGGACAGCAGCCCGGAGCGCGGCAGGTCGGCGGCGCGCTACTACACCGAGACCGGCAATCCGCCGGGCCAGTGGATGGGGCGTGGCCTCGACGCTCTCGGAGCGTCCGGGCGGGTCTCCGAGGAGCAGATGACGGCATTGTTCGGCCTCGGCCTGCACCCGAACGCCGAAGCGATCGCTGCTGAATACCGGCGCGAGCACGTTGCGGCCGGGATGACCGACAAGCAGTTGAAACGCGTGAGCGACGAGGCGCGTAGGGCGGCTTCGTTGGGTCGTCCGTTCCCCGAATACCGCGATCTCGGACCGTTCGACGAGCGCGTGGCGCAGCGACTTGAAGCAATCCGGCGCGACACCGGTCGCCAGCCGATCGGGGCAGAGGAGAAGAAGGTCAAGCGCGAGGAGGCGCGACGGCAGCGGAGGGCAGTCGCGGGCTTCGACCTCGTCTTCACCCCCGTTGCATCGGTCACTCGGCTGTGGGGATTGGACCCGCGTGCGCACGTGCGGGAAGCGATCGAGCAGGCGCACCACGCCGCTCGTGACGCAGCGCTAGCACTGCTTGAGGAGCACGCGGCGTTTACCCGGACCGGCTCGTCCGGCCAGGCTCAGATCGAAACACGCGGTCTGATCGCAGCGGTATTCGACCACGCGGACAACCGGCTCGGCGAACCGAACCTGCACTCACACGTAGCGGTCTCCAGCAAGGTTCTCGGCGTCGATGGGAAGTGGCGTGCGCTCGACGCACGCGGCTTGTACCGCATGACGGTGGCTGCCTCTGAGCTCTACAACACCCGGTTGGAGGCCGAACTCCATGCGAGGTTGGGGCTCGAATTCGAGGTGCGCCCGGACACCGCGGGGAAGAGGGAACCCGTCCGAGAGATCAAGGGGTTTCCCACACGAGTGCTCGCGCACTTCACCCGGCGACGTGCTGGGATCGAGGCCGAGTATCAGCGCCTGGTCGCTCAATTCAGAGCCAGACACGGGCGCGACCCGTCGCTCGCGGCGGCGCACGAGCTGGCGCAGCAGGCGACCTTGGCCACGCGTACCGGCAAGAAGCCACCGCGAGCTTGGTCGGCGATGCGTGCTGAGTGGGGCTCGGATCTGGAAGACGCGTTCGGAGCGGAAGCGCTGGCCGAGGTGATGGCGGTTGTTCCTGAGCCTGGCACGAGCACGCCCGCTGTCGTTACGAGCGAGCGCCTGGACGTCGCCGATCTCGCGGCGCGGGTGGTGGCGGAAGTGCAGGAGCATCACGCGACCTGGACGCGATGGAGCGTGCTGGCACAGGCAGAGCGGGAGCTGCGGGGTGTGCGATTCACGAGTCCGGCCGAGCAGGAACGCGCCGTCGGGCTGGTGGTGGACGAGGCATTGTCAAGATGGTCGCTCTCGACCGAGCCGCCGGAACTGGTCGCCGAACCGGCTGCGCTTCGACGGTCGGACGGGTCGTCGGTCTTCGTCCAGCATGGTGCCGAGCGATACACCAGTCAGGCCGTTCTCGACGCCGAAGCCAGGTTGGTCGACGCGGCGGGATGCGCCACGACGGTAGGGGTGGACGGGCAGACCGCTGCGGTCGTGCTGGCTGAGCACGATCGGCGCGCAGAGCACCCGCTCGATCCAGGGCAGCGTGGTCTCGCCACGGCGTTCGCGTGCGACGGTCGGTTGCTGCTGGCCGGAATCGGCCCGGCCGGGACCGGAAAGACCACGGCTATGAAGGCCTTGGCCACGATGATCGACGCTGCGGGAACCGGACGACTCGTCGCGCTGGCGACCTCGGCGTCGGCGGCTGGGGTGCTCGGGGATGAGCTCGGTACTGGCGCGGAGAACCTGCACAAGTTCCTCTGGGAGTGGACAAACGGCAAGTACGCCGAGGCCTTGAACAGCGGTCGTCGTGTGCCGCCGGAACTGGAGTTCTTCGCGCTGAATCCGGGGGATGTCGTCTTGGTCGACGAGGCTGGCATGGCGGGCACCCTGAATCTCGACCGGCTCGTTCGGATCGCCGCTAAGCGCGGCGCTGTGGTGCGGCTGCTAGGGGACTACCGGCAGCTCGGGGCGGTGGAATCGGGCGGGGCGCTCCGGCTGATCGCGAACGAATCCGGGGCCGTCGAGCTGACGACGCTCTACCGCTTCACCGAGCCCGCGGAGGCCGATGCGACCCTCAAGATCCGGGTCGGTGACACGTCCGGGCTCGACTTTTACCAGGGCGCCGGGCGGATCCGGCACGGCTCCCGACAAGCCATGGTCGAACACGCCTACGCGGGCTGGAAGGCCGACATGCTCGCCCGGCGTACCGCCTTGATGGCCGCGGCCCGGAACGCGGACGTGGCCGAGCTCTGCGCACGGGCGCGTGCCGACCGCGTGGCAGCGGGGCAAGTCGAGGGCAACGGGACGCGGCTCCACGACGGAAACCTGGCCGGTGTGGGGGACTGGATCGTCACCCGTGACAACAGCCGGCTGCTTCGTGCCGGTGCCCGGGACTTCGTGAAGAACGGCGACGCGTGGACCGTCCTTGAGCGCCATGACAGCGGGGCTCTGGTTGTCGAGCACCTGGAGCACGGCGGCCGCGTCCTACTTCCACCCGCCTATGTCGCGCGCAACGTCGAGCTGCTCTACGCGACGACTGCCCACCGAGCACAGGGCACGACAGTCGAGGCGTGCCACGCACTCGTAACCGAAGAGATGGGTCGAGAGAACTTCTACGTCGTCATCTCGCGCGCGAGGGCGGGGACGGTGCTGTACGTCGCCACCCACGAGCTCGCGAGCATCGACGAGGACGAGCACGTGGACAGCGTGCGCTTCGATGCCGGTGCCTACGCGGCACGCGAGATCCTCGAACACGTCGTCGCGCGCGAGACCGCCGAACTGTCCGCGACCGAGCAGATCCGCACGACGTACGCCGAGGCTGCGTCGCTCGCGACCCTCGTGCCCCGGTACGTCCACGCGCTCGACGTCGCCACGGACTCCCACTATCGGCAGATGGTCGAGCAGGTGCTGCCCGACCTGGCAGACGAGATGACTTCCGATCCCGCCTGGCACGCCGTCGTCCGCGCCCTACGTGACGCCGAAGGAGCCGGATGGGACGCGCCGAGCCTGCTGGCAACCACGACGCGCCGACGCGAACTGAACAGTGCAGAGTCGGTGGCGGAGGTCATTTCATGGCGCCTACGGCAGGTCGTTGACAATGAACTGCTGCCGGTGGCGCTGCCCGCGCTGACGGCACCGATCGAGCACATCGGCTCCGGACAGGAACGGGAACGCGAGTGGATCCGGGCCCTGCACAAGACCCTGGGCACCGTCCGCGTGAACCACGCCAGGCTGGAGCCGACGTGGCCAGCGCTACTCCTGGCGCTGCGTCGTGCGGACGATCTCGCACACGATCCAGCGGACGTCCTAGCTGCCGCGATCAACCGACGAGTGCTGCGTTCCGCCACGTTCGTGAGCCAGTGTGTCGCCCTGGAAATCCATCGCTACCTCGACTCCCGTGGCCAGCAGACGCCGCACGAGCCGAGCATCCCGGCCTGGCTTCGTAGTGCTCCGCCCAGCGTCGACTCAGACTGGCAGCCCTACCTCGACGCCCGCGCCGAGTTGATCCGCCACCGCGTTGCCGCGCTCGCCGAACTCGCAGTCTCTGCTCGACCGGCGTGGACCACGCATCTCGGCGCGGAGCCCACGGAACCGACCGAACGCGAGGTCTGGCTGCGGCACCTGTCCACCGTGGCCGCGTACCGAGACGAGTACCAGGTCGTCGATGATGATCCTGACTATCCGCTCGGCCCGTACCCGGAGCAAGGCCGAGTCGGTCATCACGCCTACTGGATCGCCGCCGAGTCGCTTCTCGCCCTGCGCGGATCCCGTACTGCCGCCGACCGGAGTCGTGGACGGCTTGCCGCAGATCGCTACCGCACGCTCGACCGCGCCGAGCGGGATCGCATTGCCGCCAAGCTCGTCGAGCAGCTTGGACGTGACTGGCTCGGCGACGCACGCGATCCCGCCGCCGACGCGGACCAGCCCGTCTACCGCGAGGTGCTCGATACCGCCCTCGTCGCGAGCGGGCACCTCGAAGCGACGGCTAGCGACGCGCCGGTCCAGCGGCAGGCCCACGCCGCCTATGATCAGCAGCCTCGTCCGGGACAGCGCGGGGGCCGCCCACGTCGTTCCGCGGGGCAGCAGCGTTCGGACGTGGCCGCCGCCACGCCCGGACGCGACGATCTGCCGCGCCGTGAGCCCAAAACGCCCGTGCAGCGCCCGCCTCAGCCACAGGCCGACCAGACACGTGGCCCGCAGCCGCGGTAACTAGGTTGCCCCATTAGGCAACGTTCGCCATGTCCTGCAACGCGATATTGGGAGGTGGCGGCGTGCGGTGCGTGCTAGCTTCCAGGCTTGTGAGAGTGCCAGGCCGCTATCTGACTGAACTGCGGGAACGGGGCTACTTCGTGTTCGAGGGTTTCCTCGGGGCCGACGAGTTGGCGGCGGCCCGGGAGGCCCTGTGGCTGCACTTTCCCCATCCTGACGAGTACTTCGTCGACCCGGCGGCCTGCCCCCAATTGTCGACAAGCCAGTTCGCCGGCATCGTCGAGGGGCCGTGGCGATCCTGGGACCTGAACCGGCTGGCCTTCCATCCCGACCTGCTCGACCTCGCGGAGCGTTTCCTCGGCTCGGCCGACCTGCGTCTCTACGACGCGGAGCTGTGGGCCAAGTACGCCGGTGCCGCCGACTACGATCAGCAGCACCACCGCGACCTCGGCAACCACAGCCTCGTCGTACCAAAGCGGTCTGACCCTGCCACGCAGCTGACGAGCTGGATCCTGCTCTCGGACGTCGGCGAGCAGGACGGACCCACCAAGGTCGTGCCGCTACCCGTCGGGGAGAGCGTCCCGTACTGGCCGGACACGCTCGATGGCTCCGCGAACGACTACGTCACGAACTATCTCCCGGCCGGCGCGTTCGCCGACGAGGAGATCTCGGTGACGGGGCCGGCCGGGACCCTGTTCTCCTTCCGGACCGACATGGTGCACCGCGCATCGGGCATGACCGCTGAGCGTTCAGCCCGATTCACCCTGCTCGCCCACTATGACGTGTGGGGACCGCGCTGGACCGGCAGGGTCGCCTGGCCCACCCGTGCGCTCGGTGCAGACTGGGGCGAACTGATCGAGAGGGCCAACCCGAGGGAGCGGTCGGTCTTCGGGTTCCCCGCGCCGGGAGACCCGTACTGGGACGAGCAGACCTTGGCCGACACCCAAGCGCGCTACCCCGGGGCCGATCTCACGCCCTATCGCTGAAGGCAACAGTCCGGTCGCCCGTGTGTGCAGCGAAGACCTTTCTGCATGGGAGATGGCCCCACGCCGTCTCGGAATCTCGCCATCAACGAGGCAGACGTCGCCTGCCACGGAATTGGCCCTCACGAGGGAGCTGGCGTCCCCGCGTCAACCGAGAGACCGCGCAGGGCAGCGCGTGCGAGCGCAACGCCGCGTGACCGCACCCCGGCGAAGTCAGATTCCGTCCGGCGCGCGAACGGTTCGCCCGCTCGACAGTTTCGGCAGTTACCTGCAGAGCTGGCCGGAGCCCTGCACGAGTCGCACTCGAATCGCGGTGGAGCAGCACTGCGTTCGGCGGGCATCTTCGTTCGCAGTCGTGCCTCGATGAACCGCAACGGGTGATGCACTCCGTGGTGCGGCAGTCCGGCAGTCAGCGAGCTGATGATGTGCATATCGGAGGCGCCACGTCGTCGCCATTCGGCCACGAGAGGCGCCAGTTGCAGCGCTTCAGCCCACCCTAATGCCAGCTTCGGCTCAGCACGTGCGACACGCGCAATCACGTCCGCTGCTGCCTTCGAGTCCGCGAAGCTGATCCCCTCCCGGCCACCTTCGACGCCGACGACATCGCCGATACGTGGCCGGGGGAGGGTGGTTTCTTCGTCCCGTTTCTTCACGGGGTGATTGGCGTCTGAGCTGGCGTCCGATCTACCGGGTTCCGGGAATCCAGGATCCGGTTCCACCTGAGACGACGCCCCGTCGAGGGAGTCGAACACCTCGACTTTGGTGTAGAGCCGACCCCGTGCCGTACGCATGACTGCCCGCTTGAGGTATCCGAACTTCTCCAGTTCGCGGAGCGCGGCCGCGACACGTTCTCGTCCCTCCGGCGTGCGGTCGGCCAGCGTACGGATGTCGGCGCGTTGCCCATCAGGCAGCGAGAGTAGATGGCCGAGGATGCCGCGAGCACAGAAGCTCAACCTGTTGTCGCGAAGAACCTCGTTGCCCAAGGTCGTGAAATAGCGCGTGTGGGCGCTACGATGGATGTGCATTTGGGAGCCCTAACTCCTGGTGCCATGCCCCGGCGGTGCTCCAACACCGGCCGGGGTCCTTTGCTATTCAGCTGTATCACCGATCATACTCGGGCCTATGGCAAAACGCGGAGAAACGCCTTGAAACGCCTGCGACTGGTGAGTTCAGGCTCGAGCCCGTTGCGACCATCTCGTCAGGATTCATGCGTGCTGATCGACGTCGTCCGTAGGGTGCCGGTTGCCCCAAGGCGGCGCGACGGCCGGAGCGAGATCGACTTGCGGTTGGGATCTGCGGTCCATCAGCTCTTCAGTGGTTCGTGACCAAAACCGCGCCGCTCGGGCCCAAGCCGTCTGGCGAGCGATGAGCCTACTGTGAACCTGAGCCCTCGGTGCGGTCGACTGGAAGATGGAATGAATCTAATTTGGCCGACGCCATCTGCGATAGGTTCGTAGACTGACGCTGTAGCTGGGTCGGGAGGGGCAGGACACAGTGAGGTCGGTTGTGATGGGAGCAGTCTGCGTTGGCTTCGTGTCGCCACGGGCCTTACGCTGCGTCAGGCGGCCGAGTTCGTCGGGTTTAGTGCCTCTTATCTGAGTAATGTCGAGCGCGGAGTCAGGCAAGCGTCACGTCAGTTACGTAGCGTTCGGAAGGGCTACCTGAATACCTGTGTAGTCCAATGTGCCTGACTCGCTCCGAGCAGGTTCAGGTCGGCGAGCAGGCCATCGAGGCCTCTGGGGAAATACGAGATCGGAAGCGCCCCTGCGGTCGCTACACATCCAAGGAGTCCGTCGGCTGTCTTGCAGACCGCTCCCGGATTGCTGCTGGCAGTTCTAGGGCCAACCGTGATGGTGGCACCGGTGCCATCGACATCCAGCGTCATCCGCAGGCCCCAAGGTTCGGCAGCCCCGCCCGGAGGCAGAGTCCAACTGAGCACCGAGACCGCAGCGGTCTTCGGTAGACCCCGTATCCGGAGCGGCAGAGGAACGGCGATCGACGGCGCGCCGATTGTGAGTGCTTCGGCCGCCCGGTGCAGGTCCGCGGCGGCTACGTTCGTGCCTTCGAGGTCGAACCAGCGGCCGTCGGCTGCTTGCCAGCGCAGATCGGGAAAGCCCATGTTTGTCGGGTCGTTCGGGGACTGGCTGACCCAATTGGCAGGCCGCCCGCTAACCGCGGGAGCAGGTGTCTCTACGGATACTTCGCCATCAGGGGCTTGCAATGGTAGGGGCGATCCCGCTGCTGTGACCGTAAGGCTGATCATCGGGGAGGTGGGGCTCGTCTGCGCGCAGTTATAGGCCGAAACAGCGGTTTCGGGCTCCTCGGGTGCTATCGCGTAGTTGATACAACCGACGTACGAAGGTAGCCAGGTAAACACTGCTGGCGCGGTGAGCGGATCATCCTCGGCAGCAGCATTCTCGGTGCTCTTTTGAACCGTGGCGGCGTCCGGGACCGAGGCGTGCGCGCCTCCCAAGGAGGCTGAGACGATGATCGTGCAGATCGCGGTCGCGACGGCGATGAACTTCCGATCACGCCGGGGCGCTGGGTTGGCACGCGCCCGTAACTCGGCAAGCGCCGTCCTCGCCGACGGCCTGCGCTGTGGGCTTTTTTCCAGGAGAGCACTGATTAACCTCGCCAGCGGGCCCGCGTGCGGCGCTGCCGGAGCGGGCTGGATCAGGACCGCCGCGAGCAGTTCGCGCAGCGAATCCGCCGCGAACGGCAGCCGACCTTCGACCATCTGAAACAGGATCGCCCCGAATGCCCACATGTCGATCTTGGGGGTGACCTTCCCGCCCTCCCACTGCTCTGGGGCCATATATGGCGGCGTGCCGATCACAGTCCCCGCCGAGCTGCGCGCCGAGGCCCGGTTGAGTTCTCGCGCGATCCCGAAGTCCGTCAACCACACCCGGTGGCCGTCAAGGAGGATGTTGCCTGGCTTGAGATCCCGGTGGACGACACCGTGTTCATGGGCATGTGCCAGAGCTGCCGCGATTTGCAGGCAGATCTCTCGGGCGCGCGGCCACGGGATGCGCCCTTCCTTCTTTAGGTACGCGGCCAGCGAGGTCCCGGCCACGAACTCCATGATGATCCACGGTGCTCCGCCGTCCTCGATCACGTCGTAGACCGTGACGACGTTGACGTGTTTGAGCCGCGCCGCCATGCGCGCCTCGTTCACCACCTGATCGGTGGAGCGCCGCATCTCGTCCGACGACAGTCCGTGAGGTAGCACGACTTCCTTCGCGGCGACATGCCGGTCGAGAAGCGTGTCGCGGCAGCGCCATACCCTCCCCATCCCGCCTTCGCCGATCAGTTCGACCAGTGCGTAGCGTCCGCCGATGCACATCCCTACCGCCCCGGCCCGAGAGGGTGAGGTCAAAGTGCTCGATATCTCTTCGTCGGGCATCGCGTCCTCCATCAGCGGCGGTCGGGCGGGCGTGGTGGGCACGCTCCGGCCCACCGCCACGGTAGATTCCACCGCGCAGGACCGGTCCCATGACCTATGGCGACCGTCAGTGCCGCAGTAGCCTGACTCTCCCAGTCAGGACTGTCAGCGTAACGGCCAGACGCCGCCGAGACGGGGATATCCGCGCAGCGCGCCTGGGACTTGCCTGCCAACGATTACAACCGCCGCCTACGAGTCCCTCGCAACGGGCTACAGGCGGCCTGGCCATGCCTGCGGCTCGCCCGGCGCCTGCTCGATGCCCAGGACTTCGTTGACGATGACGCGGATCAATTCAATTGCGGAAGCCTGCCCGCAACCGAGTCCTTCTCGACGGACTCGTACGCGGCATCGGTCAACTCCTGCCCGACACAATCTGCGTGGCGAGGCCCGGCGTTGGCTGCGCGGCCGTACAGTCAACACCGGGTAGGTACTTAAGGACGCGCATGTCAAACGAGGCCGAGAGCAGGCTTGCTGGCCGCTTGGGCGTTCAGCTGCGCGAATTTCTTCGCCGCGCTCCCCGTATATCGCTCGATCACTACCCGTTGTGCGGGCCCGGGGCAGCGCTCTGAGACGGGTAGGTCCAGTGAGATCTTGCCGATCATGTGCCCGTTGGAGTCGTACATAGGTGCCATCAGCCCGTAGTCGACGTTCCAGGCATCCGGCGTGTGGCGCGAGCAACTCCCGGCCGGCGGCTGGTGGACGGCCACGCCGCCCTGATCGAAAACCTCGAAACTTGTCGAGGTCAAGAAACATAGCGTGCCCCACTTCTCGGCGACCTGGCAGCCGAGCTCTAGCACGCCGCGCGGGACTCTCGTGCCGAGCAACTCCGCGCGTAAGGAGGGGGAACCGCCCGTGGCGATGATCTTGTAGTCGCCCTCAGGCTGTTCGAAACCGATTGCAGCGTCTCGGAACCCGATCGCGGCAGGCGCGCTGAGCGCGACGAGTTCGGCGAGGTTCTGGACGCTATCTGCATTCTCAAATGACGACACGGCGCGCTCGCAGGCCGCGAGCAGTCCGGGCACCTCCCGCTCGGCCCGTCGGTCGCACAGCCGCAGAGTCGGCACGGCGATGGCCACGATCCCGGCCGCGAAACAGAGTTTGGTCAGCTTGCCCGGCACTCGATCCAGCCCGGCGCACCACTCTTCGGTGAACCGCTCACGCGCCCGCATAGTGGGAAGCAGCCGTGTTCCGAACCGTATGCACCGGGCGGCGAGCCATGGGGCGAGCTCGCCTGTCTCGGCCAGCGCCAGAGGAATCACCACCACCAGCAGGACCCAGCCGGTCACCGGCTCCCCCTCAGCAGCGCGGGCAACCGTCGCATGACCGCCACGGGCCGCGGGCGCCGGAGCACGTGCACCGCTGAAGCCGATCGGGCCTCCTCAACGATGTGGGCCGCCGCGACTGCGCCGCCAGGGGTGAGCTGATACAGCCGCCTGCGGGCGGCGCCTCTGGCAGGATTCGGTTCCCACGCGCTCTCGACCCAGGCACAGTCTTCCAATCGAGCCAAGGCCGCGTACACGCGCGGCTTCAGTCTTCCGGCACGTGCCGCCACGTCCAGCCCGTCGGCGGCCTCCGGACTCTCCAACAGGACGGCCAGCACGTCGGCAAGTATCGCAGGACTCTTAATTCTGGTCACGGCAGGAGGCTAGCAACCGCCGCGGCCGGACAATGCGGCTTTGCCGAACTGACACGGCATCATGTGTTGCGAATCAGGCCCGCCAACCGTCGGTGACACACAGCTACTCGATGTCTGCAGAGAGCCTTCACGTTCAATTCGATCCGGTGTCGTGATCTGGGTTGGGTCGGTAGAGATGTTCGCCTGCGGTCATGGTTCCCAAGCCCGCTGCAGCACACGGGCAGTCGTTGGCGTGGACGTACCAGACGCCGGGTTCCGGAGCCCTTGGACGGGGCACCGCTTCGACGCAGAGGACTTCGGTGATCTCTTCGGTCGCTTCTGCGGCCATGCTCGCTCCGTCGTGGGCGCCGCCCGTCATGAGCAACGTGACGGGTACGCCCGGCCCGGAGGGCTCAGTGTTGTTCACGACCTCGAGCAGCCTCAGCCACGCCTCCCCGCTGTACCAGCCGGGGAACTTCTGAACCCTGCCTGGGACCGCCAATGCCCAGCACTCATCGTACCTGCGTGCTTCCACACGGCAGGGCTCTTGCATGTGGAAGACGGCGCTGTTCGGTCCAAGCTGGGGGTAGCGCAAGTTCGGTCCCTCGAAGAGGACTACTTCCTGGCAGTTCGTCACCGGTTCGTGGCAGCTGTTACAGCACCCCGCCAGCGGAATGATGGGCATGTGAAGCCCGTCCCCGGTCTGCGAGTCAGGGAATCGGCACGCCGACGTATGGGACCGTCGTCACTCGTGCGCATACGCCGATCGGTAGACGGTTCCGGCGACCCTTACTTCCGTAATCTGGTACTCAACATCGACCGTGAGTAAGCCACGATCAAGTAGGCGCCCGACGAGACTGCTGCTTGGCTCTGGGCTGTGCTGGACTTCATCAGCCGCAATGGTGAATGAATCAGGGTTCCAACTGGCGATGCGTGTCACAGTAAGCGTCCCATTCGAGCGCCTTCGGTCAGCTGGTCCGTGCCCCTTTTTGCGAGGCGACCATGCGGATGCGCAGATGAGGTTCACTGGAACCGGCTAAGCGCCCAAGCAGCCAGCACGCGATCGCGGGTCGCTGTCCCTAGGGCGCGTCCGGCGTCGGCTCGATCCCCAGGACTTCGTTGACGATGCCTGTGATGAGGGCGAGGTTCTCGGTTGCTGCTTCGGCTTCGTAGGCTGCTTCGAGGGCGGCGTTGCGTGGATCTGGGTCGAGGGCGAAGGCGGCGGCGCTGACGGCGCGGGCGCGGCGGAAGGCTTCGAGGTATTCGGCTTGTTCGGCGGTGCCTTCGTCGACTTCGTCTTGGAGGTCGAACGCGAGGTCGTCGAGGCGGTCGGTGAGCGCGGTCGCGGCCTGCGCGCCCTCGCCACCCCAGCGGCCGGCGGTGAGGTCGGCGCGGGCGAGGGCGAGTTCGGGCTCGTCGATCGGCACGGCGGCGAGGGCGGCCTGGGCGGTCTTGACCGCGATCAGGCGCTGCTGATGAGCGTCTGCGGCTTCGATCAGCTGCGAGAGTTCGGCCGACCTGGTCTCGAGTCGAGTGGCCATTAGCCTAGCTTCCTCTTCTTGGTGGGCCGTGGACCGGAGCCCTTGAGCGGGGTCGCGGGAGCTGCGCCCGCGTTGTCAATCGTAGTCTCACACGGCGTGCAGATCGGCTTACCGGCGCCGACCGCGACCGGGGTGATCCCGTGATCGCGCATGTAGTCGATGCCGGAGACCTCGGCGTGTCCGTCGCCCTTGGCCAGCTCCTCGCCGTCCTTGAGCGTGACCCCGGGCCGCAGGTAGCCGCGCGGTTCGCTGGTGGAGACCACGGTGCGCAGGTTGCCCGCCTCGTCTCGGCCGATGCTGGTGCCCATCGTGATCCGGCCGCGAGACTTCTCCGGCACCTCGCCCTGTAGCTCGGTGACGCGGCTCGCGGCCTCGGTTTTCAGTCGTTGCACGTCGGGGTCGTCCCGGCCGAGCCCGCGTATCCCGGCGTTCGGATCGGCTTCCGGGTCGAGGATGCCGGTGAGTTTCTTGCGCAGCCCGGCCTGGGTGTCGGCTTGGGCTCTTCGTTCCGCGGTGGTGCTCACGTCCTTGGCGGCGTTCTTCTCCATCTCCTCGGCGATCTTCTTGATCTCCGCGGCCTTGTCCGCGTCCGCCTCGACGGTGCGTTCAACCACGTCCTTAAGCTTCCCGCCGGTATCGCGGTAGAGCTTCTCGACCGCCTTGCCCGCGTCCTGCCCCATGGCCTTGGACACGCGCATGACAGCCTGGTCCAAGGCCTCGACTATCCCGTTGCTCACGCGAAGCTCACCGACCCGGCCTTGGCCACGAAGTCTTGGGCGTGCCCGGCGACGGTGTCCGCGTGCCCCTGCAACGTGGCCGCATGCGAGCGAAGATCATCCGGGATCATCGAGAACGACGGACCCACACCACCGCTAGACGACCCGCCGAGGATCGCGCCGGCCGCCTCATAGGTCAGGCCGCTCACGGCCTTCTCCACCACGGATTCCAGCGGTTCGACCGCCTTGCCGATCACCTCGCCCATGATGTGCTGCACGAGCTCGTTCTCCAGGAACTTCACGATCTCCTTCGCCCCCGCGATGATCGCGGCCTCCGCCGTCTCGGCGATCCCGAACGTGACCACCGCGGCCGCCTGGTCGGCCACGAAGCTCGCGGCCATCACCACCAGCTGCGCGATCGCCTCGCCCTTCATCGCCACGATCGCATCCGCGGCCACGTCCAACGCGGTGGCCACCACGCCGCAGCCCTCGATCAGCTCCTGCATATGGCTGCTGGACATGTGGCCCCAGGCTTCGACCAGCCGCTCATAGGACGAGCCGGTGTACGCCGCCTGCATCTGGCTGATCGTCGAGGACGCCGACGAATGCGTGCCCTCCAGGTTCGACGCGAACTCACGCACATGCCCCGCGAACTCGCGCACCGCGTCCTCGTTCACCTGCGGCCAGTTCACCCCGATGAACCCGAGAAAGTCCACGACAGGACTCGGCAACTCAATACTCACTTCACAACCCGCCCCTGGTCTCGACACCACCCGGTCAGAAGTCATGTCAGGGTTCCGCTACCCAAAGCCACTTGTCAACTCGTCCGACAAGTAGTCCGCGAGGGTGTGGTCGCGCCGACTCTGCCGCGCGACGTCGGAATGATGTTCGGGCCTTGTCGGCGGCGTCGGGCATGATGGTCGCGAGCCCCCGGTTTCGATCATGGAGTGTGCGCTGTGGCCGATCTCATCCCGCCCGAAGACCTTGTCGCGCTCAAGGCCGCCTGGTACGCCGCGCGAGCTCACGCCACACGCCTCGCGACGGTCGAGCCCGAAGGCGATCAGACGATTCCACGGACGGCGCCCGCGAACAGGAAACCGGAGGATGCGCCGCTGCCACCGATCCGACTGCACTCGGAGGAACAGTCGATCGCGCTGAAAACAGCACGCGCCGAGGAACTCGAATTCGCCCTACGGCTGGCCCGGCACCCATGGAAGCGCCAACAGTCGGACGTGCACGCGGCCGAAAAGGCCCTGAACGAAGCAGCGTTCGCACTCTGGACGCGCCAGAATGCGGGCGGCGAAGCTGCTTGAAAGCTGCGACGCGCAGTAAGGCAGCCTTGTGATCGAGTGGGTCGTGGCGGGCCTCAGCGAGGGTCGACAGCCCACGGAGGCGGAAAGCGACACGTGGGGCGGGTGGCTATAGACGTGCGAGTCATTCGAACGGATGTACGATCAATTGTATGGACGACGGCGCGGGCGGGCAGTGGCTGGAGCCTCCGCTACTGCCCAGGCTGCCCGATCCGCCGTATGACCGGGTGGTCGTGCGCAGGGTGTCGACGGGGGCGAGGTCGGAGGTAGCTGGTAATAAGCACGTTTTCGAAGCTGGTGGTATTCCTCGTGTGCAGCGTGTTGGGCTGGTTCGATCACGCAGCGCTGGTGGGCCCTGCAGTCGCCGCCGCTGGCGGGGAAATCGAACTGCTTCATGGATGCGCTGTCTGGTTCTGTGGTGTTGGTAGTTCGGGCGTGCGCCCCTTGGCCTGGCAAGTACGGGTCTGGTGGGTTTCTCGAGGGCGGGTTGCGATCCGGGGGTCGGTTCGTGGCCGTGGCCGGAGCTTGGTGGAGGGGGTGGCGGCCGCTGCGTGGACGATCGCGGCTGCGGTCAGAGGGTCGTTCGAGTGCTGACGCGGGGGCCGGTGTATTCGTCGTCGGTGACGTGTTCGAGCCAGGAGACCTCGTCGGTCTCCCAGAGCGCGAGGTGGCTCATGAACCGGCCGGGGGCGGCGCCGTGCCAGTGCTCTTCGCCCGGCGGGGTCCAGACGACATCGCCGGGGTGGGCTTCGAGGATCTCGCCGCCGCGCGATTGGATCAGCGCGATGCCCTCGACGATGTAGAGGGTCTGGCCCAGGCTGTGCGAGTGCCACGCGGTGTGGGCGCCTGGTGCGAACTTGACCATGTTGGCGCGCGAGCGGGAGGGGTCTTCGCCGCGGTAGATGACGTCGAACCAGACGTCGCCGGTGAACATCTCGGCCGGGGCCTTGGTGGTCCGGGACTGCGAGAGTAGCTCCATGGCGGTTTCCTCTTCTTCAGGGGTGGTTGTTCAGTAAGCGGCCTTCTCGGCGATGGCCTTGGACTGGGTGATGGCGGTTACGGCATTGGGTCACCCGGCGCAGAACGCGAGATGGGTGAACGCTTCGATGAGTTACTCCACGTCCATGCCGTTCTTGAGCGCGAGTTCCAGGTGGAAGCCGAGCTGTGGGGATGAGCAGGGGGCTTGCAGAAACGGGAAAAGGCCCCGCTCGATCACTTCACGGAATCGGCCCCGGTAGTCGGGGCGTTCTCGCCGGTAGCGGTCTGCGTCCCGGCGGTGGTGGCGCTCCAGCTGGCCAGGAGCTTGAGGGCGTCCTCGCTCGCGCTGCCGGGCGGGGCGCTGTACATCGCGACCTGTAGGCCGCTCTCGTCGGGCATGACCAGGGTCTCGTGTTCGAGTTCCAGGTCGCCGACCACCGGGTGGCGCACCCGCTTGAGACCCTCGCGGAACACGTGCACCTCCTGCGCGCCCCATAGGACGCGGAACTCGTCGCTGCGCGTCGACAGCTCCCCGATCAGGTTCGACAGTTCACGGTCGTAGGGGTTCTTCGCCGCCTCGACCCGCAGCGATCCGACGACGTTCCTGGCCACGCGTTCCCAATCGCGGTGGAAGCTGCGTCCGGCGCTGGTCAGGAACGCGAAGCGGGCCGAGTTCTCATGACAGGTCGGGTCCGCGAACATCTCACAGAACAGCGCGCGCCCGAGCGCGTTGGTGGCCACGAAGTCGAACCGGTTGTTGCGCACGATCGCCGGCACACTCGGCATCGCGTCCAGCATCCGCTGGAAGCTCGGCCGTACCCCGGACGCGGGTGGGTGGCGATGGCGCCGAGCACGGGCGGGGGCCGTGTTCGCGCCGCGGGCCAGGTCGTAGAGGTGCGTGCGCTCGGTCTCATCGAGCCGCAGCGCCGCGGCGAGCGCGTCCAAGACGCTGTCGGAGACCCCGCCGAGACTGCCGCGCTCCAGTCGCGTGTAGTACTCGACGCTCACCCCAGCCAGCTGCGCCACCTCGCCGCGCCGCAGCCCGGCGACCCGGCGGGGGCCGTACACCGGCAACCCGGCTTGCGTGGGGGTGAGCCTGTCCCGGCGGGACTTCAAGAAGTCGCGGATTTCCGCCCGGTTGTCCATATCCCCAGCCTAGGCATGATGCGCCGGGTGAGGGGGTCCCTGGCGGTACCCCTTTCGGGAGGGACTCGTTAGGCGCGGTACGCGGTGGTTGTGTGGTCAGTGGAAGTCCGCGAGCGAAGGAAAACGAATGCATACACCCGAACCCAACCGCATCCCGACGATCACACTGCCGGACGGGGCGGAGATTCCCCAGCTCGGCTTCGGCACGCTCAGGGTGCAGCCGGACCGTGCCCGCAGCGCCGAGAACGCCGAGACCACCGCGCGCGTCGTCGGCCTCGCGATCGAGGCCGGCTACCGGCACCTGGACACGGCACAGAACTACGGCAACGAGCAGGGCGTGGGCAAGGCGATCGCCGAATCCGGCATCCCGCGCGAGCAGCTGTACGTCACCAGCAAACTCGGCGACCACAACCACCGGCCCGACCAGGTTCGCCGCTCCTTCGAGCGCACACTCGAAGACCTCGGCCTGGACTACCTCGACCTGTTCCTGATCCATTGGCCACTGCCCACCGAGTACGACGGCGACTACGTCTCGACCTGGAAGGCCATCGCCGAACTCGTCACCGACGGGCGGCTGCGCTCGGCTGGTGTCTCGAATTTCCAGCCCGCCCACCTCGAACGCATCATCGACGAGACCGGCATCATCCCGGCGGTCAACCAGTTCGAACTCCACCCGTACTTCACCAACCAGGCCACCCGCGAGGCCTCGGCGAAGCACGGCATCGCGATCGAGGCGCACAGCCCGCTGGGCCACGACGGCAAGCCGCTGTCAGATACCGCGATCACCCGCATCGCCGCGGCACGCGGGAAGACCACCGCGCAGATCATCCTGCGCTGGCACCTACAGCACGGCCACATCATCATCCCCAAGTCCGCACGCCCCGAACGCATGGCCGAAAACCTCACCGTGTTCGACTTCGAACTCACCACCGAGGAGATCGCCGCGATCGACGCACTCGACAAGGGAGAGCACGGCCGCGTCGGACCAAACCCCGACACCTACCCCGGACAGCCAGACTAAGCAGCGCGACCCGAACGCTGCCACTCGCGAGCCACGGTGCGTCTGCTGACCCTGGCCGGTGCCACGGTCGTGTTCTTCAAGGCGGTGAGCATCGGTTTCGGCGACACCCGCATGGCCATGATCGACACTAAACACCCTTGTGACGTGCGTGCACGTCGAAAGGCCCGGAGGGCACGCACAAGCGGCGTGCGACGGGACTAACGTCCCTGGCGCCCGACGGCGGGGGCGCGGAGCATGGGCCCATGGACTCTACGCGCGCCGGGACGTTGGCGACGCTGCATCTTGCCGATTGCCTCGCGTTGCTCACGAGCCAAGAGGTGGGGCGCCTGGTCTACACAAAGCACGCTCTCCCGGCGATCACGCCGGTCAACTATGTGCTGCGCGAGGACGGGATCTGGATCTGGACGGCGTCGAGTTCCTCGATGTGGCAGGCCGTGCGCGGCGCGGTGGTCGCGTTCGAGGTTGATGAGATGGACCGTGCTACGCGTACCGGCTGGTCGGTGGTGGTCTTGGGCGTCGTCGAGCTGGTGCGCGACCCAAAGGTCGTCGAGGCCGCCCGCGCCCTGGGGCTGGAGCCGTGGGTGATGGGCCGCAAAGAGCATCTGCTGCGCATTCCGCTGACCGTGGTCACCGGCCGCCGCACCGGGTACGCGGCCGATGGGTAGCGTATGGGTGATGGGGCGCGTCGCGCTGAGCGAGGGCATTGATCTCGGCAGCCTTGTCGGGGCTGCGTCTTCCTGGACTCCGCGATGCCGCCGCCTGGTGGGCAGCGGGCGGTGTTGTGCGGACTGGGCGCTTCGGGACGCGCGCAAGCGCGCTGCCCCTTGATGAGGTAAAGCAACGTAGGTCCAGAGCCACTTGCTCGGCGGGCGGGGCGCTTGTCGGCGACAGTATGCGCTCCTAGGCTGCTGGGTTGGGCGTTGGGTGCGGCAGGGGGTCGCCCGGGTTCCACGTCTCGCAAACTTCGATTCGTGCACACACCCAGGGATCCGCAGCCAATGCATCGGGCACTTTTGTCGTCGACATCACCATGGCATCAGCTAATTGTGAGGCATCTAGCTTAGCCCCGGTCAGCGTCGCCCCTTCAAGGTACGCCCCGGTCAGCGTCGCCATGCCCAGGTACGCCCCGGTCAGCGTCGCATCGCGAAGGTGCGCCCCGGTCAGCGTCGCCATGCCCAGGTCCGCCCCGGTCAGCGTCGCCTCCTCAAGGAACGCCCTGTTTAGCGTCGCCTGATGAAAGTTCGCCTCGGTCAGCGTCGCCCCGCCAAGGTCCGCCCGAGTCAGCGTCGCCCTGCGAAGGTCCGCCCCGGTCAGCGTCGCCCCGTCAAGCCTCGCCCGAGTTAGGTCGGCTTCGGCGAGTAACACCCCTGCCAGTCGTGCGTAGAGCGGGAGTTCGAGTCCCACGAGTGACGTGCGGCGCAGGTCTACGGGAAACGGTTCGTCTCGTTCTGGTCGGCGGGCGAGGACTGTCATCGCTGCTTGCACATCGTTTGTGACGCGCGCGGGTTGTGCTTTCGGGTGGGGTACCCGTGCCCGCATTCGTTCGATCCGGGTGGCCGAGACGTTGCGGCTTCGGCTGGCGTCGCTGGTGTCTGGTTGTGCGTGCTGGCGGACGTACGCGGCCAGTACCTCAACGACGGTGGAGTGGTCGCGTTCGGAGTCGGCCATGATCCGCTCTAACGCGTAGATGCCGCCGATGCGTTCGGATTCCTTCTCTGAGGCGAGTTGGGTGATGGCCTTGGTGTATCGGTCGGTGACCTGGCCTTGTTCGCTCAGTGCGTGGGCCTGGCGGTCGAGGGCGTGTTTGCGGGCCGTGTATACGAGCGCGACTATGGCTCCGGCTCCGGCGACCATCTTGAGCACGTCGCCCCGGTCGGCATTCAGGATGTCCGCTTGGTCCTTGGCCCCAAGGCCATGCAGGCGTTCTCCGTCAACCCACCAGGGCAGTTCACCGTACAGAAAGCCGAAGGCCGCCATGACGGCGAGAATCAGGATTCCAACCAGCGCATAGCGCTTCCACCCACCCCAGCTCATGCCGCTATTACAGCATCCTGACAGCCGTTGGTGCGGCCGAATCGGGGAATCAGGCGGCCGCCCCGCAAGCTGCCGCAGGATCCGGAGCAGCGTCGGCGCTTAGCTCACGGGCGTGCGGGCCGTGATGTGCCGGATGCCGGGGCCGGTGGAGGTGATCTCGGTGAGCGGCGCTCCCTGGGGGACGGCGAGTTCTAGGGGCCCAGTCGTGCTGCTCGCTGTGGTCGAGTAGCTCGACAGGAAGAAGTTCGAGGGCGGGGACTCGATGCGCAAGCGGGCGGCAAGCGCGATCCGCTCGCTCTATATGCTGCGGGAGGGCGTCCGCCCGAACGAGTCTGCGCCGATCGTCGGGCCGAACGGGACGAAGGCCACGCTGGAAATCCCACGCGACGCCATTGGCCGCGTCCGCATGGCCAGCACCGACGAAGCTGATCGCCTTCCTGCGCCGGGCGATGGGTGGCACCCGTACCGTGACACTGGTGACGGCGGACATGAACCTGCACATCAGGGCCCGGCGGGACGGCTTGGCCACGCACCGCCTGGATGAGAAGTACGCGAAAGACCAGCCGAAGAAGCCCGTTGAAGCCGACCAAGCAGGCAATTCGCCTGCTCCTACCACGGCGTGAAGTCTGCGATCTGGGTCATGCTCAGATCGTGATCAAGCCGCCATCTGAGCCCTGCGTCGTCAGCGAACTCCACGAACACCTTCGCCCCGGCGTACTTACCAGTGTCGACTTGGAACATGAAGGCGCAGTGGGCCCCACTGCGCACCAGAGCAAGAACCGTCTGGGCGGACGACTGACCGTTGTTGCTCGCGCTGCTCGCAGGTTCGGGTGGCAGATCGAAGCTCGGCCTGAACTCGCGAACCCGGCCGTCGCGGATGCGTCGTTCAGCGCGCCTCGCAACTCGTTGATGATGTCGTCGAGAGTCTCCGAAACCGTGTCGGCCATAGTTCTGATGCTGCCAGATCGTCACCTAGACGGCGTCACGACACGGGGGACCGCCTCCGCCGAAGACGGCACTGGCTTCGTTTATCAGCCGCGACAGCGTCTGTCGACGAGTTGTGGCAGCGGTCGGGGAGCGAACGGCTCGATTTTGTCGATGTGTTTTGGCAGTACTTGGGATGGTTTGCTGGGATCACGTGCTCTGGGCGTGATCTAGCCTTCCCGGGTGTCCTCGTCGGTGACTGTTCGGCGTGCTCTTCGGAACTCGTCTGCTGGGTATGGTGCGGGTTTGCGTGCTTGGAGCATTTCCCAGAGGTAGGAGTTCAGTGCCACGGCGGCCGGGGCGTACCGTCGCGCGTAGGCTGCGGCTGTCTCCGGGAGCGTGTCCGGGTTGCCGCCGTGCGCGTAGTCCCAGGCGAGCTCGGCGTAGTGGTCCACGCCTCGGACTGCCCCGCCGACGCCGTTGAGGATTTCGGCGATCGTCACCATCCAGTCGTAGTCCGTGTGGTCGGCGAAGAACGTCGTCTCCTGGTCTGACAGTTCGAAGGACCTGCTGAGTGCCAGCCCGTAGTCCGCGAAGTAGAAGCTCGATCCGTCGGTCAGGATGTTGAATCGGTGCGAGTCGAAGTGGATGAGCCCGTGCGCTCCGATGAACTCGATGCCGGCTTCGAGTTCGCGTGTGGCGTAGGTGAGTGCTTCGCCTAACGCTGCGCCGCCGTCGCGGACGCGTTGGTGTAGCCAGTCGTCGAGCGTTTGAGGCAGGTACTCGAGGAAGACGACGGCGCTCGCGGGAGCGGATTCGAGGGCTTCGAGTCGTGCGCGGATAGCGTCGTTGCCGCCCCAGCTCTCGACGAGGTCTTCGAGCCCGATGCCCTGACCATCGTGATCGTTTGGATGTGGGTCGATGGGTAGCACGCGTGCGTGGTAGGTCAGCGGGAACCCGGGGTGGGCGCCGTCGAGGACCCAGGAGGTGGTCAGTTCGTGGATCGCGAGTTCGCGCCACGCGCCGAAGCCGTTCGAACCGAGCCGGTAGTGGTAGTGCATCGGCAGGTGGAAGAGGTTCGCGGTGGAGCGGTGATTCGCGGACAGCAGTTCGAGTTCAGTCGCCGGGATCTTCTTGATGAAGACTTTGACGCCGTCGATGTCCGCGACCGCCGTCGTGCCGCCGATTCCGCGGCTGAGCGGGGATGCGGAGGCGAGGAGCGTACGAAGTTGAGCGTCATCGAGTCCTGCGAGTCGTGCGGAGAGCGTACCGAAGATGGAGATCCGTTCGGGAAGCTTTGCGGTGTTCACGAGAGAACCCTCCGGCGGTCACTTTGACAGATCCGAAGGATGATCATATGCGTATGAGCTCGAGGGCGGCGGGCATGTTTCGTGTGCTGTCGCTCCCGATCGACAAACGTCGGAACTGACCTACAAAGCCAACGGCACCCTCCCGTGGGCCGGGGTGCCCGGTGTTCAGGGGTTGTCAACACCGCGATCTGAACGAATGCTGCCCACGTGCACAGCCAAGTTGTGGTGGGCCCTCTTCAGCCCAACCTCACCGCCCTCTCTTTGGTCGTTCCTCCCGTCTCCTTTCTTCCCGTCATGGACTCGCGTCCGGTACGACCAACGGCGCCGTTTGCGGAGTGACCGGTGAAGCATTGTCCGGATCTATGGCGAAAGTAGCCGTTGACTGAGTTGAGCCCGGCAAGTCGCACCCTCGTCACCGACAAGGAGGGAGAACTGAGGCCCTAACTGTCTCTAAGGTCGCTCGCCGCCCGTAAATTACGCCAAGCGATAGCGGGGCTACCCTGGGGAGTGTGCGGAGGGTCAGACTGCGAGGAGGTCAACCAGGTGAAGCGGGAACGCGCACTCGATTTGCTCACTATGGTGCTCGCCGCTGCCTCGGAGGCACGCGGGCGCCCGCTCTCGATGCTCGATGAGGTCCACGTGTTCGGCTCGTTCGCGCGAGGGGCCTTAGAGCCGCACGATGTCGATCTTGTCGTGGAATTGACCGCGGACGACGAGTTCGCCAGTGAAGCAGCGTGGTGTCTGAGTCGAGGACAGGACCCCTTCGCTCCCATCCGGCACGCGCTGGTTGGGCGCCGACGCGGGATCGAGTTTCGCTTCCACGAACTCGTTCTGCTGCACGACGCAGGCATCGAGACGACCCTGCTCTGGTGCCGCGGCGAGGACCTCGCGACCGCGTTGGCTCGACTGAATGCGATCGAGCCGGATACTGACGCCGGGCGGGCACCGCGTGACGCAATGCTCCCGGCATTCGAAGGCATCGACCGGCACGTGCCACGCCCGGTCCGCGAAACGCTCGCCGCGTGGAGCACCGCAGGCGCGGTTACCGTCGAGCGCATCGACCTGGCCGCGGCAGAAGCAAGCGACGACGTGGCGCGCGCTGCGGTCGAACAGCGCTGGGGCGAGACGAGCGCACTGCGCCGGGCCGGACACGCCGCACTCGCCTACCTCGAACAGCAGGGGGTCAGCGCCGCCGACGTCCACCTGCAGGGGCGCGATCTCGTCATTGGCGGCGACACCCCGTATTTCGTTGGCTTCCAGTGGCGCTACTCCGGTGCCATCCACCGATGCCTCACCCGGTGGGGCGGGGTGCAGTGGCTGGAGATCCCTCACCTCACCAAGACCGGACCGCTGCCAGCGGTGCGGATCGACGTGACCAACCGCGATGCTCTCGCCGTTCACGAGCAGCCGAACCTGTGATCCCGGCCTTCACGGCTTCGAACTAGCCGCGGTTCCATGGTGCCTGGCAAAAGTCCGCAGCTCACCGTACCCGCGCGCACGGCCCGATCATGGGTGTAATACTCTCAGAGCACTGAGAGACCAGCTCGGAACGGATCTTGTACGGCCGCTCCCACGCCTCCCACACTATCCACCATGTGGGATTTCCCGGCGCCCGTGCGGCCGGGCGAATCCGGGGCCGGACACGCGAAAACCCCGGTCATCTCGGGGATGACCGAGGCTCCGCTCCGGTGCGTCGTCAGGGACTTGAACCCTGAACTCGCTGATTCAGAGTCAGCCGCTCAGCAGATCAGGCAGCTCAAGAAGCGAGTCGACCTGCCACTCCGCTGCCTCCTGGAGTGCGGGATCGGCGGCTTGGAGGAAGCCGAGCGTGCCGCGGCGGATGTGGGCGGCGCGGAGGCCGAAGTGCTTGGCCGGGATGATGTCGTTGTCCCGATGGTCGCCGACGTACACGATTTCGCCGGGCTGCACTGGGGCCCACTCAGCGACCTTGGCGAAGAACGCGGCGTCCGGCTTCGCGACGCCCCAGCCGCCCGACGTTGCGATGGCGTCTACCGGCAGGTCGAGGGCAGTGAGTAGTTCGCCGGCGCGCTCGGTCTGGTTGCCTGCGATCCCCACCCAGAGGCCACGCTCGCGGAGAGCCTGCAGTGCTGGTCGGACGTCGGAGTAGAGGTCGGACTCGGTGATCTGCTCGCCGTATCCGCTTGCCTCACGCTTCGCGCGTTCCTCGGCGAGGTCGAAGCCTGGCTTGACGAGCTTCAGGGCCTCAACGTTGTTCATGCCGAGCGCCGTCACGGCGCCGACCAGCCCGGCCAGCGTGTGCCGTGGTACCTGGACCCAGTCGGCCCACAGGCCCCAGAACGTCGCGTCGGACGTGATCGTCTCGCCGACGTCGAACACCACGGCGCGGACTGGCAAGGCAACCTCCCGGGGGCGGATCTTCGTGTCGCCTTTGAGGATACGGACACGGCGTGCACACTGATAATCACCGCGTCGAGCTTCGTGTTCGGATTGGGGCTTTGGGGTGTCAGACGAGACTGCCGGGATGGGCCAGCGCCTGCGCGCGCTCCGCGACCTGCACGACATGGGCCAGCAGGCGTTCGCGGACGAGGTCGGCGTCTCCAAGTCGCTCGTGTCGAAGGTCGAGACCGGCCGCAAGCCAGGCACGTGGGATCTCGCGATCGCGGTAGCGAAGGCCTTTCACGTCGACGCCGGTGTGCTGATGGGCGGAGCCCCCTCGGACGTGATCGAGCCGTCGGGTCGTATCGCGGCGGCCTTGCCAGCCATCCGCCGATCGCTGGCCACGTACGACTGCCCGCCGGAGCCGGAAGGGCGAGTGCGGCCGCTGCACGAGGTGGCGGACGAGGTGGACGCGGCGTGCCGTATGCGGCTGGAGGCGAAGTACGTGCCGCTGGCCGAGTCGATCCCGCGGTTGCTGGGGGAGTTGTCCACGCTCGCCCACGGCGCGACCGGGCGTGAGCGTGAGCAGGCGTTCTGGCTGTTGGCGGCGGCCTATCGGTGTGCGGACGCAGTCGTGCACAAGGTTGGTGCCCTGGATCTGTCCGCCACCGCGATCGATCGGATCGGCTGGGCGGCGGAGCGCAGCGCGGACGACCTGATGGTCGGTACCGCCCTCTATGTCAGGGCCGAGATCTTCTTCGAGACCGGGGCCATCAGCTCTGGGCTGCGGCTGATCGGCGACGCCGCTGAGCCGCTGGCTGCGCGGGCGTCGTCGGACCTTCGTGCCGCGAGCGTCTACGGAGCGCTCCATGCTCGCGCCGGAGTGCTGGCGGCGAAGAACGGCCAAGCCGACGCCGCGCGTAGCCACCTCGCGATCGCCAAGGCGGCGGCTGGGGTGATCGGCGAGGACCGCGAGTACTACTACACCTCGTTCGGGCCGTCGAACTGTCGTATTCACGAGGTGGCCGCGATGGTCGAACTCGGCGACAGCGCCGCGGCGGTCGCGGCGGCGAAGGATTGGATGCCGCCCGCGACGCTTCCGGCGGAGCGTTCGAGCCATCACTTCATCGATCTGGCCCGCGCTCAGGTGTGGGAGCGCGACTACTCGGGCGCCGTGAATTCGCTCCTGGCCGCACGGCGAATCGCTCCTCAGCACACGCGGTCGCATCCCTACGCGAAGACGTGCGTCGAGACGGTGCTTCGGCTCGCGCCTCGTCGTCCGCAGAGCACGCTCGGGCTCGCGACCTGGCTTGGAATCAAGGTCTAGCCCATGTCGCTTGACTAACTCTTTACCTTTTGCCTGAGTGAGTTGCACACGGGTGAAACTTCCGGCTGCCACGAAACGGGATTCTTCAAGTACCCACCGTTTCCGAAGTCGGGAGATGCCGTGCCCCACACTTCCGTCGCCGACGAGCCCTTCGCCATAGCTGTGCGCAGCCAGACGCGTCTGGCCCGTGCCCTGAAGCTCATCGGAATCGTGGCGGGATCGGGTGGACTCAGGCTGTACGCGGACCTGGACCCATTGGGCGCTCCGATCGTCGTGATCGGTCCGCTCGGTGCTGAACTGGCGGACCGGGTTTCCTCGTGCGTGGAACGGGGGCCGTTGCTGATGCCCGGGAGTGATCTATGCCCGTGATTGAGGACTGCATCGAAGCCGTGCGCCGCGTCCGGTTTCTCGTCCGTGCCTTGCCGGAGTCGGCAGGGCACGTTCGGAAGCGGGCCGAGAAGATCCTGCGCGCGTGGGAGTGCCGAGTGGACCTCGACACGGCCACACTGTTGCTGGACGAGTTATTCACCAACGCCTTGATGCATGGAATCGCGCCTGGAACGGGAGCGGCTGTCGCGATCGGCGTCGACCTCGTCGAGACGCCGACCGGCCTGCATGTCGAGGTGCACGACCCCGACCAGGGCACCAGTGACAAGGTCCTGCGTAAGCCGACTACGGACGACGACGAATCCGGCCGCGGACTTGAGTTGGTCGAGGCGCTCTCGGCCGCGTGGGGATGTGGGCGCACCTCCGCCGGAAAGTTCGTGTTCTTCGAGCTGAAGCGGATGGAGCCCGCGTGTACACCATGCAGTTGACGCTTTGTGGTCTGGCGAGCGAGCCGACTGAGCACGACAGCTTCAACGCGCTGGGGGACGCCCTTGCCACAGCCTTGGACGAGGCCGGCCTTGGGTTGAAGCCCAAAGCGTTGGCCTTCTTGCTCTCGTTGATGTTCGGTGGCCTGCGCACGAACTTGACCTGGAGATGGGTGGCCGCGGACTACGAGATCTACGTGTCGCGCGAAGGCCCGAACGGCCAATGACTGCGTGACCTGCTGTCGAGCATCAGGCTCGGGCTGTGACGAGTCGTGATGTACCTGCGAACACTGATGCTCGGCCGATCAACGAGTCGAGTGAGCCTGCATAAAGGAAGATACCTGTGACCTCGCAATCTGTTCCGCGGAAGCCGAATTTCAAGCTGCGCAATGCGCGACAGGCGATGCGGCTGAGCCAGTCCCAGTTCGCGGACGCGATCCGTGCCGCAGGCAATGCGGTCGGTGACCCGAACCGCTGTACGAAGCGGCTCGTGCAGAAGTGGGAAACCGGCGAGCACACCAAATGCACGCTGCCATACCTTAGGGTATTGATGATTATGACCGGTCTTCCGGCTAGCGAACTCGGATTCCCGGTACCCGACGGCTCAGACGTCGAGGATGCCTCCTCGGACGAGATGGTCGGCGCAGCTGCGATCGCGGCTCGACCACCGATCCACCGCCCCTGGGACGACACGATGGACAAGTCGCTCGACCGCTTGCACCTCGCGGTCGAAAACCCGTCCCTGGTCGACACCCACACCGCTCAGCTCCTTGAGGTGGGTACGGGGGTGTTGTTCGACTTCGAGCGCCACATTCCGCATCGGCTGCTTGCGCCCACAGTGGACAGGCACTTTGCCACGGCTACGGCTCTGCTCGCCGCATCCCGGCACGAGAATGTGCGGCGCGCCGTGATCATCTCGTGTGGAGCCACCGCGTTGTTGGCCAGCTGGATGGCCTTCGACCGACGCGATATCGGGGTCACGTTTCGGTTCTGGGAGGCCGCGAAGGGTGTCGCCGAGGCAACCGCGCACGAGGATCTGTTCACGGGCTGCCTCATCTTCCAGTCGTATGTGGCTGCATGGCGGACCGATCCCGCCACCGCATGGCAGATCGCGCATCACGCGTCTGTGCGTACTCCGCACGATCCGCGTCTGACCGTGTGGGCTACCGCGCGCTCTGCACTGCACGCGGCGGCATCCGGAGAGCGCAAGGCGGCCGAAGCCGGGATCGAGCGATCGCTCGAGATCGGTCTCGACCTGCAGAACTCGAGCCCCGAGGACTGTGGCGCGCCTTGGACACGCTCATTCGATCGAGCACGCTTGTTGTCCTCCACAGCACTTTCCATGGCACTGATGAAGAGCCCGGCCGCGTCAGACTATGCCGCTCAGGCGGTGGAGGCTCTTGGCACGGCCAAGGTGAAGTCGACCGCCATTGTCCTGGCTGAGGTGGCACTCACCGCTGCGATCCTCGGCGATCTCAAACTGTGCCTCGAACACGGGAGCGCCGCGGCCACGCTGACCCGCGACTTGGGCGTGAGCATCGCCGGTGACGTACTCCAGGAAATCATTCCCGTCATCCTGCCTTACTCCGACACCCGGCCCGCCCGCGAACTGCTACCACAGCTAACCCGTATAACCCGACCACGCGATCGCGAGTTCGAAGCCCAACAAGAGCCAGACGGTGAGACCGAGGACGACATCGAAATCGAGGTCGAGGTCGAGGACATCGAACCCGAGTAAGTCAGCTTCGGATCAGTTGCCCAGCCGCACCGCGCTCGGCTGGGCAACTCTCGATGGCGGCTGGAATGAGGACAAACGAGATGAAGGATCCGAGCCCGGAGAAGGACGACAGCACCGGCTACCCCGTGCTGCCGCTCACGCCGCCAGGCGGCTGGACGCTCGACAACCTCCCGCTCACCGACCTTCCGAACTGCACCGAGCTGATTCGCGGAGTGCTGGTCATGAGCCCGCAGACGACCTGGCACAGTGAGGCCGTCCGCGCACTGGACGAGCGCCTGCGCCCGCTGTGTCCTCCGCACCTCTCGATCCTGCCGGGTATCGCAATCAGACGGAGTCCACGTACCGCGCCGGAACCCGATATCGCTGTCTTCCATGCCGAGGCTCTCGACTTCGACAAGATCTTCTACCGACCCGACGAGGTCGTACTCGCGGCCGAAGTGATGACACCCGAGTCGGAAGAGCGAGACCGCGAGGACAAGCCGAGGATCTACGCGAGCATGGGCATCCCGGCCTTCTGGCTGATCGAACAGGGCGAGCAGCGTGCCTTGGTCGTCCACGAGCATGTCCTGAACGACGGTGCCTACCGATTGGCGAAGACGCACGTCGGGCGGCTCGTGACGGACTTCTCGTTCAAGATCGACATTTCGCTTGAGGCTCCCTAGCCTAGTCCTGAGTGGGGGATTCTCCCGGATCCGGGGGCAAGTCCTGATCCGTACACTCGCCGCGTGAACCGCTACATAACGCCCTCGTTCCCGCTGTACGAGTTTGCGTTGGAGAGCACTGACGACGACGCTGCGCGGCGATGGTTCGTGCACTGGGATGGCCGGGTCGGCGATCCCGCCGAGGATGTGTTGCTGGGTTGGTCGAGTGGGTCGGCCCGCGTATTGGTGTGCACGACGGGCCGGACCTTAGACCGAAGGTATGCGCGGTGCCGCGCCGTGCATCTCGCGCTTGGCGGTGACTTCCTTCCGGCCGCGAGCCGACCGGCCAGTCCAGCGCAGATCGCCCGCGCGATGGAGCGGCTGCGGGATGATGACGATGCCTGGTCACCTATCGGTGGGTGCGTGCCCGGCGCCACGAGCGCGGAAGCGGCAGAGGATTTCGGCTGCATAGTCGCGTACACGTTGTTCGACGGCGGTGCCGTGTTCGTAGTTGCCGTCGGCGTTCCGCTTGAGCACGTCAAGGTGCGCGTCGCCCGCGACTCGTCGGCGGAGCCCTAACGCGGCTGGTGGGCAGGTATAGAGGGCCGGGCCAAATGGGTTTTCCTGGCTACGTCATGAACGCGGAGGCCAGGCGTTGGCATCGCCACGGATCTTCAGTCAGGCCAGCATTAAGGCCCCAAAGCCAGTAGTCGACGGTCCGGAACACAACCCAACTGCGGGCATGTGCGTGGTCCAGGCGGCCTTCTCCTACGGCTGTCTCGAAGTGCTCGACGATCTCGGATGCATCAGCCATCTCATCGAGCCGGGTCCACAGCGCCCGAGCAAGGTCGTACTCAATATCGCCGCGCAGCAGAACCGGGTCAACGGTGAGCCAAGGCTCCCGAGTGCCTCTCAATACCTGACCAGAGTGCAAGTCACCGTTGACGGCGAGTGTGCTACTAGTGTCGGACAATGTGATGGCGATATCGAGCGCCTCAGCGAGGAATGCACGGTCGAAAGGATGATGCAACCTATGCCATTCGGGCTCGAGCTCAGCCGCTCTGGCCTGGACAAGTGCCCCCGTTGACGGCACGTTCGATGGCGCCTGCACGGCAAGCCGATGCATCATACGGCCGAGCACCGCGACCGCCTCATTCACTGGCCGGTCCGTCAGGGAATGCTGCTCGTCGAGGCGCTCAAGCAGCATAGCTCCGTGGTCGATATCGGCTTCGATAAGCTGTACGGTGCCGCGCCCATCCCAGAACTGCAGAGCTCTCACCTGATCAGCGAAGTCGGCGCCGGGTGGCGTCATGCGAAGCGCGTAAGATTCGTTCTCACGAATTACCGGAACGACAAGGGCATTGGACCCGTGTGCAAACTCTCCCACAAGGCCCAGGTCCCACTTCTCGCACTGGAAACGGATTGCCCGAGGTAGATCATCCAACCACTCGGTACCCTCCCTCCACCACCGGGGCATGTCCAGGAACGACTGCGGCAGCTTGACTTGGCGACTGCCTTGGGGTTTGTCCACGCCTAAGCCTAGCCATTTCAACCGAACCCGTGTCACGGAAACCTCAACGGGATCGATCCCGGATTGTTCCAACGCCCCTGCCCTCAGGCATAAATCACTCCCGCCGACCAGCGATCTTGGCCCATGCCGCACGGCAAAACAGTATAAGACTCGCTTATTGCCCTATCAGATTCCTGGGACGATCCTTTGCTGCTCCATAGCTTGGTACTGCTGGCGGCCGTGGTGCGGGTCCGACCTTTGGCTAGTGGGTGAGCGGAGTGCGTTTCCGCCCTGGGCCCGAGCGGGGACGTCGATTCGGCGCTGCGCGCGCTGAGCGACCCGCCGCGCCGCTTCCTGCATGGCACGGCCGTCCACGACAGCGGGCGTTGATCGTGCCGCAGCGGCGTGGTGCGGCGCGCCGGCGGCCGGGGCAAGCGCTGCCGTTGGGACTTGCACGGCCTCGTGCGACTGCGGGTTGAGTGAGGTTGCGTGCTGTTCCGCGGCACATGCGAGCATCTCGAGTACTGCGGGCACGTTCCCCTCGTTGCCGTAGTGCGTCACCTTGTCGGCGAGCGTGCTGGCGAAGTCGGAGATGGCGTCGGCGCTGTGGGCGACGACTGCGCGGATGTTGGGGTCGTCGGTTTGTCGACTCAGGGTGTTAACGGTTCCCCAGAGGGCGGCGATGCGCTGCCATTCGTAGGACGCTGCGTGGACGCGAATGTTGTTGCGCGCGTTGATGAACGCCTCGCGGAGCCCGGGCTCGTTGCTCACCGGAGCGGGCGACGGTGTGGGGTCGTCGTGCGCGATGCGGTCGGCGGCGGCGGTCGCGAGGTTGGCGATGGCGCGGCAGGCGCGGGTTGCGAGTGTAGATAACAGGCCGTGAGCCCGAGCGTCTGCGGCGAGCTCGGCCCAGTACGTCCCGGCGGCCGCCTTGACGACCTCCCACAGGTGATGGACAGCACTGTGAACGGCGCGGATCCCAGCCCACTCCGCTTCCGCGGCCGGTGTCCCGCCGACTTCCGCCTCGGCGTAGGCGGCGTCCACGGCCGCTAGGTGCTCGTCGAGGTCCGCAGCCGGGTTGCCCGGCAGCTGCTCCGGGTCGTTGCCGGGATCTACGGGCTCAGGCGCCGGGTTGGCGGGATCCGTGTGACTGGGCTCGGGCTCAGGAGCAGGGCCAGCGAGGGTCGGAACCTGCGCCAGGACTTCCCGAAGTTCATCGATGGCGCGCTTGAGCTCGTCGTGGTTCGAGAACTCGGAGACGTCTTGGTCCACGTTCTTTGCCGCCGTCAACCGGGCCACAGTGTCCGCGAAGGCCTCATTGATGTCGATGGCGTCGGCGTCGGGCTGCTCGACCTCAGGGGCGGGGACGTTGTCCTCGCGTTCGGCCGTTGCGCTGGCGGTCTGTGAGATTCGCTCCTCGTCCGTGGTCGTGCTCATCGGAGTCTCCTTCGTCGTGGCTTGAGGTTCGCTTCGCGGGGTTTGACCGTGGCTCGGGATGAAGCGAGGGCGCCCCATGCCCGCGGCGAGGCCTGAAGTGATGGTCATTGCGCATTCGCCGGGCGGTAGGCCTGACTTCCGGGCCGCGCGGTAGAGCATGGAGTACGCGGTGTCCCGATCGATGACGCTGCCGCCGACGAGTCGGCCGATGCGGAACGATTCGCGGTTCAGGGTGTCGTTGCGGGTGCCTTCGTGTGCTGACGCGATGGTGCTGGCGGATCGACGGAGCGCGGCGGTGCCGTAGGCCGTTCGGCGTCGGTCGGAAACCGACCCGGTGGACGGCGCGGTCTCGGGGACGTTGGGGAGGGAAGTCGTTCGGCGCTGGTCCAGCTCCTCGACAATCCACGCGGGGAGCTCCGCGATGGATGCTTCGCGTTCGACGCGGTAGGTACCGCCCTCGAACGTCGAGCCGGGGGCGACGACGAATCCGCCGTGGCCGCGGGTGTCGAGGAGCGGCCCCAGGCTGCCTGCGGTGTTGCCGAGCTGGGAGCCCTCGGGCTGGCGGTAGTAGAGGTGGCGCCCGCCCCGTGCGCTGGCCACGGTGTACGTAGCCGGGATGCCTCGACCGGCTGCCAGTTCCAGCAGGGTGTTCTGGCCGTGGCGCGGACCGCCGCCGGGCTTCTTGGCCTTGTCGAGGTCGATGACGAGCAAGTTGGATGGACCGCATGCGATCGCTATGTTCGCGTTCGGTGTTGCGCTCCACCAGCGCGTGATCTGCTCGGGGTCGGTGCTCGCCAACCTCTCCCAGTCCCTGAACATCGGCCGCTTGGTTCCAGGCTTGAGCGGGAAGACCGCGAGGCCTTGGAGCGCCAGGTCGATCGCGTGCTCGAACATCTCAGACTGCTCCTTTACCTTGGGTTGCTGGGGATCCCGGGTGACGTCGTCGAACTCGATCGGCACTTGTCTGAATTCACGGCCCATCGCGGCGGGCGGGGGCGTGGGGGCATCTGCGGTCTTCTTGGGCGTCTCGTTTCTCGACGCGGCCGCGGCTGCTGGAGCTTCAGCGTCGGCGGGCGACTCGGCCAGGTGGGCGGCCGCAGCCTGGTGGATGAGGGAACTGTGTTCGCGGAGGGTACGTAGGGCCGTGAGGGTCGGCTCGATCTCGCGCAGTGGGTCGTTGTAGAAGCTCTGGAACACCTCGTAGAGCTCTGACAGGCGTAGAGAGGCACCGGGCGTCAGTGCCGTGCGTAGGTGCTCGGCGGCTTGGGGCCAGGTGATCAGACCTTCGCGGCGCTCGGCGTCGGTGATGACGACGACCTCCAGGCCCTGGCGTGTCTCGGTCACCGAGTCGAAGGTGCGGGGCTGGTCGGCCGCGGCCGGCCGGCGGCCGACGTGCTCGTCGCGTGAGGCCTGGGCGCGCGTCTTGAGCCATGCCTTGAGGGTTGCCTTGTCCTGTAGCGCGGTGCTGAGGGCCAGGAGCTTGCCGGGGGTGAATATTCCGGCCAGTGCTGCTGTGGTGTCCTCGGCGGTGAGAACTCCGATCGGCCCGTGCGGTATCTGAACCAGTTGCTTCTCACGTGGCTGGTAGGAGGCGGCGACCAGTCTGGTGCGGCCCTTGTGACGCGCGGTCGCGGACACGCGGATCGCACGCTCGACCCCGCACACGCTGTAGTTCCCGCCGAGGTACGAGTCGTCGTGCCAGCGGGTTCCGCCGCGCTCACGAGCCATGAGGACGGGACCGCCTGCCTCAACCCATCCAGCCGGGTAGAGATCGACGATGGTCTGCCGCCACTGGGCTACGGCCTTCTTGTTCTGTGTCTCCTCATACTGCATGGACGCGACGACGGGCACGAGTTCGCGCCACCCCGGGAAGGCGTGGTCGAACATGTCCGCCTGAGCCTCTTCTTCCTCGCCGTGCCATGGCCCAGTGAAGGAGCAGTCCTTGCAGAACGCGGTATAGACGGATGGGTTGTTGTACGGGTTCTTGTCGACAGGCGCTGACAGCGGCGGGTGCCAGTTCTTCCTCAGGTAGTTGGTCCGGTGCGCTACGGCGAGTGGCTCCGGCTCCGCAGGCTGTTCTTGGGGGACTGGTGCCGGACTGGCCTGCACGGAAGATGTGTCGAGGCCGGTACCGGCGGATTGTTCGGGGGACTGTGCCGCGCCATGGAGTTCCAGGTGCACGTTCGACTCAGGCGTCTGCCGTTCCTTCTCGCGTTCGTGGGCGATCTGAACTGAGATGGTCGCCGTTTGCCGAGCTTGGACGGAGTTCTGCGGTTCGGGGTCTTGGGCGGACTCTACGCGGGCGGCGACGGCGACCATCGCCGCGTGCATGCGGGCGAGGAGTTCTTTTCGCTCGTCGGCCGGGGTCTTGGGCTGGCCGAGGAGCGCGGCGGTGCGGGCCTTCCGGTTCCGGCGCGCTTCCTCGTCATGGTCAGCCTGCTCACGGATCGCCGCGTCGAGCGCCGTGCGGTGTGCGCGTGCGGCTTCGAGGGCCTCGGCTTCGGGGAACGGTGTGCCGAGCATGGCTTCGTTCTCGGCGATGCGTCTGTTGAGGTCGGCAATGTTCTCGCGCGTTGCCTCGGCGACCTGGTCCGCGTCCCGCACAGCCGCGGTGATCGCATCCAGGATCCGCCAGTGCTGGCCCTTCGCTGCCCAACCGGCCTTCATGGGCACCGTGATCCGGTGCTGCTCGGTAGCGATTCGAGCGGCGAGTTCGGCGATTTGTTCCGTCTTGCTGTAGGTGAAGTCGATCTCGAGGGATCGCCACTTCATGGTGCCGTCGCAGAAGCCCCTCGTGATTGTGGATTCGGCCAACGCGGCGAGAACTGCGGCTACGTCGTCGACTCGGATGGTTGTGCCGCGCCTATCCGTCCATGCGGACGTCTCGGGGGTCGAGGCTGCGGTCTTGGCGACGGCGTCGAGGGCGTCGGCGGTCTGGGTCGCATGAGCGGCCTGCATGGTGAACATCTGGATGTCGTTGCGCAGGCGTCGCTGAGCACGCTGGTGGCTGGCAGCGAGGCTCGCGAGCCGCTTGACCTCGACGTTGACCTCGTTCATTTCGGCGAGCAGCGGATTGCCGGTCGAGATCGCCTTGATCTGGCCGTAGTCGAGCGCGACGTCGCCGATGTCCTCGACGGTGCGGGCGGTGATTTGCCCGGAGAGGATCGGGCGGAGCGACTTCTCCTTGCGTTCGAGGGCCTGCCACATGAAGGCGTCGAACGAGCCTTCGGTGACGTAGCGGTAGATCTCCACATCCGGGTTCAGGTTCTTGGGCCGCCATACGCGGCCGTCGCGCTGCTCGACCTGGTCGGGTCGCCACGGCGCGTCCACGTGGTGCAAGGCGATCGCCCGTCTCTGAACGTTGACTCCGACACCGAGCTTGTCGGTCGAGCCGAGCAGGACCGCGACCTCCCCCTTGTTGCACTGGTCGAACAGCACGAGGCGGCGCGTGTCGGTGGTGGCCTCGTGGATGAAGCGGACCATCGCGGCGGGTACGCCGGCCGCGATCAGGCCTTGGCGTATCAGGCCGTAGACCTGATTGCCTTTGGTCTTGTTCGGCGTCCCGAGGTCGCAGAACACCAGTTGGAGTCGACCACGGATTCCCGGGTCCTGACCGCCGGGGAGTTCCTGGTTCTTGGTCTCGTGGTAGATGCGGGCTACGTTCTCGACGAGTTTGTCGACCTTGCCGGGGCCGTCGGGTACGAGGCCGACCAGAGATTCGTGCAGCGCGACCTTCCGGCCGTCCGAGCAGATCGCCAGCATGTTGTCTTCGTCCGGAGAGACTCCGCCGGCGTGGATGGCGTCGGCGCGGTCGGCGAGGGTTTGTACGAAGTCGAGTACTGTCTCGGAGGCTTCGACGGCGACGTTGTGGCGGCGCACTCCCGGGCGTTTGACCGGGAAGGCTTCGGGTGGACGCAGTTCGGCGACCTCACCGAGCGTGTGCATCATCTCGGGGATGTTCACGATCTCGGCTGGGCGTCGGTTGAGCCGGAAGCTGCCGTCGGGACAGAGTTCGACGGCGGTCTTGAAGCTCACGAAGTTCGCCGCCCATGCGTCGGCGGAGGCGATCCCCAGCTCGTCGAGCCGCTTGGGCTGCAGATAGTGCTGGATCACGAACGCTTCGAGGAGGGTGTTGGAGACCGGGGTGCCGGTGAAGCCGGTCACGACGGCGTGATCCGGGTGCTGTCGACGTAGCCAGCTGATCTTCATGTCGAGGTCCTGGGCGCGCTTCGAGCTCTGGATCGTGAACCCGTCGGTGTGCACGGGCACGCCGAGGTTCTTGAAGTAGTGCAGCTCGTCGACCAGCAGGTAGTCCACGCCCAGGTGCTCGAAGAACACTCCGTCGTCGGTGGCGTGGGTCAGCAGCGACTTGCCTTCGGCTTCGAGCCGGTCCACCATCTTCGCGATCTGCTTGATCTTGCGCTGGCTGCCTTCCGCCGCCGCAGCCGAGATCAGGGCGGTGCGGTACTCGTCGGCCAGGTCTGAGACATAGGCGGCTTGGACGGTGGCGTGCACCGGGAGGGATGTGAAGGACGGGTGGGACATGACCACCGCGTCCCAGTCCTCCATGGCGCAGCGGGCCGCGAAGAGCTTGCGAGCGCGGGCGTCGCGGAGGTCTTCCTTGCCGGCCATCAGGATGCGGGCGTTGGGCAGCAGCCGCTTCCCGTCGCGTGCGATCTGCTCCAGGGTGGCGGGCGTGACGATGATCAGCGGTTTCTGGGCGAGTCCGAGCGCCTTGAGCTTCGTGGCCGCCATGAACATCGTCGCCGTCTTGCCGGTTCCCACTGGGTAGGGGCACAGCGCGTCGGACCCGGCGATCATCCGGGCGACCATGTCGCGCTGGTGCGCGTACGGCTCGAAGGCGGGGTCCAAGCTGGGGAAGGTCAGATGTGAGCCGTCGAACTTTCGGGGCACGACGGCGTTGAAGGATCGGTTGTAGGCGGCTGCGAGGCGGTCGGCACGTTCCGGGTCCTCCCACACCCAGGTCGAGAAGCGCGCGGCGATCGCGTCGAGCCGGTCGTTCGCGGCGATGGTCTCGTCCTGGTTGCGGACACGCTTGTCGTCGATGAGGTCGTAGACGACCGGGGCCTTGCCGTTCAGGCCCGCCTCCAGTAGCCGGTACGCGTTCAAGCGGGCGGTTCCCCATTCGCTGGTCGCGGCTGCGGACTCCTCGGCGCGCCGGTGGGTCGCGACGGTCCACGTCGAGGTGCGCGGCTCGTTCCAGACCGTGATTGGAAACTCGAGGAGTTCCTCGGCGAACTTCTGGACGTCGGTCGCGGGGATCCAGGGGGCGCCGAGGTTCGCGTGGATCTGTTCGGGTTCGAGATCTGTCGGCTGGGCTGCCTCCAGGGCTGGGACGTTGCGTCCATAGAGCTGCGGATCGCTCGCCGCCGCGGTCTTCGCTTGGGCCAGCTTCGTGCGGACGTTGCCGGTGAGGTACTCGTCCTCGGGCATCCAAGTTCCGGTTTCCGGGTCGAGGTAGGCGATCTCGGCCAACTTCTGCTCGGCTTCTGCGATCTCGACGCCGAGCAGTTCGGCGATGCGTTCCGGATCGATCTGGCCGAGTTCGTCGCGGCACAGCGCCACGGCTTCGATCGCGTTCTCGGCTCGGGCGGCGCGTTCGCGGGGGCGGTTGACCCGCTGATTGAGCAGCGCGGCTTTGGCCGCGGTGCGGGTCTCGTCGTCGAAGTCTTCGAGCGCGAGGACGGTGACGAAGTCCGGGTCGCGGCGGAATCCGCCCATCGTCGGACGGCGACGCGAGACCTGGACTACTCCGTCCTCGTCGGGCTTCCCCTCGACGACCGTGTAGCGGTTGAGGTATCCGTGTGCCCTGACATACGCGTCGTAGAGCCGATTCGTCTCGGCACGCAGCGGTTCGAGGTCCGCGTCCGGGCGGCTGTGGTCGGCTTCCGCATCCAGTAGCCCGACCACGGCGTCGCGTAAGGCGACGAGCTTCGGCAGTTCCGTACCCGCGCGGGCGACGGGCGTGAGCTTGGCGTCGATGACCTCGTGCACGACGCCCTCGACCAGGTGGAACGATCCTTCCTTCTTGCCGTCGGCGCGCAGTTCGAACGGCGCGGTCTCGGCGCTGATCGGCGCGACGCCGGAGACCACGCGCCAGGTCCGTCCGCGCTCACCGGCGCGCTCGACGATCTGCTCGCCGGCGCTCGTCAGGGCGAGTGGCAGCGGCGGATCATCCGGGCGCGGATCGACGCGCAGCGTGCGCCCGTAGCGTGGCGCACGGTCCTCGGCCAACTCGCCGAGCACCATGCGGGGATTGGCGAGGAAGTACTCGTTGATCGGCTGTTGGCCGACGGTGAGACCTGTCTTGATCCAGGTCGGCCTGTTGTTTTCGTCGCGTGGTTCATCAGGGCGGCGTCGGCGCAGCACGAGGACATCGGTGAGGGCTTCGGTCCCGCTGGACGAGTGGGCACTGTTCGGCAGGCGGATCGCACCCAACAGATCCGCATCCCACGCGATCGCGATGCGCGTCGCCATCGCGTCCTCGCCATACGCGTCGAGGGTGTAGCGCGAGGTGAGCAGCACGGCGATACCGCCGGGCTTGAGTGCCTGGATCGACCGCCAGATGAAGTAGTTGTGCAGGCTTCGGCTCACCTGAGGCGGGGCAGTTGGGTCGTAGACCGCGACGTCTCCGAACGGGATGTTCCCGATGACCGCGTCCATGCTCGCGCTCGGCAGACTCGTGGCCTCGAAGCGCTGATTGCGGATCGTCGCGTCCGGGTGCAGCTTGGCGGCGATCGCCGCCGTGGTCGGATCCCGCTCGACACCGGTCCAGCGCACCGGCAGGTCACTGGGTGAATGCGCAATGAACGCTCCGGCGCCGCAGCCGGGCTCCAGGACGTCGCCACCCGCGAATCCGAGGTCCGTCAGGATCTTCCAACAGGCCGACGCGATCTCGGGCGGGGTGTAGAAGGCGTTGTACGTTGCCTGCATGCCTTCGTTGAAATGCTCCGAAGGAAGCAGGTAGTTGATGCGTTGGCCGATCTGCTCCCAGGTCCCGGAGCGGGTCGATTCCAGGGCCGGGGCGAGCGGGCCCCAACCGGACCAGCCGCGCAGAGCTGCCAGATCGTCGGGCGTCGGCGGGATGTGTGGTGCCTGACGTAGCCGTTCCAGGGTCTCCAGCGCGGTAAGACTGGCACGTGCGCGGCCGATCGCGCCTCTTGTGGCGGCGGTTTCGGCGGGGAATTCGGCCATGGTTGGCCTCCAAGAGGTGCGGCCCGGCCCGAAGGCCGAGGTTGTGCGGGGTGTTGCGGGGCTGGTCAGTGGCCGTAGGCGGCAAGGACGGCTTCGAAGGCGCGGTCGGGCTGTTGGTGTGAGCGGTAGGGGCCGTCTTCGCGGCTGGCCGAGGCGCTGGGCATCGTCAGCAGCAGGTCGAGCCATGTGGCGATCTCGTCGGGCGCGAGCAGTACGCCGAAGCCGCGGCGCCAGATCGTCGGGCCCTTCGACAGGTCCTGGGGGTAGGCGGCGAGCGACCAGCCGTCTTCCTCGTTCCAGCGCAGCTCGACGCGCTGGGCGTCGGCGAAGGTGGAGTGCCAGGGGTCGTCGAAGTCCGCGTCCGGCGGGAGCACGGTCATCGCGGCCGAGCGCATGAGACCGAGGCCGGGGACGGCGGTTGCGACGTGGGTGTCCTTGAGCTGCAATGCGAGGCGTACGACCTCGATGTAGGGCCGGTGATCGGCGCGCTTGGTGTTCTCCAGCGTGTTCATGGTTTGTCTCCTTCGTGCTGGTTGAGGGGAGGTCAGTCGGTGGTGACGGGTTGGGGGTAGAAGGTTCCGTCGGTCGCGAGATCGACGTCGTCAGCGCGGAACCACGTCCCGGTCTCGTCGCTCGGAGGTGCGGCCGGGTCGTGTTCGGCGGCCGATCCGTACGCCCACCACGAGCCGTCGTAGTACGTGAAGGCGACGATGGTCTCGTGCTGGGGGCGGGCCAGGCCGGCGTTGGTCAGCGCCTGCATCTGGGCTCCGGTCAGGGTGTTGACGCTGGGCATGGTGATCTCTCCTGGTTGGTCGTCGGGGTTGGAAGTGTTCGGACGCATCGCGTATGGGACTCCGGCCAGCGGGTCCGCCTCGCTCCAGCCGCGTGCGACGTCGGCGTCGATCTCGGAGGCGAACGAGGCATGTCCGGCGCGGCAGCCGCCAGCCCACCAGCCGGAGACGTGCGAGAGGAATGTGACAAGTGCCTGATGCCAGTAGGTGGCGGACTGGCCTGAGCCCTCTGGCCCGTACGCCTCAGTGCGCCACGCTCGTAGCGCCCATAGTTCCTCGATGAGTTCGGGATGCAGCGGCCAGCAGCCAGGCAGCCGCTCTTCGATGCCGAGGCGGTAGCGGCCGACGAGCCACGCGGTCCACTCGCGCAGCTGCTGCCAGGCGAGGACGAACTCGGGCTCGTTCATCGAATGCCACTCGCGGAGGACGGCGGACTCCGGCGTGTTCGGCGCGGGTTGCTCGACCGCTGTCGCGGCTGGTGCGGAGGTAGAGCGGCGGGTGAGTCGGCTTCGGGCGGTGGCGGGTCGTCCGCCCACGCGCCGTCCGGAGCTCGGGCCGACGGTGGGCGGCGCCGCGTGGCGGTCGTCGTGGCTGGTCATGCGACCGCCCGCCCCGAGTCAGCCAGAGCGTCGATGATTTCGCGTGCGTCCTTCTCCGCCTGAGCGTGCAGTACGGCGTCGGGGCCTTCGTAGTGCCGGACCATGCGGACCTTGACGGCTGGCGTGGTGGCGTGGATGACCAGGGCCTCACGCTTGGCCGAGTTGAGAGTGCGGATGTCCTCGGCGGTCATCGTCTTGTGCTGCTGGATGGAGCTGCCGGTGGTGACCGCGCCGTCGTCGGAGTGCTGGTAGCTGGTCATGTGCCGGTCGTATTCGCCGACGAGGTCCGACAGATCCCTGAGCTCCGCGCCGGTCAAGCCACCGAGGATGAGCTTGACGGTGGCCGCACCCCAGAGCATCGCGGCCTGCTCGGTGCCCCAGCGTGCTTCGGCCTGGGCGCGGGATTGGAGGATCGCCGCGATGAAGATGCCTGAGCCGCCCGCGAACGACATCAGGGCAGGAAGACTCGGCAGCGGGGTCACGTTCGCGATCTCGTCGAGAAACAGGCCAAGCGGCGGGTCGAGCCTGCCGCCGGGCATCGCGTCGGCCAGACGCTTGGCGGTCTCGATCAGTTCGTCGACGAACGCCGCGATCAGCGGGGCCAGCGCGGTGGACTGCTTCTCGGCGACGAGTAGGTAGATCGTGCCGCGCGAGCACAGGAACGATTCCAGGTCGAAGCCGTCGCCGTCGTCCGGGCAGAAGGTCGCCTGCGCGGTCGGGGAAAGCAGCGGAGCGAGAGCGGTCTGGACGGTGGTCCACAGCCCGGACTTGGTCTCCGGCGGAGTGCGGTAGAGCGCGTCGAGGAGCTGCGCGCTGCCGAGCGCGGCGCCCTCGCGGTCGCGAAGCAGCTTCACGGGGGTGTCGTCGCGGTCGTTGAGGGACCACGCGAGCACGTCGCGCATCGTGCGGCCGGCCAAGGCTGCGGCATGCAGCCAGAGCGTGAGGAGGTTCGTCGCGTTCGCGCCGAAGTAGCCGGCGTTCGACGAGTCCTGCTTCTCGCTGCGTCCAACGGTGACCATGACCTCGGCACGCTGCCTAGCCTTGTCGAGGTTCTTACAGCCGGAGGTGGGCGACCACTGCACCATCGACGGCCAGGCGGCCATTCCGGTCGGCGCCATCACGGCGACCGGACCACGGTCGGACCGGAGCGCCGCCGTCGCCAGCAGGACGTCGGTACGCATCGAGGTGACCAGCGCCGAGCCCGGCCAGCGGTGTGTCCACGGGATGATGACCTGGGAGGACTTGCCTTGCCGAGGGGCGGCGATCACGACGACCGAGTCCTCCGTTGATGCGGCCAGCCGTACCTTGTCCGGGATCGAGCGGCCGAGGCGGAGACCGACGTCGGTCAGGCCGAACGGGAACGTCGCGAGGCTCGGGCGCACGATCGGGCCTCGGGCGAGAACGGCGGGCTCGGCCAGGTGGACCGCGAGCTCCCTGCGTGTGGCAAAGCCGTCGTCGCGCCGCTTGAACCGCGTCCAGATGCGGGCCGCCGCGACGGCGGACGCTGCGAAGAGTAGGAGGACGAGCAGACCAGCGGCGTAGAAGAGTGTCGGCCCGGGCAGCTGAGCGGCTGCAGCGGCGGGCCATGCGCTGCGGGGATTGGTCAGGTGGCGGGGGAGCTGTAGCGCGATCGCAATGCTCTGCGAGAGTGACACCTGAGGCATCGCGGCGTGGGCGAGTAGCCCGGCGACGGCACCCCACAGCCACGTGCCGATCGCGACGAAGAGCAGCAGGCCGAGGCTGAGCGCGAGGATCATGTCCTTGCCGTCGTGCACGAGGTGCCGGGTGAGCGACGGGCCTTCGGAACGGGAAACCATCGTGTATCAGCTCCCTGTCGCCTAGATCATCCGCTGGTTCGTGTAGAACCAGGCGAGCTCGGGTTCGGTGAGTTCCAGCCGCACGGCGGCTGAATGGTGGCGCCCGACCTTCCACAGGGCGTGGCCGATGTGCGCGGCGCCCCAGGACGCGATCTGCGTGCACTCCGCGCCGGTCAGGCCGATCGCATCGCGGGTCATCGCGAGCGGAGCGGTGTCCTGGGCGAGGCAGATGCGCACGTCGCAGCTGGCGATGAGGTTCGCGGCGATCGCTGCCTCGGGGCTGCCGGCCGCACCGACGGTCTCGAAGTCCGCGAGCCGATGCGTGGCGAGGATTTGGATCGTGCCGGTCGCGCGCGACAGGCGGAGGTCGCCGTCGAGCTTGCGGACCAGCGCGGGGATGCGCATCGCCCGCCACAGTTCGTCGCGGACGACGAGTCTGACCGGCCCCGCCGGATCGTCGATCGCGGCCTGGCCCCAGGAACTGACGCAGGCGAGGATCATCGCGATCGTCGTGTCGCCGCGGCCGTCGAAGTGGCTGATGTCCACGCTCTGAATCGGCGCGGTGAAGTCGAGGCCCACCGTGGTCGGCCCGTCGAAGACACCGGAGAGCGATCCGGTGACCATGGCACGCAGCGCGTCGGCGACAGGCCGTGCGATGTCGCGCAGCTCCTCGACGTCGCGGACGCGCAGCTCCTGCGCCATCCCGGCGGTGGGGTCGCGGAGGAACGACCACACCTGGGGCAGCGTCGGGTTCGTCAGGGTCCTCATGCCTGCGGACCGCCCGGTCGTCTCGTCGATGGCTTGCGAGATGACCGCCTCCTCGGTCGGCGAGAGCGGACGGCCGAGCTTGGTCGACAGCAGCGCGTCCAGCAGCATCAGGCGACGACGATGGATCTCGGCGAGCCGCTCGTCCAGCTCGACCGGGTCCGCCGGCAGGTCTTCGCCCAGCGGACCGGCGTCCAGCGGATTGAGTCGGGCGGGCAGTCCCGGGCCGAGCTCGACCGGCGTGACGCCGAGCGCGGCGGACAACTCCTTGTACTCGTTCTTGAGGTCGCCGAGGATCAGGGTCTTAACTCCGTACGACATCAGGCGCAGTGAGAGGGCCTTGATGTGCGCCGACTTGCCCGCGCCGGGGATTCCGGTGACCAGGAGGTTCGGGTTGGTGATCAAGCCGCGGTGCAGCCAGGCGATTGGGTGGCAGGAGAACGCCGAGCCGGTCAGCAGGTTTGTTCCGATGTACGGGCCGAGCGGCGGGACGGACGCGCCGTAGAGGAACGGATAGAGCCCGGCGAGCTGGGCCGTCGCCGCGCGGTAGACGCGCGGAGCCGGGGTGAGCGCGGCGCGGCCCGCGTACGGGCGGTTCACTCCGCGCCGGGGTGGCGCCGCCGGAGGTCGCTCGGCTCGTTCGTGCGGAGCAGCCGTCGTGGGCTCGGCCGGTGCGAGCGGACGGAGGTGTGCGACGTCGAGTGCGGGCAGGCGCGTGGCTTCCGCGAGCTGGCGACGTCGGGAGGTGAACGTGCGCATCCGGATCACCTCCGCACCGGAAGGCCGAGGCCGACCGGGAGGGTCATTGCGAACCCGGTGTCCTGGGCGCCGTACATCCGCCGCAGCTCGATGCCGACGAGCGCGGCGCTGGCCTCCGCCTGGGCGCAGGCGTCCGCCAGTTCTGCAGGGTCGTCGACCGTGACCGTGAGGTATCCGGTGAACCGGGCGAGGCCAGACCCGGTGGCGTGCGCGAGATCCTGCGCGTCCGCGCGGTTCAGCTCGACCTGCTCGGTCGCCGAGGCCGCCTGCCCGGTGCGCGCCCGAAGTCGAAGGGTGACTTCGCGCTTGGTCTTCTCGACCATCACGGCCTTCTGTGCGGCACGCGGTCCGAGCGGCTCGATCACGAAGGAGAACGAGCGCCGGTGCACGGTGTCCGCGAGCAACGCCGCCAACGAGGTCGCGTAGACCGGGGAGATCGGCCAGGCATGGACGGCGTAGCTAACCGAGACCGCGCCGTCGTGCTGGTACGAGGACCACGACGTACAAGCCGCAGCGGGTCCGGCGAGCGACACGTCGAGCCCCGGCCGGACGGGGAGCACGTCGCCACGGACGACCTGCTCCGTCGCCTCCGCACGTCGCTGGTCGAGCAGCGCGGCGACGTGCGGATCGAATCCGACGCGGATGGTCTCGGCGAGCTCCGCGGTGTCCACCCAGCGCGTGACGGTGATCCCCGCCCCGGCCAACAGCGGACGCAGGGCTCGTACCTGCTGCTCCAGGACGCGGCACGCTCCCGACTCGCCACCGCCCGCCGCGCGGATCGCGGTCGCGGTCCGACGCGCGTCCAGGCAGATCGCCACCCAGGTCTGACGGCGGCAGGTCGCTGGAGCAGCCGTCGTCAGCAGCGCCTCGTTCGCCATGACCGAGGCCAGCGGCGCTGCCGGGTCCAGGTGGTCGGTGTGCCACGAGCGCAGTGCGCCGACGGTCTGCGGCGTCGTCCGCGAGACGAACTGCAACCGCGCGATCGGCTGGTCCTCGGTGCACAACGAAGCGAGGACTTCGCCCCACGACCGGACGATCGACTCGCCCTGCTCCGCGTCGACCAAGCCCAAGCCGACCGACTCCACCGCGGCGACCGCGGTGTAGGTGCGGTGCTGCGGGTGGTGCAGTACGGCGAACTCGACGCCGGTTCCATCCTGCGCCGTGAGGATGCGCATCGGAGTGAGCACGCCCGGCAGATCCAGCCTCGGCGGCTCGACTCCGCGGCCCGGCGCGAACGCCCCCGAGAAGAACTGGTTCCGGCGACCGAGCTTGAGCAGGTTGAATGAGACCACGGTGATCATCCATTCGTCGAGGGTGCGCCCGGCGATGCGGACGAATGCGGACGCGACGAGTACGAGGGCTACCGGCGCGGCGACCAGTGCGCCGGCCATGTGTCCGGAGACGAACGGCTGGAGCCCGAGGAAGATGGCGGCCCCGACCAGGGCGACCCGGCGGCCGGAGAGGCCGAACATGAAGTGCACCGTTTCGTGCTGCCATCCGGAGTACGTGCGCGTATGCATCGGAATCAGGCCTTTCCGCTGGTGGCCGACTGCGCGGCCGGAGTCGACTTGGACTGCTCGGCCGAACTCGACGAGGCTGAGCTGCTTCTGGCCCCGAGGCCCGGCAGGCGTACGGCGCCGTACGACGGATAGCCGCCCGGGTACGCGGTCGGGTTCGCCCCGTCCAGCCCCGCGTGCCCGGCCTGCTGCTCCATCCGGGACGCGACGGTGTTGATGGTCTTGTGCAGCGCCTGGATCGCGGCGACCGCGACACCCGCAGGTCCGGCGGCGGCACTGACGGCGCTGGCAGCTCCGGCACCGCCGCCTTTTGCCGCCGCGCCGGCGGAGGACGCGCCGCCGCCTGACCGCGCCGCGTTGGCCGACATCGCCTGTCGCTCCGAGAACTGGCCGAAGCTCGCCGGGTCGATGCCCGGTCCGCCGCTCGCCGATCGGTTCGCGACCGCCCCGACCACGGCTCCGACGCCCATCGCGCCGCCCATGGCAGCTCCGGTGAAGGTGAAGGACCTGGCCACCGCGGGCCACGCGAAGACGGCCATGAAGAGCACTGCGATGCCCGAGACCAACCCGGTGATTCCGGTGGAGCTCCCGGCCATGTCGAATCCGACGACGAACACGAGGGCGATGACCGCCTTCACGATCGCCAGCTGGATTGCGGCCTTCGCGAACTTGCGCCACCACTCCTGCGTGGCCGAGCCGATCTGACCTGCGGCGCTGATCGGTGCGACCGCCACAAGGACGCAGAACACGGCATTGCGCAGCACGAGTTCGAGCCAGAGCACGACCACGAGCACGATGCCGAGCAGTCCGAACAACAGCAGGAGCACGGACGGGATCGCAGTGTTGCCCGGAGCCGAGATCGAACTGAGCGCCAGCAGCGTGGTCAGCCGCTGGGTGAAAGCGGTCATGCTCGTGCCGTTGGACGTGACGATCCACTTCGAGACGGCATCGGAGGCCGCCATGATCTGAGCGGATACCGTGAGCGTGAAGATCGAGGCCAGCGCCGCCTTCGGCAGCCCGATCAGCGCCTGGGCGAGCGGCGCGCCCGACCGCGTCCACACGACCGATCCCGCCTGGATCAGCAGCAGGATCACCGCGACGATCATGCCGAGGGTGAGGCTTACGGCGTAGACGCCGCGGATCGAGCCGAGGTCCGGATCGGGCATCGAGGTGAACACGCCGCCGAACCACTGCAGCACCGAGGTGAAGGCGTCGGCGAACGAGCGGCAGATCGAGTCCCAGGCTGAGCTGGCGACGTCGCCAATGGCGCCGCTGACGGTGGACCCGACGCCGGACACGGCCTTGCCTGGCAGTGTGACCACGTCGGTGAGGCACTGCCCGACGTTGCCGTCGAAGCAGCCTGAGCTGGGGCCGGTCTGGACGAAGCCGATGGCCGCGGTCACGATGCACCGCCGGTGACCGGGATCAAGGCCTTCCATCCCTCGTTCGCAGCCTTCTGCGTATCCGGCGCTGCGACGAGGCCGCTGTAGTCCTGCGCGTCAGCTCCGATGGCATGAAGCTTCCAGTCGCCGCGAGCCCAGACCATCCGCACCGGGAACACGCCGGTGGTCTGGGCCGTGCCTCCGTGGGCGTTGACGAAGGTGCTCTCCGTCAGCAGGAGAACCAGTGCGCTGTCTACCGCCGCATTGCGCAGTTGGTACATCTGCGCGGTCGTCTGGAACGTGATCGGCGGGTTCAGTGGGCCGGACGTCGGCAGTTGCAGATCGGCGCGCAGGCGGACGGTGCTCTCGGCAAGGTTCGTCGGCAGAGCACTGCTTCCCGGGTCTCCGACGACGCGCATCACCGAGGCGGCGTAGTCCGGGTCGAGCGTCGATGCGGCCGCGTCGAGGTATTCGGCAGCCGCGCTGATCGCGCCGATGGTGGTGTGCGGGTATCCGGTCTCCACGCCGTCCGCCAGGCGGGCGCCCTGAACGACGGTCACGCCGCCGGACGGGACCGGGATCGGAGACGTGCTCGGGGCAGGGGAGGGGCGTCCAGATGCGTTGCTCGCGTGTCCGTGGTGGCCGGCGAGCAAGGGAACTGCGACGAGTGTGAGCACCAGCAACGCACCGACGGCGAGGGCTGCCGGGAGAAAGCGCCTGGTGCCGATAGCGTTACGCATCGTGACTCCGAGTGGCGGTGATGGGCTTGTGGACGGGCGCGCGATCGGAGCCCAGGCGGTAGGAGGCGGAGGTCAGCGTGATCGCGAGCGCGATCACGACGGAGCCGAGGACGGCGCAGATCAGTGTGACCTTGCCGCGCTCGGCCATCTCGGCGCGCTTCGACGTGTTGCCGAGCGCGATCATGCCGCCGGCCACTACTGCCGCCCCCGCGCAGCACACCAAGGCGCCCCACTTGATCCACGACAGCATCGTGACCAGCGCGTTCGCTCCGTCGGGCGCAACGGGCGGCGGATCGGGCACCACGCCCGCGACATGCGCGAGCAGTTGGGCGGCAGCTTGGTGGAGAGCTATCGCGATCATGGCTTTCACCTGCTCCTTTTGGGGTGAGCGATGATCAGCCGCCCCGAGGTGCTAGCTGCGATGGTTCGCGCGTCCTCGAAACTGGGTCAACTGTTCATCTATGCAAACAGGGTGAAACCACCATAAGATCACCCATATTGGACGTGTCAACCCATGCGAACGAGGTAGACTGAAATGACCGAGAAGTGTTCACGGCAGCCGACGGCGTCCATCCAGCTGGCGCACCGGGAAGGGACGGACCATGAGCGAGCAGGCCACGGGCGCGGGCGAGGAGCCGGCGAATCCCGCTGGAGCTGCCGAGGCTGCCGGTTTCGGCGACGATTCGCCCGAGATCGAGCAGGCGGAGCCGGGCGTCATCGCGGAGCGGTTGCGCTACCTGTTCGAGCACAAGCGCAAGCCCGACGGGAAGAAGTACTCGTACCGCGAGGTGCTCCGGGCGATCGACGAGCAGGGAGGCCCGTCGATGTCGGTCGGGTACCTGTCGCAGCTGGTCACGGGTGTGCGTACGAACCCGATGATGGACGCGATCCAGGCCTTGGCAGGGTTCTTCGAGGTACCGTTGTCGTACTTCGACGCGAACGAGAACACCGAGGAGACCAACCAGCAGCTCAAGCTCGTAGCTGCGATCCGGCACGCCGGGGTGCAGGACGTCGCAATGCGCTCGGTGGGTCTGCCGCCGGAGAGCGTCGAGTTGATCCTCAGCATGATCGATCGCGTGCGACAGGTCGAAGGACTGCCGCCCGCGGAGGACACACCGGGCCAGAACGGCTAGCACCACCTGCGCCTCGGCCCCGGGCGGGTGACCGCTCGTGACCCGCGAACTCGCCCGCCGCGAATGTGAAGCGCTCGTCGCCGAGCTCGACATCCCAGAGCCCTTCGATCTGGACGAGCTCTGCCAACGCATCGGGGCTCAGCGCCACCGGCCGATCGTCCTCATGCCGACGGCGATGGCCTTCGGCAACCTGTGCGGGCTCTGGATGGCCACGGCGCAGGCCGACTACGTCTTCTACGAAGAGAACACCTCGCGGCTGCACCAGAAGCACATCGTCTGCCACGAGGTCGGCCACATCCTGCGCGAGCACTCGTCGAGCGGGACGCTGGGCTCCGACATCGCGAGGGCGCTGACGGCCGCTGTCCAACCGGGCGATGTACAGCGCGTGCTCGGCCGGGACACCTACAACGACGACCAGGAGTTCGAAGCCGAGCTGATCGCCACACTGATCATGCGGCGAGTCAGCCGAACGCAGGCCGCTCACGTGCCCACGGCGGTGAATCCGTCCGCCGCGAAGGCCGTCGCGCGCATCGCCCGCTCTCTGTCGAGGGGTGATGAAGCATGACGATCATCCTCTACCCGGCCTGCGCGCTCTTCGCCTGGTTCTTCGTGCTCAGCGGCGCTCCCGCGACTCCGCGAGGTACGACGGGATCCAGAGCGCGTCGCGGTATGGCTGATGTTCCTCGCGTTCGCCGTCGTGTTCACGGTCGGTTCCTCACCGCTCCGTAGGCACCTCGACGGATTCGCCAGCATCACCGAGTTCTCCTCGTGGCTCGCCGAAAGCCTCGTCGTGAGCTACAGCGTCGCCGCGCTCGCCCTGCTCCAGCTCTGGAACTACGAACGACCCGAAGCACGACGTCGCGTCGCCATCAGCACGACCGTCGTCGCCGCCGTCCTCGTGGCAATGGCTGTCCTGTTCTTCCTGAGCAACGCCGAGCACGCCGGTAACCACAACTTCGTCCACTGGTACAGCTCGTCAGGATTCTTTGACGCGTACCTAGTCATCTACCTGCTTACCTTCGGCGCGACGAACATCGAGATCGCCCGCCTCTGCCTGCGCTTCGCCCACCTGATGACCCCAAGCCGGCTGCGCACCGGACTGCGTACTGCCGCTGTCGGAGCGCTCGTCAGCCTCGTATACGTGGGCGACAGGTTGATGGACTTCGTCGTCGCGCACTTCGGCGTGAACCTCGCCGCGTGGGACCCGCTGCCCGAAGCCGGAGCGAGTATCGGCTCGATGCTGATCATGCTCGGACTCACGATGCACATGTGGGGGCCGCACGTCTCCGGACTGCTGCGCCGCTACCGGCGGCTGCGCGGCTACCGGCGACTGCGGCCTCTCTGGAAAGAGCTCTACAAACGGGACCCAGGCATCGCCCTCGACACACCGAGCTTTGGTCTCGGCCGTTGGCGAGCGATGCCGCGACGTCTCCGGGACTTCGACTACGTCGTCGAGCGTAGGGTCATCGAAGTGCGAGACGGAGTGCTCGCGCTTCAGCCATACCTCGATCCGGCCGCCGCCCTCCAAGCGCGCGAAGCCGCTGCTCGCCGTGGGCTGACCGGCGACGAGGCTGACGCAGCCGTCGAAGCCGAAGCGATCCGGGCCGCGCTCGATCGAAGCAGCCGGGAGGGAGCGGAGCGCGTTCCGACCGCGTCCGTCACGATGAACACCGCTCCCGAAGATCTCGACGCCGAGCTCATCTGGCTCTCGCGGGTGTCGAAGTACTTCAAGGCGACGCGCAGGCGACTGTCGACGACGCCCGCTCCCGTCAGCAGCCGTTGACCACCACCTTCTCCAAATCGGACGAGGAGTTCTCCATGTCAGTACACGGTCATCCCCAGTCCATGACCATCGCTGAGCCCGTCAACCTGGTTCCGGACCTCGCCGGTTGCCCCTATGCCGCGTACGCGCGGCTGCGCGCCGAGGGCGGTGCACACCAGGCCGTGATGGTCGAGGGCCTGCCGGTGTGGGTGATCAGTCGTCACGAGGACGTTAAAGCCCTGTTGGCGGATCCGCGGATGTCGATGAACGCCCGCACCGCTGGCGGAGGCTATCCGGGCTTCCGGTTCCCTCCCGCGCTCAACGAGCACCTGCTCAACGTGGACGCGGCGGACCACGCCCGGATCCGGCGGCTCGTCTCCAAGGCCTTCACCCCACGCCGAGTAGACGAGTTGAGTGACGCAATCCGCGATACCACGGACGTGCTCCTCGACGCCATCGCACCGAGCGGCCAGAGCGACCTGCTCTCTGACCTCGCCGTGCCGCTTCCCATCGAGGTGATCAGCTCGGTCCTCGGCATCCCTGCCGAGGACGGCGCCGCCTTCCGCCGCTTCACCTCGACGCTGATGGACCCGTCTGACCAAGCGCGTGTCGCTCGGGTCGGCGTCGTACGGGAGATGCACGCGTTCTTTGTCGAGCTCGTGGCCCGAAAGCGCAGCCAGCCTGGTGACGACCTGTTCTCCGCGATGATCGAGGCCAGCGAGACGGGGGAGCGGCTGAGCGAGGACGAGATGACCTCGCTCGCGTTCCTCATCCTGTGGGCCGGGTTCGAGACGACCGTCTACGCGATCGCGACCGGCATCAGCCTCGTGCTCACGGACGCTAAGGCGGCGGAGCTCGTGCGCAAGCAGGAGTCACCGCACACCGAGGCCATGGAGGCGCTGGCTGAAGAAGTGCTCCGGCTCGAAGGCCCGCTGCTGACCGCGATCCGCCGCTTTCCGACCGAGGACATCGACGTATCGGGCAGGACGATCCCCGCCAGCAGCACCGTGCTGCTCGCCATCTCCTCGGCCAATCGCGACCCCGAAGCGTTCGCCGAGCCCGACGACTTCAGATCCGATCGTGGTGCGGCCGCGCATCTCGCGTTCGGCCACGGCCCGCACTACTGCCTCGGCGCTCCGCTCGCCCGGCTCGAGATTCGCACCGCGATCTGGTCGCTCCTGCACCGGTTCCCGGACGTCGAACTCGCCGTCCCGCGCGAGCAGCTCACATGGAAGCCCGACTACCGCCAGCACGCCCTGACCGCGCTCCCGATCCGCTTCACCGCGCAGTCCGCCCGATGAGGAGATGGCCATCATGCACGTCAGTCCCGCCGTAGCCGCCGCGATATCCGCACCGATGTTCGTCATAGCCTCGCTCGCCGCCGTCGCCGGAGCGATCTCCTCGGCCCCCGACTCGTCCACGGCGCCCGTATGCGCGCCCGGAGCCCACGGAGCGCCTACCGCCGTCGACAACCTCAGTGCGGCCCAGCTGAGCAACGCCCAGATCATCGCCCAGGTCGGCACCAGCATGGGCGTCCCGATGCCCGGCGAGACGATAGCCATCGCCACCGCACTTCAGGAGTCTGATCTCCAGAACCTGAACTATGGCGACCGCGACAGCCTCGGCCTGTTCCAGCAGCGACCGTCGCAGGGCTGGGGCACGCCCGCCCAGATCATGATCCCGAGCTACGCCGCCCGCCAGTTCTACACCCAACTGCTCCAGGTCCCCGGCTGGCGCACGATGCCCACGACCGTGGCTGCCCAAGCGGTCCAGCGCAGCGGATACCCCGACGCCTACGCGAAATGGTCTGACGAAGCCGCGCGGCTCGCCACCGAGTTCACCGGCACCACGTGTACGGCAGACAGCTCAGGCGACAACACCGCGGCGGCCGCCGTCACCGCGGCTGGCTACCACATACCCGCCGGGACACCGGCACCCATCGTCGCTGTGATTACCTTCGCTCTCGCTCAGCTCAAAAAGCCCTACGTCTACGGCGCGACCGGCCCCAATGCATACGACTGCTCCGGCCTCGTCCAAGCCGCCTACGCCCGCATCGGCGTGGAACTCCCCCGAACAACGTTCGACCAGGTGAACATCGGCAGTCCGATCTTCAACGTCAGCCAGCTTCAGCAAGGCGACCTGCTCTTCATCCCCGGCTCCGACGGTACCGTCCAAGCGCCCGGCCACGTCGGCATGTACCTGGGCAATGGTGTCCTCATCCAGGCACCGCAGACCGGCGACTTCGTGAAGATCAGCCCCCTGAGCCAATGGCGCGATTCCCTCGTCGCTATGCGCCGCATCGTCGATTGAGACGGAGGCGTTGGTCTCGCTGAGCTTGGCATGGCGGTGATCATGGCCACGCGGCTCACGGGAAACCACGGCCTGCGTAGCATGCAGTTAGAGTCGCTGGTGTTAAATTGGGCGTGTCAGATCGGCGGCATGTGCACAATGTGCGGATGGACTTGTTTGATCTCGATGCGGAGCCTGAGGAAGTGCTCGCTCATCCGAGACAGCAGGCGGCGTTGGTGCGGATCGCGGTTTTGATCGGTCAGCTGCGCGCGTGCTCGAACATCGAGGACGGGTATGCCTTTCAGCAAGATCTTCTGGGCTGCATCCTCGAAGTCGAGCGAGACTTCAACGGGCTGAGTAGGGCCGTTAAGCGGATGGCCGCCGGAAAACGGCCACAGCAGGATGCCCCTGAACCACAATCGGACCGAGACCGGGCTGACCTCGCCACGTGGCGGCTGGAGCGAGACATTTGCCAGCGGGTTGCCCGGCAGTACCGATGTGTCGGTGATGCGCTGGCGTGGCGAGTCTTCGGGTTCGAGCGGCAGCACATCCTGGCGTTGTCCAGGAGCCAGGACTCGGGTGTGATGGCGGACAAGCTTGGGCTGCAGCGCGAGATCGAAGCTGCCGACGAGGCGTATCGAGATGGGCGGTTCGCGCTTCTGCACGATTTGACCAACTGCCTCCGCATCGGCGACATCACCTACTTCAACGAGGACGGGCCACTCACACGCGAGCTCAAGACCAACGAGATGAAAGAGGAGCGCAACACTCCGCAGACTCGTCGTGTGAAGGCCGCACGGCGTGCGATCGGCGGTAGGGCGCCGCTTCCTGGAGACAACCCGTGTGAGCGCCTGTACGACCTGCGTATCCCGTTCAAGGCGCATTTGGGGGTACTCGCCGATGGCCTCGATCGCGCGGTCACGCAGGGGATCTTCACTGCTTGTGTTCCCGGTGATCGGACCCTCCTGGTCATGGACCTCGGCGGCGTCCAAGCGAAGGGGTGGAGCGTGGACGACTTCCACGAACGACTGCGCAGGAAAATGGCGGCTGTCCGGCGGCGAGCGCACTTTTCCGTGGGCGACGAGTGGATCATCAACGCCACCAGCCTCGATAGCGTATCGCGTGACCCGCTGCGGGTGCCGTTCGCGGCCTACCCGTTCCATCCCGCGCTTTGCACTCGCCTGATCGGAGACATCGCCAGCTTCGTCGTTGAGACCCCTGGGCCAGCACTGGCGCAGTCGCTGCGTGACGCCGGCCTCCATGCGGCGTGGACTCGGCCTGGAACAACTGCGGATCTGAAGCCTGGCGAGGTCGTCATGAAGATTACGTCGGTCAACCGAGTCCCGCATGGCCGTGGGATCATGGAAACCACGCGGACACTCGAGATGCGGCGCTCGGAACTTGAGCGCTACCTGATGGAGTTCATTGAGCAGGCTACGTGGATCGAAGGCATGAAATCGTTGATCGCCGAGCCACGCGCCCCGGGACGGCCGTGGCCGCATTACCGCGATGAGCACCGGGTATGGCGATAGGTCGAACCCGTTGGGAGAGCGGACGGTTTCGCTGGAGCAGGGGCTGCGTCACAGCCAGCCGAGCTGCTTGAGGTCGATGCTCAGCCATTTGTAGGCCAGATTGGTTGCGGGTGAGTGGTCGTAGACATCGAGCGCGCCGGTCTGAGCGCCTCCGGCGGCCGCGAATGCCGCTGCAGTGACGCCGCGCGGGATCAGCCGAGTGAGGTTTCGTGCACGCGGTACCGAGGAGTGGCTCTCGTGCCACTCGTGTTCGGCGACTTGGCGGATCGTCACGTGCGGCGTGGCGATGACTGAGCCGGGGGTGAGCGGCTGATCTGTGTCGAGATTATGGTCGGGGTCGAGCGCGCTGAATGTGTAGTCGAGAAGTGGTGAGCCCTGGAAGCCGGACTTGTCGCTGGTGATGAGCGTTCCCTCGACCTTGGGCTGGCCCAGTGCGGCAAGGCTGAGCGTGCGTCCGATCCGGGGGAAGTGGTCGGCGACGAGCTGGCCGTAGCCGAGCAGGGCCTCGCGCCAGACCGATTCAGTCAGCTCGCGCAACCGCTCAGGTGAGTAGGCGTGCCAGACCCAACCCCGATCCCGATAGCCGGGTGGATTGTCTGGTGCGGGAGCGGGTCTGCGCAGTAGTTCTCCGCGACCGACGAGTTGTTCGCAGCGGCTCGCGAGGTGGTGGAGTTCGTTCAGGCGACTGGTCGTTCCGTCGGTTGACCTCATTGCGATGAAGTTGCCGTCGATGCTGGCTTCCGCGATCTCGATTGCCCTGAGGACCACGGCGGGATCGATTGGCTGGTGGTTGGTGTTGCCCTGCCCGACCACGAGGCATGCCAGGTGCCAGTCTCGTTCCGCAGCGAGATGACTGCCCGGGCGTACGAGAAGGGAACGCCGCTCGATCAGAGGTTTGAGTTGCATGACAATGTGCTCTGCGGTCCACTGCCATTGCCAGTTGGCGCGGGACGCGACGTGAGCAGTACTGCGGGACGGCCCCCAACCAGGTCTTCCGATCAAGGGTCGGATCGCCTCCAGTTCCGGAGGCGCGTGCGAAGGGTTCAGGCAGAAAACCTCCGGCAGTTGGCTACCCGCAGCAGCCCAGCACGCTTCGAACGTCCCGTCCACTGAGAGCCCCACGCCGAGGGAGCGAAGCGTCCCGTCAGGAGCGTCGAAGAGAAGAAAGTGGCGCAGTTCCCGCAGCCCGTTGAGCCACGCGCTCATTGCGTTTCGCACGGCGCGCCCGGCACTTAGCGTCGCCTGCGCGGAGGCAGGTGCGTGGGGTTGAGGCGTCGAGTCTTGTACCTGCGTTCCAGAACCCTCACGGACCCGGTAACCGGAGACCGTCAGTGCTTCGCGAACCAGCCAGCTGGCGAGTCCGGGGTGGGCGCGCGCCATAGGGTCGAGCAACTGGTCGGCGGCTATCTCCGGATTCGTGGCAAGCGCGACCGCGATCGGGTAGCGCCAGGTTACCGCAGCTGAGAGGTCACTGACGATGTCGTCGATGGGTACTTCACGGTGAGTGAGCGCCTCAGCGGCGAATACCTGCTCAAGGATTGCGAGTGGGAAGCGTAATTCGCCATATTGGCCTTCAGCGAGGATGCGGGAGGCTACCAGGTCTCCGCCAAATGCGATGTCGCTCGCGCGAATCTGGACGCCATTGGTTGCCGCGATGGCGATGCGCCGCAGCGTTGCGCGGACCTGTTCCCGCACCACTACTACCCCTGTGCGCCCGGCAACTGCCTCAAGGGCGCGTTCCGCGAGCCTGTGTAGGAGCGAAGGTCGGTCCGCGAGGTCGGAAAGGGAGGCGGCCTCCGCGCCGATCAGGACCGCTAGCAGTGGAGTGCGCGCCGCCTCGGCTAGTTCGGGAGTGAGCCTGTGGGCCATCTGCCATTCGGGGATCTGCGCGATGGAGGAGGCGATTTCGATGCCGCGTTCGAGAGTCAGTTCCGTGATCGGAACGATCTCACTGGTGGGTACCGGGTAGCCCGGTCGGATCGTCGCCACGACGCGGACGTTTCCAGCCGACTCAGCGAAGACGGCTGCCTCATCGAGGAGTTCGCGTACGCGGCGCAGGTCGTTGATCGCGTCCAGTTCGTCGAGTACGAGATCGCAGCCGAGCGAAAGAAGGTGTTCCTCACCACCGCACGCTTGCGCAACCATTTCAGGGAGCCCCCGCTGGGTTGCGCGTGCGGGCATCCATACCGGCACGGGCCCCGCACCACCGGCGTACGTGTCGATCGACGAACGGTGCCAGATCTCGGCGATCTCGCTCTTACCCGTGCCAAGTTCCCCGACTAAGACGAGGATCCGGCCGGGCTCAAGCGTGATCAACGGGCTCGGAAGCTCAGTGGCCGACAGCGCGTCCAGAGCACGTAGCAGCATCGTGTCGTCGTCGACGATGTTACGGAGCCTCCGACGCGTGCGAGTCTCGGAGATCCGCCGGAGACTGTCAGCATCAGCCGGAACGCCGCGGGATGCCAACCAGCGCGGCATCTGTGTCTGATCCCGAAGGACCCGCGCCTGCGCGTCACGTTTCCACCGGTGTAGGAGATCGACAACGAACCGCTGCTCGTCAGCGTCGATCAGCTTGCTGCAGGTCTGGCACAACCAAATGCCATTGGCCTGCGCAGCTCGCTCTTCTGCCGATAGCGACTTGTCATAGCGAGGGCCACCTTCGGCCGCGGCGGTGATGTGCGCCGCCACACCGATATTGACAGCCTTCTCCGGGTCTTGAGCAGGGCCCGAAGTGGGCTTTTGGCAGACCGGATTGCTGCACCGATGACCCACGCGCCGCGCGAGCATGGTTTTCACGAGCGCGGAGAAGTCATCGCGCGGGTTTGACACGACTCCCAGAGTAGCCGTGGGCGAGGAGATGGGAGTAGAGGAGTTTGAGAGCCCTGGCCGTGATTGTGTGATAGTTGGCCGCTCTGAGCCTTTTGCGGGAGGGGACCGGTCCGGCCGAGGGAGCGCGCCCGGCGCCCAGCCCGCGGGAGATCACGTCCTAGATCATGCGCCCACGTGGCGGACTGAGCCGGGAGGAAGCCGATCGTCTCGACCAGGTCCGCGGACACACGGACCCGGACAACGAGACCTGGACCAGCGTTTACGACCTGCGCGGCCGCGTCACCGAGAAGGAAGACCCCACCGCCGGCAACTCGTTCATGGCCTACGACCCGAACGGCAACCTCGTCCAGTCCGAGGACTCCCGCAGCAAGTACATCTCCTACGTCTACGACAAGCTCGGCCGAACAACCGCCGAATACGCCGCCCAAAACGTGGCCGCCGATCAGACCGCAGGGCCGAGCGGCACTCAGATGTACCAGTGGTACTACGACAACAGCAACCATGCCATCTCCGGGATGACCAATCCGATCGGACAACTGACCACCCAGACCACGTACGCGAACGGCGCCACCTACACCGAGCAGACAGCCGGGTTCAACATCTTCGGCGAATCTCTCGGCGAAGAGATCATCATCCCGTCCACTGTCACTGGGCTCGCCGGCACCTACACGATCACGCACACCTACACCACGTACACGGGCCTGCCGTTCAAGGACACCTACTCCAGCTTCGGCGGCATCAACAGCGAAACCACCGAGCACAGCTACAGCGGACTGTTTGACAGTCCCAGCGAGCTGGCCGACGCGAACTATGGCTACGCCCAGTACGTCGACTACGACGCGTACAGCCGCCCCACTCAGGAGCAGATCGGCGGATCCACCGGCACCGCCGAGATCACCAACACCTACGACGTACACACCGGAAGCCTGCACGAGCAGAACATCTCGCGCCAGACCGCCACCCCCACCGCCGTCGACGACACCGTTTACACCGACGACCCGTCCGGCAACATCACCCAGCAGACTGAGACCCGCCTCGGGTCCTCCAGCGACACCGAAACCCAGTGCTACCAGTACAACGGTCTCGACCAACTCAACCAGGCCTGGTCCGCCACCGCCGCCTGCACCACGGCACCGACCGCGAGCAACGTCGCCAACACCCTCGGCACGGGCAGCGCCTACTGGGACTCCTGGACCTTCAACAACGAAGGCGACCGTACCGGCCAGACCCAATACGCCATCGGCACCGCGACCACCAACACCACCACTACCTACACCTACAGCAGCAGCCAACCCCACACCCTGGCCAGTACAAGCACCACCGGCGGGACCACCGCCAACACCAGCTACGGATACGACACTGCCGGCAACACCACCGGCCGCACCACCCCGACCGACGGCACCCAAACCCTGAACTGGAACAACGCCGAACAACTCGCCTCTGTCAACACCACCACGGCAGGCACGGCCAACACCGCCGGAACCAGCAGCTACGTCTACGACCCCTCCGGCAAACTGCTCCTGCAAATCACCCCGACCGCCACCACTGTCTACTTCGAAAACGAACAAGCCACCCACAGCACCAGCAACGGCGCAGTCACCGGCATCCGCTACCTCGCACTCCCTGGTGGCGGCACGGCCGTGCGCACCGGCAACACCACCAACTACACCTTCGAGATCACCGACCAGCACGGCACCGCCGACCTCGACCTCGACTACACCTGCCAAACCCCCACCTGGCGCCAATACGACCCTTACGGCAATTCTCGCGGCGCTACCGCCACCTGGGTTGACAACCGGGGATTCCTCAACGATGTCAACGACACCAGCACCGGCATCACCGACATCGGAGCCCGTTGGTATGACGCCAGCCTCGGAAGGTTTGCAAGTCTCGATCCCGTCTTCGAAGCGTGGGACACCCTAGCTCTCGGCGGCTACACCTACACCGACGGCAACCCCGTTGGCGAAGCGGACCCGACGGGTCTTATGCTCCCCTATGGCAAGGCGGCCAGCGACGGGTGCACCACCCAGGCGCAATGCAATTCAGATGTCGTGCAGTACAACAAAGAAGTCCTCAGGAACGCAATCACCGAAGCGGGCTGGGACGAGCAGACGGAATGGCACGCGCGAAAGATAGCTGCACAGTATCGCTGCGGCGGAATCAGCACCGATACCAACTGCGGAACACTGAGCTGGCAACAAGAGCACGAAATCCAGTACAAGTACACTCAGCAGCTCGAGTTACTTCAGAACGAACTCCTTAAAATCGACAACACCCTCTGGCCCGGGCTCGCCGGCTGCATAAACGGCAACCAGAACGGCGACTGCGTTCCAGCCGTAGCGACCGGCATCACGTTTGCCAGTGGCGCTGCGGAAGACGACGGCACGAACGCACCCGCCTGCGGAGGAGACAGCTTCACGGCCGACACGAAGGTCCTCACCTCTACGGGCAAGACAGTGCCGATCACCTCGCTCAAGGTCGGCGACAAGGTGATATCGGCCAACACCACGACCGGGAAGAACCAAGCTGAAACCGTGGACGCAGTCCTTGTCCACCACGACACAAACCTCTACAACCTCACCGTCGAGACCGGCCACGGCATCGAAGTCATCCACGCGACCGCCAACCACCTCATCTGGGACCTCACCCAGCACGCCTGGATCCAAGCTAGCAAGATCCACAAGGGCGACCGGCTCCTCACGGAGAATGGCGCTACGGCAACAGTGGACGGCGGCAGCGCTCCCGCCGACCAAACCGGTTGGATGTGGGACCTCACCGTACACGACCTGCATGCGTTCTACGTGTTGGCGGGCAACACGCCGGTCCTCGTGCACAATGCCGGTGGTGCGGCCAACTGTCTTATCGGCCAGCAGGGTGAGGCGGCGTCTGGGATCACCAAGAACACGCGGACGATCATCATCAATGGGCGGCCGCGCATCCCAGATGAGCTCGATCCGGCTGCGGGTATCATTGGTGAGGTGAAGAACGTGAAGTATCAGTACCTCTCGACCCAGCTGAAGGACGACCTGTCGTATGCGCAAGCGAACGGCTTTCAGTTCAATCTATATGTGAATAGCGCGACTCAGCTCTCCAGCCCCCTTCAGTCCCTGGTTGACTCAGGGCAGATCAACCTCATCAGGAACATTCCATGACGGGTGAGAATAGCTCTAGCGTGAATTCCGGGCGGTTGACGCACAAGCAAGCTGTCGAGAAGGCGCTAAGCGACCCAGTGGCGCGCGCGGCAATTGCGAGTGATCCGCGTGTGGCTCAACGGCGGCAACTCTATGCGGAGAGTGCGGCAGGATTGCTCGCTGAACTGGCCGACCTGGGCTTCCGTGTCGAGAGCGTCGGCGAGCTCGCCCGTCAACGCATGAAGTACGAGGCAGCGGTACCGGCTCTGCTCAGGTGGCTTCCTCGAGCGACGTATCTACCGCTGGCCGAGGATATTGTTCGGACGCTCTCTGTCACCTTCGCAAAGAAGCGGGCATTGCCAGAGTTCTTGAAGTTCTTCCGCTGCCCACCGGACGTGGAAGACCCGATGCGCCCAGCAACCTCAGAGCCAGCCAGCGAGCATCTCCGTTGGGTCGTCGGTAATGGGTTGGGTATATTTGCAGGGCCTTCAGTTGCTGACGAGCTCATTGAGCTCGCCCTCGACAAATCGTTCGGTCAGGCACGAACGCAGATCGTCCTTGCCTTGCCGAAGACGAAAGATAGCAGGGTGGGCGATGTGCTGATTGAGCTTCTCGACGATCCCACTGTTTGTGCATTCGCCATTGAGGCGCTTGGAAAGACGAAGATCGTCGCAGCCGAAGGGTCGATCGAGAGACTTCTCGACCACCCGGATAAGAATATTAGAGACCAAGCCAAGAGGGCTCTTAAACGTATCCGAAGCTGAGCCTGAATCAGCCGATTAATTAGCGCTCTCGTGTGCGGCAAGCAGACCCGGTAACGTACGCTGGGCCGTCGTACAAGTTTTCGCAGTCGACGGGTGAGGGGTAGTCGACTCGCGAATGGCGCGAGGTCAGCGTGGCGACTGACACGCGTCGTCGGGAGCGGCCGCGCACGCGGATGGCCGGTGTGACTCCGCGCGGAGACCAGGTGCGGGAGGTGGGCGGCGTTATTGAGAACCCGACCTCGTCTTCGAAGACGAGCCAGAAACCGAGCGCCGCCCGGGCTTTTCTGCATCTGGCCGGGTCTCCTTCCTTCAAGCCGCGACGGCCTCATCGTTGCGCTCAAGCCCGCGACGCGCCGGGACCTGGTGGGACCAGCCGTCCCGGTGCAGCAGCGCGGCCACGCCACGGGGGCATGTAGGACTTGTGGAACGGGCGGCGCGTCGTGTTCCGGGAGAGCGTCCAGTCTGGTCCGGCCAGCCGCGCGCGACCGGACCCTTGTCCGACTCCTGCTTGAGCATGGCGAACAATCCATCGCTCAGGATCGGGCGAGGGGCCGGCCTCTTCGAGAGCAGACCCGCCTCACTGCCCTGCGACCATGCCTTGCGCCAGCCCTGCACGGAGTGCGCCTGGGGGTCAGGGGGTCGCAGGTTCAAATCCTGTCAGCCCGACAGTGAAGTAGCAGGTCAGAGGCCGTTTCCGCCGGAAGGTGGGGCGGCCTTTCTGCTTACCGTGTGTGACGTGGTCGCATTGTGGTCGCGCGGGATCGTGGTCGCAGGGGTCGGTGTCGTCGGATGACAGGGTTGGTCGGGTGTTTCGGTGTCTCGGTCGGTTCGGTGCGGTGGTCGCGGAGTGGTCGCCGTCCTGATTCCAGTGGCACGGGCGTCGTCGGGTGTCGGCTCGCTCGGTCGGCTCGGGTCAGCGTGTTGTCGATGGTGTCCACGGCGTCGCGGGCGGCTTGCGCGGTGAGGTGGGAGTAGATGTTCGCAGTGGTCGACAGGGTGGAGTGGCGCAGGGTCTTGGAGACGACGGTGAGCGGGACGCCTTCGGTAATCGAGATGGTCGCGGCCAGGTGGCGGAGGTCGTGGACCGTACAGCGCGGGACGTCGGCGTGGTCGCTGAGTGTGTGGAAGTGCCGGAGGACGTAGCCGGGGTGCAGCGGTCGTCCGTCGGGGCGGGTGAAGACGTATCCGCCGCCGAAGTCGTGGGCCGTAGTCGGTGTTTTTTCGTTGGCGCGGTGTTCGAGGGCTGTGGCGACGCGGTCGGAGATGGCGATCCAGTTCTTGCTGGTGCGGGTCTTCGGGGTGCCGAGGACGAGTCGGTTGTTGTCGACGGCGCACAGGCTCCAGCGGATGTAGAGCGTGCGGGTGTCGAGGTGGATGTCGTTCCAGTGCAGTCCGAGGGCTTCGCCCTTGCGCATGCCGGTGCCGATGAGGACCTCGATCAGGTCGGCGAAGGCCGGGTCGGCGCTATGGCGGTGGCGCAGGAACCGGGCGGCCTGTTCGGGTGTCCAGATGCGGCGTTCCTGGGCGGCGGGTCGGGGCAGGACGGTGGGTCGGGCGGGGTTGCGGGGTAGGCGGTGTCGGCGTACGGCGTCGCCGAGGGCGCTGGAGAGGGTGGCGAGGATCCAGTAGACGGTGACCTGTCCGCGGCCGTTGGCGAGTTGGGTGTGGACGTAGGCGGCGATGTGCGTGTAGCCGAGGTCGTCGAGGCGTACGGTGCCGAGTGCGGGGATCAGGTCTTGGTGGACGTGGGCGTTGTAGCGGGTGAACGTGGTGGGTTTCAGCTGTAGTCGCTTGGCTTCGAGCCATTCGGTGAGGTAGTCGGCGAGGGTCTGGTTGGGGTCGGCGTTGAACCCTGCGGCAGTGCCCTCGAGCAGGCGGCGCAGCGCGGTGCGGGCGGTTTCCTCGGTGGGGAACCCGCCACGGCGGATCGTGCTGCGCCGTTCCGGGTTGGGTAGGTCGACGGCGAAGCTCCAGGTTCCGTGGCCCGGGTCGGTGTGCAGGGTGGGGCAGCCGGCTCCGAGTTGGCGGTGGTTGTGGTCGCGGCAGCCGCAGCGGCGGTAGACGCGGCCCCGGTTCACGGTGTTACGCATGATGATCGCTCCTAAATCGACAGGAGCAGGAGCCGACGAACCCATTGTCGACCTCGCGGGGATCCCCGCGACCACACCGCGACCACAACGACTTACACGGCCAGGTGACCTGCGGCGATCCCTTGACGCGGCGCAAAGTGTGCGCCCGCGAAAAGCGGTTGTGACGAGCCTCCGGCCTGCCTGGCAGCATGCGTACCGGGGCGCGTTCGACTCACCTCCGCGGGGACGACAGTGTCGTGGTCGGGCCCTGCACCTGCCCAAGAGAACTAGCCCCGCGTGCGCGGGGGTAGTTCCCCAGACGGGAAACAGGTTGGCTGCTGGAACTCTCCTCTCGCGGTCGCGGGAGGAGAGTGCGAAGGAATCCCTCCGAGGTCGTGTGGCTGGCCATTCATGCGTGGAAGCGCGTCGGGCCGCGGCTCTAAGCACCTGGCCAGGCGCGATGGTAGGAACCCTATGGTCAGCACGTCTGTGAGGCGCTACAGCTTCTGGATGCGCGGGTTCGGGTCGCTGGCATTCGTGAGAATCCTGGGGCGGTGGTCGTGGGGTTGCGCGGTTGGGGTCTCGGTCGTTCACCCGGTTCAGCGCTGATGTGCGGCATGGTCTCCGCCCCGATCAGTTCTTGGAGAAGACGTTCAGAGAGCTGACGAGCAATGTCTGCGCTGTCCAAGGAACGCCGTGCGTCGAGCAGCGCGAGCAGGGCAAAGCCCCGGGACGCAAGCGAGTATCATGAGGCCGCTGTTCGCGCGTCGCCGCCGAGGCGTAGATCATGGCAGCAGGTTCACACCCGTGACCTCACCAGTTGTAGCGATTTCGTCGATCTTCATGGTGGCGTCGATTCGTTGCGGTGATCTGGCGGAGGTACGCACTGCAGTCAGCGAACCGCCAGCAGTGCCGACCTGAATGTCAAGGGAGATCAGGCCATCGGGCGCGTTCGATCGTCGCTCGGCCAAGTCGGGGGCGAGTGCGGTCAGCTGCTTGATGAGATCGGGTATCAGGCTTCGTTGACGGCCGCCGCGCTCTAGTCGGACGGCCTGTCGGCCCAGAAGCGGCGCGATGTCCCTCGGTAAATCCCCTTCTCCGGGAAGGGAGACCTCGTTGAGGTTCCCGAGCAGCAGGGGGATGACGTGGTTGCCATTCTCCAGCGCCAACCTGATCTCCCGGCGGACCCAGTCGTGAGGGTCGTCCAGCCGGCGGGCGCCGTTGCGGTTCTGCGCGGTGAGCCAGCCGGGGCCAATGCAGACGAGCATCACGCGGCACGAAGCGGCTCGGGCTTCCAGAACTGGTGTGAACTCCTGTCCTGGGCGTAGGGTCTGCCCCGCCTTGAACACGACCTCCGCGCCGAACGCCTCGGCGAGTTTCTCGTAGACGAAGTCCGGACCCCAGTCGCCGGCCTCGCCGCGGTAGCTGACGAAGATGACGGGCTCACGGTCGGGCATCAAGAGTCTCCAGTCGTGTGGCGGGGGGCCGCGGCCGCGCGGTGCGCGCCAGGGTGATGATGTCGGGCGCCAGGGCCCGAAGCCGGGCGGCCCGGCGTCGGGACAGGATCGACACGAGGCGTCGCAGGTCGCGTTGGATTGTGATCGACCCGTTCGGTACCGCGGGGAGAAAGGATTCGATGACATCGGCCGCCCGGTCGCACTCGTGGACGTGCGCGTACGCTGTCGCCTCCCTGATCGCAAAGCAAACCCGGGCGTGTCGGAAGGCCGGGTTCGGCTCCCGATCGTTCGGAAACGTACTCGGCATGGTCGTGGCGAACATATCCGCGGCCCTGCGGAACTCCTCCAGTTCCAGCAGCCCCGAGGCCTCGGTCAGGCGTGATGAGCTGAGCTCCGGGTCCCACGCCGGACCCCACTCCCAGTCCTCCGCGGACGGGGAGGACACGTCGTCGGAGACGTCGTAGAAGGCGTCCATCGCGCGCCGGAATCCCTCGCGGTCGCCGCTGCGGGCCCGAGCCCGGGACTCGCGTTGCAGGGCGATTCGGCGCAGTCTCGTCGGCAGGGCCGGGTCTGACAGCGCGAACTGGACGTGGTGCAGAGCGGAACGCGGATCGTCGGCCCGCAGCGCGGTCGCCGATTGGCGGATCGCAGCGTACGCGGCGATCGCGGTGTCTCCGCTGTCGGAGCCGAGACAGACGGCCAGGGCCAGCCATTCATGCATCGCCTGCGCGTCGCCTAGTTCCTCCGCGAGCCAGCTCAAATACTCCGCATAGCGCGCCTCGACGCGGCGATACGCGAGAGCTCGCCCGGCTGACGCCGTACGTGCGGCTGAGTGGAGTGCGACGAGCTGGGCGACGACGTCGTTCACTACGGCGGCAGGTCCGACGAGATGCCGTTGTGTGCGTAAACGCTCCAACTCCGCCGCAGCTTCGACGACAACCACGTTGACGGGCATCGGGGGCCGGGAACATCCGATCCGGGACAGCAACGACACGCTCGGGACCGTCACCGGATCCGTCGGGCGCCCGGATTCTGCGGCGAACAGCCTGACCAACGCGCCGCTCTGTCCGAGCTCTTTGTCCAACCGTCCCGCCACGTACTTCGTCCCGAGGGAATGTCCATTCTCAAGCTTGCTGACGTACACGTGTGAAAGTCCTGCCGCCTTTGCCAGATCACGTTGCGACAGGCCGACCGCGTTTCTAGCGCGTCGGATCTCCCCGCCGTAGCCGGCGGCTACCGGGCACTCCGCTTCAGGTGTGTGGCGCGTGGGCCGCGGCGCGACGACCGGGCCGGGCCGCTCGCATAAGGACTCGTAGACCCGCATCAGGCGCGTGGATGCGGGCCGCAGCCCGTTCTCGACCTTGCTCAGGTGACCCTTGCTGTAGTCGGTGAGCCGCACGATCTGCCCCAGGCTGACGCCCGACGCTTCGCGCAGCGCGCGAAGCGTCCTGCCGTCCCCGCTCGATGTCCCCATACGTAGCAAAGTACTGAAAAATCTGGCCTCCTGGGATGCGTCTCGCGACGCTATGGAGTACTTGGGGAGCGTCGAGTAAACACGCAACAGTTCTCCGCGCGCCGCCGGGTTGCTAGTTTCACTGATCGCCGAACACGTAGATCTGGGGGAATGATGGCTGATCCAGACACGGTGGCGATTCCGGTGCTCGCCGGAGCGGCACTCACCCAAGGAGTGTCGTTTCTGTACGGCCAGGCTGCCGAGGCGCTGCGGATCAGGCGAGAGGGCAGGGCGGCGCACCGTTCGGCCCTGCTCGTCCCCGAAGCCTTCGAACCTGCGGACTTCGCTGTAGTCCCCGATCTTGCCGTGCTCGATGCTCGAGCCCGCGAGCTGCGGATGCTGCTGGCCATCGCTGAGCCGTTTGCGGGGTGCTCTGCGGACGACCTCGACGGTGCAGACGAATCGTTCCGTGCCTGCTTCGGCCATATCCGCTTGGCCTTGGAGGAGATCTATGGCACCCGTTTCACGTTCTCTGGCGAACGGCGCCCCGGACCGCGCATCCAGCAGAGCGTCTCCGATGTTCGCGGCCGCACCACGGGAATGAGGGTCCGCGGCCAGGGGGCGAAAGCATCCGGAGAGATCGTCCAGCGAGTCAAAACCGTCCACCAGAGCGGTGAACTGACCGGCCTCGACATCGACTTCCGGGCCTGACTGCCAGCGGCAGAAGGTCACCGCGCTTTCTGACACGGCACGGCACAGCGATCGTAATCCGAGGGAGAACTGATGGACACGCTTGAGGCGGCGAACGCGACGACTCGACAGGAGATGGATGCGCCCGATCCACTCGACCACACCTTGGCGGTGGAGCGGAAACTTGAGCGGCTTGGGACCTCCATCCCCTCCACGTCGCCGGGCATCGAGGCGACTGCGCACGTGGAGAAGAACGACGGAGTCATCAATCTCTTGAACGTTGTGTTGACCGAGGCGCTGAAACTCTCGCACCTGGGTCCGGCCTACCTCGACGAGGTCCACGAGACATTTGCCGAGCCCGGTGAGAGCTTCGACCAGGCCTACAACACCCTGTGCGGCGAGCAGCGATTCGTCGTCCTGAAGCTGCGGCCGGACAGCGGGACGAAGACTGCGGCCATCGCCATGATCAGACGACTCGTGCTGGAGATGCATGTCGAGTCGAAGTATCTCCTCCCGCACGGCCCGACCGGCCTTCCCACGGCTGCGCTGGCCACTGAGAGGTGCCATGCCTTTCTCATGGATCTGTCCAAGGCGGAAGAGAGCCGACTCACCAGCGGGTTCGGGAGGGACCTCAAGGCCGCGTCGGCAATCCTGGCCGATGCGAACTCGTACCTGATCGTGCTGGCCGAGGCCGAGCAGTGGGCCCGGATCAGTGACGGCGTAGAGAGAGGTGTGCTGCATGAATTGCAGGCGCCCGGTCCGGAATCGGTGGCCCGGAAGTGGGTGGCCGCGAAAGCGCCGGGATGCGACGTCATGAAGTGGTTCGGCGATCGGCGGATCGCGGGACTCTTGCAGGACCAGAGCCCGCGCGAGGCGGTTGAGATCGCGAAGCTGATCTGTGCCGCGCTCTCTCCCGAGATCCAGCCCGAGCGCACCGCAACCGCTGTGAAATCGGACTCTTCGGCCGCGGACACAGATTTTCAAGTGCGGGTCGCCAGCGTTGTGGACGCTCGAAGGCAGTGGCGCCCACAACTCCTGGACTGGCACAGGGAACCGAAACGGACGGCTTTCGAACGCAACTTCCTGCTCGTTGCCGCCGTGTTACGCGAGTTCCCGGTCGGAGCCGTTTTCAAGGAAGCGAAGTACCTGAGCGAGCAGTTCAAGGACGTGGGCGAGCGTATGAAGGGTCAGAGCGGTCCGGGTGTCATTGAACTGCTGCACACGATCGGCGCGCCCACCGACCCCGGCGGCAAGGTCCGCTTCTCACGCCCGCGATGGGCCGAGGCCGTCGTCGACTACTACTGGAGTGACCGGCCCGACGGCCACGACGCCTTCATCAGCTGGCTGATTCGACTGCCGTTGAGCCGTACGTTCCAGGACGACGAGCGTGCCACCGTGGCCAATCGCGTCCTTGAGGTCATGTTCGGTCTGATCATGACGAAAGCCCGGGTCAACGAGCTTGAACACGTCATCGACCAGTGGAGCGCCCAGCCGAACACGGAGACTGCGGCTTGGGACTTCCTCGACGCCGCCGCGCTGCACCACACATTGGGCCGTCAGGTCGCTCAGCTCATGCTCCGCTGGACGGGTACGGCTCATGTCCGTCGGCGCAAAGCAGTCGCGGCGGTATGCGGCCGCCAATTCGGACGAACCAATACAGGGAAGGCGCTCGTGCGGCTCCGCCGCCTTGTCGCCGACGAAGAGCCCGAGGTCGCCGCAGTGGCCGAACGGGCCTTGGTCGCGCTGTGGGAGCAGCCGGACGTCGGCCGCGAGCTTCTCGAACACCTCGTCGAGTGGCAGAAGACTGATGTCGCGGACCGTGTCGTGGCTGCCCGGAACATCTTCGGCAAGATCGCCGCGCTCCGCTCGCGGACCGACCCGACTCGCCCAGACCTACTGGTCTGGGCAGTGGCGAACGACGAGAATCTGAGCCTGGTGGCCGAGGGATGGCGCTGTCTGCTGGAAGGTGGCATCGAGTGTGATCCGCTGGTCGACGCGTTGCGCCCATGGCTCGCGATGGCACGGGACGAAGCGGACGTCGAAGCCGACGTGATGTCCGTGTTCGAACGGGCCATCTCAGGACGACGGCGGGCAGCGGAAAGGCTGGAAAGGGCCGCCCAAGACTGGCGTTGGTCCACCGGTGACGTGGACCAGAGCCCGGCCGGCCGCCTCGTTCGCCGGCTCAGCGGACTCACGGCGCAAGAACCGGTCACGACCATGTTCGCGGCGACGTTCGACGTTTCCAGTGAGCAAGGATATGGGGCGTGAAACGGTGGTGGAGGAGCGGTTCGGGCAACCTGGCGTGGCTCGAACCGTTCAGCGACCGCGTGCCCGGCGCGGATGGCTTTGGCTTCGACGTCGAATACCACATCGAAATACTCGCCGCCGACGCGGATGCCTTGTCGACGCAGTATGACCCGTGTATAGCTGCCGTCCGCACGCTGGTTGAGCCGGCCTTGGCCCAGTGTGACGTCCTGCGTTCCGCAGTTGCACAACAGAGTGTGAATTTACAGATATCGAGATCAATGTCGAAGCGCGAACTGGGTGCCGTCATCCGGCAATGCCAGGTGTCCGTTCGGGTTGGGCGCGAGACCGCCGAATCGGCCAGACGGCACGCCAAGGCGCTCATGGATGCGAAGGCCCATGAGGTGGGCCGAGACGCGGTACGTGCGCAGATGCGATTCCTTGAGACGGAAGTGCTGCGCAACCCGGCGACACTTCGGGTCTACATCTTGGCGACCGAGATCATGCAGGACAAGTCTGTCTCCGCCAAGGGCGTCGACGAGCTGGAGTCCCTGGCCAGACTGGTTTATGAGTGGTCGCCCGAGGCCACGTGGGTGGAGACCGCGAAGATCCTGAACGCCCACCTCGGTAGCCTCCCTTGCCACGAAGTCTCGGCCCTGCTCTCGACGCTCCGGAAAAGCATCCAAGAGCACGACAATCCGGCCCTGGTCGATCGGTTCGACCGGATCCACCATGGGCAGCAGGCCGACAGCCTCGTGAAGGGGACGTGACGGTGTTTCGGCTGATGACCATCGTGTCCGTGGGACACGGCAGAACCAGAAAGCCATCGATGTGGAGGGGGCACGGCAGGCGGCTAGACAGGGCGCTCGGGATTTCGACGCTGACCCTTCATTGTCACGAAGACAGCTGGGGGGAAATACAGCGCCTGATGGAGCGCGTCGCGATCTGGAATGCCTCCCAGGCCGTCACCTACCATTCGAAGCCACACGTTGAGGTGCGGTTGCCCGGCCCGAAGGTTGCCGCTGCACTGCACGAGATGCGGGTCAACGCCTTCGTCGGAAACGCCTACGACCGAGCCTTCGTCCGGTGCGCCTACACTGCGCTGGCATTGGTCGTCGACCAGTTCGACCCGTTGAACCCGGGTAAGCCCCTGCCGCCGGTCGTCTTCGACTGGTTTACTTACGGCGTCGGCGGCCAACTGCCGTGGTCCGGCCGCTACGACCGCAGCACTGATCGAGAATGAGGGAAGTGACGCTGTGATGCACCTCGGGGTCATGGAGAAACGCTGAGTTGTTCGCGGATGCGGCGACGGCTTCGGTCAGTTCCGGTGGAGGGTACTCAGGGCGTTGCGTGGATCAATCCGAATCGAGGATCTTCTCCCGCACGGCGTACATGACCGCCTCCATCCGGGAGTGCAGTTGGAGCTTCTCCAGGATGTTGCGGACGTGGTTCTTGACCGTGTTCTCGCTGATGAACAGGGTCTTGGCGATCTTGCTGTTGTTCGCGCCGGTGGCGATCAGCTTGAGCACCTCGAGCTCGCGGTCGGTCAGCTTCGGCGCGGGCGGGCCGGGGTTCTTGCGGTCCTCGCCATGCCGGACCATGGTGGCGAACTCGGTCAGCAGCTTCGCCGCCATCGGCGGGGAGATCAGCGACTGCCCGCCGACCACCGCCCGGATCGAGTCGGCGATCTCGTGCGGCAGCACATCCTTGAGCAGGTAGCCGCTCGCACCCGCCTTGATCGCCTCGTACAGGTCCTCTTCGTCCTCGCTCATGGTGAGCATCACCACGCGGGCGCTCGGCGCGAGGTCCTTGATCGCGGCAGCGGCCTCGATCCCGCCGCCGATCCCGCCGCGCGCCGGCATCTTCACGTCCAGCAGCACCAGATCCGGCAGCAGCTCCCCGGCCTTGGCCAACGCCTCCCCGCCGTCCCCCGCCTCGCCGACCACCTCGATGTCCGGCTCGGTCTCCAGCACGGTACGCAGACTCAGGCGCATCAGGGCGTGGTCGTCGACGAGCAGAACCCTGATCGGCTCGCCGCGCTGCGCCGTCGCCGGCCCGGGCCGAGTCTCGGCCATGTAGCCCCTCCCTCGGGTCTCGCCGCGCTGGACCGCCGTCGCGGCGTGCCCGGGCGAGAGTCGACCGGGCACGCTCGGTAGTCGGACCATCATCGTATGGGGTCGATGACTCCTGATAATAGTCCTCCGCGCGACGTGCATTTGCACGCTTGCACGCGCTGCGCCGCAGAAGCGGGCACCCCGGCCCGGTCAGGCGGCGGCGCGGCCGCCGAACTGCTCGTCGTACTCGGAGAAGGTGGCCGCGTCGTCCAGCCTGATGACGCCGTAGTCGTAGCCGCGCCGGCGGTAGACGACCGAGGGCATCTTCGTCTCGATGTCGACGAACAGGAAGAAGTCGTGCCCGACGAGCTCCATCTCGTAGAGCGCCTGGTCGAGCGCCATCGGCCGGGCCGCGTGCGTCTTCTCCCGCACCACCAGCGGTCCGTCGCCCTCCACCTCGATGCTGCACACCATGTGCCGCTTCTCGCCGTTCGCGTGGGCGGCCGGCTTCGCCGCGACGGGCGCCTCGGCCGCCTCGGCCGGATGCGGCAGGTAGTCGGCGGCCTCGAGCTCGGCCAGGTCGGAGGTGGCGACGGCGACGGAGACCGGGCTGCGGCGGCCGTGGTGCACACGCCGGCGGTCGGCGGCCCTGCGCATGCGGGCCTCGAGCTTGTTGACGGCCAGGTCGAGCGCGGAGTAGGCGTCCTGGGCGCAGGCCTCGGCGCGGATGACCGGTCCGCGGGTGCGCATCGTGAGCTCCACCCGGTCGCGGCGCTCGGACTGGCGGGGGTTGCGCTCCTTCGAGAGTTCCACATCGAGGCTGATGACCTTCTGGTCGTAGCGCTCGATCCGGCTGAGCTTGTCCACCACGTGCTGGCGGAACCTGTCGGTCACCTCAGCTTTGCGACCCTTCACGACGATCTCCACGGGTGCATCCCTCTCGCTTGTTCCGTCAGGGGTGTCTGACCATACGCCCGAACAGTTCGCATTTATAGGGAAAGTTGGGGATAGAAGCCTCTCGTTTACGGCGAAAACGGTCCGGGTAAGACGGCTGGCCGCCGCCTAGGCAGTCCCTGGTTGCCTCGTATGAGGAAGGTAATCCCGGAAGCGCCCATACGGTAGACCTGAGTGTCCCCCGCTCCTCCATGCGGGTGAAGAACAAGTGGACCGCGGCTCGCGGCGAGGGGCCGGACCTGCGCGAAGGCCCGCTGGCGGGCCGAGACGCCGCAACCGCCTCTCAGCGCAAGCGGGCGGCGGCGAGCACGGCGGCGCCGACGGGGGCGTTGCCGGCCGCACGCAGCGCGCGGGCCGCCTCGGCGAGCGTGGCTCCGCTGGTCACCACGTCGTCCACCAGCACGACGGGACGCTCGCCGAGCAGGCGGGCGCTCGAGGCACGCACGGCCAGAGCGCCGGCCAGGTTCTCCGCGCGGGCCCGGCGGCCGAGCCCGGCCTGATCGGACACCCTGCGGCGATGGGTCAGGGCGGGCAGCACGGCCGCCGCACGCCCGCTCGTGCGCAGCCGCGCCGCGGCGACCCGGGCCATCCGCAGCATCGGGTCCTGGCCGCGGCCCACGGTCGCGGCACGGGTCGAGGGCACTGGCACCAGCCAGAGCGGGTCGGCGCCCGCGGCGGCCGCCTCGGCGGCCCGCGCGAGCTCCAGCCCGAGCGGCCGGGCGAGGTCGAGCCGGCCGTGCTCCTTCTGCGCGATGATGATCTCGGGGACCGGGTCCAGGTACGCGGCGAGCGCGTGCACCGGAGGGGCCGGCGCGACGTCGTCGGCGACGTTCGGCAGCCGTGCGGGAACCGGCGGCCCGGACAGGCTCAGCGCGCACAGCGTGCACAGCCCGGGCAGCGCGGAGCGCGACCTCGACTCCCCGCATCCGGCGCACTCCACCGGCAGGATCAGGTCGGCCAGCAGCAGACCCCAGCTCTTGAGCCCCATCTTTCGAATGATAGGTCGAGCGCTGATTGGACGTCAGTGCCCCGGCGTGAAAGAAACGTCATCATCGGGTAACCCCGTAGCCAGGCTCATTAGCCGAGCTCAGTAACTCGGCGAGGTGCCGAGCAGTTTGTCGCCGAGCGACTGCGCGTCCTGCCCCTCCACCGACAGCGCGTAAAGCAGGTCCTGGCCGCCGCTCGCCGCAGCCGCGATCGGCTGCCCGCCGACGTTCCACACGAAGCCGGACGCCTGGCTCGGCGGACTGGCCTGCACCGGCAGCGAGGTCAACGAGTCGTAGACGGCCGAGCCGTCCGCGTAGATCTGGTAGAGCCCGAGCGCCTGCGAGCTCGGCTGGATCCCGAGCACCGCCAGCGTGTCCTCGTTGTACCAGTCGAACTGGACGATCGAGTTCCAGGCGTCCGCCGCGACCTCCGGAGCCGACAGGTCGACGCTGTAGCCGCCGCCCGCCTGCGGCACCGCGGCCGCCACCACGATCTCGTGCTCGCCGCGCATGCCGGTGTAGCCGACCGCGACCCGGTCCCCGTCCGGCGCCGGGGAGACCGCGTCGAGCCGGGCGCCCGCCGGCAGGCCGGTCACCGTCACCCGTTGCAGGCTGCGCTCCGCGTAGCGGTAGACCGAGGTCTCGCCGTTCAGCTTGTAGGTGAACCACAGCGCGCCGGGGTCTCCGGAATCCCAGCCGAGCTGCCCGACCGTCCCGCCGCCCTGGATCGTGGAGGTCGGGAAGACGGTGGTGAGCACATCCCCCTCGCCCTGCCGCTGCGGGACGTACACGGTCGTCTTGTCCTGCCCGGTCAGAGCCATGGGCGGCAGGCCGCCGTCGCCCGGCTCACCCGGCTCCACCGCCACCGCGCTGAACTTGGCCTTGCTCGAGCCGAAGGCGACCGCGTGCACGGAGGCTGCGCCGGTGGAGTCGAGCTGCTCGAGCCCGCCGTCCGGGGAGATCGCGTAGAAGACCCCGTTCATGTCGGAGCGCACCGGGTTCAGGTCGTAGTCGGACAACTCCGTGTCGGGCTGCTCCGACGAGGTGGTCAGCCCGGTCGTCTCGTCGTGCACGGCGACGGTGGTCACCTTCGCACTCAGGCCGCTGAGACTCAGCGCGAGCTGCTTGGCGAGGTCCTGACACGCGTTCTGCCGCCCCGCGCCGCAGGCTCCGTTGCCCTTGATCGTGACGATCGTCCCGTCACCGGACAGGTCCACGCTCACGAAGTCCGCGCCCGTCACCGCGTCCTTCAACGCCGGGGACAGCCGGCCCGGCACCCCCGCCACCACCCGCCGTGCCATCTCGTCGGCCACCTGCTGATCGCTGTCCAGCGCCGGCAGGTACATCTCGGTGGGCACCAACGCTTCCGGCTGCTGCGCGTTCTGGTAGTACACCACGTGCCGCGAATAGAAGGACTCGAAGTCAGAGCGCTCCATCAGCACGCCGAAACCCTGCGGCAGCTGGGAGATGCGGTAGCCGCCCTTGCCGGTCCCGGTGACCGTGAAGTTGTAGGTGGCGGCGGCGCTGTCGGCCGAGTAGAGCCCGTTGTCCAGCCGGCCGACCACGGTCCCCTGCACCTGCACGACGACCGAGTCCTGGCCCGCCTCCTCGCCCGCGTTCGAGCCGCCGCCCGGCGGGGGCTTCTGCGGCGCCTCCTGCGAGTCCGCCTCACCCAGCACCTGCGGGGTGCTCTGCGAGTAGTCGGAGAGCACGATGACCGTGTCCTGCTCGCTCTGCCACTGCGCGTGTATCGCGGGGACGAGATAGTCCGCGGCGATGGTCTCGTTCGACGGACCGCTGCGCGCCGCCTCGAGGAAACCGCTGACGATCTCGGCGGCGTTCAGGTTCGGATTCGGAGGCGCGGGCCACAGCTGCACCTTCGCGGACCCGGCGTCCTGGTCCTTCACCGGCGTGATGGGCCCGCTCACCTGCAGGCTCACGCAGCCTGACGCCAGGAACGCGACGAGCGCGGCAAGCCCGGCCATGCCTATGCCGGACAGCCGCCCGCCCCTGCCGCTCGCCCCGGGAGTCCTCACCGCTACTCCTGTTCGTCGGTTCCGGTCCGCGCCGAGCCCTCGGCACGGTCCTGCGGCGGTGCGTCCTGCACGGAATCCCGCGCCTGAGACTGATCCTGCTGCCCCGGACCGGGCAGCACGAAGCGGCCGGGCGAACGCTCGAGCCGCGCCGAGGCCGCACCCGGTGGCGCGCCGGCCCCGGCGCGCACCAGGCCGCGCTGCATCGAGGAGGCCGTCGGCAGCCTGCGGTTGCGCTGATGGTGCTGCGAGTCCTCCGGCTCCAGCCTGATCGGCGAGTGCAGCAGTTCGGTCCCGACGGTGCGCGGGACGGTCAGCCGGAACTGGGTGCCGCCGCCCGGCTCGCCCCACGCCTGCAGCCAGCCGCGGTGCAGCTTGGCGTCCTCCAGCGCGATCGACAGGCCGAGGCCGGTGCCGCCGGTGGTGCGGGCACGCGCCGGATCGGCCCGCCAGAACCGGTTGAACACCAGCGAGGACTCGCCGGGACGCAGGCCCACGCCGTAGTCGCGCACGCTCACCGCCACCGCGTCCTCGTCCGCCGCGATGGTCACCACGACGTCCTTGCCCTCGCCGTGCTCGATCGCGTTGACCACCAGGTTGCGCAGGATCCTGTCGATGCGCCGGGTGTCGACCTCGGCGACCGTCGGCTGCTCCGGGAAGCGGGTGACCATCCGGCTGCCCTTGCGCTCGGCCAGCGGAAGCGCCCCGTCGACCACCTTCTGTGTCAGCACCCGAAGGTCCACCGGCTCCGCGTCGAGCACAGCGGCGCCCGCGTCGAAGCGGCTGATCTCCAGCAGGTCGGCCAGCAGCACCTCGAAACGGTCCAGCTGCGTCTGCAACAGCTCCGCCGAGCGCGCCACGGTCGGGTCGAAGCTCTCCCGCTCGTCGTGGATCAGGTCCGCGGCCATCCGCACGGTGGTCAGCGGCGTACGCAGCTCGTGCGAGACGTCCGAGACGAACCGGCGCTGCATCCGGGAGAGCTCCTCGAGCCGCCGGATCTGGCTCTGCAGATTCATCGCCATCTTGTTGAACGAAGTGGCGAGCGAGGCGAGGTCGTCCTCGCCGCGCACCCGCATCTGCTCGTCCAGCCGCCCGGCGGCCAGCCGCTCGGCGATCGCCGCGGCCATCCGCACCGGCGTGACCACCTGCCGCGTCACGAACCAGGCGATCACCGCGAGCGCCAGCACCAGCACGATCCCGGCCAGCGCCAGCGACTCCTCGACGATGTTCAGGGTCTGCTGGTCCTGCGCCAGCGGGAAGACGTAGTAGATCTCGGCGCTCAGCCCGCCGCCGACGCTCACCAGCTGCCCGAACAGCACGGCGGGCTCCGGCACCGTGTCGTAGACGCTGAAGGGCTGGTTCGCGTAGACCGGATTGCTGATCTTGAGCCGGAACTCGGCCGGGATCTGCCTCGGGTCGAGGCCGCCGGTGGTCTGGGTGTCGATCGGACCTGCGTCGTCGCCCTCGAGCACGAGCGCCACCTGGTAGAGCTGCCCGCCCGCCGAACCGTCGTTGAGCTGCTGGAAAAGCTTGCTCGCCGCGTCCTTGAGGTTCGTGTCGTTGAGCGAGCCGCTGCTGTAGTTGTTCAGGTCGGAGCGTGCGATGGTGAAGCCCGACTCGGCGATGCCGGTGGCCACGCTCAGCCGCGTCGTCTGCAGCCCGCGCGCCACCCGGTCGGCGACGAACTCGCCGAGGCCGACCGCCACCACGATGGAGAGCACCATCGAGACGGCGACCACCCGGAACTGCAGGGATCGCCGCCACCGGCCCCTGATCCGGCCGGGCAGGCGCAGCGCGGCCACGCCCCACCGGCGCCACCTCCGC
>DATJIF010000030.1:0-165111 GCA_035493475.1 Actinospica sp.
CCGGCAGGCGAACTCGATGTTGTGGCTGTCGTGCACCTTGGACAGGTGGTAGAACGAGCCCGGCTTCTTCGGGTAGAGCATCCGGTCGGTGCGCCCGTTGTGGGTGATCTCCAGCCAGCCCTCCTCGATGTCGATGTTCGGCGTGCCGTACTCGCCCATCGTGCCCAGCTTCACCAGGTGGATCGACGGGTCCACCTCGGCGATCGCGTAGAGCAGGTTCAGCGTGCCGACCACGTTGTTCGTCTGCGTGTAGACGGCGTGGGCCTGGTCGATCATCGAGTACGGCGCGGCCCGTTGCTCGGCGAAGTGCACGATCGCGTCGGGCTGGAAGGAGCGCACGGCGTCCGTGGTGAACGCCGCGTCGGTCAGGTCGCCGGCGAACGGGGTGAGCGTCCGGCCGGAGACCTCGCGCCAGGCCCGCACCCGCGCGTCGAAGGACTCGATCGGCACCAGGCTCTCCACGCCGAGCTCGCGGTCGTACTCGCGGCGGGCGAAGTTGTCCAGGACGCCGACCTCGTGTCCGGCGGCCGACAGGTGCAGCGCCGTGGGCCAGCCGAGGTAACCGTCGGCACCCAGCACCAGGATCCGCATGCAACACACCTCTTCTCTCGGTTGCCGCCGTCCGGTGACGCCGACAGCAGGCAGTCCACCGGGCCGGGCTGAGCGGTTTCTGGGCGCTTGCTGCAAGCTTCCTGCACATCCACGCACGTCAGCGGCCCGACCTGGTGGACGGACGCGGAATCTGCGGCGGACTTCAGGGAAACCTCCAGACACCTTTCAGAAACGGGTCGGAGTATGAGCCCATGGACTTTCCCGAACCGCTCGCCCATCTCCTGGTCGTCGACGACGAGCCGAACATCCGGGAGCTGCTCTCGGTGAGCCTGCGGTTCTCCGGTTTCGCGGTGAGCGCGGCGGCGGACGGCCGCGAGGCGCTGGCCGCGGCCGAAGCGCAGCCGCCGGACCTGGTCGTCCTCGACGTGATGCTGCCGGACATGGACGGATTCGACCTCGCCGCGCGGCTGCGTGAGACCCGCCGCGTCCCGGTGCTGTTCCTGACCGCCAAGGACGCGGTCGAGGACAAGGTCGCCGGCCTGGCCATCGGCGACGACTACGTGACCAAGCCGTTCAGCCTCGAGGAGGTCGTCGCCCGGATCAACAACGTGCTGCGCCGCTCCCTCGGCGAGCAGGTCCCGGGCCGCTACGTGGTGGCCGACCTCGAGCTCGACGACCAGGCGCACGAGGTGCGCCGCGGCGGCACCCGGATCGAGCTCTCGCCGACCGAGTTCAAGGTCCTGCGCTACCTGATGGCGAACAGCGGCCGGGTGCAGTCCAAGGCGCAGATCCTCGACCACGTCTGGCACTACGACTTCGCCGGCCAGCAGGGCATCGTCGAGTCGTACGTCTCCTTCCTGCGGCAGAAGCTCGAGGTCGCCGGCCCGCGGCTGCTGCACACCGTGCGCGGCGTCGGCTACATCCTGCGCGAGCCCCGGGCCGGCGAATGAGGCTGCGGCTGTGGTCCCGGATCCCGCTGTGGGCCCGGCTGGTGCTCGGCACGCTGGGCCTGGCCGCCGTCGGACTGTCGGTGACCGGAGCCGTGGGCGTCGACCTCTTCCGCGACTACCTGATCGACCAGAGCGGCCAGCAGCTCACGACCGTCGCGCGCACGATCGCCAGCGCGCACTGGGACAAACCCACCTACCAGTCGCTCAACTGCGGAAGCCTGCCGAGCGACAACGCCGTCGAACTACTGGCCGGGACGACGAACGGCGCGACGACGCTGACCTCGTGCAGCGCGACCGTCGGCCAGTCCGACGAGCTGCCGACCATGCCGTCGGCCGCGACCCTGGAGGCGGCGGCCGAGTCGGGCTCGCCGATCACCGAGAGCAAGACGGTCAGCGGCGCCAGGACCGAGTGGCAGATCGTGGTCGTGAGCGAGAGGTATCTGACCCCGGTCGCCTCGCAGGCCCACACGTCCGCGACCGGCCCCACGCTGATCTACGGCAGCGAGCTGCCCTCGGACGCGAAGGTGGTGATCGAGGGCTACGTGCTGGTCGCCACCCCGCTCAGCAGCGTCGACGCGACAGTCGCGCACCTCGACCGTCTCGACATCAGCGTGGACATCGCCGTCGGCTTCGCGCTGCTCGGCGTGGGATACATCCTAGTCCGCAGAACCCTGCGACCGCTGCGCGAGATCGAGGCGGCCGCGGCCGCGATCTCGGCCGGCGACCTCACCCGCCGCATCCCCTACGGCCACCCGAAGACCGAGATCGGCCAGCTTTCGAAATCCCTCAACGGCATGCTCGGCCAGATCGAGGCCGCCTTCGGCGCCCAGGCGCGCTCCGAGGCCGAGGCGCTGCGGTCCGAGGCCCACATGCGCCAGTTCGCCGCCGACGCGGGCCACGAGCTGCGCACCCCGCTCGCCTCCATCAGGGGCCTGACGGAGATCTACCGGCAGGGCGCGGTCGACGCCCGGCAGATGCCCGACCTGATGCGCCGCATCGAGGACGAGGCGACGCGGATGGGCGTGCTCGTCGAGGACCTCCTGCTGCTCGCGAGGCTCGACCAGCAGCGCCCCCTCGCGCACGACCGCGTGCACCTCGTCGCCCTCGCCGCCGACTCCATCACCGCGGCGAAGGCCAGGACCGCGGACCGCACCATCGGACTCGCCGTGGAACGCCCCTCCGGCTCCGCCGAGCCCGTAGTCATCGGCGACGAGAACCGCCTGCGCCAGGCCGTCGACAACCTCCTGACGAACGCCGTGCGCCACACCCCCGACGACACCCCGATCACCGTCCGCGTCCGCCCGGACGAGCAGCCGGGCCGCTACGCCCTCGACGTGCTGGACACCGGCCAGGGCCTGAGCCCCGCCGACGCCTCCCGCGTCTTCGAACGCTTCTACCGCGCCGACCCCTCCCGCGCCCGCACCACCGCCCAACAGGGCAGCGGCCTGGGCCTGGCCATCGTCGCCGCCATCGCCGAAGCCCACGGCGGCACCGCCACCGTTCGCACCGAACCCGGCGCCGGCGCCTGTTTCACGCTGAGCCTTCCGATGGCAGTGGGATGAATGTGATCCAGGTCCGATGCCAGCGTTCAACCCGCCGTGCCCGAGGAGTCGAGTCCGGTGTCACTGGTCGACCTCGGCAACGGACTCGCGCTCAAGGGGGATCTGTCGGCGGCTCAGGCCGCGTTCCCTCACAGATCGCGTTCCGGATACCCGGTGTAGACCTGCCGCGGCCGGCCGATCTTGGTGGCCGGGTCGTTCATCATCTCGCGCCAGTGGGCGATCCAGCCCGGCAGGCGGCCGATGGCGAACAGGACCGTGGACATGCGGGTCGGGAAGCCGAGGGCGCGGTAGATGAGGCCGGTGTAGAAGTCGACGTTCGGGTAGAGCTTGCGCTCGATGAAGTAGTCGTCGGACAGCGCGCGCTCCTCGAGCTGCTTGGCGAGGTCGAGGAGCGGGTCGCCGCCGGTCCGGCTGATGATCTCGTCGGCGATCTTCTTCACGATCGCGGCGCGGGGGTCGTAGTTCTTGTAGACGCGGTGGCCGAAGCCCATCAGGCGCACGCGCGCGGAGCGGTCCTTGACGCGCTCGACGAAGGTGTCGACGTGGTCGCCGGACTCGTGGATCTTGACGAGCATGTCGAGCACGGCCGCGTTGGCGCCGCCGTGCGCGGGGCCGAACAGGGCATTGATGCCCGCCGAGACGCTGGCGAAGAGGTTGGCCTCGGCGGAGCCGACCATGCGCACGGTGGAGGTGGAGCAGTTCTGCTCGTGGTCGGCGTGCAGGATGAAGAGCACGTCGAGTGCGTGCACGAACAGCGGGTCGGCCTCGTAGGGCTCGGCGGGCAGGCCGAACGTCATCCGCAGGAAGTTCTCCACCAGGCCGCGCGAGTTGTCCGGGTAGAGGATCGGCTGGCCGACGGACTTCTTGTGCGCGTACGCCGCTATCGTCGGCAGCTTCGCGATCAGCCGGATCGTGGAGAGCTCGACGTGCTCGGCGTCGAAGGGGTCGAGGCTGTCCTCGTAGAAGGTGGACAGCGCCGAGACGGCCGAGGAGAGCACGGACATCGGGTGCGCGTTGCGCGGGAACGCGTCGAAGAAGCGGCGCAGGTCCTCGTGCAGCAGCGTGTGCCGGGTGATCTTCCCGGAGAAGTCGGCGAGCTCGTCGGCGGTGGGCAGCTCGCCGTAGATGAGCAGGTAGCTCACCTCCAGGAAGCTGCGGTGCTCGGCGAGCTGGTCGATCGGGTAGCCGCGGTAGCGCAGGATCCCGGCGTCGCCGTCGATGTACGTGATCGCCGATGTGCACGACGCGGTGTTCATGAACCCGGTGTCCAGCGTGACCAGGCCGGTCTGGTTCAGCAGGCGGCCGAGCTCGATGCCCCCGGCACCCTGCGTCGCGTTCCGGATCGAGAGTTCCAGCTCGCCGCCCGGGTACCGCAGCTCGACCTGGGCGTTGTCCTCGGCTGACGTGGGCATGACCGAGCCTCCGTGACTATTCGTGCGTATTACTACTCCGATCGAGTACTCATTCCACGTCTAGCATGCTGCATGCACCCAAGCGAGTGACGAGGCCCAAACGGGCCGATCGGGTGAACCTTTTCGACCATCGTCGCGTTCGTACGGATGTTACGATGACGGTCTCGCGCTCTGAGTGGTCGATTGGTGACTGAACGACACGAGTTTTCCCTGGAGGGCACGGCGGAGGTCGTCGTCGATGCCCGTGGCTTCGTCACGGGCTGGAACGCACCCGCCGCGGCCCTGCTCGGCTATGCGGCGGCGCAGATCGTGGGCCGGCCCGCGGGGGAGCTGCTCGCCGACCCCGTCGCGCCCGCGGACGTCCGCAAGCTCGCCGCGGCGAACCCGGAGCGGTGGAACGGCGAACTCGGGCTGCGGCGGCGCGACGGGCAGCGGGTGGAGGCGGCCGTCATCGCGCACCACGACCGCGAGACCGGGAGCTGGCGCTTCGTGTGCCAGCTCAGCGGCCGGGAACCCCGCCCCGGGGACGCGGACCTCACGCGCTGGGCCTTCGACCAGATGCCGCGCTGCTCGGTCTCGATCTACGACGCCGACCTCAAGTACCGGTCCGCGAACCAGGCCATGCTGCCGGTCGTCGGCCTGCCCGACGACGTCGTGCGCGGGCTCGACATCCACGACATCACCACGCAGCCGCAGACGGCCGATTTGTACGACGGGTTGCGCCGTGCGCGCGACACCGGCGAGCCCGTACACATCGAGAGCTTCCAGCGCACCGGCGGCGAGCAGCGGATCCACGCGTGGTCCGTCGACTTCGCGCCGCTCAAGGACGCCGACGGCACCGTGCACGGCGTGGCCCTCGTGGCGCACGACATGACCGAGCAGTTCTGGGCCCGGAAACGGCTCGTCCTGCTGAACGAGGCCGCCAGCCGCATCGGCAGCACGCTCGACCTGAAGCAGACCGCGTGCGAACTGCTCGACGTGACGGTGCCGGAGCTCGCGGACTTCGCCAGCGTGGACCTGCTCACGGCCCTCGAATCCGACTACGAATTCGGCGAGGGCGGCCCGGGCGGCGCCGATTCGTCCGGCACGGTCACGCTGCGCCGCATCACCCACCGGTTCGCGCCCGGCACGCTGCTGCCGACGGCCGTCGAGTCAGGGGCCGTCGACGGCTATCCGGAGTACTCGCCGCCCGCGCGCGCCCTCACCAGCGGCGCCGGGGTCGTGTGCAACGCCGAGGACCCCGATTTCCGGCAATGGATGCAGGCGGACGCGCACCGGGCCGCGATCATCCAGGGTCAGGGCTATCACTCGCTGATGGCCGTGCCGCTGCGGGCCCGCGGCGTGACACTCGGCGTGGCGGTCTTCTACCGCCGCAGCCGCCAGGACCGCATGGAGCGCTTCGGCCCCGACGACCTGCTGCTCGCCGAGGAACTCGCCGCACGGGCCGCCGTCGCCATAGACAACGCCCGCCGCTACACGCGCGAACGCGAGACCGCGCTGTCGCTGCAACGCAGCCTGCTGCCGCAGCGCATGCCGGAGCAGGGCGCCGTCGAGGCCGCGTCCCGCTACATCCCGGCCCGCAGCCGCTCCGGGATCGGCGGCGACTGGTTCGACGTGATCCCGCTCTCCGGCGCCCGCGTCGCGCTGGTCGTCGGCGACGTCGTGGGGCACGGCATCCGCGCCTCGGCCACGATGGGCCGGCTGCGGACCGCCGTGCGCACGCTCTCCGACGTGGACCTGCCGCCGGACGAGCTGCTGACCAGCCTGGACGACCTCGTGGTGCGGCTGTCCGCGGAGGCCGGGTCCGAGCTCGCCGAGGAGGGCGGCGAGATAGGAGCCACCTGCTGCTACGCCGTCTACGACCCGGTCACCCGGATCTGCACGATGGCCAGCGCCGGGCACCCGCCGCCGGTGATCGTGGCCCCGGACGGCGCGGCGGCCCGCGTCCCGCTGTCGATCGGCCCGCCGCTCGGCGTCGGCGGCCTGCCCTTCGAGGCGATCGAGGTGGAGCTCGCCGAGGGCAGCCTGCTCGCGCTGTTCTCCGACGGCCTGATCGAGACGCACGAACGCGACGTGGACGAGGGCTACGAGCGGCTGAAGCGGGTGCTCGCCGACCCGGGCCGCCCGCTGGAAGAGGCCTGCGACGACGTGCTCGCCGACCTGGTCACGACGTGGCCGCAGGACGACGTCGCGCTCATCCTCGCGCGCACCCGGGCCCTGGGCGCCGACCGCGTCGCCACCTGGAGTGTTCCGGCCGACCCGGCGGCGGTCGCGCAGGTCAGGAAGGGCGTCTCGCACCGGCTGTGCGAGTGGGGCCTCGGCGACCTGACCTACCCCGCCGAATTGATCGCGAGCGAGCTGGTGACGAACGCGATCCGGTACGCGAGCGCGCCGATCACGCTGCGGCTGATCCGTGACCGGATCCTGATCTGCGAGGTCTCCGACGCCAGCAGCACGGCGCCGCACCTGCGCCGGGCCCGGGACTGGGAGGAGGGCGGCCGCGGCCTGATGCTCGTCGCCCAGATGGCCCATCGCTGGGGCACCCGCCACACGGCCAGCGGCAAGACGATCTGGGCCGAGATCCCCGCGCTCTGATCCCACGTAAGGACCATTCGTCCTCATTACCCCGTGCGGGACGCGCGGTCATGAACCTACGTTGGATCTATGACCTTAGGGCGACCGAGGACTGGGGGCTGGATCAGGGAGCGGGTCGAGGGCCGAGTCTGGCAAGGCCGAGGAGGGAGCCACCCTGGGGTTGGGTGGCGACCGACGAGAACGCGGCCAGGCGAGAGCCATCGACCCGCGAGCCCAGCCCCCAGTCCCCGGTGGCCCGCGGTCCCGAGGTGGGCGCTGATCTCCGCGGTGTGCGCCCCCGTGGTCCTGATCTTCGGGTGGGCGTTCGGGGCGACGCTGCAACCGGCCGGGTACAGCCCGATGCTCGACTCGATCAGCGCGCTGGCCGCCGAGGGTGCCGCCGACCCGTGGGTGATGACCGGCGCGCTGTGCGTGCTGGGCGTCTGCCACTTCGCGACCGCCATCGGGCTGCGCGCCGCCGCGATGCCCGGACGCGTCGTGCTCGCATGCGGGGGTGTGGCGTCCGTGGTGGTGGCCCTGTCACCCGAACCCGAGGGCGGCACCTCGCTGCGGCACCTCGTCTCCACCGGGATCGGCTTCACGCTCCTCGCGCTCTTCCCGACCCTGGCCGCCGTCCGCAGCACCCGCACGTGGGCGCTGCGGCAGTCGACCGGCATCGTCGTCACGGCCCTGATGGCGGCCGGGGCCGCGTGGTTCCTCGTCGAATTGCACGGTCACGGCATCGCGGGACTCGCCGAGCGGATCCTCACCGCCGTCCAGTCACTCTGGCCGCTCGTCATCGTCGTGGCCTGCGTCGTCACCCGATTCGACCCCTTGCCCGCCCACCGGCTCCGCGTCCCGGCCGCCAGCGTGCGGCGAACCGGCGACGGCTGACAACCGCCGAGCCAGCAGCCGACGCTCGGCCTCCGTCGGCGCCAGTTCGTGCGCCGCCCGCAGACAATCGGCGGCCTCGGCGGCACGGCCACAGCGTTGCAGCAGGTCAGCGCGGGTCGCGTGCAGCAGGTAGTAGCCATCGAGGCGGCCCGACTCGGCCAGCGCGTCCACCAAGGGCAACGCGGCTTCGGGCCCCTGCACCATCCCGAGTGCGACCGCGTGGTTCAGGTCGACGATCGGGCTCGGCGCCACCCGCGCGAGCTGCTCGTACAGCCCGACGATCTGCGGCCAATCGGTCTCCACCGCGGACGACGCCGTCGCGTGGCACGCCGCGATCGCCGCCTGGATCTGGAACGGCCCGGCCCGCCGCGTCCGCAGCGCACGCTCCAGGACCGCCGTACCCTCGTCGATCAGCTCCCGGTCCCAGCGCGAACGGTCCTGCTCGTCGAGCGTGGTGATCTCGCCGGACGCGTCGGCGCGCGAGGGACGGCGCGCGTCGTGCAGCAGCATCAGCGCGAGCATGCCGTGCGCCTCGGGCTCGTCCGGCATCAGCGCCGCGAGCACCCGCGCGAGCCGGATCGCCTCCAGCGCCAGCCTCGTCTTGTGCTGCTGGTCGCTGTAGCCCTCGTTGAACAGCAGGTAGAGCACGTGCAGCACGGCCGGAAGCCGGTCCGGCAGCAGGTGCGCGGGCGGCACCCGGAACGGGATCACCGCGTGCGCGACTTTCTGCTTCGCCCGGAAGATCCGCTGGCCCATCGTGCGCTCCGGCACCAGGAACGCACGCGCGATCTCGGCCGTGCTCAGCCCGGCGAGCGTGCGCAGCGTCAGCGCGACCTGCGCGTCGAGGTTCAGCGCCGGGTGGCAGCAGGTGAACATCAGCTCGAGGCGCTCGTCCGGGATCTCGCCGTCGCTCGTGTACGGCGGCGGCTGCTCGCGCTCCATCGCGGCCCACTCCCTGAGCTTGGCCGCCTCGGTCGACACGCGGCGCATCCGGTCCACGGCGCGGTTGCGGGCGGCGGTGGTCAGCCAGGCGAGCGGCTGCCGGGGTACGCCGGTGCGCTCCCAGGTGCGCAGCGCCTGCGCGAACGCGTCCTGCGCGCACTCCTCGGCCAGGTCCCAGTCGCCGCCGGTGAACCGGATCATGGCGGCCACGATCCGGCTCCAACCGTCGGCGTAGATCCCGGCGATGATCCCGGCGATCGGCTCGCGGGTCGACAACGCGGGCTCAGTCCTCGTCGTCCACCCAGTACGGCCGCAGCTCGATCACGCCCGCCCAGGCCATCGGGTGCTTCGACGCCACCTCCACCGCCTCGTCGAGATCCGCGCACTCCAGGATGTCGAACCCGGCGATGAGATCCTTCGTCTCGGCGTACGGACCGTCCGAGAGCAGCACCTCCCGGTTGCGCACCCGCACCGTGGTCGCGTCGCTGCCCGGCCGCACCCGGTTGCCGGTCACCCGGACCCCGCTCGCGTCGTTCTCCTTGACCCATTCCTCGACGTCGGGCGCGCCCTCGGCGGCTCCCGGCGCGAGGTCGGGGTCCACGCACACCAGCATCAGGTACTTCATGATCTGCTCCGTTCGCGGTTCGTTGGGGTGGTTCTCGTCCCTATGACGAACGGGCGGGCCCCGCTACTACAGGCTCGCGCGAAAAATCTTTCCCCAACAGTCCCACGGAGAGCCCGCCGATGACGACGAGCACGCCGCACCAGACCGGCACGCTCGGCACCCGCCCGTCCAGCACCACGCCGACCACTGCCGCCGAGATCGGCGCGATGCCGGTGATCAACCCGCCGAGCCCGGCGCCGAGCACCGCGACCGTCGAGTACCAGAGAATGAACGCCACCGCCGTCACCAGCACGGCCAGATATCCCATCGCCGCCCAGTCCGCCGCCGTGAGCCGGGTGACCGCGGCAGGCCCCTCCGTCGTCACGCCGAGCACCGCGAGCATGACCGCGCCGATCCACACCGAGTGCACCGAGACGCCCCACGCGCCGTGCCGGGGGAGTACCGGAACCGCCATCAGCGTGAACGCGGCTTCGCAGACCAACGCCACCGCGGCCCACGCCAGCCCGACCGCGTCCGTCTGCCCGGTCCCCTCGACCAGCACGCTCCCGGCGGTGACGGTAGCCGCCGCGATCAGCACCCTGCCGCTAGGCCGCCGCCCCTCCAGCAGCGGCCCCACCACCCCGAGCACCACCGGCACGCACGCCACCGCCACCGCGATCGTCGCCGGCTCAGCGTGCGCCACCCCGCGCACGACCGCCACGTTGAACAACGCGAGCCCGAACGCCGCGACCCCCGAAAGCCACAGCCACTCCACCCCGCGCGGCCAGACCAACCGCACCCGCGCCCGCCGAGCCAGCACCAGCAAAAGCCCCGCCGCCCCGACGTACCGAATCGCCTGCGCCGTGAACAGTGGCGCCGAATTCAACACGTGCGACACCGCCACACTGCTCCCCACGAACGTCATCCCCACCGCCCCCCGCGCAGCATGCCGCACCCGACTCGGCCCCGCCTCCGCCGCAACGCGAGCGCCCACACCCACATCCACCGTCATCTCCGAAGTTCCCACGCCCCCACTCTCCCGGCGATAATGGTCCTGTGCCAAGGTCCAAACCAGAGCCATCTGACAGGTCCAAAACCGGAACCGACTTCCTGCAACTCGACGTGAGCCGGGCCCCGACCGGCGGCCTCTCCAGCTGGCTGACCGACCAACTGCGCACCGCCATCGCCGACGGCCGCCTCCCCATGGGCACCCGCGTACCACCCGGCCGCGTCCTAGCCGAAGAACTCCGCGTCTCCCGAGGCGTGGTCACCGAGGCCTACCGCCGCCTCACCGAAGACGGCCAACTGGTCGCCCGAGGCCGCGCCGGCACCTTCGTAGCCGCAGCCGCCACCTCCGCCACACCGCCCCCATCCCCACGATCCCCGCTCTCACCTCCGTCCCGAACGGCCTTCACCCACCTCCCGAGCCACGATGTGTTCGACCTCCTACGCGCCAGCCCCGCGCGCATCGACCTCACCCCCGGCGTCCCCGACCTGGCCGCCTTCCCCCGTAGTGCCTGGCTGCGCGCCGAACGACGAGTCCTCGACGCACTCGATCCCGCAGCCTTCGGATACGGCGACCCGCGCGGCGCACCGCCGTTCCGCCGCGCCGTCGCCGACTGGCTCACCCGCAACCGAGGCATCCGCGTAGACGCCGACGACGTAGTCATCGTGACCGGCGTGGCCCAAGCCCTCGACCTGGTCTCCCGCGTCCTGATCGACGACGGCTTCGACACCATCGCCGTCGAGGACCCCGGCTCCCTGGGCGTGCGCCAACACCTAGCCAGCCGTCACCTGAAGACGCCCCCGATCCCCGTAGACGCGTCCGGAATCCGCGTAGACGCCCTTCGCGCCAGCAACGCCCCGGCCGTGGCACTCACCCCCGCGCACCAATTCCCCACCGGCGTGGTCCTCGACGGCAGCCGTCGCCGCGAACTGATCAAGTGGGCCGAGGACACCGGCGGCATCATCCTCGAAGACGACTACGACGCCGAACACCGCTATGACCGCCCTCCGGTCCCCGCCGTCCGCGCACTGCTGCCAGAGCAGGTCTTCTACACCGGCAGCGTCTCGAAAACCCTCGCCCCTGCCCTCCGCGTAGGCTGGCTCATCGCGCCACGCCGCTACCGCGAGGCCGTCGTCGTAGCCAAGCGATACGCCGACCTGGGCAACGCCGTCCTGCCGCAACTAGTGCTCACCGAACTCATGGAGTCCGGCGAACTAGAACGCCATCTACGCATGCTGCGTCGCCGCCACCGCCGTCGCCGGGACGCCATGATCGAGGCGATCCACACCCACCTCCCGCAAGCCCGAATCCACGGCGCCGCCGCGGGCCTACACCTGATGATCACCTTCAACGCCGACTTCCGAGACACGGACCTAGCCACCGCAGCCCTGGAACAAGGCGTCAAGACCCAGCCACTCTCCTGGCACCACCAACTCCCCAACGCCCCCGGCCTAGTCCTCGGCTACGCCGCCGCCCCGCCCACCGACTCCGCCCAAGGCATAGAACTGATCCGCAGGGCTCTCCACGCGGTGCTCACAACGGCAACGGCCGCACCTCGATCAAACTCTTCATCACCAACGTGGAGTTGAGCCGCTGCACCCCCGGCAGCGTGGCCAGCCGGTCATCGTAAAGCCGCTGGTAGGCAGCCAGATCTCGCGTGACAACCCGCAGCAGATAGTCCGGATCCCCGAACAGCCGCTGCGCCTGAAGCACGTTCGGAATCTCCGCGACCCGCTGCTCGAACTCGGCCACCGTCTCCCGATCCTCGTACCGCATCGTCACGAAGACCAGCGCCTCGAACGCCAACCCAAGCGCCGCCGCGTCCAGCCGAGCGTGATACCCCGCGATCGCCCCCGACTTCTCCAACGCCCGCAATCGCCGATGACACGGCGACACGCTCAACCGCACCCGCTCAGCCAACTCCGTGAGCGTCAGCCGCCCATCCCGCTGCAGCTCGGCAAGAATCTTCCGATCCACCTCGTCCATCCCCCGGATTCTTCCACAACAAGCCCCCCATCTCGCCAAACTTGAAAACACGTCCCCCCGATTTCCCCATACTCTTTCCCCTATGCCGATAGCCGCGATAGCCGCGTTCTGGGCCGTCTCCATCCTCCTGGTCCTGGTGCCGGGCGCCGACTGGGCCTACGTCATCGCCTCCGGCTTACGCGACCACTCGGTGCTCCCAGCAGTGGGCGGACTCCTAGCCGGCTACATACTCCTCACGGCCGCCGTAGCCAGCGGAGTGGCCGCCCTAGTCGCCAAGACCCCCGCAGTCCTGACAACCCTCACCACCGTCGGCGCCTTCTACCTACTCTGGCTAGGCGCCATCACCCTGCTCCGCCCCTCCATCCCCCAACCCGCCGCCGCCCCCACCGTCGCCCCTTGGCCCCGCCGCGCCGCCCGAGGCGCAGGAATCAGCGGCCTGAATCCCAAGGCCCTGCTTCTCTTCCTAGCCCTACTCCCACAATTCGCCGCCCGCACCGCCCCCTGGCCCTTCGCCGCCCAAATCGCGCTCCTGGGCCTGATCCACACCGCCAACTGCGGCATCGTCTACACCGGCGTGGGTACCACCGCCCGCCGGGTCCTCCGCACCCGCCCCGCTGTGGCCAAAGCCGTCTCCCGCTCCTCCGGCATCGTCATGGTCCTGATCGGCACCCTCCTCCTGGCCGAGCACCTGATCGCCTAACCCGCGCGTCGGGGTTCGGGGTTCCGGAACCGTGGGGGGTTGATGGGGAATTCATGAGGACCTATTTTCACCTCGTTCGGGCCGGGCTGTCCGGAAAAGATCAGGTAAAAATAGATCTAGCTATCCAGGAGTGTCGCGATGATGCGAGTCCACCGCACGAAGCGAACACGGGTGTTGTTGATGTTGGTGGCGGTCACGGGGGCGTTCCTCGTTCCGGCGGGATCCGCTGGGGCGGGGGCGGGGCCGCTGTATATGAACGCCTCGGCCTCGATCCCGTCCCGCGTGTCCGACCTGTTGGGGCGGATGACGGTGCAGGAGAAGGCGGGGCAGATGGATCAGCAGCTTGTTGACAATCTGACCGACCCCTCCAGCGCCACTTGCGGGGGTGGGAGTGGGTTCGGGATGCCGAACGCCGCTTGTATGCAGCAGATTCTCGTGAAGGATGATGTCGGGTCGGTGTTGGCGGGCGGCACTGACAACCCGCCGGACACCACGGGGAAGGGCGGGGTCGGGAACACGGGGTACGACTGGGCGAACGAGTACAACATCATCCAGCAGTACGCGGTCGCGCATTCGCGGCTGCACATCCCGCTGGTCTTCGGCATCGACGCGGTGCACGGGGACGGGCATCCGTGGCAGGCGCCGCTGTTCCCGCAGTCGATCGGGATGGGGGCCACCTGGGACGCCTCGGCGGTCTATAGCGAGGGGCAGGCTACTGCTTCGGCGTTGCGGGCGACGGGGTGGGACTGGGCGTTCGCGCCGGTTCAGGACCTGGCGCGGGACAACCGGTGGGGGCGCTACTACGAGACGTGGGCCGAGGAGCCCGCGCTGTCGGCGGCGCTCGGCGGGGCGGACGTGAAGGGGATGCAGGCGTCGGCCGGGTCCGGGGCTCTGAAAGTTTCAGCGACGGTGAAGCATTTCGCGGGGTATTCGGAGTCGATCAACGGGCACGACCGCGATGAGGCGCTGCTGCCGCTGAACTACCTGGAGAGCACGATCCTGCCGTCGTACGCGGGCGGGATCGACGCGGGGGCCGGTGCGGTGATGGTCGACTCCGGGTCGATCAACGGCGTGCCCGCCACGTCCTCGCACTATCTGCTCACGGACATCCTGCGCGGGCAGATGGGCTTCCAGGGGGTGGTCGTCAGCGACTATCAGGACGTCATCGCGTTGCAGACCACTTACCACGTGGCCGCGGATCTGCCGTCGGCGGTGGCGGACGCGGTGAACGCGGGCGTGGACATGAGCATGGAGGTGTCCGGGCCGGATGACTGGCAGAACGCGGTCGTGCAGGACGTGCAGTCCGGGAAGATCTCGATGGCGCGGCTCAACCAGGCGGTGCGCCGGATTCTGACCATGAAGTTCGAGCTGGGGCTGTTCGATCAGGCGTGCGTGCGGGATTCGAGTCTGCCGTGTGTGGACGCGAATGCCGCGGACGCGGCTGTGACTGCGGGGCGGTCGCAGACGTTGCAGGCCGCCGAGGAGTCGATGACGCTGCTGCGGAACCAGGGGAGCGTGCTGCCGCTCTCGGCTTCGGCGCACGTGGTGGTCACCGGGCCCAGTGCGGATTCGATGACCAACCAGCTTGGTGGCTGGAGCGTCAGTTGGCAGGGCGTGTACGGCGCCGGCCACGTCTGTTGCATGGGGCCCGCGAACCAGATCCCGCCGGGGACCACGGTGCAGAAGGGGATCCTGGCGGATGACCCGAATGCCACCTTCGTGCCTGATCAGGCCACTGCGGTCGCGGACGCGTCGAGTACGGATGCGTACGTCGTGGCGGTGGGGGAGAAGGCGTACGCGGAGGGGCTCGGGGACAATCCCGCGCCCGCGCTGCCCGCGGATCAGACCGCGTTGATCTCGGCGCTGGAGAAGACGGGCAAGCCGGTGATCGTGGTCGTGATCGCGGGCCGGCCGCTCGGGCTCGGGTCGGCGGAGCAGGCGAACGCGATCCTGATGGCGTACCAGGGCAGCACCGAGGCGGGCCAGGCGGTCGCGGACACGCTGTTCGGGAAGAACGACCCGAGCGGGCATCTGTCGGTGAGCTGGCCGTCCGATGCGGCGACGGTGGGCGGCGACTTCGATGGATCCGCACCCTCGCCGCTGGGGGACGAGCCCAAGTTCTTCGACCAGTTGGCGGGGACGGGATCGGGGCAGGGGCACGCGTACAACCCGCTCTATCCGTTCGGGTACGGGCTTTCGTATACCAGTTTTGATGTGAGTTCTCTGTCAGTCACGGCGCATGTGCGTGCCAGCGGGAGCGGCGTTGCCACGTTCACGGTGACCAACACCGGCAGCTCGGCGGGTACGGACATCGTGCCGGTGTACGTGGCGCAGCCGGTCAGCGCGGTGCTGGTTCCGCCGCAGCGGCTGGTCGGCTGGGCGCGGGTGACGCTCGACGCGGGCGCCTCCAGCATCGTGCACGTCACGTTCCCGGCTTCGGACCTGGCGGTGAGTCAGGGCGACATCAACTCGGCCGCCGTGCCGACTGTGGAGTCCGGGAACTACATCCTGCAGATCGACAAGGACGACACGACGCCGTATGACGTCGCGGCGTCGGCGGCCTTCTCGATCTCGTAGGTCGCGGCTCAAGTTCGGCGACGGCGTCGTCTCGCTCGGGTCCTGAGTTCTCAGGCTCAGGAGTCCGAGTGGGACGGCGTCGTCTGCAGGATCTGGCGCAGGAACTCGGCGTTGCTGCGGGTGCTCTTCATCCGCTGGAGCAGCAATTCGGTGGCCTGCTCGCCGGGCTGGGCGCCGAGTACGCGGCGCAGGCGGCGGACGGCGTCGAGCTCGTCGGCGGGCATGAGCAGTTCCTCGCGGCGGGTGCCGGAGCCGGTCATGTCGATCGCGGGGAAGACGCGGCGGTCGGACAGGGCGCGGTCGAGGCGCAGTTCCATGTTGCCGGTGCTCTTGAGCTCCTCGAAGAAGTATTCGTCGGCGCGCGAACCGGTGTCGATCAGGGCCGTGGCCAGGATGGTGATCGAGCCGGCGTCCTCGAGGTTGCGGGCCGCGCCGAAGAAGCGCTTGGGTCCGGCCACGGCGGCGGCGTCGACTCCGCCGGACAGCGTGCGTCCGCCGGGCTTGGCGTTGTTGTTGTGCGCGCGGCACAGCCGGGTGAGCGAGTCGAGCAGGATGACGACGTCAGTGCCCTGTTCCGCGAGTCGCTTGGCGCGTTCGACGGCGAGTTCGGCGATCGCGATGTGCTCGTGCGCCGGGCGGTCGAAGGTGGAGGAGACGACCTCGCCGCTGATCGCGCGGCGCATGTCGGTGACCTCTTCGGGCCGCTCGTCGAGCAGCACGACCATCAGGTGGCATTCGGGGTGGTTCTGCTCGACGGCCCGCGCGATGGACTTCAGCAGCTGGGTCTTGCCGGTCTTCGGCGGGGCCACGAGCAGGCCGCGCTGGCCCTTGCCGATCGGCGCGAGCAGGTCGATGACGCGGGTGCCGGGCACGTCGGGGCCGGTCTCCAGCCGCAGCCGCTCGGTCGGGTGGACCGGGGTGAGCTCGGCGAACCGGGGCCGCGGGCCGTGCACCTCGGCGGGGACGCCGTTGACGAGCTGGACGCGGGCGAGCGGGTGGGCCGTCTTGGCGGCCTGCCCGGACCTGCCGGACCTGCCGGCGTTGCCGCCGGTCTGCGGCGCCGCGGTGCCGGTGACGAGGTCGCCGGTGCGCAGCTGGTGCCTGCGGATCAGGTCAGCGGAGAGGTACAGGTCCTGCGGTCCGGGCTGGTAGCCGGTGACGCGCAGGAATCCGTGCCGGTCCTGGAGGTCGACGACGCCGCTGACCTGCTGGACCGGTTCGTCGGTCGTGGACACGGGGTGTTCAAGGGTGGTGGTCATAGCAATATCCTTAGATTTGGGTAGCACTGCGCGACCCGCCTCGGATACGTCACGAAGCACGGAGTGTGGCAGAGCTGTAAAGCGATACGTGTGGTGTTGAAAAACCGCGTTGGTACGGGGAGACACGGTGCCGGAAAGATGACATCGGCTAGATTCGCGCCCCCAACGCTGTCCTCACTATACCACGCGGCGGCGTACTTCAATCATTCCGCCGCTCCGCGGGGCCCAGGCGACGCCGCGGGAGTGCCAGCCCTCGTCGGGTTCGTCGGTGCTGACCAGCTCGAAGTCGGTCAGCAGCGTGCGCAGCACCACGTCCATCTCCATGGTCGCGAACGCCGCGCCGATGCAGCGCCGGGTGCCGCCGCCGAAGGGGACCCACGAGTACGTGTCCGGATTCACGCCGACGAAGCGGTCGGGGTCGAAGACGGCCGCGTTCGGGAAGACGGAGTCGTCGTCGTGCACGAGGCTGATCGAGACCATGATGCTGTGGCCGCGCGGCAGCACCCACGGGCCGATCGCGACGGCCTCGCCGCGCACCTTGCGGCCGGTCAGGTCGATCACCGGCCGCGTGCGCTGCACCTCGAGGATGGTCGCCTTGCGCAGTTCGGAGCCGCCCTCGTTCACCTCGGCGACGAGGCGGTCGAGCACGCGCGGGTGGCGCCGGATGCGCTCGACGGCCCAGGCGAGCGTGGTCGCGGTCGTCTCGTGTCCGGCGGCGAGCAGCGTCAGCAGCTGGTCGGCCACGGCGCGCGGGGCCATCGCCTCGCCGTCGTCGTAGCGGGCCTGGAGCATCAGGGCCAGGATGTCGTTGCGCTCGTCGAGGTGCGGATCGGCCTGCGCGGTCGCGATCAGCCGGTCCACGATCTCGTCGAACCGCCGCCGGTAGATGCGGAAGCGGCCCCACGGGCTGAATCGGCCGAGGTCGAGCTCCGGCCCGGGCATGATCGTCAGCTTGGAGCCGAGCGTCACCATCGGCGGCAGCAGTTCGCGCAGCGCCTCGAACTCCTCGCCGTGCGCGCCGAAGACCGCGCGCAGGATGGCGTTGAGCGTGATCCGCATCATCGACTCGAGCGTCGGGAAGGCCTGGCCCTCGGGCCACGTCGCGCACTCGCGCCGGGTCTCCTCCTCGATGATGCCCTCGTACGACTGCACGCGGCGGCCGTGGAAGGGCGGGAGCAGCAGCTTGCGCTGGCGCTTGTGCGCGTCGCCGTCGAGGTTGAAGAACGACTGCGGGCCGAGCACCCGGCCGAGGTTCGGCTCCATGTTGCCGATCAGCTCGGGGCTGGTGGTGAAAAGCTGCTTGACCAGCGCGGGCTCGCTGAGGAACACCGTCGGGCCCCAGGCGGGCAGCCGCAGCGTGAACGTGGGGCCGTAGCGGCGGCTCATCCGCTGGGTCACCCGCCGCCGGTTGGCCGCGAAGGCGAGTCCGTGCAGGCGGGAGCCGTGCCGCGGGCCCGGCGGGACCCGGGGGAGGGGCGGCGTGGGCGTCTGCGACTGGTCCGGCGGCCGGTTCGTGGCCAGGTCGGTCATGGCGCCGCTCCTTCGCAGACTGCGGTACTGCTGAGTACCAGCACGACGGTACTGCGAAGTACCGCGTCGCACAAGGCCGGGGAAACAGCGGTGGATCCGTGCTGGTGGGATAACTTGGTCCAACGATGACTGCCGCCACTTCCGCCGACGCCACCCCGCTGCCGGACGATGCCGCGCCGTTCCGCCAGCGGCTGATCGACGGCCTCGCCGCCTCGATCCGGGACCGCGGCTACCGGGACAGCACGATCGCCGACGTGGTCCGGCACGCGCGCACGTCGCGGCGCACCTTCTACGCCGAGTTCGCGAGCAAGGACGAGTGCTACGTCGCCCTGCTGCACTCGTCGAACGAGCGGATGCGCCACCGCATCGAAGCCTCGGTGGACCCGGCGGCGCCGTGGCGGGAGCAGGTGCGCCAGGCGGTCGAGGCGTACATCGACGCCGTCGTCTCGGATCCCGCGATCATGATCAGCTGGATCCGCGAACTCCCGGCCCTCGGCACGGTCGCCCGCACGGTCCAGCGCGAGGCGATCGACGAGATGACCGAGCTGCTGCTGCGGCTGTCCGACACCGAGGTCTTCCGCCGCTCCGGCGCCGGACCGCTCTCCCGCCCGCTCGCGCTGCTACTGCTCGGCGGCATCAGGGAACTGACCGCCACCACGGTCGAGGACGGCGGCGACGTGCGGGATCTGACCGAGGTCGCGACGCAGGCGGCCACCGCACTCCTCGCTCCGACGACCGGGCAGAGCTAGCAGGCCCGCCGTAGTCGCCATTCGTGGAGTTGCTCGAAGGCGGTCCATTGGTCGGTGCTCAGGGATCGGGCGATGAGGGGTAGGGCGGCGTCCTCCTCGTGTTTGAGGTGGCCTAGGAGGCCGGTGGTCAGGGCGTCGAGCAGCTCGTGGAGGCACGTTGATTCCGTGGACGGATCTAGTGCGGCGGCGTCCAGCGTAGTTATCAGAGGTTTGATGGCATCGTGTTCTGCTTCCATCGCTTCCAGCAGGGCTAGGGCGTCGGGGGTGGCGGCCAGGTTGTGGCGGAGGACGGGGAAGAGGATGTCGTCCTCGGTGCTGTGGTGGACGTGCAGGGCGATTTTGAAGGCCTGCCAGGCGGGAGCGTCGGCGATCACGGTGCGTACGTCTACGCGGGATAGTTTCTCGCGGAGGGTGTCGTGCATGGTGTGCATGGAGCTGGGGTCGATCACTGCCGGCTCCGGGGCGAACTGATCGTGTTCAGGCGGTTGACCATGGCGGTGGCGCCGATGAGCAGGACCAGGGCGGCGACTTGGTGGTCGGCGTAGTGGGTGGACAGGCGGTGCCAGAGTTCTTCGTCGACGGCTTGGGTGGTGCGTTCGGCGAGGTCCAGGGCGGCGCGTTCGGCTTCGTCGAAGTACGGGGCCTGCTGCCACGTCTCGACTGCGGCTATGCGGGCGGGGGAGTCGCCTTCTGTGTGCAGGCGGGTTGTGAGGGCGTGGATGCTTGGGGCGCAGGCGTTGATCTGGCTGGTTCGCAGCGCGACCACCTGCTGGAGTTCGCGGGGGAGGCCGCCGGTGTCTACGGCCTCGAAGACGGCGGTGATCCAGGGCGGGTTCGTCGTGGTGCGTGGGGTCATGGGAACACGTTCCTTGCCAGCGCATGGGTGTATCAACGTAGACTTCCGCAACGGCCGATAACACGGGGGTTATCGCGGGTGGTCAGGGAGCGGCGTGGAGTTACGGGACATCGAGATATTCCTGGTGCTGGCCGAGGAACTGCACTTCGGGCGCACCGCCGAGCGGCTTCGGGTGTCCCAGGCGCGGGTGAGCCAGGCGATCAAGGCGCAGGAGCGGCGGATCGGCACGGCGCTGTTCGACCGCACCAGCCGGACCGTGCGGCTGACCGAGGTCGGCGAGCAGTTGCGCGCGGATCTGCAGCCGGTCTACGTGGGTCTGCACGAGTCGCTGGAACGTGCGCGGATGGCGGCGACCGGCGTGACCAATCGGCTGCGGGTCGGCATGATCCCCGGCAACGCGTACGACCTGCGGACCTACTGGGAGGCGTTCCGGTCGCGGAATCCGACGTGCGCGCTGCAGATCCGGGCCGCGCCGTTCGCCGATCCGTTCGCGGGGCTGCGCGCCGGAACCGTGGACGTGCTGGTCGCCTGGATGCCGGTCGAGGAGCCGGACCTGACGGTCGGACCGCCGCTGTTCAGCGACCCGCGCGTGCTCGCCGTCGGCGTGGACCACGAGCTGGCCACGCGGGATCGGGCCGAGCTGGAGATGTTCGCCGACTTCGAGCACGTCAACGCGCCGGATCTGCCGGAGTACTGGATCCAGGGCTACGTGCCCTCGCACACGCCGCGCGGCCACGAGATCGTGCGCGGTCCGATGGCCACGACCACGGACGAGATCTTCACGCTGATCAGCTCCGGCGACATCGTGACCGTCTTCCCCTCGCACACCAGCCGCTACTGGGGCCGCCCCGACATCCTCTGGCTGCCGTTCGACGACCTCGGGCCGCTGACCTACGGCCTGGTCTGGCGCACCGGGACGGAGACCGACGCGATCCGCGCGCTGGCCCGCGTCGTGCGCGAACTCGGGTGCCTCCAGGTGAAAAACCCCGCGTTGTGAAAGACTTGCCGGATGGTTGATCACGGGGCAGCGCTCGCGGACGTTGACGTCGACATAGCGGTGGTCGGAGCGGGTCCGGCCGGGTCGATCGCGGCGTACGCGGCGGCGCGGCGCGGGCTGCGGGTGGCGCTGATCGACCGCAGCACGTTTCCCCGGGACAAGACGTGCGGTGACGGCATCGGTCCGGCGGCCGTGCGGGTGCTGCGCGACTTCGGCTTGGACTCCGTGCTCGAGGGGCGGCGCCGGATCGATTCGGTCACGGTGTTCGGCCCGGGTGGCAAGCGTAGCGAGAACCCGATTCCGGACCTGCGCGGCAAGCTCACGGACATTTTCGTGGTGCCGAGGATGGAGTTCGACGAGCATCTGTTCCGGGCGGCGGTGGCTGCGGGGGCGCAGGACTGCACGGGGATGCGGTATCTCGGCATGGCGGCGTCGGACGAAGCGGCGCGGACGATCGAGCTGCGTGACGCGGCGGGGAGTCGCAGTACGCTGCGAGCACGGCTGGTGATCGGCGCGGACGGTGCGTACTCGGCGGTGCGGAAGGATCTGGTCGGTCCTGAGCAGCGCAATCCGGAGTTCTGGGGCGTGGCGATGCGTGCGTACGCCAAGAGCCCGGACTTCGAGGCGAGCGAGGGGAACGGGGCGGACGGGGATGGCGGCGCGGCTGGGCCGAGCATGTTGTTCGAGTTCAGTCCGGAGTTGCTGCCGTCTTACGGTTGGGTCTTTCCGGTCGGCGACGGGACGATCAATGTCGGCGTCGGACTGCCGTTCGCGCAGTTGCGGGAGCGCGGCGTGGAGCCGAAGAAGCTGCTGGCCGAGTTCGTCGAGCGGCTACGGGAGCGCGGTGTCGAGATCAGCGAGTTGCGGGACGAGCGTGGGCATCAGCTGCCGGGCGTGATGGGCATGCCGAAGCTGGCGTACGATCGCGCGACCCTGATCGGTGACGCGGCGTCGATGATCAATCCGGTCAGCGGCGAGGGGATCGCGTACAGCATGACCGCGGCGCGGCGGCTGGTCGAGGCCTTGCCGGAGGATCTCGCCAACGGACCGGAGCTCAACGCGGCGCTGGAGAGGTTCGAGCGCGACTTCCGTTCGGATCACCGGCTGCATTTCCTGTCCTGCCGGATCACGATGGCGCTGCTGCGGCGGGCCGCGCCCGCGGGGGTCGTCATCCGTGCGATTCAGAACGACCCCCGCGTGCTCAGCGGCGTGTTCGACATGCTGTTCGGTGATGGCCGGCTGCATGCGGGTACGGCGCTGCGGATTGCCGGTCGTGCGCTAGTGAAGTAGGTCCTCGGCAGGGCGGATTTCGATGAGCGGGGCGTAGAGGGACATTGCGTCTAAGGCTCGGGTGTGGGCGGCGTCGTCCACACCGGCGCAGGCATCGGACACGACGGTGACGTGGATTCCGGCGTCGGCTGCGGGGATTGCCGTCGAGAGGACGCAGCAGTCGGTGCTGACTCCGGCGAGTACGAGGTGGCCGCCGGGGCCCACGCGTTCGGCCAGCTCGGGGGTCCATTTGCCGAAGGTGGGGGCGTCGAGGGTATCGACTGTGCGGGCTGCGAAGGGGGCTGACAGTTGCCAGAGGTCAGACTCCGGGGGCTGGAGGGCGAAGGGCCACTGCTCGTAGTAGGGGATCCAGGCGCCCTCGGGCTTCTCCGGAGCGATGAAGCGGGTGAATACCACGTCGTCGAAGGCCGGTAGGAGCCTGCTGATACCGGCTACGGCTTCGGCGAAACGGGGGACGGCCCAGGGGCTGTCGGGGTCCTCGAAGACGCGCTGCATGTCGATGACGGCGAGGACGGTGCTCACGCCTGCTGCTCCTGCGCGCGCACCTGGCTGCGCGAGAAGGCCAGCGTGACCACGAAGCCCAGGACGAGCGCCGCGAGCACGCCGAGGTTCGCGTACGCCCAGGAGCCGGACTTGCCGCCGAGGCCGAAGGGGGAGAGCAGGTAGCCCTGCCACTTGAGCCAGCCCGCGGCGGTGTTCGTCACCAGGCCCCAGCCGAGCGCCGTGCCGAGGACGGTTGTGGCGAGCGGCAGGATCCTGATGTCGCCGTAGCGGCCCTGGACGCGGAACAGGTCCTGCTCGTCGTAGCCGGTTCGGCGCAGCAGCAGGTCGGCCAGGATCACGCCGCACCACGCGGAGATCGGCACGCCGAGGGTGGTCAGGAAGCCCTCGAACTGGCCGATGAAGCTGCTGCTGAAGAACACGATGTAGATCGCGCCCGCCGTCATCAGCACGCCGTCGATCCCGGCGGCCGCGTAGCGCGGGATGCGCACGCCCGCGGCCAGCAGCGACAGGCCGGAGGAGTAGATGTCCAGCACCGCGCCGCCGACCAGGCCGAGGATCGCCACGATCGCGAACGGGACCAGGAACCAGGTCGGCAGGATCGTGGTCAGCGCGCCGATCGGGTCCGCCGCGATCGCGGTGTTCAGCGACGTGGAGGAGCCCGCGAGCAGGAGCCCGAACACCAGCAGGAGCAGCGGCGCGAGCGAGGAGCCGAACGTGGTCCAGCCGACGATCGAGCGGCTCGACGAGCTGCGCGGCAGGTAGCGCGAGTAGTCGGCGGCGGCGTTGACCCAGCCGAGGCCGAAGCCGGTCATCATGAACACCAGCGCGCCGATGAAGTCCTGGACCGTGCCCGAGGGGAGCGCGCTCACCTTGTCCCAGTGCAGGTGGTTGACCACCAGGATCATGTAGACGACGGTGAGCACGCCGGTGACGACCGTGATGACCGTCTGCAGCCGCATGATCAGGTCGAAGCCCATCACGCCGCCCGCCACGGTCAGCGCGCCGACCACGATGAGCGCGACGACCTCCGTCCCCGTCCCGCCGCCCCAGCCGAGCCGGCCGAAGACGGTCGCCGTGGCCAGCGTGGCCAGCGCCATCAGCACCGTCTCCCAGCCGACCGACAGCGCCCAGGAGATCACCGCGGGCAGCCGGTTGCCGCGCACGCCGTACGCCGCGCGGCTGAGCACCATCGTGGGCGCGGAGCCGCGCTTGCCGCCGACGGCGATGAACCCGCACAGCAGGAAGGAGAACACGATGCCCAGCACGCCCGCGACCAGGGCCTGCCAGAAGGAGATGCCGAATCCGAGCACGAACGAGCCGTAGCTCAGCCCGAGGACCGAGACGTTGGCGCCGAACCAGGGCCAGAACAGCGCGCGCGGGGTGCCCTTGCGCTCGCCTTCCGCGATGACGTCGAGTCCGTGCGACTCGACGGCGAACGGGCGGCTTTCGCTCGTCGCGGCGGGGGCCGTGTCCACCATGATGGCCTACCTGTCTGAAGGTGGGTTGGGTAACGGGGAGAGTTTCATCATGTGCACCTACGCCGCGATCCGGCAGGCCTCGACCAGGGCCGACGCCTCCTCGGTCCGCTTCCCGCGCGGCAGCAGCAGCAGGGTCCTGATCTCCAGGTGCGGGGCGCGGAACGGCCGGAAGGCGACGTAGCGGTTCGTGAGCAGCCGGGCGTGCGAGGCGTAGAGCACCGTCCAGCTCGCCGCCGAGGAGCCGATCGCGGCGAGCGTCTCGTCCAGTGTGGTGGACGGCGGCTCGGCGCGCGGGGTGAACCCGGCCTCGGCGCACGCGTTCATCACGCAGTCCACCAGCACCGGGTTGCCGCGCCGGGGCAGCAGCCGCAGCGGCAGGTCGGCCAGCTCGCCGATGCCGATCTCGGACTGCGCGGCCAGCCGATGCCGCCCCGGCACGGCCGCGACCAGCGGGTCCAGCCACAGGTCCAGGCAGTCCACGCCGGACTCCGACTGCGGCTCGCCGTGCGTGAGCGCCGCGTCCAGCCGGCCGGAGGCGATCGCCTCGCCGCGCGCGTCGGCCGGGGTGGAGACCAGGTCGACCACCACGTCCGGCATCAGCGCGGACAGGCTGTCCAGCACCCGGTAGAGGTGGTCGCCGAGGCCGGAGCAGGTGCCGAGGCGCAGCGTCCGCTTCGTCTGCTCGCCCTCCGTCCGCACCGAGCGGCGGGCCGTCTCGGCGGCCGCGAGCACCGTCCTGGCCTGCGGCAGCAGCCGTTCCCCGGCGATCGTCAGCCGGACCTGCCGGGAGGAGCGGTCGAACAGCGTCGCGCCGAGTCCCCGCTCCAGCCGGCGGATCTGCTGGCTGACCGCCGGCTGCCCGACGTAGAGGCGCTGCGCGGCGCGGCCGAAGTGGGCCTCCTCCGCGACGGCGACGAAATACTCCAGCTGACGCAGTTCCATGGTTCCCACTCCCCGTGTTCCCCGCACACCCCGATTATCAATGGACGAATTGGCATGTGCTCTGCGTCAACTATATCCGGCGGAGTGTAGTCGGCGGCATGGGGCGTCCGTCCTACTCGCCACCTGGTTTCATCACGGGTCCTGATCGCCGCGATTCTCGATCACGCCTTGTTGCCGGTCCGCCCCGCGAACGAGGATCGAGGCACCCGGCAGGTGTTTTCGAGAGGAGCGAGCGCGATGCGCGTCCTCGTACCCCCGGTGCTGATCGTCGGAGCGGGTCCGGTCGGCATGGTGGTCGCGGCCGAGCTGCTGCAGCGTGACATCCCGATCCGGATCATCGACGCCGACCGCGGCCACGCCGACCACTCCCGGGCGACCAGCCTGTGGCCGCGGATCCTGGAGCTGCTGGACCGGATCGCCGTGACCGACGAGCTGATCTGCCTGGCGCACCGGCTCGACCGCGTGCGCTACCACTCGGCCGGCCGGCACCTCGGCACGGTCAGGCTGGACGCGCTGCGCGGAACCCCGTACCCCTTCGGCCTCGCGCTGCCGCAGAGCGTCACCGAGGACGTGCTGGAGCGGCGGCTGACCGAGCTCGACGGCAAGATCGAGCGCGGCGTGCGGCTGACCGGGCTGCGTCCCGACGGCGACCGGGTGTTCGCCGAGGTGGAGACCGGCGACGGCGGCGGCGCCGGGATCGAGGCGTCCTGGGTGGTCGGCGCGGACGGCGCGCACAGCAGCGTGCGCTCGCTGCTGGACGTCGGCTTCACCGGCCCGGAACCGAGCCTGGACTTCGCGATCGGCGACGCCCGGATCTCGGGCGGCCTGCCGCAGCACATGGCGGGCTACTGCTGGAGCCCGGCGGGCGCGCTGACGCTGGCGGCGCTCGGCGACGACGTTTTCCGCATCGCCGTGCAGGTGACGCCGGATCAGAAGCGCACGCAGTACCCGGCGGAGTACTTCGAGGAGGTGCTGCACGCGCGTGGTCCGCGCGGCCGGTTCTCGGTCGGCACGGTGCGCTTCAGTACGACGTTCAACGCGGCGATCCGCACGGCCGAGCAGTACCGCGTCGGCCGCTGCTTCCTGGTCGGCGACGCGGCGCACGTGATGAGCCCGATCGGCGGTCAGGGCATGAACACCGGCATCCAGGACGCGGTGAACCTCGGCTGGAAGCTCGCCGGTGTGCTCGACGGCACGCTGCCCGAGTCGGTCCTCGACACGTACGAGGCCGAGCGCGGCGACATCCTGCGCCGCGACGTGGGGATCCGGATCGGCGCGCTGACCGGACGGCTGCGCAAGGAGACTGCGCTGACGCTGGCTCAGCTCTCGACCACGTACGCCGACCAGGAGACCGCCGTGGACCGGCCGCTGCGCCCCGGTGACCGGGTCCCCGCCGTGATCGGCCGGGAGAAGGGCGGCTGGCTGGGGCTGCCGGTCGACCGTTTCACGGTGCTGCTGTGGGAGCCGGAGCGCATCGCCGCGTCCGACCGGGACGCGATCGAGTCGGCGCTGCCCGAGGGTGTCTGCTGTCTTACGGCAACGGCCGTGCAGGCTCCCGCGCTGGTCGGCGGCCTCGGCCGGGCGCCGGTGGTCGCGCTGATCCGCCCGGACGGCCATCTGACGGCGGTGCTCGACCCCGCGCGCGCCGCCGCGTACTTCGAGAAGGAAAAGCAGGAGAGGCTGCCGCGCTCCGCGCTCTGAATCCGCCCAGAAGGAGAGAAACGCGATGGAGATCTGCGTCCACACCGAACCCACCCAGCGCGGCGCGTCGTACCGCACGCTCGTGCAGGCCGCGAGCGCCACCGCCGAACTGGGATTCGACGGCTTCTTCCGCTCCGACCACTACCTGCAGTTCGGCACCCCGACCCAGCCCGCGGGCGTGTCCGACGCCTGGCTCTCGCTCGCCGCGCTGGCCCGGGACACCACCGGCATCCGGCTCGGCACCCTGGTCACGCCGGTGACGCTGCGTTCCCCGGTACACCTGGCCGTGCAGGTCGCGCAGGTGGACCAGATGTCGGACGGCCGGATCGAGCTGGGCATCGGCGGCGGCTGGTACCGGCACGAGTACGAGGCCTGCGCCGTGCCCTTCCCGAGCGACCGGATCGGGCGGCTCGGCGAGGCCGTCGAGATCATCACCGGCCTGTGGCGCACCGAGCCGGGGGAGACGTTCGACTATCCCGGCGCCCGCTACCGGATCACCGGCGCGCAGTCCCCGGTCGCGACCGTGCAGCGGCCGGGTCCGCCGCTGATCATCGGCGGTGCCGGCGGCCCGCGCTCGCTGGATCTGGCCGTGCGGCACGCCCGCGAGTACAACCTGCCGTTCGTGCCGCCGGAGGAGGTCGTCCGGATCGGCCGGCTGCTGCGCGAGCGCTCGGCGCAGATCGGCCGGGACGTGCCGCCGCGGCTCTCCGTGCTGCAGACGGTGTGTTGCGGCAAGGACGCCGCGGATGTGGCGGCGCGCGCGGAGGGGCTCGGCGAGGCGCTGCGCCCGGTGAGCTTCGCCGGGACGCCGGGCGAGGTCGCCGACCGGATCGGCCGCTACGCGGAGGCCGGGGTCGAACGCGTCTACCTGCGCCTGCTCGACGTCGAGGACCTCGGCCACCTGGAACTGCTGGGCACCGAACTGCTCCCGCGGCTGCGTTGACGGTCACGCCGTGAGCCTCGCGAAACGTGCCCGCGCCGCCGCGTCGTCCCAGGCCGGCGAGCTGTTCGGGCTTTGATGCTTTTCGTCGATCGTTACGATCAGCGATTGCTCATTGATCGGAACGTAACCTGGACGAAGGATGGTCTCTGGCTCCCCCCGACCCCACCGCGGGGGTGAGCCCCCCAGACGTCCCGGCAGAGGAGCCCACCCATGCCCCACGCCCCGGCCGCCGTGCACGACCTGGTCGGCGTCGGCTTCGGCCCGTCCAACCTGGCCCTCGCGCTGGCGATCAGCGAGACGGATGCCGCGCCCGACGCGGTCTTCCTGGAGCGGCAGCCCGCGTTCGGCTGGCACACCGGAATGCTGCTGGACGACGCGACGATGCAGGTCTCGTTCCTCAAGGACCTGGTGACGATGCGCGACCCGACCAGCCCGCACAGCTTCCTGTGCTACCTCAGGGACCGCGGCCGGCTCACCGCGTTCATCAACCACAAGTCGCTGTTCCCGCTGCGCACCGAGTTCCACGACTACCTCGAGTGGTGCGCGCAGCGGGTCGAGCACCTGGTGCGCTACGACGCGCAGGTCGCCGACATCCGGCCGGTCCCGGGCGCGGACGGCACGGTCGAACTGCTCGACGTCGTCGTGCGGCGGGGCGGCGTCGAAGAGGCCTACCGCACCCGCAACGTGGTGATCGCGATCGGGCTGCGGCCGCAGCTGCCCGAGGACGTGAAGGGCTCGGACCGGGTCTGGCACACCTCCGAACTGCTGCACCGGCTGCCCGGCATCGAGTCCGCCGCGCCGCGCACGTTCACCGTCGTCGGAGCAGGTCAGAGTGCTGCCGAAGCCGTCGGCTACCTGCACGGACGCTTCCCGGACGCGCAGGTCCGCGCCGTGTTCGGCCGGTACGGCTACAGTCCCGCCGACGACTCGCCGTTCGCCAACCAGATCTTCGACCCCGAGGCCGTGGACGACTACTACGGCGCCCCCGCGCACGTGCGCCGCCGCCTGCTCGACTACCACCGCAACACCAACTACTCGGTCGTCGACCTCGACCTCATCCAGGACCTGTACGCGCGCTCCTACCGCGAGCAGGTCCAGGGCGTCGAACCGCGGCTGATCTTCATGAACACCAGCCGGATCGCCGCGCTCACCGAGGCCGACGACGCCGTGCACGTGACGGTCGAGGACCTGACGAGTGGGGAACTCGCCGAGTTCGAATCCGACGCGGTGGTCTTCGGCACCGGCTACCGTCCCGCCGACCCGCTGCGACTGCTCGGCTCGCTCGCCGACTCGCTCAAGACCGACGACGCCGCCCGACCGCAGCTCGACCGCGACTACCGGATCGCCACCGCCGACCACGTGCGCGCCGGGATCTACCTGCAGGGCCCGACCGAGCACTCGCACGGCCTGTCCTCGACCCTGCTGTCGGTCACTGCGGTGCGCGCCGGCGAGATCCTCGCGGCCGTCTCCGCCCCCTGAGAAAGAGACAGGACACAGGACCCATGTACGTCCCCGACGTCTACCGATCCCCGGACGCGCACGCCGTGCGGCTGATCCGCGAGCACTCGCTCGGGCTGCTGCTCACCAACGGCCCCACCGTGCCGTTCGCCACCCACCTGCCGGTGATCTTCCCGCCGGACGCGCGGCCCGACGAGACCGAGTCGCTCGCCGGCGCCACGCTCTACGGCCACCTGAACCGCGCCAATCCGCACTGGGCCGCGCTGTACGAGGGCCAGCACGCCACGCTCGTGTTCCAGGGCCCGAACTCGTACGTCTCGGCCGCCGTCTACGAGAAGACCCCGGCCGCCCCGACCTGGAACTTCGCGACCACGCACGTCCACGGCCGGCTGACCCCGCTGCCCAACCGGCACGAGGCGCTGCGGGTGGTGTGCTGGACCGTGGCCGCGTTCGAGGCGCAGCACGGCCTCGGCTGGGACCCGGGCCCCTCGCTCGGCTACTTCGACTCGATCGTGGACGGCGTCGGCGCCTTCCACTTCGAGGTCGAGTCCGTGGACACGATGCTCAAACTCAGCCAGGAGCAGGCCGAGCACACCAGGGACAAGGTGACCCGGCACTTCGCCGCCAGCCCGGTCGGCCTGCGCCGGGAACTCAGCTGCCTGATGACCAACGCCGCACCCACTCATGATGGAAGCGAGAGCACCTGATGACGACCGAGACCGCTGACATCCTCGTCGTCGGCCTGGGCGGGCTCGGCAGCGCCGCGGCCTACCACCTCGCCGCCCGCGGCAACCGCGTGATCGGCCTCGAACGCTTCAGCCCGGCGCACGCGCGCGGCGCCAGCCACGGGGAGAGCCGCGGCGTGTGGAAGGCCTACTTCATGGGCGCCGGGTACGTCCCGCTGCTCGACCGCGCGTACGAACTCTGGGACCAGCTCGGCGAGATCCGCGGGACCACGTTCCTGCACCGTACCGGCGGCGTCTGCGTCGGTCCGGCCGACGGCGCGCTGGTGCCCGCCGCGCTCACCTCGGCCCGCGAGACCGGCCTTGAGTTCGAATACCTCGACGCCGACGAGATCCGCCGCCGCTTCCCGCAGTTCCGCCCCGCCGCGAGCGACGTGGCCGTCTGGGACCCGTCCTCGGGCTACGTGCGTCCGGAACAGGTCGTCGAGGCGCACCTCGACCTCGCCCGGCAGCACGGCGCCGACCTGCGCTTCGACCAGCAGGTGCTGTCCTGCGAGGCCACCACGAGCGGCGTCCGGGTGCGCACCGCGACCGGCGTCTTCGAGGCCGACCGGCTCATCGTCGCGGCCGGAGCCTGGGCCCCGGAACTGCTCCCCGAGCTGCGTCCGCACATCAACGTCGTGCGCAAGGTCATGCTCTGGTTCGACCCGACCTGCCCGACCGAGGACTTCTACCCCGGCCGCCAGCCGTACTGGATCTGGGACGGCGGCGACGGGACCATCGGCTACGGCCACCCGGCGGTCGACGGCCCGTCCGGCGGCGTCAAGGCCGGAATCCACAGCGGCGGCGACCCGGCCGACCCGAACCGCCTCGACCGCCTCGTCACCGAGCGGGACGTGGAGGCCACCCGCGCCTTCCTCGCCGACCGCATCCCCACGCTCGCCGGACGCTACCTGCGCAGCCGCGTCTGCATGTACGACAACTCGCCCGACCTCGGATTCATCATCGGCCCGTCCGCCGCCAGCGACCGCATCACCATCGCCGCCGGAACGTCCGGCCACGCGTTCAAGTTCGCCCCCGCCCTCGGCGAGGCGCTCGCGGAACTCGCCACCAAGGGCGGCACCACGCACGACATCTCGCTCTTCGACCCGCGCCGCCTGGCCGGCCTGTCCGGGGCCGCGGCGTGACCCAGCCCAAGCCCGGCGGCAACGGTTCCAACGGCTCCGGCGGCAGCGGCCTGACGATCGCCATCACCGGCACCCGCCAGGTCGAATCCCGCTCGGAAACCCTGAAGGGCCTGTTCACATCCGTCCTCACCCCCTTCGCCACCGCGTTCACCCCGGACCGCGGCTGGCTGCTGGGCGGCGCCGCGGGCGTGGACACCCTGGCGCTGCGCTTCCTCGCCGGCTTCGACTCCGGCCGGCTCACCGTCACCGTCCCCGTCCGCCGTGCCGACCAGCCGGCCGACGCCCAGAACGCGATCCAGCGCGCCCAGGCCGCCGGCCGCCTCGACCGCGTCGTCGAGCTCGCCCACCCCGAGGGCATCGGCCCGGCCGCCTTCACCGCGCGCAACTTCTGGCTCGTCGACCACGCCGACCTCGTCATCGGCTTCCCGCTGTCCGCCACCGACGACGGCTCCGGCACCTGGGAGACCCTCAACTATGCCGCCGAACTCGGCCGGCCCTACCTCGTAGCCCCGCTCAACCGCCCCTGAATTCCCGTCGCGAGGAGTCCGCACCATGCCCATGATCAAAGTCCAGATGTTCCCCGGCCGCACCGCCGACCAGAAGGAGGCGCTCGTCAAGGAGATGACCGAGGTCATCGTGCGCACCTGCAATGCCGAGCAGGAGGACGTCTGGATCATCATCGAAGAGGTCGAACGCGAACACTGGGCGCTCGGCGGAATCATGTACTCGCACCGCTAGGAGTCCCCGTGTCGCACCAACGCACCGCCACTGCGCGGCACTACCTGATGTGCCGCCCCAGTTACTTCACCGTCGAGTACGCCATTAACCCGTGGATGGACCCCGCGGTCCCGACGGACACCGCGCAGGCCGTGGCCGAATGGGAGCGGCTGCGCGCCGTCTACCGGGATCTCGGCCACCGCGTGGACCTGATCGACCCGGTCCCCGGCCTGCCCGACATGGTCTACGCAGCCAACGGCGCCACCGTCCTCGACGATCGCGTCCTGGTCGCCGCCTTCCGCCACGACGAGCGCGCGGGCGAGTCGACCGCGTACAAGGAGTGGTTTCAGCAGCAGCCTGACAACTACCAGGTCAGCGCCGCCACGTACACCAACGAGGGCGAGGGCGACTACCTCGTGGCGGGTCCCCGCATCCTCGCGGGCACCGGCTTCCGCACCGAACCCTCCGCCCACGCCGAGGCCCAGGACGTGCTCAAGGCCCCCGTCGTGACCCTCACCCTGATCGACCCGCGCTACTACCACCTGGACACGGCGCTGGCAGTCCTCGACGACGAGACCGTCATGTACAACCCCGACGCGTTCTCCCCGGGCAGCCTCAGGGTCCTGCGAACGCTCTACCCCGAAGCCATCCTCGCCGACGCGGACGAGGCGGCGGTCTTCGGCCTCAACGCGGTCAGCGACGGCCGCAACGTGGTCCTCCCCGCCGCCGCGACCACCCTCGCCGCCAAGCTCAGAGCCCGCGGCTTCAACCCCATCGGTGTAGCCCTCCCCGAACTCCTCAAGGGCGGCGGCAGCATCAAATGCTGCACCCTGGAGCTGCGGCACGCCGCGCATGCCTGAGCGTGGTCAGTGGGAGTGGTGGTGACCGCCCCCGCTGGAATCGCTGTAGCCGCCGGCGTGGTGGTGCTGGCCGCCGGAGGTGGTGTGCTCGACGCGGTATTCGTGACGCAGCAGCTTGGTCAGTTCGTGGTTCAACTGGGTGATCCCATTGGAGATCGCTTGGGTGACGATCGTGGCGAGGACGGCGTCGTCGACGGCGGACGTGGCCGCGGTGGCGTCGGTGGCCGCGGAGTGGCTGCCTGGTTGGGCGATGCGTCTGCGGGCCAGCGGGGAGAACCGGTACAGGTGGCGGTCCAGGCCGCAGGCGTGGGCGAGGCCGGCCAGGGCGTGGTCGGCGGGCTCGCTTTCTCGGCCGTGGGCTACGCGGTCCAACTTGGCTTTGGCGGCGTCACGTCGTGGCTGGTCGAGGAGCGTGGCGTGCATGGGCGCGGGTATGTTGCCTCGGCGCTGTTCGATGTGGACGACGCCCTGGTCGGCCAGGATCGACAGGTATCTGTTGATCATGCCGTAGCCGGCCGGGGTGCCCTTGATCCAGGCGGCGAGGGACGGGGCGGTCGCCGCGGTCAGCGAGTCGAGGGCGGCGTCGAGCCGCTTGTCTCCGGTGGGCTCCGTGTCGAGCACCTTGATCCGGTTGGCGTTCATGGAGATGCGGTGCGCCAGCGCCAGATCGACGAGTACCGAGGCGCGCAGTGCGAACCTGAGGCGGTCCGCCTCGCGGATGCGTCCGCTGCGCGGTTTCAGCGCGAGCAGCAAGAGGTCTTCCCCCGAAGTCATGGTGCTGATAGTAGAGGGGGTGGAAGGTCTGGTCCATCCGCGTGCATCCGTGCCCGCGCCGCGATTACGTGATCGGTTACGTATTTTCACCGATGCGGCGTGGCCGTGGCCGCGCGAAACTCGTGGGCGCTTCAACGCACTCGGGTAAGCACACGATTTGGAGTTTCGGATGGGCCTGGCAGAGCGCCGCAGTGTCGAGCGGTTCAAGAACGAGGACTACCCCGGCTGGAAGGCGCGGATCGACGAGGCCGCGGGCTTCGACGTGCCGATCGAGGTCACGTGGGAGGAGCTGGCCGTCCCGGACTACGCCGACCAGTACGCCGAGTACTTCCCGCAGGTCTACTTCCAGCCGCTGCTGGACGCGCTGGGCGCGGTCGGGGCCGACGACATGGGCAAGGAGGCGCTGCGCGAGGGCGTCACGAAGGTCGTCGTCCGGAACACGGACACGTACTTCAGCGAGTCGGGCATCTCCTTCGCCGGCGGCGTGCTCACGATCGACCACAAGTCGGACACCAACACGCACCACGTCGCGGAGCGCACGAAGGCCCTGCAGAGTGTTCTCGAAGCCGGTCTCTGAGCCGTCGTCGCGTTCGTGGCGGATGGCCGGAGCGCTGCTCGTGATCGGACTGGCTGTCGGGCTGACCGCCGGGTGCGGTAGCAGTGGCGACAGCGGCGATCAGAGCGGTGGCGACGGATGCAGTATCACCGAGACGCCGACTGACTCAGGCGGCACCTACACGGTCACGTTGCAGGGGCCGAGCGGCGACGCGGGCTACTACGCGCAGACCGCCTCGGTGACGATCAGCGGCGGAGTGGACGAACCGTCGGCGAGCAGCGTGCCGCTGAACAGCGCGGTGCCGCTGACCGGTGGTTCGGGCACGTTCAACGTCCGGGCGACCATCGCCACGACGTCGAGCGCGCCGAGCACGTTCGCGCCCGTCTCGTGCAGCATCGACGTCTACGTCAACTAGTGCGGCACCGCAGGACAGAGCCTCAATCCGGTCATGGAGATGATGATCGGATTGAGGCTCTGCGCGTGCCTACGGCCGGTTGAGCGTGATCGAGTTGACCGGGCCGAAGTCCGTGTTGATCATCACGGTCTGCGCGGGCAGGTAGCCGTTGTTCGCGGCTCCCGGATCGCTGCAGTTCGTACCGTCGTAGCCGAGGCAGAGGTTCGCGCTCGCGCCGCCGGTCTGGTTGTTGATGATGTCGCGGTACCCGTAGATGTTGCTGAGGTTGTGCGCCCCGTAGCTCCAGAGCAGCAGCTCCGGGCTGCTGTCGGTGTAGCTCTTCTCCGCCGGGTAGACGCAGACCGCGCCCTCCGGACAGCCGTAGAAGGTTTGCGCGTGCGCGGCGGCGGCCGAGCCGAAGGTGACCGCGCCGGCCGCGGCGAGGGTGACCGCCACGGCAGTCGCGGTGCGGCGCTTGTGCCGGCGCCCTGCCGTCTGTTCAGGTCGTCGTTTCATGGGTGCCCCGTTTCTGAGCGCTCGCCCGGACCTACGGCCGGTTGAGGACGACCGAGTTGATCGGGCCGAAGTCGACCTGATCGGACACCGACGACGGGGGGAGCCAGCCGTCGTAGGCCTGCTGCGGGTCGTGGCAGTTCGTGCCGTTGTAGCCGAGGCACAGGTTCGCGCTGGCGCCGCCGGTCTGGTTGTTCACGACGTCCCGCGAGCCGTAGACGCCGCTCAGGTTGTGCACCCCGTAGCTCCAGAAGACGTACTCCGGAGTGCCGTCGGTCCAGTCGCCCGCGGCGTAGATGCAGACCGCGCCCGAGGGGCACGTGGTGTCGGCGTGCGCCGCGACGACCGGGCCGAAGGTGAGCGCGCCGGCCGCGGCGAGCGTGACCGCGGCGGAGGTGGCGATGCGGCGCCTACGGTGCGGGCGCGGCTGATCGATGGAGACGTGCGTCATCATTACCCCGTTCATAGTGTCCCCCGGCCCCCGTAGCCAAGGGATCTTTACCGCCCCCATTCAATCAGAAGTTACCGGCCAATGTCGTCGCCCTCGGCGCCGTAGTACCGGAACTCGAACGAATTGTGATCCTTGTCGGTGATGTAAAAGGCTTCTGGCGCCCACGCGCGGGCACCGTACGTGATCTGACGGCGCGCGGACGTGTCGACCCCCGCCTGCTCGAACCGCGAGGCCAGCCGCTCGTACTCCGCCCGGGACTCCAGCGCGATGCACACGTGATTGACCGGGAATCCCGCCGACGCATCGTTCTTCGTCATGGCGTTGACGTCCGCCGCTTCAGCGATCGGGCACAGATCGATGATGGAGAATTCGTTCACTCTGAGAGATGGGAACGGTGAGTCTCCCTTCTTATATTCGTCGAGACGAACCGGTTCGAATCCGGCGATGCCGATAAGCCATTCGGCGGTATCCACGGGATCGGTCACCCACAGTACGACGTGATCCAGGTGCATACCTTCGACCGTACTGCCGTTCCGCCCGCTCGGCAGCCCCGGCGTCCGCTACCCGCGCCGCGCGGTGACGAACAGCCGGTCGTCCGTGGCCCGCCCCACTCCCGGCTGGATGTCGACGTCGCTGAACCCCGCTTCGCCGAGCCGATCGTGGAGTTCCTGGGCGCTCCACGGCCGCATCGCGAACTCGAAGACGCGGTGTTCGGGGCGTGCGCCGCGCCGTTGCACCTCGGACTCCTCGAGGACATGGAGTCGTTCCGCGCGCCACGTGACGGTGTTGGTGAAGTGGAGGACCCCGTGCGCCCCCAGATCGACGGTGCGATGCCGGGGAATTCCGTCGGCGCGGCGGCGGGAGCCCTCGGTGTCGCGCACGTCGAGGAAGAGCAGTCCGCCGCTGGTGAGCGAATCCGCGAGGGCGTGCAGCACGGCGTCGCGCTCGGTGTCGGTGGTCATGTCGTTGAGGACGCCGCGGCACATCACCGCCTGATACGAGGTGTCGGTCGCGAACGTGCACAGGTCCACGTGCAGGGCGCGGCCGGCGGAATTGCGGGCGGCTGCCTGCGCGAGCAGTTGTGCCGAGGCGTCGGCCAGATCGACGCGATGCCCTTCGGCGGCGAGCGCTGCGGCGTGTCGGCCGGTGCCGCAGCCGGCGTCGAGGACGAGCGCCGACGGCCAGGCGTGCGCGACGAGGCGTTCGTGGACGGTCGTGACCCAGGGCTCCACTGGATCGGTGACGAGCAGGTCGTACGCGTCGGCGTGGTCCGCGTAGAACGGTCGGGTCTGGCTCACGTGTGCGGAGGTTGAGGCCACGTATAGGCATCGTTCCCGCGCGCTGTTCGGGCAATCTGATCGTGGTCGCGGAAGATTTTTCGGCGGGCCGTCCTAGCGATTCGGGGGCGGGCGCGTCTATGAGTACGAGACCGGCGAAGGCGAGCGAGTGGGTGGGGAGGGGCGTGGCGGTGGATCGCGTGAGCGAGCAGGAGTACTGCGACTTCGTCACGGCTCGGCGCGGGGGACTGCTGCGGGAGGCGTACCTGCTGGTCGGTGACGTGCATCTCGCGGAGGACCTGGTGCAGACGGTGCTGGCGAAGGTGTACGTCGCGTGGCATCGGGTGCGGGCGAGCGAGGCGCCGGAGGCCTACGTCCGGCGGGTGCTGATCAACACGAACATCTCCCGGCATCGGCGTCGGCGGGTGGCCGAGGTGCTCACGGACGCGTTGCCGGACGCGGCCGACGTGGCGGCCGGGCGGTCGGAGGCGCCGAGCAGCACGGTCGTCGAGGCGCTGATGAGCCTGTCGCGGCGTCAGCGTACTGCGATCGTGCTCCGGTTCTGGGACGACCTGCCGGAGTCGGCGGTGGCCGAGCTGATGGGCTGCTCGGTCGGCTCGGTGCGCACGCACACGGCGCGGGCGATGGCCCGGCTGCGCGCGTATCCCGAACTGCGGCAGCCGACGACGGTGACGACGATGCAAGAGACCTGCGAGAGGTAGCGCGAGATGGCCGAGACGGACGACGAGTGGATCAGGCCTCTGTTGTCATGGGCGGCGGACAAGATCGAGGTCGAGGCGGTGGGGCGCGACGAGTTGATCGCCGCCGGCCGGGCCCGGTTGGCGCGTCGCAGGGTGCTGGCGGGGACGGCGCTCACCGCGGTTCTGGCGTTCGCGCTGGGCGGGTACGCGATCGCCGAGGGGGTGGGCGGCGGAGGTCGGCCGGGGCACGTCGCGGTGACTGTTTCGGCGACGGCAGCGACGTCGTCGGCGGCGCCTGGCACGTTGCCTGCCCCAGCGGTCTCGTAGTCGCCTTGCGACGTCCTGCGCTGGCCGAACGCCTTGTTCCGCCCTTTCCCGCAGAATTCTTCCGCGGCGCCGACTGGATTCTGCCGCTGCTCGTCACGCTGATCGGCGGGCTGCCACGGTTCTGGAACCTCGGCAGGCCGGACGCGGTGATCTTCGACGAGACGTACTACGCCAAGGACGCCTGGTCGATGTACGTGTACGGCTGGGAGCACACGTGGCAGGCGCCGGCCGTCGCCGATCCGCCGCTCGCCGCGCACGGCACGACGCTCTTCTCATGCACCCAGACGTGCCCGGAGTTCGTCGTGCACCCGCCGTTCGGCAAGTGGGTCATCGGGTTCGGCGAGCAGATCTGGGGCCTGAATCCGGTCGGCTGGCGGCTGATGACGGCCGTGCTGGGCACGCTGGCGATCCTCATCGTGGCCCGCACCGCGCGCCGGATGTTCCGCTCCACGCTGTGCGGCTGCATCGCGGGACTGTTGCTGAGCTTCGACGGCCTGGCCTTCGTGATGGCGCGCACGGCGCTGCTCGACGGCGTGCAGATGTTCTTCATCCTCGCCGGGTTCTCCTGCCTGGTCGTCGACCGGGATCGCACCCGCGCACGCATCATCGGTCAGGCATTGCAGACGTCCCGGCTCGGCCCGCGTCCGTGGCGGCTGCTCGCCGGAGTGTGTCTGGGCCTTGCGACGGCGACCAAGTGGAACGGCGTGTTCTTCCTCGTCGCGTTCTTCGTCATGTCTCTGACGTGGGATCGCGGTGCGCGCCGGGCGATCGGCGTGCTGCGGCCGACGCGGGAGACGCTGCGGCGAGACGTACCCGGGGCCGTCCTCGCGCTGCCGGTCACAGGGGTCTTCGTGTTCTTGCTCTCTTACGCGGGCTGGTTCCTGGACACCGCGGACGGCGGCGGCTGGGACCGGTTCTGGGCGCAGGCCAATCCGCCCCGGGGCTTTCCCGACATCCCGTTCAGCCGCGTGATCACGAGCTGGATCCCGGACCCGCTGCGCTCGCTGTGGTTCTATCTGCACGAGCAGTACCACGCGGGCGTCAACATCACGACTCCGCACCCTTACATGTCGAATCCGTGGTCGTGGCTGGTGGTGGGCCGTCCGGTCGCGTTCTACGTCGGTCCGCCCGGCTGCACGGCGAGCACGCGCGTCTGCTCGGAGGTGCTGGCGCTCGGCACGCCGCTGCTGTGGTGGTTCGGGCTCGCGGCGCTGCCGTACCTGGCGTGGCGCTGGCTGGCCCGCCGCGACTGGCGCGCCGCCGCGATCCTGTGCGGCGAGGCCGCGGGGCTGTTGCCGTGGATGCACTACGCGCAGCGCACGATCTTCTCGTTCTACGCGGTGTCCTTCGCCCCGTTCGTCGTCCTCGCCGCCACGATGACCCTCGCCGCGATCATCGGCCGCGCCGACGGACGTCGCCCGTTGCGCCGTGCCGCCGGAGCCGCCGTGGCCGGGGCGATCGTGATCGGCGTGGTGGTCATGTTCGGGTACTTCTATCCGATCTACACCGGCGAGCCGATCTCGTACAACGACTGGCTCGGCCATATGTGGCTGCCCTCGTGGATCTAGCCGCGTTAGTCTTGCCGTTCATGGGCGCGATCAAGAACGGCGGCGGCTGGGAAGACTGGAGCTGGGACGAATCCCTTTTCGCCGGGGCTGCCGCGTACTACGAGCAGGGCCGATACCCGTACGCGCCCGGCCTCGCCGACGCGCTCGCCGGGTGCCTGGCGCTGGACGGCCGGGGACGGCTGCTCGACGTGGGCTGCGGGCCGGGTACGGTGACGCTGCGGTTCGCGCCGCTGTTCGAGGCCGTCGTGGGGCTCGATCCGGACGCTGAGATGCTGGCGTACGCGGCGCGCGCGGCCGCCGAGCAGGGCATCGGGAACGCTACCTGGGAGCATCGCCGCGCCGAGTCCCTCCCGGCCGGCCTGGGCACGTTCCGGGCCGTCACCTTCGCAGCGTCCTTCCACTGGATGGACCGGCCGCGCGTGGCCGCCACCGTCGCCACGATGCTCGACGTGGGCGGAGCGGCCGTGCAGGTGGACGCGCCCGGCGGCCGCGCGGAAGAGGCCGCGGAGGCGTCGCAGCGTGCCCCGCTGCCGTATCCGCTCCCGCCGCACGAGGCGCTCGACGTGCTCCGCCGCGAGTTCCTGGGCGAGGATCGGCGGGCCGGTCGCAGCATCCGCAATACGTCACCGTCCGGCGAGGACGACGTCTTCCAGCAGGCCGGATTCCTCCCCGCCGAGACGATCATCGTGCCCGATCAGCGCGTCATCGAGCGCTCCGCCGACGACCTCGTGGCGCTCGTCTTCTCCAACTCCTCGACCGCCCCGCACCTCTTCGGGGACCGCCTCGCCGACTACGAACGTGCCCTGCGCCACGTGCTCGCCGAGGCCTCCCCGTCCGGCCGCTTCTCCGTCCGGCTCCCCGACAACCTGCTGCGCATCTGGCGACTGCCGGACTAAGGCCGCGGTTCGACTCCGGGCGGGAAGCCGTAGATACCCGACGCGGTGACGGAGTCGTCGGGGATGTCGTCGGGGGAGATGCTCCAGCTTCGGGCAACACGCATGACGTGCTGTTCGTACGGGGTGGCCGCGTCGAAGCCGCGCTCGATGTCGGTCGGTTCGCCGAGGTCTCGGAAGACGGTCATATCGCCGTAGTAGTACGCGCGGGTGATCTCGCCGGCCACGGCTCGGGCCCAGGAGAAATGACCGCTGCTGCGATCGTTGAGGAAGAACTGCACCTCGCCGAGTTGGTCGCTCAGGTGGCGTAGCCAGTCGGGGAAGCGGGGGCCGGGTGCTTCGAGCTCGTCGATGAGGTGGGTGCGGCCGTGCGCCAGCGTCCAGTCGGGGACGGGGCGGGCGATGAAGACACCTTGTTCGTACGCGGCGCCGGTGCCTTCGCGCCACGGCAGGGACGTGCGTCGCCGCAGGTCGAGCGCATCGGCGACGGCTTTGGGTGAAGCGGTCGGCGCGGCCAGCCAGGCGGTCTTGTAGCCGAAGCCCATGCTTGCTCCCGTCGGAGGGGTGACGGGAGCAAGCATGGCAGGTCGGGCCGACAATCAGCCCTGGGCGGCAGCGTGGCCCGTCGCGCGCTGGTGGGCGCGCAGGACGTCGACGAGCTGCGCGGCGCCGCCCTCGCGGCAGGGGTCCATGACGGGCAGGCCGGTGAGGTCCTCGATCCGGGCCGCCTCGATGCGGTATTCGTCCTCGGAGAAGCCGGCGCTGTTCAGGCTGACGGCGGCCACCTTCGCGGGCCGGACGAAGACGCTGAGCTCCTCGTTCATCCGGATGAGCTCGGGCAGCGGGCGGACCGGGATGTTCCACACCTTGGTGCGCTCCAGGCCCATCCGGTGACAGAAGACGAGGGCGTGCGGGAGGGCGCCGTGCAGGATCGCGAGGGCCACGCCGCTGGCCGCGATGTGGTTGAGCGAGCCCTGCCCCTCGACGACGACCCAGTCGTTGCCCTCGGCCGCCTCCAGCACCACCTGCTCGACGGCGCCGCCCATGAAGTCGCCGGGGACGCCGTCCACCGCTACGCCGTGGCCGGTGATCATCATGGCGCTCTGGCCGGTGGCGGCGAAGCCGGTCTTCACGCCCTGCCGGTTGGCCTCGTTCCACAGCTGCAGGGCGGTGGTCTTCTTGCCGATGTTGGAGTCGCTGCCGCAGGTGTGCAGGATCCAGGTGTCCAGGTCCAGCACGCGCTTGTCGTTGAGCGGGACCGTCGGCGCGTCCTTGGTCTCCCAGACGGTGATCTCGTTCTCGCGCGCGGCCTTCGCCAGCTCCGGGTCGGTGTCGAGCCGGTAGTGGATGCTGTTGATGATGTGCAGCTTGTTGTTCATCGCGGCCAGCAGCGGCTGCTTCCAGTTGGCCGGCAGGTCGGCGGAGTGCAGGCCCTTGCCCACGATCAGCACCTCGGGCTTCGAGGCGAGCGTCTCCTCGACGGTGGCGACGATCGGGATGTCGCCGCCGTAGCCGAGGATGTCCTGCACCGTCTTGCCCGCCTTGGTGCTGTCGATGACGGCGACGCAGGACTCCGCCTTGTAGCGCAGCAGGGAGGCCGCGATCTTGCTGGAGAACAGGCCGAAGCAGTCCTCGGCGAACAGGATGAACGTGCGGGAGGCAAGGTCGGCGTGCTTCAGGGTGGCCATGGGTTTCCTCGCTGCCTTCTCGGTCGTCTTCAGTCGTCGTTGACGGGGGCGGCCGTGAGGCGGAACGCGTCGAGCGTCTCGCGCACGGCCGCGGCGATCTGGTCCTGGGTGCCGCCGCGGTACAGGAAGCGCCCGGCCTGGAGCGTGGCGTAGCCCCCGACGTGCCGCAGCACGTCCCCGGGGCTCGGCACCAGCTCCTTGTACATGTACGGGATCCGGCCGACCAGCGAGGTCGCGTCGATCACGCGCTGCGGCAGCGGCTGCGGCCGGGGGATCATCAGCCAGCCGCCGCCGGTGGCGAAGTCGTGGCCGGAGGCGGCGACGGGGCGGCCGAGCAGCGCGTCGATCCAGAGCCGGAAGAGGTTCACGCCGGTCACGTCGTGGATCACGTTGGGCACGTCGGCCCCGGGCACGCGCGCGCCGATCTCCAGGAAGACGAGCTCCCGGCCGGTGTCGAAGAACTCGAGGTGGAACGCGGAGGACGTCAGGTCCAGCGCCTTGAGGCAGCGCAGCGTGAAGTCCTCGGCGGCTGCGCGCACCAGCGGCTCGGTCTGGATGATCGAGCCGAACGGCGTGCCCTGTTCGAAGTCCAGGCAGGTGGAGACGTAGCGCGAGACGACGAGGAACAGGCAGTGGCCGTCCGCGTCCACGACTCCGTCGGCGTGCAGGATGTCGCCGGCGACGTACTGTTCGATCTCGTATTCGTCGAGGTCGGACAGTTCCGCCACGGCGTCGCGCAGCTCCTCGGGCGAGGCGGCCTTGTACACGCCCTGACTCGACGCGCCGCGCACCGGCTTGAGGATGAGCGGGAAGCCCAGCCGGCCGGCCTCGGCGCGCACCTGGCCGGCGGACCGGCAGCGGGCCCAGCGCGGCACGGCGATCCCGGCCTCGCCGAGCACCGTCTTCATCGTGGTCTTGTCCCGGAACCGGTCCACCTGCGCCCGTCCCGGACCGGCGATCCCGTGCCGCTCGCGGATGGTCGCGGCGAGGTCGAGCAGGTACTCGGACAGCGCGATGACGTGCGTGAACGGGCCGTCCTCGGCGACCAGCGCGTCGACCAGCGCGAACACGGCCGCGCGGTCGTCGAGGTCCTCGACCAGGTGCACGGCGGCCGGCTCGTGGCCCGGGGGCGCACCGGTCGCCCCGGCCGCGTCGCAGATGTACGTGACCTGGTATTCCGTGTGGTCGATCAGGTCCTCGGGGCGCGCGAGCCGGTTGTCCCAGCGCTCGCCGCCCCGGTACTGCGGCCAACGGTTGATAAAGAGTATTCGCTCCGGCATGCAAACCCCCGTCCGCTCTGATCCGGCGCCGCGTGGCGGCGGCTCCCAGCATGCCAGCGGGACGCCGGGCTTAGGCATAGGCCGAAAGTCCCGGGGACTTTCGGCCCATTCCCGGCCGGCTCGGCGGTACGCAAGACTGGCGAAACGGGTCCGGCGGGGTGCGTCCCGGGCCGAGGAAACCGGGGAGGTGGACCGCGTGGAGCGAGCCGTGCTGCTCCTCATGCATCAGGGCAAGTCGTTCACCCGTGAGGCCGCCGACGCCGCCGCGCGGCTCGGATACTCGCTGGTCGCGCTCAGTTCGCGGCCCGAGAAGCCCGAGGTACTGCAGGAGACGCGCAAGTCCCTCGCGGACTGCGTCGTGACCGACGCGGACGAGCTGACTCCGTACGACATCAAGAACATCGCGAGCGTGTTCGCGGACCGCGGCTACGCGGTCGAGGCGGCCATCGCGACGTTCGAGGGCTATCGCGTGCTGATGGCCGCGCTGAACCAGGAGCTCGGTGCCGAGGACTGCTCGGTCCGCTCGCTGGAACTGTGTTTGAACAAGTTTGATCTCAGACGGTTCCTGTTCGAGCGTGGACTCAGCGAGGTCCGCGGGTACCGGGTGGCGGACGGCGTGCGGCCGGAGCTCGATCCGACGGCGCGCTGGTTCGTGAAGCCGGTGCGCGGCGCCTCGTCGTTCGCGGCGTTCATCATGGACGACGTGCGGGTGCTCGACGAGCTGCCCGCGATCCAGGAGCAGATGCGCCGGGACCACCGGATGCGCGCGATCTTCATGGACCAGTTCGACTTCCTCGTCGAGGAGTACGTCGAAGGGCCCGAATTCAGCTTCGAGACGATCCTGCTCGACGAGCCCTGGCACCTGTGCGTGCACGAGAAGGCGCGGGTCGAGCGGCTGGAGCGCACGACGCTGGAGGGCATGTCGATCAGCCCGCCGTGCGCGATCGGCCGCGAGGAGGTGCTGCGCGGAGCCGCGTACGTGTCGGACGTGTTCCGGGCGCTGCGCGAGCTCGGCCTCGGCGCCGGGGCGTTCCACGTCGAGGCCAAGTACTGGGCCGAGCGCGACCGCTGGGAGATCATCGAGATCAACCCCAGAATGGGCGGCAGCCTGATCCAGGACAGCACGCAGGCCGTCACCGGCGAGGCGATCCTCGAACTCTGGCTCGCCGCGCTGACCACGGTCGGCGCCGAGCGGGACGCGCTGCGGGCCCGGCTGGAGCGGTGCTCGCAGCTGACCGCCCTGCGCGACGGCACCGCGGCGAAGGCCACGCTCTTCCTCAGCAAGTACGGGGAGAAGGGGCGGACCGTCGAGTACATCGAGTTCGCGCCGGCGACCCGCCCGCCGCTGATCCTGAAGCTGCTCGTGAAACCGGGCACGACGCTCGACGACTCGGACCGTGCCATCGCCCTGATGGACGCCCTGTGGGAAGTGGACATCGATGACCTCGCCGCCGAGGTGGAGTTCCTCGACCGGCATGCCGTGGAGTATTTCCATGTCGAATACCGCTGACCGGGCCGACCCGGTCTTCCGCCTGCACGAGGGCGGCAAGCTCGAGATGCGCGGCCGGGTGCCGCTCAAGACGAGGGAGGACCTGGCGCTCGTCTACACGCCCGGGTTCACCCGCGTCGCGGAGGTGATCGCGCGGCATCCGGCCGAGGCGTACCGCTGGTCGATGAAGGCGAACACCGTCGCCATCGTCACGGACGGGACCGCCGTCTCCGGGCTCGGCGCGCTCGGGCCGCTGGCCGCGCTGCCGGTGATGGAGGGCAAGGCGCTGCTGTTCAAGGAGTTCGCCGGGCTCGACGCCGTGCCGATCTGCCTGAACAGCACCGACGTGGACGAGATCGTGCGCGTCGTGAAGTGCCTGGAGCCCACCTTCGGCGCCGTCATGCTGGAGGACATCGCCGCGCCGCGCTGCTTCGAGATCGAGGACCGGCTGCGCGCCGAGCTCGGCATCCCGGTGATGCACGACGACCAGCACGCCACCGCCGTCGCCGCGTCCGCCGCGCTGATCAACGCCGCGAAGCTGGTGGACAAGAAGATCGAGGACCTCAAGGTCGTGATCGCCGGAGCGGGCGCCGCGGGCACCTCCACGGCGCGGATGTTCACCCGGCTCGGCGTGCCCGTCATCGTGGCCTGCGACCGGCAGGGCGCCATCCACGCCGGGCGCGAGGGGCTGACCAACGCGAAGCTCTGGTTCGCCCGGAACACGAACCCGCACCGGGAGAAGGGCACGCTCAGCGAGCTGATGGCCGGCGCGGACGTGTTCGTCGGACTGGCCGGACCCGGCGTGGCCACGCTGGACGACCTGCGCGCGATGGCCGCCGACCCGATCGTGTTCGCGCTGGCGAATCCGAACCCGGAGTTCGTCCCGGACGCCGTCGCCGGGGTCGCGAGGGTGATCGCCACCGGCCGCAGCGACTTCCCGAACCAGATCGACTCCGGCCTGTGCTACCCGGGCATGTTCCGCGGCGCCCTGGACGTGCGGGCGAGCCGGATCACCGAGGAGATGAAGCTGGCGGCCGCCGCCACGATCGCCGGCCTGGTCGACGACGCCGCGATCGAGCGCGGCCGGATCGTGCCGGACATCTTCGAGGACGTCGCGCCCGAGGTGGCGCGCGCCGTGGCCGAGGCCGCCGTGGCCTGCGGCGCCGCGGCCGGACCAGACCACGGATGAACCACGCCCGCCCGACCCCGGGCGGGACGCAATGTCGAGGGAGACCGCGATGAACCGCGTACGCAACACCGGCATCCAGCACCCCGCGCCGTACTTCAGCGAGTCCGAGAGCCTGGAGCGCAAGGCGGAGCTCGACCGCTACATGGACAAGAAGATGGCCGAGTGGAAGGCCACCGTGCCCTTCGCCTCGCACATGAGCGACCCCGAGCTGGACAAGGCGTACTACCGGCGCACCCTGATCGAGCACGTCTGGCGGATCCGGCTGTCCCGGGTGAGCCAGTCCAAGGCCATCTACAAGATCGCCGAGATCTCGCCGCGGGCCGCCGCCGAGTACGCGCACTACCAGGCCGACGAGATGCTGCACGACAAGCTGTACATCGCCGACGCCGCCGCGGCCGGGATCACCGAGGAGGAGATCCTCGCCACCGAGCCGTACCTGTCCACCCGGCTGTTCGAGGGCTTCTTCTACTTCGCGCTGGAGCACGAGTCGCCGATCGCCCCGGTGGTCTCCAACTACCTGGTCGAGTACACCCAGGCCAAGCTGCAGCCCGCGATCGTGAAGAACCTGCAGGACAGCCTGGGCAAGGAGAACGTCAAGGGGCAGGCCGCGCACCTGCACGTGGACATGAGCGAGGACCACTCCATGGAGATGTGGAAGATCCTCTCCCAGCTGATCCTGAGCGAGGAGGACTACCGGTCGGTGTTCAAGTACATCGACGACGTCCAGGAGATCCTCGCGCTGTTCTTCCGCGAGATCTACGAGGACACCGTGGCCAAGCCGGCGGCCGAGAAGGCCCGCCGGGACGCGGCCGTCGCCTGAAACGGGGCTGGAGCGTTGGGAAAGCTGCTGAGAGTCGAACCGCTGGAGTCGTTCGCCGGGACCTTCCGGATGCCCGCGTCGAAGCCGGAGACCCAGCGGGCCATCCTGGCCGGCACGCTGGCCGAGGGTGTCTCCCGGGTGCGCAACGACCTGCGGTGCGACGAGACGACGACGATGAAGAACGCCTGCCGCGTGCTGGGCGCCACCATCGTCGAGCACGAGGACCATCTGGAGATCCGCGGCCGCGGCCGCTCCGCCGACCTCGACGGCCGGGTGATCCGGGCCGACGGCTCCGGGCTGGTCTTCCGCACCATGACCGCGCTGGCCGCCACCGAGCCGGCGCCGACCGTGGTGACCGGGGACGAGATCCTGTGCCGCCGGGTGATGGCGCCGCTGTTCGACGCGCTGCGCGGGCTGGGCGCGGACGTGCAGTCCATCATCGGCGCGGACACCGCCCCCGTCGTCGTGTTCGGCAGCGCCCTCGCGGGCGGCCGGTGCCGGCTGCCCGGGGACATCAGCTCCCAGTTCATCACGGCGCTGCTGTACGCCGCGCCGTTCGCCGAGAACCCGGTCGAGATCGAGGTGGCCGGCGAGGTGTACTCGAGGTCGTACATCACCCAGACGCTGGCCAGGCTGACCAGGGCCGGGGTCACGGTGAGCGCCTCGGAGGACTACCGGTCCTACCGGGTCGAGCCCTCGGCGTACCGGGCGCAGGACGTCACGGTGCACGAGGACTACACCTCGGCGTCCTACCTGCTGGCGGCCTGCGCGCTCTACCCGGGGCGCTACGTGCTGAGCAACGCGTACGGGACGAGCATGCAGGGCGAGTACGCGATCGTCCCGATCCTGGAGCAGCTCGGCCTGCGGATCACCTTCGACGAGGCCACCGAGTCGCTGATCGTGGAGAACCCGGCGGGCAGCCTCACCGGCGACTTCGAGATCGACGTCAAGGACTGCCCGAACATCGTGCCGACGCTGGCCGCGATCGGCGCCTACGTGGACGGCCGGATGCGGGTGGTCGGCGCGCGGGTGACCCGGTTCCACAAGTCGCCGCGGGTCGAGGCGATGGCGGCCGAGCTGTCCCGGGCCGGGGTCGACATCAAGCCGATCTACGAGTCCGGGATCTGCGACGGCTTCGAGGTGCGCGGCGCGGCGGGCTATCCGGGCGGCGTGGAGTTCTCCAGCCACGGCGACCACCGCATCTTCATGTCGCTGTTCGTCGCCGGGCTGCGGATGGCCTCGGCGAACCTCTACACCGGCTTCGAGGACGTGCGCCTGTCGTTCCCCGACTTCTTCGCGGAGTTCGGCAAGGCCGCCGTCCGCACCTCGATCGTGGACGCCGAGCCGGTGCAGGCAGGCGTCTGACACTCACGTAAGGAGCGCGAGATGCTCACCACGGACACCACGAAGCTCGCGGAGACCTACCGCGAGCAGGGATTCGCCGTGCTGGAGGGGTTCTACGACGCGGAGTACGTCGCGCGGCTGAACGCCGCCATCGACGAGACGCTCGACGTCCCGGACCTGACCGCGGTCGCCGAGGTCGAGCCGGACGACCCGAAGGTCGCCCGGCGCATCTGGGCGCCGACCCAGAAGCACCAGGCCTTCCTGGAGGCGGCCGCCGAGCCGCGGCTGCTCGACGTGATGGAGCAGCTGCACGGCCCGGACATCCTGTTCCACCACGCGAAGGTGCACCTGAAGAGTCCGCAGGTCGGCAGCGTCGTCGACTGGCACCAGGACTTCTCCTACTACCCGCACACGAACACCGACCTGTGGACGGCGATGATCTACCTGGACGACGCCACCAGGGAGAACGCGTGTCTCCAGGCGCTGCCCGGGTCGCACAGGCAGGGGCTGGCCGATCACTACGTGGACGGCTTCTTCCGCGGCAAGGTCGCCGGGCCGCACGCGCCGGACCCGGCCGAGGCGGTGCCGATCGAGGCCCCGGCGGGCAGCGTCGTGTTCATCCACTGCCTGCTGCTGCACTACTCGGCGCCGAACAACTCGGACCGAACCCGCCGCTCGTACTTCGCGGCGTACCGGGCGGCCGACGCGTACCCGATCTACTTCGGGCCGCACGCCAGCCACAACGAGCCCAACATCAGGGTGCTGCGCGGCTCGGCGTCGAACGTGGCGCGGGTGGAGGCGGGGGCGTACCGGCTGCCGCTGGCCGAGCGGCCGTTCGGCTCGCTCTTCCAGCTGCAGGAGGGCGCGCACGTGGGCGAGCGGGCCGCCACCACCGGCTACGCCACGATGAACGGGTCGGCCGACAAGGACTGAACCGGGGGCGTACGGCCGGCCGTCCGGCGCACACGGACGGCCGGCCGTGCGCGGAATTCCACTGCGAGGGACCGAGGGAGGGGTGCGGGATGGCGGGTGCCGAGGCCGATGCCCGCAGCGTGCTGCGGCTGTTCGTGCTGGCGCGCTGCATGTCGTTCATGGCGGACGCCACCGTGGCCTTCGTGGTCCCGGTGCTCGTCTACCAGCTCACGCACAGCGCCTCGATGTCCGGTCTGGCGCTGGCGGTCGAGTACACGCCGAAGATCGTGCTGGTGCCGTTCCTCGGCGCGCGCTCGCAGCGGTTCCGGCTGCGGCCGCAGTTCTGGACGGTCGAGGCGGTGCGGGTGGCGCTGTGCCTCGCGCTGGTGCTGGCGCCGAAGGTCTGGATCATCATGCTGCTCTCCGCGTCCGTCGCGGTCGCGGGCAGCCACGCGTACCTGCTCAACGAGTCGCTGGTCGCCTTCACGTTCACCGGCCGGGACCGGACGGTCGCGCAGGCTCGCTTGCAGACCTCTGATCAGCTCTCGCGGGTCGTCGGGCCGGCCGTGGGCGCGGCGGTGTTCGCCGTCGTCGGCGCGCACGCGATCCTGTTGGGCGCCTTGGTCTTGTACGCCACGTGCGCCCTCGTGCTGTTCTGGCTCCCGGCGTCCGCCGACCGGCCCGGCAAGGCCCCGTCGAAGGACTCGAAGAGCGGCGTGCGACGCGGCTACGCCATCTTCCGTGCGTCGCCGGACCTGATGCGGCTGACAGCGCTGCTGTGCGCCACGAACTTCGCTGCGGGCGTGATGCTGGCGATCGCCCCGGCCACGATCGTACAGAGCTTCCACCTGCCGACGTCCAGGTTCGGTGTCGTGGCGGCCGTCGCGGCGTTCGTCACGGCCGGGTCGATGATGGTGGTGGGACGGCGCAAGTCGAAGACCTCCGTGCCCGCGCACGGCGCCGATCCCGCACTCGGCCGCCGCGCGCTGGCCGTCTGCCTCGCGGCGCTCGTGATCATCGTGGCGGCGCCCGACTTCTACGTCTTCACGATCGGCTACGCGATCTACTTCGCGGCGAATGTCGCGTACGCCACATACCAGCGCGTCGAGCGGCTGCGGCACATCCCGCAGGACGGTGTCGGCGAGACGATCGGCCTGATGACAGCGCTTTTCTGGTCGAGTGTGCCGCTTTCCGGGCTGGTGGTCGGCGCGCTGGCCGGAACCCTCGGACTACGGCCGACGACGGGGGTGGTCGCCCTGGTCACCGCCGCGTGCGTGCTCTGGCTGGGCCGCGGCCTGCCCCGGTCCGAGCGGGCGCCGGCCGTTACCGCTCCCACGGAGACGATCAAGCTCTAGATCTCCGCACGGCTTCATTTAGCACGCACGCGAGCGTTATTCTGTGACAACATACTGTGACATCGCTGCGCGGCTCGAAGCGGGAGATCTTGTATGACGGGGAACATATGGGCTCGAAGGTGCAAACGAATACTGCGTGACCTGGAACTGCCGGAACCGTTCGAGATCGACGCCCTGTGCGAGCGCATCGGGGCGGATCGCGGCCGGCCGATCCGGCTCTGTGCCATCCGCGTGCCCGTCGAGGGGCCGGGAGGGCTGCTGCTGGGTACGGCGGACACCGACTACATCTTCTACGACGCGCAGACCACGGTCGCGCACCAGCGGCACATCATCGCGCACGAACTCGGCCACCTGCTGCTCGGGCACGAGCACTCCGACGCCGAGGTCGGCTTCACGGCGGGCGGGCCGCCGGGCACGACGCTGCTGCAGCACATGTTCGCGCGGACCCGGTACGGGCAGCCGGAGGAGTGGGGCGCCGAGTACTTCGCGACCGAACTGCTGCGCCGGGTGAGCGTGTGGAGTTCGGACGCGCTGCCCGTCGCCCCTGACGAGGAGTCGGCCGAGCTGTTGCAGCGTCTCGAGAGCTCGCTCTCGCCCCGGAACCGTCCGTGATCGCGGGGACCACGGAGCTCTTCAACGTCACGCATCTGCTCTGCGGCATCATCAACATGCTGGTCTTCGGCGCCAAGCTCAGGGACCTGCGCAACGACCGGGGGAACTGGGCGCTGCGCGCGATGTGCGCGGCCCGGGTGTGCAACGGGCTCGCGTTCATCTGCCTGACCCCGTTCGTGTACGTGGCGATCGGGCAGGCGACCGGAATCGACAACCTCGGCGCGCTGATCGGCGACTCGTTCGTCATCACGGGGGCGTGCGGCACGCACGTCATGCTCGTCGTCTGGTTCACCGAGCCGTGCCGGGTCGGGCGCATGGTGCGGGCCGTGATCTGCGGCTACGTGCTCGCGCTGCTGCTCATGGCGGTGTTCTTCCTGAGCGCGGACCTGCCGGGGGAGAACCCGGTGGACTTCGAAGTCCGGTACGCGTCGCTGCGCACCGGCGGCTACTTCTGCATCGTGTTCTGCCTCACCTACGGCCTGAACCTGGTGAACACGGCCGTGCGCACCTGGCCGCCGTCCCGCTCGCTCAGCCGGCCGCAGCTGCGCAGTTCCCTGCGGCTGTGCGCGGTCGGCTCGGTGTTCGTGATCGGATTCATCAGCGGCAAGCTGCTCGGCATCATCGGACGCTGGTCCGGCACCGGTCACCTGGACGTGGCCGCGGTGCTGATCAGCCCGCTGTTCGCGGAGGTCGGCTCGCTGGTCATCGTCGGCGGCTACACGGTCTCGCTCTGGCGCCGCCGGGTGGCCGACTCGCTCACCCGGATCCGCTCCTACCGGCGGCTCTACCCGCTCTGGTACGCGCTCTACGAGGTGACCCCGAGCATCGCGCTGTACGAGCCGCGCTCCGGCAGCGCGCCGCTGTGGGTGCCGCGTCTTGAGACCCGGCTCTACCGGCTGATCATCGAGATCAGGGACGGGCGCCGCTCGCTGGTGCCGTACCTGTGCGCGGGCGCCCCGGACGCGGGCGCCGACGCCCGGCTGGAGGCGGCGCTGATGGCCGAGGGGATCCGCCGCAAGCGGCTCGGCGCGCCGGTCACCGACGGCGCGGACCGGCGCGGTACCTTCGACTGCGACGACCTGGCCGCCGAACTGGCCTGGTGGGAACTGGTCGCGGCGGCCTTCGCCGAGGTGCGCGGCCCCGCGGGCGCGGCGTGGTCCGAGGGATGGGACGAAGGTCCTGTTGCGGCGGCTCTCACAGAGGGCTGATGCTGGTCGGGATCATGCCTTCGAGCACCGGGAGCGACGATGCGGCAGCCGGACGGGACGCAGCGGCAGGACCAGGACCAGGACGAGCCGAACCACGTGGAGCTGACCTGGCGCGACCAGGGACCGCTGTTCGCGACCCGGGCCGACGACTCGGGCCTGGAGTACCTGCGCGCGATGGCCGCCGGCGAGGTGCTGCGGCCGCCGGTCGCCCAGGCGCTCGGCATCGAGGTGGTCGCCGCCGACCCGGGCAAGGTGCGCTTCTCCATGCCGGCGCACGCCTTCCTGATGAACCACCTCGGCTTCCTGGCGGGCGGCATCGTCTCCACCGTGATGGACGTGGCCCTCGGCTGCGCGGTGCTCTCCGCCGTGCAGCCGGACCAGGACATCGTCTCGGTGGACCTGAAGGTCGAGTTCCTGCGCCCGGTCACCGCGGCCGGCGCCGAGGTCGTGGTGGACGCCGAGGTGGTGCACCTCGGCCGCAACCGCGCGCTGGCCGAGTGCCGGGCGATGGACGGCGCCGGGAAGCTGGTCGCGGTCGGTTCCGGGAACTGCCTGATCCGGCCGAAGAACGCCTGATCACAGGACGCTGGGACGTAGGTCCTATAGCTGGCGAACTTCGACCGCTGCAAGCATGGCCCGCATGAACGATGCGGCTCACGGGCGGTCCGGTGTGTCCACGATCGAGGCCTCGGAGGACGAGGTCCTGTACAACCCGCGCGATCCCCGGATGCGCGACGATCCCTACCCGTTCTACCGGCGGCTGCAGCAGGCGGCGCCAGTGTACCGGACCCCCTTCGGCTTCTGGGTGGTCTCCGGCTATCCCGAGGTCGGCAAGCTGCTCCGCGAGCCGAAGCTGACCAGCGAGTTCCACCGCGACAAGAAGTGGGCGGAGCACCGCGGCGGCTGGGAGAGCCCGATCGTCACCGACACCCGCAAGTGGATGCTGATGCTGGACGGCTCCGCGCACCGGCGGATCCGCGGGCTGGTCAACCCGGTGTTCAGCGCGCTCGCGCTGGACCGGATCCGGGAGAGCATCGCCGGGATCCTGGACGACATCCTCGACGAGATGGGCGACGGCGACGGCATCGACCTGATCTCCCGGCTCGCGCTGCCCGTCCCGGTCACCGTGATCTGCGGCCTGGTCGGCCTGCCGGTCAGCGACCGCGAGCTGTGCCGCAAGTGGACCGAGGAGATCGGCCACGTCGTGGACCCGGTGCTGGACGACCGCACCCGCGAAGCCATGAACACCTCCGTCACCGAGTTCCGCGACTACATCCGCGAGCATCTGACGGACCGCCGGAAGAACCCGCAGGACGACATCCTCTCCCGGCTGGCGACGGCCGAGGTGGACGGCGAGCGGCTCACCGACGACGAGGTGGTCGCGAACGTGCTGCTGCTGTTCAACGCCGGCCACGAGACCACCGTGAACCTGATCGGCAACGGCGTGCTCGCGCTGCTGCGCCACCCCGACCAGCTGGCCGCGCTGCGCGCCGAGCCGGGGATCGTCGAGGAGGGGGTGGACGAGTTCGTGCGCTACGACGCGCCGGTGCAGCTCGTGGCCCGGATCGCGACCGGCGACATCGAGGTCGGCGGGCACACCATCCCGGCGTACTCCAAGATCATGCTGCTGCTCGGCGCCGCGAACCGCGACCCGCGCCGGTACGAGGACCCGGACCGGCTGCTGCTGACCCGCGAGAACATCAAGCCGCTGTCGTTCGGCGGCGGCCCGCACTACTGCATCGGCGCGATGCTGGGCAAGCTCGAGGGCCGGATGATCTTCACCGAACTGCTGCGCCGCTACCGCCGCATCGAGCTGACCGAGGACAGGGTCGTCTGGCGCCCGCACGTGAACTTCCGCGGCCTGACCGAGCTGCGCGTGGACCTGGCGCACTGAGCGCGGACCGAGGGAAGGACCACCATGAGACCCGCACTGCTGTCCGGCGGCACGCTCGTCGACTGCTTCCTCAACCACACCCAGGCCTCGCCCGAGGCGCTCGCCGTCTTCCCGACGACCCAGGAGCGCATCACCGCGGCCGAACTCGAGGCCGCCTCGCTGCGCACCGCGCTGGGGCTGGCCGAACTCGGGGTCGGTCCGGGCGATCTGGTCGGCCTGCTGCTGCCGACCCGGCCGGTGTTCCTGTCCGTGTTCTTCGGCGTGCAGCGCGCGGGCGCGGCCTGCAGCGTGCTGCCGGTGCCGATGGGCTTCGCCGACCTGCCGGGCGCCGCGCGCCGCCTCACGCGCATGATCGACGCGGGCGGGATCCGGCACATCGTGGCCGACGACTCCTTCGGCGAACTGGCGAAGCTGCTCAAGGAACTGCGACCCTCGCTCACCATCGTGGACCCGGGCGTCGGGGTCTCCGGCGACCCGCGCAAGCTGCCGTCGATCGACCCCAAGGCGCTCTCGGTGGTCCAGTTCACCTCCGGCAGCACCAGTGCGCCCAAGGGCGTGATGCTGAATCAGGACACGATGGCCGCCGGTCTCGAGGCGATCGTGGTGTCCGGCCAGTTCACCCCGGACGACGTGTTCATGCAGTGGGTGCCGACGTTCCACGACATGGGCCTGGTCGGGCTCTACTCGCACCTGCTCAACGGCGCCGACGTGCACATCTTCCCGCCCGGCGCCGCGCTGCGCCGTCCGCACGAGCTGCTGCGCTACTTCTCCGAGAACGGCGGCACCGCGATCACCGGGCCGAACTTCTTCTACGACCAGCTGCTCGACAGCTGCACGCCGGAGTTCGTCGCCAAGCTCGACCTCTCGCCGTGGCGGCTCGCGTTCAACGGCGCCGAGCCGGTGCGCGCCGAGACCACCCGCCGGTTCGCGGGCGAGCTGGCCCCGGCCGGCCTGCGCGAGGGCGTGATGTACCCGGTGTACGGCATGGCCGAGGCCACCCTCGCGATCAGCTTCCCGGTGCCGCTCAGCCCGACCCGGGTGCTGTCCGTGGACCGCGGCACGCTCGCCGCGGGCGGCCGGGTCGTGGACGTGGCGCCCGGCGCGCACACCGCGAAGGAGGTCGTCTCCGTCGGCTTCCCGGTGCACGGCATCCAGATGCGCATCGTCGCCGAGGACGGCCACGTCTGCGGCGACGACGAGATCGGCGAGATCCAGATCTGCGGCCCGGCCGTGACGACGGGTTATCTCGGCGACGCGGCGGCCACCGCGGCGGCGTTCGACGGGCCCTGGTTCCGCACCGGGGACGCCGGGTTCCGCCGCTACGGCGAGCACTACATCACCGGCCGGATCAAGGACATGGTCGTGGTGCGCGGCCAGAACTACTACCCCGAGGACATCGAGGAGGTCGGCCGCCAGGTGCCCGGCGTGTACCGGAACCGCTGCGTGGCGTTCTCCGACGGCGACGGGCAGGGCGCCGAGTTCGTCACCGTGGTCGTCGAGTCGGACGGCCGCCGGGTCTCGGGCGCCGACCTCGCCGCCGAGGTCGCCCGCCGGGTGGAGGCCGAGCTCGACTTCTCCGACGTGCGGGTGCACGTGGTCAAGCCCAGCTGGCTGACCCGCACCACGAGCGGCAAGTGGCAGCGCGCGCTCACCCGGCAGCGCGTCTCCGAACTCCGAGGAGCGACGGCATGACGACGCAGGCGAAGCTCGACAAGGCGCGGGACCTCGAGGCGGAACCGCTGCACAGCTACGACGTGTTCCCGGTCTACCAGGACGCCTCCTGGGAGCTCAAGGAGATCCCCTGGGACGACTTCCGCCCCGACCTGGTCCGGCCGGAGGACATCGCGTTCGCCAAGGGCGCGGTGATGGGCGAGTCCAACTCGATCGCGGCGCAGCACGGCTTCTTCAACGAGTTCGTGGACGACTACGACTTCTCCGCGTTCGTGTGCCTGTGGGGCTACCAGGAGCTGCAGCACCACCTCGCGTTCAAGAAGTGGCTGCGGCTGGCCGGCGAGGACGTCGGCTACGAGCAGATCAACGCGATGCGCGCGCCGTACCCGCCCGGCATCACCCCCGCGGCCACGCTGGCGACGAACATCATCTCCGAGATCGTCACCAACCACATGTACAAGTGCGTGGCCAAGGAGACCCGGGAGCCGGTGATCAACCTGCTGATGCGCAAGGCCAGCGGGGACGAGGCCCGGCACGCCCGCGAGTTCATCCACTACACGGTGCGCCGCACGACCGAGCGCCCCGAGGAGCTCGCCTCCGTGCTGGAGACCTTCTACATCTACCTGGCCGACCCGGAGACCCGCTACCAGCACCCGGTCAGCCGGTTCAAGGGCGACCTGCCGGAACTGGCCGGACAGGTCACCATCGACGAGGTCTTCGAGCAGTTCGGCCGGGTGGACGACGGCAGCGAGTGGGAGCGCGTGCGCGCCCAGCTGCTCAGCACCCTCGGCGAGATCTGCGGCCGGGACATCAAGACCCTGCGCGACATCCGCTTCGCGCTCGCCGACACGCTGGCCGCGCAGTCATGACCGATGTCGCGAGTGAGACTCCGGTCAAGCTGCCCTGGCTGGACGAGCCCCGGTTCCACTGCTTCGGCTGCTCGCCGCGCAACAAGGTCGGGCTCGCGCTGAAGATGATCCGGCTCGAGGACGGCCGGCTCGCCTCCGACATCGTGTTCACCGAGGACTACGCCTCGTACCCCGGCGTGGTGCACGGCGGCATTGTGAGCGTGCTCGTGGACGAGCTGATGGGCGACCTGATCGCGCTGGACCACGGGCTGCTGGCCTTCTCCGTCACGCTGCGCACGAAGTTCCTGGAGCCGCTGCTGGTCGGCCTGCCGTACCGGGCCGTGGCCTCGATCGTCGGGGTCGGCGACGGGATCCTGCGCACCGAGGCCGACGTGCTGGCCGCCGACGACCGGGTGGTGCTGATGTCCAGCGCGACCTACCAGCCGATCCGCTCGGAGCAGGCGACGGAGCACATGGGCCTCGACCCCGCGGACCACGCCAGGATCGGGCACTACTTCGACCACCAGATGGGATGAGGACATGACGACGACTGATGGTTCCCCGGCCGCCCTGGACGCGACCGCCGTCGCCGACCGGCTGCGCGAGATGGCCGCCGCCGAGCTGAAGATCGACGCCGCCGACATCCCCGGCGACGCCGTGCTCAAGCAGTTGCCGGGCGCCGACTCGGTGCGGCTGATGCGCATCGTGGCCCGCGCCGAGCGCGACTTCGACCTCGAATTCGACGACGAGGACATCTTCAAGGTGCGTACCCTCGACGAGCTCGTGGGCCTGGTGCTCGGCCAGGGCGCGGCGAGCCGGTGAGCGCCGTGCACACCGCCGTCGAACCCTCGCGGTCCGAGGTCGAGGGCGCGCGGTCGGCCACCAACAAGCACTACGACGACACCCCGCCGGAGGTCTTCGCGGCCTTCCTGGACACCCGGCTGAAGTACAGCTCGGGCCTTTACCCGGAGCCCGACCTGTCGCTGGAGGACGCGCAGACGGCGAAGCTGCACTTCGTCGCCGAGCGGCTCGGCGTCACCGGCGGCGAGCGGCTGCTCGACGTCGGCTGCGGCTGGGGGAGTCTCACGCTGTTCATGGCGAGCGAGTACGAGTGCGAGGTCACCGGCGTGACCCCGGCGCAGTCGCAGGCCGACTACATCAAGGCCAAGGCGGCCGAGCTGGGCGTGGCCGAGCGGGTCCGGATCGTGGTCGGCGGGTTCTCGAGCGTGCCGGTGGACGGCCGCTACGACGCCGTCACCATGCTGGGCTCGATCATCCACATGCCGGACCGGGTCGCGGTGCTGCGCAAGGCCTACCAGCTGCTGGACCGGCGGGGTCGGCTGTACCTCTCGGAGAGCTGCTTCCGCAGCGCCGAGGTCTACGACGAGTACGTCAACCGGCCGGGCACCAAGCACGTGACCGAGGGCATCTTCGGGTTCGCCGACATGGTCCCGGTCTCGGTGCTGGTGGCCGCGGTCGAGTCCGCCGGCTTCGGCCTGCTCTCGCTGGACGACCTGACCGCCGACTACCACCGCACGATCGAGGAGTGGGAGCGGCGCGCGATCGCCAACCGCGACGTGATCGAGAAGCTGGCGCCCGGCTACAGCGAGCCGCTGGAGCGGTACCTGCGCACGGCGAACGCGGGCTGGGGCTACACCACGAAGCACTACGCGCTGACCGCCGACAAGAGCCGGATGGGTCGGTTGGGCGGCGCGACGTGACGGTCCAGGACCTCGCCCGAACCCGCGTCGAGGAAATCCTCCCGGTCGGCCAGATGCACGACCTCGTCGACCAGGCTGTACTCCGCGGCGGCCGGGCCCAGTGGACGACGGAAGACCTCGACTGGTCCTCCCTGCGCCCCGAGCGGCTCACCGACGCGGACCGGTCCGCCGTACGTTTCATCACGTACATCGAGGACCACATCCCCGGCTACATCACCAACTTCCTCAACATGTTCCCGGTCGCGGGCGCGGAGATCGAGTTGGAGCGCTTCGGCTTCAACCGCGAGTACTTCCGCTTCCTGGTCGCCTGGGCCCACGACGAGGAGCGCCATGCCTCCACCCTGACGAGGTATCAGATCGACGCGGGCCTGGCCACCGGCGAGGAACTGCTCGCCGACCTGGCCGCCGAGGGCCGCAAGGTCTTCACCATCCCCTACGCGCACCCGGTCCAGTCCTTCACCTACACCCTGGTCCAGGAGAAGGCGACGCAGCTCTTCTACCAGCGCTTCCGCGAGGTGGTCACCGAACCGCTCCTCAAGGAACTGCTGACCCTCCTCGCCCGCGACGAGGCCCGCCACTTCGCCTTCTACTCCAACCTGGTCGGCGCGTACGTGGCCCGCGACGGGGCGGCCGCCGTGCCCGAGATCAAGGACGTGATCGCGAGCTTCCGGATGCCGCTGGCCGAGACGATGAAGGGCTACTGGCGCTGGTCGCTCCGGGTCGCCGACGACAACGGATACGACCACACCGAGGCCTACGAGTCGGTCGTCCGGCTCGTCGCGGGCTTCGCCGACAAGGCCGGCGAGCGCACCGTCGACGACCTCGCGGGCTTCGTGCACGCGCTCCGGGGCATCGGATGACGACCGCCGCGACTCCGGCCCTGGTCGTGCTCTGCGACTGGCGCCGGGTCGGCGCGCCCGAACGGCTGCTCGGCCCGCACGAACGTAAGTGCGCCGCGGAACTGACGGGCGCGCGCCGCCGCGAATGGGTGCGCACCCGGCTGACCGCCAAGGCGGCGATCGGCTGGTTCACCGGACGCGACGAGCATCCGGCCGACGTGCAGATCCTGCCCGCCCCGGACGGAGCCCCCGAGGCGATCGTCCGCAGCGGCTCGGTCGCCGTCTCGGTCTCGCTCGCGCACACCGGCGACGTCTCCATCTGCGCCGTGTCCCGCGGCGGCACCACCCTCGGCGTGGACGGCGAGACGATCGACCCGCGCAACGACGTGGTGCGGCTGAAGGTGGCCGGCCCCGACGACGTGGTCCCGATCCGCTCCGCCCGGCCCGGCGCCGAGGCGACACTGCTCTTCGCCTGCAAAGAAGCGGCGTTCAAGGCGCACCGCGGGGCCACCCCGGTGCTGCGCGACTACCGGGTCAGGATTTCGACGTCGGGCCGCCGCGGCTTCGGCGTCCGGCTCGACCGGCCCGGCGGTCGCGAACTGGCGCTGTGGCCGAGCCTGACCGGCACGTTGGCGCTGGCGTTCTGCCAGGACCGTCCCGAACCGCCGCGCTGGCGCTGGACGGCCCCGACCCAGGTTCTTGCGGCTCTGGATGTGAAGACGGGGAGAAGAGATGAAAGTGAGTGCTATTCGTAGCCGTACCCGCGGACACGCCAGGATCCTGAGTTTCGGCGCGCACCGGCCGAACCGGATCGTGGGCAACGAGGAGATCTGCGGCAACATCGACTCCAGCGACGAGTGGATCCGGACCCGCTCCGGCATCAGGACCCGTCGTTTCGCGGACGGCGAGAACGTCCCGGAGATGGCCGCGCGGGCCGGCAGCAAGGCCCTGAGCGCCGCCGGAGTACGCCCGGACGAGGTGTCCTGCGTCGTGCTCGCCTCGATGTCGTACCTGTACCAGGCCCCGCCCGCCGCCGCCGTCTGCGCGTCCCAGATGGGCGCGACCACGGCGGGAGCTTTCGACACCGGAGCCGCGTGCGCCGGCTTCTCGCACGCGCTCGCCCTGGCCAACAACATGATCTCGGTCGGCGACGCCAAATACGTCGTCGTGGTCGGCGCCGAGAAGATGACCGACATCGTCGACCCCCACGACCGCTCCACCGCCTTCATCTTCGGCGACGGCGCAGGTGCCGCGGTCCTCGGCCCGGCCCCGGAACCCGGCATCGGCCCCGTGGTCTGGGGCACCGACACCTCCGCCGGCAGCCTGGACGCCATCCGCCAATCCCGCTCCTTCGCCGAACTGCGCGCATCCGGCACAAACGAGTCCGCCCCCTGGCCGTACCTGGAGATGCAGGGCCCGAAGGTCTTCCGCTGGGCCATCGGCTCGTTGGCCGGAGTAGCCCGCCGAGCAATGTCCGCCGCCGGAGTCTCCATCGCCGACCTGGACGCCTTCATCCCGCACCAGGCCAACGCCCGCATCATCGACGCCGTGGCCGACCAACTGAGCCTGCGCCCCGACACCGTCGTCGCGCGCACCGTCTGCGACGAGGGCAACACCTCCGCCGCATCCATCCCCATGGCCGCCGAACACCTCATCGGCACCGGCCGCATCCAGCCCGGCGCCCTCTGCCTCACGATGGGCTTCGGCAGTGGTCTGGGATACTCGGCCCAGGTGGTCCGCATGCCTTGAAGGCCAAAGCCCGAGCCCGAAAAGGATGGAGGGCCGCCCCCCGTAGGCGCGGCCCTCCATCCCCACGCAATGGATGGCCGCGCTCCCACGTCTGTAGGCGCGGCCCTCCATCCCCACGCAATGGATGGCCGCGCTCCCACATCTGTAGGCGCGGCCCTCCACCGAAGTCGATGTCCGTATCTACTGGCCCATCGACGGCACAGGGCTTCCCCCGAGTGCCGCGCCTCTCCCGCGGGCGCGGCCCACGGCGTACACGGCAGCCTGGGTGCGGTGGGTGGCGCCGATCTTCGGAAAGATGGCGCTGAGATGGTTTTTCACTGTCTTCTCGGAGATCTCCAGACGGCGGGCGATCTGCCGGTTGGTCAGCCCGTGCGCGACCAGGTCCAGCACGGACCACTCGCGTGGCGTCAGATTCTCCTCGGTGGCCGGCCGGCTCGGACGTTCGGGTGCCTCGGCGACGGCGGTGGTCTGGCCGATCGCGTACACGGCGGCCTGAGTGCGGGCGGTGGCTCCTATCTTGGGGAAGATGGCGCTGAGGTGGTTCTTGACGGTCTTCTCGGAGATCTGCAGGCGCCGGGCGATCTGCCGGTTGGTCAGACCGCCCGCCACCAGCTCCAAGAGGGTCGTCTCACGTGCGGTGAGACTCCGGTGGTGGATGTCCACGTGCTCTCCTTGATCAGAGCCGTGCGCGGGCATGGTGGACCCGCGCGCCGGCTCAGCTCAGCGGGCGTGACGGTGGGAAACGGGACTGCGGTGCACGGTGCGTGGTCTACGGCCAGGTGCGGACCGTTCACTGACAGTGGGAGAGCCTTCAGACTACCCGGGTCGGATCAGCGCAGTCAACTGATGTAGCCCCGCCGCTGACATGTTTTACACACCAGTTGTCTGCCGGGCACCCGACCGTGGCCCAGTCCTCATCAGAACACGGATTCAGCCCCGGTCAGACCGTGGATTCGCCGCAGCTCAGGCCCCGAATTCGGCCGGTCAGGCGACGGTTACGACGCCGCGCACCGCATGTTTCCACTTGCCCACCCTCCCACGAGTCGCGTTCGGCGGTCGCGCTGCGGTCTCAAGCAGAATTCTGCTTCGGTACGCGTGATGTCGCGTGGTGTTCGTGGGTCGGCTTGCGGGTGCGTCGCTTCGCGTCGCGTGTCTGCGCTTGCCCACCCTCCCACCCGTTGCGTCCGGCAAACGTGCTGCGGTTTCAAGCAAAAATCTGCTTCAGTGCGCGTGACGTCGGGTCGTAGCCGGAGTGACGTGAATCGGCGCGACTCCTCGGAGCCGCGCCGATCTTGATCATCGCCTACTGTCTAGAGCTCGCGGGCGCGCTCGTAGGTCAGGTGGGCGAGGCCGTTGCCGACGGTCTTCGCGTGGATCAGGCGCAGGGGGCGTTTGTCGCTGGTCTCACCGAACAGGCGCTGGCCCGCGCCGACCGTGACCGGGAAGACGGTCAGGCGCAGCTCGTCGACCAGGTCGTGTTCCATCAGCGTGTGCACGAGCGGGCGGCTGGCGTACACGACGATCTCGCCCTGTATCTGTTCCTTGAGCTTGGTGACCTCGCTGACGACCTCGCCCGCCAGGATGGTCACGTTCGCCCACCTGGGTTCCCGCAGCGTCGCCGACACGACGTACTTGGGCAGGCGGTTCAGGCTGTCCAGCCAGTCGCCGCTCATCGTCGTCGACCGCGCGCCGAAGTACTCGTCGCTCCGTCGGCCCATCAGCAGCGCGTCGGCACCCTGCGCCTCGGCCAGTTCGAGCTCCGCCCACGCCTCCCAGTCCTGGCCCATGAACTGAACGAACCAGCCGCCGTGCTTGAACCCTCCCTCGCCGCTCGGGTCCTCGACGACGCCGTCGAGCGTGACGTTCTGGCTGACCACGATCTTTCCCATCTCGATCCTCCCGGTGTCCGCGGCGTGCCCCGGATCGGGGACCGCCTCCAACCGGGTAGACACCGACGCGGCTACGAATTGGGCGCGCGGGCACCGCCCAATTCGCGGGTCCGGCGGCGTCAGTACTGATAGGCGTGGGAGGAAGAGATGCGAGGATGCGTACCGATGGAGATGGACACGGCAGACCTGATCGCTCGGGCTCGGTCAGGCGATCACGACGCGTTCCGAGACCTGGTCCAGGTCCACTCGCGCGAGTTGCAAGTGCACTGCTATCGCATCCTGGGATCCCTGCAGGACGCCGAGGACGCGCTCCAGGAGACCCTCGTGTCCGCCTGGCGTAGCCTCGGCGAGTTCGGCGAACGGTCGTCGCTCCGGACGTGGCTCTACAAGATCGCGACCAATCGGTGCCTCAGCATGCTGCGTGCCGACAGCCGACGTCCCCGCACCGCCGCCACGCTTCCCGAGGCCGCTCTGCCCGAACCCACCGGTGCCGGCGACGCCCCGCCCTGGCTGGAGCCCTACCCCGACGTCCTGCTGGACCACCTCGTCGACCAGCGTCCGGGACCGGAAGCCCGCTACGAGAGCACCGAGGCCATCTCACTGGCCTTCATCACCGCCCTGCAACTGCTGCCGCCACGCCAACGCGCCGCACTCGTGCTACGCGACGTCCTCGGCTACCACGCCGCCGAAGCAGCGCAGATTCTCGACACCACCCAGGAATCCGTGCAGAGCGCGCTCAAACGAGCCCGCGCCACCGTCGACACCCACCTAACCGACGGACGCAAGCCCACGCCTCATCCCGACACCGCCGCCGAACAACGAATCGTCGCCCGACTCACCGACGCCCTGGAACGCGCCGACCTCGACGCCCTGATCAACCTGCTCGTCGCCGATGTGAAAATCTCCATGCCCCCGGCCATGCTGGAATACCGCGGCATCGAAACCGCCCGCCGCCTCTACGCCGCCGTCACCTTCCGCCCCGGCCACAGCTATCGCGCCGTGCCCACCCGCGCCAACGGCCAACCCGCCATCGCCCTCTACCTCGCAGACCCGCACGCCGCCCTCCACCGCGCCTACTGCCTCCTGGTCATCACACCCGCCGATGACCACGACCACATCGCGGCCATCACCAGCTTCACCCCCGACGTCATGGCCCGCTTCGCCCTGCCCCGGACCCTCCCCGAGCCAGAAGTCTGACAGACCACTGAAGCAGCCACCCGGCAGATTTTCGCTTGAACCCGCAGCGCGCCCACTCAACGCAACGGGTGGGAGGGTGGGCGAGCGGAAACACGGGGCGCGGAGCGACACATACGTCGGCTGGGCCGCCTTTCCGCCGCCTCACTACCTTGCGGCCTCACCACTGTGGTCACTTTCGCCCCACCGCTCCCATTCTGCCCGATTGAGACGATTCAATCGATCCGTGGACGGGTTGCGTCGGGGGGGTTGGTGGGTCAGGGCTCCTCGGCGGGTTCCTGTTGTTTGGGGAGGCCCTCCATTTCGCGGAGGCGGTCGATGACCTCCTCGGCGAAGTTGAGGCCCAGGGGGGAGAGGCCTACGGCGCGGAGGGCTATGCGGCTCACGCCGGCGGTGTCCAGGGCGCGGAGGGTGTCTTCGGTCATGCCGGCGTCGCGGAGGATGCGGAGTTGGTCCAGGCGGGCGTCGGTGCGGTCGGCTATCTCGTCGTCGAAGAAATAGGCCGCGTGTACGCCGAAGAAACGGGCCAGCGCCTCCAGATGGTGCATCCGCGGGTTCTCCCGCTCGCCCTTGCGCAGGTAGGCGATGTACTGCTTGGAGATGTCCCCGCCCTGGGCGCGCAGCGCCGAGGCGACCTCCTCGTTCGTGTACGGGCCCCGGCCGAGCGGGTGCACCGTGGCGAACAGGTGGTTCAGGCGCTGTGCGAGGCGGCTGGAGGGCCACTCCGTCATCTGGTACTCCTTGCTCGGGTTCGGGGAGACACGGCCGCTGCCTTCGGCCTTTCGAGCATTCGCTGGACGGCGGACAAGAGGCCCGAACGGGGCGACGGCGGCTGTGTCGTTCCCTGCTGCTGACGCGCTGTCCGGCGACGCCGAACCCCGGGTGACCCGGGCGCCGCGCTGGCCAGCATCGTCATCGTAACGCCGCTGATTCGTCCATGATCGCGATCCGGGGATCTGTGATGTAGCCGTAATTGTTCGGGAAGTATACTGGATATCAGACTGCTGGGGCGGCTGAACGCCCAGGTGCCCGGCGGGGCCGGTGCTCACGGAGGGTCCGGGGATCCCGCGCCGAGCGGCAGGTCCACCCGGGCCGGGCCGGCGAAGGCCGCGGTGCCCAGCGATTCCAGTTCCACGCCGAGCCGGGCGCAGCGTGCGCGGGTGCGGGCGAGCAGGTCGGCGCCGTCGGTCCGCGCCGCGTCGTACACGGCGTAGAGCGCGGGTCCGGTACGGCTCAGGCCCCCGCCCGCGGCACCGGCGCCGGTCAGCGCGTCCAGCACGGCCCGTCGGCCGCGCAGTGCCGGGCGGGCCCAGTGGCGGCGGGTGCGGCCGAGTTCCTGCAGCCGGGTCAGGGTGGCGCCGAACGCGGGCAGGTCCCCGTCGGCGAGCGCGGGCAGCAGCGTCATCAGGACGAGGTGGCTGATCTCGTGCAATTCCGCGGCCGGGATCCGGTTGCCGCCGGGGCACGCGGCGGGCGGTTCGGCGGCGGGCAGCCTCGGCACGGCCAGCACGAGCCGCCAGTGGTCGGGCGGGCGGCCCGCGTACAGGGTGGGCGGCGGGGAGCACTCCTCGGCGCCGCGGCCGGGTCCGCGCCGGCCGCCGGTGACCACGATCCCGCCGTGCCGGAACAGCTGCGCGCCGATCCCGGTGCCGCCGGGGCCCGGGTCCGCGGCGGGGCGGCGGCCGTTGAGTTCGGCCAGGGCGCTGCGGACGGCGAGGCGCAGTTGGGTGTGCGCGCCGAGTCCGCGTCCGGCCGGGATCACCGAGCGGACCCGCACGTGGACGGCGTCGGGCAGGCCGAGTGCGGCCGCCGCCTCCTTCACCTCGACCGCGACCAGTTCCGCCTCGTCCGGGTCCGCGGCGCCCGCGCAGCCGAAGCGCTCGGCGTCCTCGATGGCCAGCCGCACGGCCGGGGCGTCGACGGCGAGACCGACGCCGCCGTCCAGCCGTCCGCCGGCCCCGGCGATGGCCGTCACGTGGATCCGCGCCGGTGCCCAGACCTCGACGATCGACGGCCGGGCGCGGCCGGGTACGGTCCAGAACATCCGCGTTTCTCCCGAAGCAGCACCTATGATCCTTGAGATTGGCAGATCATCAGGGTATTCAGACATAGGACCTACGCCCTATCGTCCGGGAGGCCTTCGTACGTCCTGCGCAATGCGTCGATCGCGGGGTGCTCCGGGTCGAATTCCGTCCTGCCGATGGCGGCGATCGGCCGGATCCCGCCGACGCAGTTGGCCGCGAACGCCGCCTCGTATTCGGCCAGTCCGCCGGCCTTGATCCAGCGCGCCTCGCTCGGGCAGGCCTCGTCGAGCAGCGCGGCCGTGATGCCGGGCAGCGCGGGTCCGGTGGGCCAGACTATCCGGCCGTCCTGCCAGAAGCCGAGCGACCACGTGGTGCCCTCGCAGACCCAGCCGGACGGCGCGAACACGGCGTCGTCGTACCCGTGCAGCTGGGCCTCGCGGCGAGCGTGTACGACCTCGAACAAGCCGGTGTGCTTCACGGTCGGCACGCTGCGGGCCCGGTCCACCGGCAGCGCGCGCAGCGGGGGCGGCGGGGCCGCGGGGGCCGGGCGCGTGGTCACCAGCGGGCGCGGCCGGGCGGGGGCGCCGGGGCGGGCGAGTTCGAGTCCCGGGTCGACGATCGTCACCCTGATGACGATGTCATCCGCGCCGTCGGCCGCCGTCTTGATGAGTGCTCTTATTTGGTCGCGGTCCACCGGGGCGCCGAACACGGCCATCGCGTCGCCGGTCAACCGGTCGAGGTGCCGATTCAGTCCTTTGATCCGGCCGTGGACGCAGCGCAGCGTGGTGAAGTGGCCGTACCCGATCATCGCCAGGTTGCCGAGGAGAGCGGCGTCGTCGGTCACTTGGCGCCCCGGGTCGGTGCGAGCCGGGCGAGCTGCCGGGATTGGGCGACGAGGCGGTCCGCGCTGTCCCAGACCTCCGCGTCCTCTTCGACGTAGCCGTGCGCCACCAGTCTTGCGGCGTGCACGACGCGCAGCCAGCCGGGCTCGGGGACCTGCCGGATCTGCACGGTCATCTCCACGGTCCGGCTCCAGCCGGGGATGCCGAGGTCGAGCGTCGCCGGGGGGAGCACGTCCGCGGCGAGGGGCAATATCAGGGTGCTCAGTGGAATGTCGTCGGGGAGGCGCAGCCAGCCCTGGATGCGGCCGCGGCCGGTGGGTCGGCCGATCGCGAAGCCGGTCGTCGCCGGGTCCATCCGCAGGTCGAACTGTTGCAGCATCGGTATCTGTTTCAGCACGTCGTCAGGGGTGTCCTCGTTGCCGAAGCAGCGGTCCGGGGGCGGGAGCACCGGAGGTTTGGCGAGGGTGCGTGCCTCCCCTTCCATCGTGGCCAGGTCGCCCATCGCCGCCGTGATGCGCAGTCGTTCGGTGCTCGCCTGGCATACCTTGGCCGAGGCGAAGGCCAGCGCTTGGCCGGTGCGCAGTACGTCCACGTGAGTGGTCACGGCACCGGGTCGTGCGCCGGAGAGGAAGTGCCCGCTGACCGAGACCGGGTCCGGGAATCCCTTCGGCCCGAGATCCTGGCTTAGGGCTCTGACACCGGCTGTCAGCAGGTAGCCGCCGTTGATCACCGGCCCGACGCACCAGCCCGCATCCAGTGTGGCGTCGTACGTGCCGTCACCCATCTGCCGCTCCTCTCGCGGATTTCTCGACGTCGACCGGGACGCCGTTGAACACCGCCACCCCGGACACCGGGTCGCGCACGGCGTCGTCGGTCAGGGTATTGACGCTCACGCCGGGGTCGGCCGCCGCCGCGCCCATCCGCGTGCCGCCGCGACCGTGGCCCCAGCCGTACGGAAGGCTGACGACTCCGGGCATCAGATCGTCGGTCGGGGCGGCCGGCAGGGTGACGGAGCCGTGCCGGCCGCGGATGACGACGTCGTCCCCGGCACCGATCCCGAGCCGCTCGGCGTCGGCGGAGTTCAGCTCGGCCACGCAGCGCGTCGAGCCGCCCGCGAGCGCCCGGATGCCGTGTGACCAGCTGTTGAGCGAGCGGAGTTGGCGGCGCGCGATGAGCAGGAATCCGTCGCCGGCCTGGTCGGCGAGTGCGTCGAGGCGCGGCAGGTCTGCGACGATCTCCGGCGGGCAGAGGCGGACGCGGCCGGGTCCCGCGGCGAGGATGGCGTCCAGGCGGGGTTCGAGCGGGCCGAAGTCGATGCCGTCAGGGTTCGTACGCAGGTCGTCGAGCTTGAGCCGGAACGGGCCCAGGCGCAGCATGAGGTCGAGTCGGCGTTCCAGTGCGTCGGTCCCGGTGAGGGCGGCCTTCAGTTCGGGACGCTTGATGGCGCGCAGCATTCCGTCGATGAGCGCTTCGTCGATCTGCTCGGGGTCGCCGTGTACGTCGTCGCCGGATGCGGCCAGGGCGATGCGCGCGAGGATTTCGCCCTCGGAGGGTTGGCCGGGGGCTAGCGGCCTGGCCGGGGGGCTGAAGCGTGCCGTGCGACGGATCGCGCGGCTGCCGAGCACGACGTCGTAGTGGGGTGATTCGAGTGGCCTCGGGGGCGGGAGGATGACTGAGGCGTGCCGCGAGGTCTCGGTGAGATAAGGGTCGACGCTGACGAAGAAGTCGAGGCGCGGGAGGAGTTCGTCGAGGCGATCGCCGTTGGGGGCGGCCAGGACGATGTTGCCCGCGACGCAGATGAGGCCCCTGATCTGGCCGTCGCCGGGCGTCTCGATCTCTTCGGACAGGACGGCGGTGGGGAGTTCACCCAGCATCTCTGGCAGGCCACTGACTCGCGAACTCCAGCGTCCTACGGTGAAAGGTCCGGGCGTGCGGCGCAGGGCGTGCGGGGCTTGGCCGAAGAGCGTGCCGCCGGGGCGATCGAGATTCCCGGTCAGGATGTTGACGATCTCGATGAGCCAGCTGGTCAGCGCGCCGAAAGCTGTCGTGCACGTGCCTAGGCGTCCGTATACGGCGGCGGCTGGGGCTGCTGCCAGGTCGCGTGCCAGGGTGCGGATGACTTCCGGGGCGATGCGGCACGCTGCGGCCACGCGCTCGGGCGTGAACGCGGCGGCCAGCTTCTCGACCTCGGCCAGTCCGTCGAAGTGCGGGCCCGGGTCGGTCGCCAGCCCCTCGGCGAACAGCGTCTGCACGATGGCGGCCAGCAGCAACGCGTCCGTGCCCGGCCGCACCGGGATGTGCTGGTCGGCGCGCCGTGCGGTGCGGGTCCGGCGCGGGTCGACGACGACCAGGCGGCCGCCGCGTGCGCGGAGTGCGCTGAATCTGCCGGGCAGGTCGGGGGCCGTCCACAGGCTGCCGTTGGACTCCATCGGGTTGCCGCCGAGGATCACGAGCAGGGCGGTGCGGTCGATGTCGGGCAGCGGGACCGCCAGCGGATCGCCGTACAGCAGGCCGCAGACCACTGACTTGGGCATCGTGTCCAGCGACGCCGAGGAGTAGACGTGCCGGGTCCCGAGGCGTTCCCGCAGCGCGAACATGTACAGCGGCAGGGCGAGCGTGTGGATGACCGGATTGCCCATGTACAGTGCCAGCGACTCGCGGCCGGTGCGCTCGATGACGCCCCGGATCCCGTCGCGCACCACGTCGAAGGCCTCGGGCCAGCCGACCTCCTCGAAGCGCCCGTCGGCCCGCCTGACCAGCGGCGCGGTCAGCCGGGCCGGGTCGGCGTCGAACTCGCCGAACGCCGCGCCCTTCGGACAGATGTAGCCGCGGCTGAACACGTCGTCCGGGTTGCCGCGCACGCTCGTGGCCCGGCCAGAATCCTCGTCGAGCGTGACGAGCAGGCCGCACGTCGCCTCGCACAGCGGGCAGATCCGCGGCACCGTCCTGGACGGGCTCACTTGGCGTCCGGGAACTTGCCGCCGACCAGCTTCAGCAGCGGCGCCGCCTTCACCCCGGTCTCCTCGAACTCGTCGTAGGGGTCCGACAGCGCCACGATCGCGCCGCCGACTCCGTACGTGAGCTGATTCGGCCCCATGACCGCCGTGCGGATCACGATGCTGAGATCGACCGCGCCGGTCAGCGAGAAGTAGCCGATCGCGCCCGAGTAGACCCCGCGCGCGCCGAGTTCCAGCCGGTCGATGATCTCCATCGTGCGCCGCTTCGGGGCCCCGGTCATCGAGCCGCCCGGGAACGCCGCCTGCACGCAGCGGACCGGCGAGGACTCCGGCCGCAGCCGCGCGCTGACCGTGCTCACCAGCTGGTGCACGGTGGCGTAGCTCTCCACGTCGAAGATCCGCGGCACCCGCACCGACCCGACGCGCGCGTGCCGTCCCAGGTCGTTGCGCACGAGGTCCACGATCATCAGGTTCTCGGAGCGGTCCTTCTCGCTGCCGCGCAGGTCCGCCGCGAGCGCCTTGTCGTCGTCCTCGTCGATGCCGCGCGGCCGGGTCCCCTTGATCGGCTTGGACTCGGCCACGCCGTTCCGGTCGATCCGCAGGAAGCGCTCCGGGGACGTCGACAGCACGCTGACGTCGCCGAACTCGAGGAACGCCGCGAACGGCGCCGGGCTGATCCGCCGCAGCCGACGGTAGGAGTCCCAGGGGTCGAATTCGCCCGGCACGGTGATCATGTTGGTGAGGCAGACCTCGTACGTCTCGCCCGCGTTGATCTCGCTCTGGCACTCCTGGATCAGCTTGAGGTACGACTCGCGGTCGTGCCGCAGCTGGATCTCGGTGTCGGACGCGGTCGGCTTCGGCGGTGCGAGCCGGGTGCCCGCGAGCGATCGGAGCGTCGCGACCGTGTCCGCGATCCACGCGTCGTCCTCGGGGACCAGCGTCAGCAGGTGCGTCCAGCGGGCGAGGTGGTCCACGACGACGGCCCGGTCCGCGAAGACCAGTTGCGCGTCGGGCGCGGGGGACGGATGCGCCGCGCTGCCGCCGCACTCGGCCTTCAGTTCGTAGCCCAGATAGCCGATCCAGCCGAGGCCGAATCCGCCGGGCAGCAGCGGAGCGGTCGTCTCGGTGTCACGCAGGTCCGCCTCGAGCCAGTCGAAGAAGCCTGATTCCACGCGCTCGTCCGCGCTCGCCTTCGTGTCGCTGACCACGACCGTGCCCGAGGCGACGTCCGCGACCGCGCGGCGGGCCAGCGGTCCGGTCGCGTCGCCCATCACCGAGTAGCGGCCCAGCGACCCGTCGGCGCGGCTGCTGTCCAGCCAGAACGCGCCGGTCCGGCCGCGGAACAGTGCGTCGTACACGGCCTCGTCCTGCCAGCGCGTGCGCACCGACTCGATCCGGATGCCGTAGCGCCGCGTCGTCTGCCGTGGCGCGGGGAGTGCGGGCACTGAGACGGGCGGCGCGGCGGGGGAGCGGCCGTGCTCGGCCTGCCAGCGGCGCGTCAGGTCGGCGAAGTTGCGCAGTAGCAGGTGGCCGTACTCGGTGCAGATCGACTCCGGGTGGAACTGCACGCCCCAGAGCGGCCGGGTCCGGTGCCGCAGACCCATGAGAACCCCGTCGGCCGTCCACGCCGTCGCCTCGAGTTCGTCGGGCAGGTTCTCCACGACCAGCGAGTGGTAGCGCACCGCCTCGAACGGCGACGGCAGCCCCGCGAACAGGTCCCGCCCCGTGTGCGTCACCGCGCTCATCCGGCCGTGCCGCGGCTCGGCGGCCCGCACGATCTTCCCCCCGAACGCGTGGCCGAGCCCCTGGTGCCCCAGGCAGACGCCGAGCAGCGGCAGCCGGCCCGCGGCGATGATCTCGGCGCAGACCCCGAAGTCGCCCGGCCGGTCCGGCGAGCCCGGTCCCGGCGAGATCAGCACGTTGTCGAACCCGGCGAGCGCGTCCAGGCTCCAGCCCGGCTCGTCGTTGCGGATGACCGTCGGCTCCGCGTCGTTCACCTCGCTGAGGTAGTGGAACAGGTTGTAGGTGAACGAGTCGTAGTTGTCGACCAGTAGTGTGCGCATTTCTCCTTCCGTGCTCCTCCCGTGGATTCGTGAACGCTCAGGCCGTGCCGCCGACCGCGTGGTATCCGCCGTCGGCGAAGATCACCTCGCCGGTGGTCGCGGGCAGCCAGTCGGACAGCAGCGCCAGGCAGGTGCGGGCGGCCGGTTCCGCGTCGTACGGATCCCAGCCGAGCGGCGCCGCCTTTCCCCAGCCGTCCTGCGTCTCGGCGAGGCCCGGGATGGCCCGGCCCGCCGTCGTGCGCAGCGGCCCGGCCGCGACCAGGTTGCTGCGGACCCCGTACGGCCCGAGGTGCCGGGCCAGGTAGCGGCTCGTCGCCTCCAGACCGGCCTTCGCCACGCCCATCCAGTCGTAGGAGGGCCAGGCGACCGTCGAGTCGAAGGTGAGCCCGACCACCGCGCCGCCGCGTGGCATGAGCGGCAGCAGCGCGGTGGCCAGGGCCTTGTACGAGTACGCCGACACGTGCAGCGCCGTGGCCACGTCCTCCCACGGCGCGTCGGCGAAACCGCCCAGGCAGGACGGCGGCGCGAAGGCGATTGAGTGCACGACGCCGTCCACCCCGTCCAGGTGCTCGCCGACCGCGTCCGGCAGCCGGTCCAGGTGCGCCCGGTCGGTGACGTCGAGTTCGATCACCGGCGGCGGAGCGGGCAGCCGCCTGGCCACCCGCTCCACCAGCGGCAGCCGCCCGTAGCCGGTGAGCACGATCCGCGCGCCCTCCAGCTGGGCCTGGCGGGCGACCGCGTACGCGATCGACTTCTGCGTGATGACGCCCGAGATCACGAGCCGCTTGCCCGCCAGCAATCCGCTCATGACTGCTGGAACGTCGCCTGGAACTCGTAGAAGTACCAGCAGCCGTTCTGGTACTCGCCGACCCAGGAGACCGCGAAGCGCTCGCCGACCGGGGCCTGCGCCGGGTCGGTGTACGTCTGCCCGGGCTGCAGGATCGCGCCGAGGCCGTCCACCGAGACCTGCGTGTTCGTCAGGCAGCGCATGCTCAGCGGCTTGCCGATCAGCGTGGTGCCGGCGAGCGGTCCGGCGAACCCGGCCGCGAAGTAGCTCTCGATGGCCGACTGGCCGACGAGGTAGGTGCCGTCGAGCGCGATCATGTGGGCGTCCGACGTGTAGATGTCGGCCGCCGCGGCCGCGTCGTGGTCGTCCCAGGCCGCGAAGAGCGCGTGCGAGGTCTCGTCCAGCAGCACGCCGCTGGCCACGTCGTTCGTGCAGCGGTTCGCGGAGACCGTGGTGCTGGCCTGGGCTTTGCCGGCCCCGGCGCCGACCGCGAACGTGGCTCCGGCGACCAGGAGAACGGTGGCGCCGGCGGCCGCGGCCGCGCGTGACGGTGTGAACATGCTGAGGTATCCCTCCTGAGGGTTGTGCGCTAGGGGAGTGTGACTGCGGTGCCGGGCCGGGCGTCCACGAGGACGTCGGCCTGGCCCGCCGCCTGGAAGGCCGCGAGGATCGCGGCCCGGTCCTGGGTGAAGTGGTCCCAGCCCTCGTGGTGCACCGCGACCACGCGCGACGCCTTGAGCCGGGCGGCCACCTCGGCGCCCTGCTCGGCGGTCCACGACAGCAGCGCCGGGCCGAAGGGCCCCAGCTGCGCGGCGCCGAGGTGCAGCACGGCGATGTCGGCGCCGCCGAAGCGCTCGGCGAGTTCGTCCACGTACTCGGTCGCCACGTTGTCGCCGCTCACGTAAACGCTGGGCAGGCCGTCGGCGCTGAGCAGGAAGCCGGTGACGGTGCCGGTCATCGGCTCGGTGCCGACCGGTCCGTGCCGCGCCGGGATCGCCGTCACGGTGATCGGCTCGCCCGCCGGACGGGACAGCTCGGCGCTCTCCCACGGCTCCAGCGCCTCGACGTCGCCGCCGAGCCGGCCGGCCGCTTCCGGCGTGGTCAGCACGCGTCCGGCCGCGGCCAGCACCTGCCGTCCGGCGCGGTCGAGGTTGTCCGGGTGCTGGTCGTGGCTGAGCAGCACCGCGTCGATCGGGCCGAGCTGGTCCGGGGTGCCCGCGGTCGGCGCCGTCTTGCGCAGCCGCACCGGGCCGAGCGTGTAGTCGGTGTCGGCGGGGTCGAACGCCGGGTCGGTGAGCAGGGTGAGGCCGCCGTACTCCAGCAGCACCGTCGCGGCGCCCAGCGTGGTGACGCGGACGCTCCGGCCGGTGTCGTTCATGGGGTTCTCCTCTTTCGTGTTCAGGGTCGGACCCGGTCGGCGAGCTCCAGCGGGCCCTCGCCGAAGTGCCGGGTCAGGGCACTGATCCAGCGCTCGATGCCGAACGCGACGCAGCCGGTGAACGCCGGTCCGTCGGCCGTGCCGATCTCGCAGCGTTCGCCGAAGAAGTTGCGGTGGAAGTTGAGCGAGCCGATGGCCAGCGAGCCGTCGAAGACGAACTCCTCCTTGGTCGGGAAGAGCTGCGCCACGACCGCGCGCGAGGCGTTCGGGTCGAAGAAGGGGTCGGAGGCGGCCTGCACCTCGACCGGCAGGCCGAGGTCGGCGAGGAAGCCGGTGATCAGCTTCTTGAAGCCGCCGAGGTGGTCGAGCACCTCGTCCCGGGTCCCGACGCAGACGATCTCCCGCATGGTGAAGCCGAGCAGCCGGTTCAGGCCGTCGTACTCCTTCTCGCGGCGGAAGCAGGTGGCCACGGTCGTCACCCGTTCGGCCGCCGCCAGCTGACGGCCGCTCAGCCCGAGGTAGACGTTGTAGCAGGCGGCGGACGGCAGCGCGTAGCCCGCCGGGTCCAGGTCGGCGGCCGGGACCGCGGCCGTGGCCTCGTCGCCGCCCTTCGCGTACGCGGCCTGCGCGTCGGCGGACAGCGGCGCGCCGAGGATCGCCAGGTGCGGGAAGTTCTGGAAGTAGTCGAACCGCCGCAGGTCGTCCACCCGCATCAGCGGCGGGTAGAGGTAGGGCGCGGCGCCGCACTGCGCGGCCCACGCGGTGAAGCGCTCGTCCAGCGCCGTGCGCAGTTCGATCAGGTGCGGGCCGATGGTGGCCAGGCCGTCCCGGGTGTGCGCCGTCTCAGTGTTCGTGCTCACGCGAAGAACCTCTTCCGGATCGCGGTCAGGGTGCGGAAGTCCTCGGTCGTCACGTCCTCCATGCGGATCTCCCGGCCGGTCTGCTCCTCGAGGACGTACAGGAAGTTGACGAAGCCGAGCGAGTCGAGGATCCGGTTCTCGATCAGGTCGAGCTCCGGATCGATCGCGGTCAGCCCGGGCTGCTTGGCCAGCAGGTAGTCGGTGATGATCCGCATGGCGTCGTCGGTGGTCGCGTCGGTCATGAGCGCGGCATCCGATCGTCGGCGAACACGCCCTCGGAGACCAGGAAGGCCATCGAGCGCTTGAGCATCTTGCGCTCAGCCTCGTGGAAGGCCTCGTCGGCGAGCACCTCGGTCCGTGCCTGGTACGGGTCCGGGATCCCGGCGTCCCGGAACGCGGCCGGGTTCACCAGGCCGTCCACCGAGGCGCGCAGATACCGCTTGAGGTACGTCTCCAGCTGGGCCAGCTCCTCGGCCGACGCCTGCTCGCGCAGCCTGCGGTGCAGCAGCGCGACCACCTGGCGGCCGAACGCGACGTGCCGCGACTCGTCCTGGTGGTGGATCGCGTTGATCCGCTGGATCGTCGGGTGCAGCCGATCGTCGGTGCCCATCGGCTTGTTGAAGTAGTCGACGATCTCCTCGAACAGCAGCAGCCGCGCGAAGACCAGGAAGTGCGCCGCGAGGGGGCTCTGGTCGGCGACCGGCAGCCGCAGCGACTTGTCCGGGTAGATCTTGCCGCCGTAGTCGAGGCAGAACTTCGCGAAGAACCACATGTGCTCGTTCTCCTCGCCGATCATCCGGTGCAGGTACTCGGAGGAGACGGCGAAGTCGGCGGTGTGGATCCGCATCATGACCTCGGTGATCAGTTCCCTGATGCCCTCGACGTTCAGGCTGTAGAAGTTGATGCTCTCCCACTTGCTCAGGGCCCGCAGCTGCGGCTCGGTCAGCCGGGCGCCGACCTTCGTGCCGTGCACGGACATCAGCTCGGGGCTCATCCAGTAGGCGTCGTCCGGTAGCGACGCCGGCCAGTCGAAGAGGGTGTAAGGGTCGTAGTAGTCGCGCTCTGACATCGCGACCAGTCGAGCGAGCGCCTGCTCCAGCTCGGCCGTGTGCTCCAGGATGGTCATCGTCGGTCAGCTCCTCCCGTGTGGTCGTCGGCGGCCTGGATCTGCGTCGTGTGCTTCGGACGCCGCCGCGTTCCGCCGCAGGTGTGCCCGTTGATCGGCTGGTCGGCCCGGTGCGGGGTCGGCATCAGCCGGTTGAGCAGGGATCCGGTGAACGCGGCCTCTATGTCAGGGTGCGGACGCTCGGCGTGCTGCCGCGCGAGCAGGACGAACGCCGGGTCCACGGTCTTGACCGCGCCGTCCTCGTCCACGACCTCCAGCCAGGAGTGCGCGAGGTCGAGCATCCCCATGATCCAGCCGCGCCGGGTCCGCGCCTCGAATCCGGCCGCGCGGCACTTCGCCTCCAGGTCGAGGCAGGCCGCGATGCACGGCGCGTACCCCTGGGAGAGGACGAGCTCCGGCCGCGCCATCAGCTCCTCCGGCAGGCGGGCCCACCGGTAGTCGCCGTGCGAGTACTCGGTCACGATGTCAAGGAGCTGCTTCGAACGGATCGTACGCCGCTCCCCGGACGTCACCATGACGCCGGAGGCCCGCAGTCCGCCAGGTCCGCTGCCGACGATGTCGGTCTCGGTGAGGCGCGCGCCCGCCGGACCGATCTCCAGGCTCTCCACCCAGCCGCCGTGCACGTCCGGGGTCGGCAGCGCGATGGACCACGTCGGGTCCGCACCGCACGCACCGTCCGCGCGGTCGCAGCTCAGCTCGACGCTGTACGTCCAGCGGCGCGGCGTGGACAGCGTGGCCGGATCGTCGTGCATCCAGCGCAACGCGTAGCCCATCGTCTGTTCGGGCACCGACTCCCGTGAGCCGGAGTAGAGCGCGAGGTTCACCAGGTCGAGCCGGTCGAACAGCTCCGACCCCTCCTCCCCGCCGTGCGGCAGCCCGGCCTCCAAGAGGAGATCGAAGGTCTCGGGTCCGCAGCGCAGCATCTCCAGCGCGGCGGTTCGCGGGAGCACCTCCTCGCGGAACTCCTCGGGGATGCGGCACAGCCGCTCCAGCGAGTCGAGCCAGCCCTTGGTGCCGTTGCCGTCGCTGTCATTCGAATCTGGCACGGATCGCCTCCTTGTCCGGCTTGCCGTATGCGGCGTACGGCAGTTCATCCACGAACTCGACGCGGGCGCTCCTCGCGCTCGCTTCCGCCTGCTTACGCAGTTCGGCCGAGGGTTCACCGGCCACGCGGCAGACGGCCAGCAGCCCCTCGCCGATCTTGACGACCACCGCCTCGTCGACCTGGGGGAGAGCCCTGAGCGCGGCCTCGATCTCGGTGAGGTGGCGGTCGGCGGCGCGCCCTTCGACGTACAGGTAGCCCTCGTCGTCGAGTCGGCCCAGGTCACCGGTCCGCACCGCCCCGTCGGCCGCCAGCACTTCGGCGTCCAGGTCGGGACGGCGCCAGTACCCTTCCATGACCGTCGGCCCGCTGACCCAGATCTCGCCGTCCCGGATCTGGACGTCCACGCCGGGCACGGGTCGGCCGGCGGACGCGAACAGTTCCGGACGTCCGGCTGCCGCCTTCGCGTGGTCCTCGGGGCCGAGCGCGCAGATCGCGATCGCCTCGGTCTGCGCGTAGCTCTGCCGCAGCCGTGGCCCGAGGACGCGCACCGCCTGCTCCACGCGCTCGGGCAGCACCGGCGCGCTACCGTACGCGAGGAACGCGAGCCCGGCGAGGTTCGTGCGAGGCAGGTCGGGGTGGTCCAGCAGCCGGTAGAGCAAAGTCGGGTACAGATACGTCGTGACCAGCCGGTTCTCCCGCGCCGCCGCGTCGATGGACTGACAGAGTCGGCCCGCGTCGAACTCGTCGAAGATCTCGATCTCGACGCCGTGCGGCAGCAGCCCGAACGCGGCCGCGCCTCCGGCGTGCGCGAGCGGCGTCATGGCGACGAAGCGGAGGTTGGGCGGCGGCGGATTCCCAGCCCACGCGCGGCCGGCATTGAGCAGGGCCTCGTAGGTGAACGCCACGCCCTTCGGCGCCCCGGTCGTGCCGCCGGTGTAGAGGATGCGCGCGATGTCGCCGTCCCTGGCCTGGACCGGGAGCGCTTCAGCACTCTGCTTCTCAGCTGCGGCGGCCAAGTCGGAGAGCCTCAGCCCCGGAATATCCACGTCGCCGTCCACGACGACTGCCCGCGCACGCGAGTCGGTGACGATGTGGGCGAGATGCGCGATCGGCTGGCCCGCGTAGACCGGCGTGTAGCGGATGCCGAGCAGCTGAACGGCCAGGCCGAAGCCGTACATGTCGATGGGGTTGCGCGAGATCAGCACGAGTCCGTCGCCGCGACCGTACCCGGCGTCTCGCAGCACCCTGGCGAACTTGTAGCAGGACTCGACGACCTCGCGGTAAGTCCGCGTCTCCATGCCCTTACGCAGCGCGGTCCGGTCGCCGAGCTCACTCAGCCGCGCGAGTGTCGAGGTGAGGAACGCCGTCATCGGGCCGCCTCCGAACCGAGGACGAGGCTCACGTTGTGCCCTCCGAAGGCGAAGGAGTTGGAGACGGCGTAGCGCGCGTTCGCCGGCCGGGCCGTGCCCCGGACGTGGTCCAATGCGCAGGTCGCCGGGTCCGGGTCGTCGAGGTTGAGCGTCGGCGGCAGCACACCGTGCCGCAGCGCGAGCAGGCTGGTCGCGGCCTCTACCGCGCCGGCCGCGCCGAGCAGGTGGCCGACCGCGCCCTTGATCGAGCTGACCGGCGGCGCGTGATCGCCGAAGACCTCCGTGACGGCCCGCGCCTCGCTCACGTCACCCGCCTTCGTGCCGGTCGCGTGCGCGTTGACGTAGCCGACCGACGCGGGCTCGACCCCGGCATCCGCGAGCGCGCGACGCATCGCCGCCGCTGCACCAGATCCGTCCGGCCGGGGGCTCGTGACGTGGTACGCATCGGTGGTGGCGCCCCAGCCGAGGACGTGGCCGTACGACGTGGCGCCACGTGCCGCCGCGTGGTCCGGGTGCTCCAGGACCAGCAGTCCCGCGCCCTCGCCGAGCACGAATCCGTTGCGCCGCGCGTCGAAGGGACGGCAGGCCTCGGTCGGGTCAGCCCAGTTGCGTGCCAGAGCCCTGGCATTGTGGAAGGACGCGGCGACCGCAGGGGCGGCCAAAGCCTCGCTTCCACCACAGAACACGACGTCGGCCACACCCTCGCGGATCAACCGAAGCGCCTCGGCCACGGCCATCGCACCGGCCGCGCAGGCGCTCGCGGGAGCCCACGACGGCCCGGTCACTCCGTGCGCGATCGCGATCCGCGCGGCGGCCATGTTCGGCAGGAAACCGGGCAGCAGATACGGGCTCACGCCGCTGCGTCCCCGCTCGGCGCCTGATCGCACCTGCTCCTCGAACAATGCCGTTCCGCCCGCGCCCGAGGCCACGATCACTGCAGTCCGCTCCGGGTCGGCGTCGCTCCCGATCTTCAGTCCGGCGTCGGTCACGGCTCGTTCGGCCGCCACGAGTGCGAGCTGGATGAACCGGTCCACGAGGCCGGTCGACGTCGTGGGCAGGTCAGCCGCGCAACGTGCCGCGATCTCGACGCCGTACGCGCGCCACCGATCATCATCGAGTGCTGCGACGCCGCCCTCACCGGACACGAGCCGGTCGAAGAAGTCCTCGTCGTCACCGAGCGGCGTGACGAGGCCGATCCCCGTGACCACAGCGGGAATGCTCACGACGCATCCCCTTCCAGCAGAACGGCGACGGCCGAACCGGGCTCGGCGAGGAGCATCAGCACCATGTCGGCCTCCCCGGCGCGCAGCAGCAGTCGGGCCACGCTGCGTGCCTCGACCTCGCCCTGCTCTCGTGAGTCGGGGCTCAGGCAGATCACCGGCCCGGTCAGCGACCAGCGCTTGGCGATGTGGCCGAGCACGGCGTTCGGCACCGACTGGAAGAACAGCAGCGCGCCCGGCGCCTTTCCCGCGTCCACCGCCTCGGCCGTCGCGACCGCCGTCGCCAGATCGCCCCCGGAACTGGCCAGCACTAGCCCGGTCCGCGCGCTCGCCTGTCCGCCGCTCAGCACCCGGTCCGCGACGTCCGAGATCGACGGTGCGAAGTCCGAGGCCACGAAGCCGGGTAGCGCGGGCGGCGCGCCGTCGGCAGCGGACCAGCGTGCCCAGGCGAGCTCACTCAGGCCGTCGGTCCTCGTCATCTCTGCCGGCGTCACGGCGCGCTCACCGCCAGCACCGCGTTGGCGCCGCCGAATGCCGCGTTCAGGCTCAGCGCGCGATCGGTCGTCGGCTTCTCGTCCCGGTCGAGCACGAGCCGGAGAGCGCACTCGGGATCTTCGCCGAGGTAGTTCGCGTTCAGCGGGAGCCGTCCGTGCCGCAAGGTCAGGATCGTGACAGCGAGTTCGACGAGGCCGGATGCCTCCAGCGTGTGGCCGTGCATCGATTTGGTCGAGCTCACCGGTACGTCGTCGAGGGCTGATGCATGCAGCGCCGCGCTCTCGGACGCGTCGTTGTGCTTCGTGCCGGTGCCGTGGCAGTTCACGTATCCGAGGTCTGACGGCGCCCACTCGGCACGGCGCAGCGCGGACTCGATCGCGCGCGCCATGCCCTCGCCGCGCGGATGCGGCTGGCAGACGTGGAACGCGTCCCCGGCCATGCCCCAGCCGGCGAGCACCGCGCGCACGGTCGCCGAACGCCGCTCGGCACTCTCCGCCGACTCCAGCACCACCGCTCCGACCCCGTCGCCGAGCAGCAGCCCCTGCCGCTTGTCGCTGAACGGCCGAAGCAGTCCGTCGGCGGCGAGCGCGCGTCCGGCCGAGAAGAGCGCGAAGTTGTCCGGGTCCACGAGGTATCCGGCCGCGACGACCACCCGATCGGCCTCACCGGCCGCGATCCGCATGATGCCCTCGATGACCGCAGTCGTCCCGGCCACGCACGCGTTCGTGTACGTACGCGCGGGCCCGAAGAGTCCCGTCGCGGCGGCGACCGTGCGCGCGGTCAGGCTGATCGGACGATGTTCCTGGTCTGCTACGTCCAGCCGCGCGACGGCGCCGTCGGCATGCCGGGCCAGCAGCAGCGGCGTCCGCGCGCGATCCGTCTCCGACAATCCGGCCTGGTCACAGGCGTTCGTGACCACGGCCGTCAGTTCCGTCTCGAGGTCCGGATCACCCGGCAGCGTGGCGGCCACGTTGGTGCGGCCGCGTCCGGTTCCGAACCGATCGACCGCGCGGAACGCGGGCACGCCGCTGCCGAGACCCGTCCACAGCGCGTCCTCACCCCGGCCGTACGCGGTCGTCACGTCCAGACCGGTGACGACCACCGTCTTCCGCGGCGCGCTCACGAGGAACCGCCGCCGCTCCAGATCTCGCGCAGCACGGCCACGGCCCCGTCGATCGTGCCCATCGCGACCAGTTCGTCGTCGCCGAAGTCGTGCCGCACCGCGTGCGCGGACTGGAGCTCGTGCACCAGCCACGCCAGCTCAAGCGAGTCGATCCGCTCGCCGACCTGGTCCGGCGTCCGGCCGTCGTACCTGGCGAGCATCCCGATCACCATGGCGCGGTCCGGCGGCGACTGCGCCCTCATGCCGCCGCGCTCCCGATCCGCTGCACGACGTCGTCCACGAAGGCGCCGAAGGTCATCGCGGGCAGCGTCTCGTAGTCCTCATCCCCGTACGTGACACCGAATTCCTCCTCGAGGCGCATCACCAGGTCGGCGATGGAGAGCGACTCGAGTTCGACCCCTTTCTCACCCAGCGGGGTCGTGTCGGTGACGTCATCGGTCTCGAAGTTCATGTCCGCCAGCGCGGCTATCACGAAGTCGCGGACGGTGGTCGAGGTGTCGGTCATCGCTCATTCGCTTTCATCAGTAGATTGATGTCGCGCGACAGCTTTCCGGTGGTGGTGCGCGGCAGACTGTCGACGACCCGATAGCGGCGCGGCAGCTTGTAGTCGGCGAGGCGCCCGGCCATCGCCGCTTCGACACCACCGACCGTCGCACCGTCCAGCAGCGCGAGCACGGCCTCGATCGCCGCGCCGTTCCACAGGACCACGCACTCCGCGACGCCCGCGACCTCGGCGAGTTCCTGCTCCACCTCGGTGAGATCGACCTTGAGTCCGCCGATCGCCACCTGCGAGTCGTGCCGTCCGCGGATCGTCACGGCCCCGGTCTCCGGGTCGATCTCCGCGTGGTCCCGCGTGTGCAGCCAGCCGTCCACGTAGCGCGTGCCGTCGACGAGCCCGACATACGGCGACTCATCGCGGCGGACCAGCAGTTCGTCCTCGTCGACGCGCACGACGATGCCCGGCGCGGGCCGCCCGACGCTCGGCGCGTACCGGCCCGCGAGGTCGGCCGTGAGCACACCGGTCTCGGTCATCCCGTACACCGCGCCGAGTGGCACGCTCCAGCGCGAGGCGAACGCGACGGCGATCGACGGCCGCATGACCTCGCCCGCGCTCATCGCCGTCACGAGCTGCGGCAGCGTCACGTCGGAGGCCACGCTGCCGAGCAGCCGGTAGTGGAAGGGGACGCCCATCACGGACGTGGGCGCGGCGCCCGCATCGATGGCCGCGACGATCCCGTCACTGGTCATCCGCTCCGGCACCGCCAACTCGACACCGCTGGCCAATCCGTAGACCAGTCCGCCGAACAGCCCCATCGTGTGACTCAGTGAATTGAGGATCACGACGCGCTCGCCGGCCGCGGGCATCCGCTCGATCTGCCGGTAGCGTTCGATCTCGGTGACCAGGTCGGACGTGTGCCGCCCGATCACCTTCGACGGCCCCGTCGAACCGGAGCTGAGCTGAATGATGGCGTGGTCGGTGGCCGCCGGTCGCCCCTCATCCCTGCGGACCGACGCGGCCGTCAGGGCGTTCCAGCCCCGCAGCGCTCCGGCCTGAGCCGTCGCACTGACCAGGACCTGCGACGCGAGGACGTTCAGCGCGCGCTCGCGTTCCCGGTCGCTGAGCCGGTGGTCGAGAAGATGGACCTGCGCGCCGAGGCGCCACGCGGCCAGCAGGTAACGTATGTAATCGAGGGACGGCGGGATCGACACGGCGACGGACCCGCCGGCCGCCACGCCGAGCGCCCGCAACTCCTCGCAGGCCTCGGCGACGGCCGAACGCAGCCCGCGCCGGTCCCGGCGCTCCGGAAAGCCCAGGCACACCTGCGTGTCCGGACCCGCGAGCAGCAGGTCGTCCACCCAGGTCGGCGAGTTCAAGAGCACGATGACGACATCCCCCAGGAAGCCGTGAGTCCGCCCCGTGACAGATCTTCCGGCGTGAATCTATGTGCACGAGTTCCACGTGACAGGACTTCATGCTGCCGGTCGCGGAGAGTGGCGGCAACCGGGCCCCGTTTCCTCTTCCGGACATGTCCGCTACCGGAAACGGCCACGTCACAGTGCCAGACCGCCGTGTTAGAGTCCGGACATGCCGACAGAGATGGTGGTGGCGCCGCGGCTGACGCCCGCGGCCGGGATCGACGTGCTGCGCCGCTCGATCGCCGATATCCGGACTCTTCCGCCGATGGTGCTCGGCGCGGAGTGCGGCACGCTGCGCGACCGGCTCGCCGAGGTCGCCGCCGGCCGGGCCTTCCTGGTGCACTGCGGCCAGGCCGCCGGTCCGACCGGACCGGCGTCCGCGGAGTCCGTCCGCACCGTCGTCAGGGTACTGCGGCAGATGTCGCTCATCATCGGCTACACCTCCGCGCTGCCGCTGGTCCAGGTCGCGCGGATCGGCGGCCCGCGCGTCGCGAACCCGGCGATGCGCGAGTCGTACTGGCGCGCGCTCGGCGAGCTCAACCTCTTCCGCGCCCTGACCAGCGGGGACCGGTTCGACCTGCGCGACGTGCACGCCTCCACGATGCGGCACGTCCGCAGCGCCTCCGCCGCCGGCCGGTACGACGCCGTGGCCGGGCCGATGGACCGCGCCGTCCGCTTCATGGAGGCCTCGGCCGCCGCGATGCACGTCGGGGTCGAGGGCTCGGGCTTCTTCGTGTCCTGGGAGGCCGGGCCGCTGGGCTACGAGGCGGCCATGACCCGGCGCGACGCGGCCGGCGAGCCGCACTACAACACCGGCGGCCACCTGCTGGTGCTGCGCGAGCCCGACCAGGACCCGCACGGCCCGCACGCCGAGTACTGCGCCCGCATCGGCAACCCGGTCGCCGTCCGCGTCGGCCCGGCGACCAGCCCCGACGCACTCGTCACGCTGCTCGACCGCCTGGATCCCGAGCACCAGCCGGGCCGAATCGTCCTGCTGGCCCGGACCACCGACGGCCTCGACCAGACAGCCGCGCACGTCGTGGCCGGCCGCCACCCGGTCGTCTGGCTCGCCGACCCCGCGCGCGACGATCTGCGCACGTTCGCCGAGATCCTGCGCGAGCACGGCGCCAACCTCGGCGGCATCCACGCCGAGGACGCGACCCGCTGCGTGGACCTGGCGTTCTCGGTCGCCGGCCTGTGAGCAGCGCATTCGGCACCCCCGCCGAACGATCGCGCGCGCTGTATCAGGCCTTGCTCACCCGACCAGGGCTCTCACCGGCCGAGATCGCGCGCCGCTACGGCTGGCGCGACGAGGACCTGACGGAGGCGCTCACCGGACTCGCGCGGCTCGGCATGGCCACACCAGCGCCGCAGGATCCTGAGACGTGGGTCGCGCAGTCCACGGCCGCCGCCTTCCGTTCCCTCATCGGCGGCCCGACCTCGGAACTCGCGCGGCTGGCCGACGACCTGCGCCGCGTCCAGGAGTCGGCGGCCGAAGTGCTCGAGTCCTACCACGACACGTACGTCAGCCATCTGCTTCAGGATGACGCGCATCTCGTGGTCGGCGCGGCGGAGATCACCCGCGTGCTCGACGAGGCCACCGACACCGCGCACACCTCCGTCGTGATGCTGCACCCCGGCAAGACGCCGCCCGCCGAAGCGCTCGAAGCCGGACTCGCCCGCGAACGGGAGGTCCTCGCGCGCGGCGTCCGGGTCCAGACCGTCCTGCTGGAATCCGCGCTGCCGCTCCCGCGCATGCACGGCTACGTGCGCGAAGTCGACGACCTCGGCACCGAGGTCCGGATCGCGCAGACACTGCCGCTGCGGCTCATCCTCGTCGACGACGTCATGGCCGTCGTCTCGATGCCGCCCGCGCTGCTCCCGGACGGCGAGGAGGTCGGCGCCGTCGTGATCCGCAGCGTGCCGCTGATCTCCGTGTTCCGCGAGCTGTTCGGCTACTACTGGGACACCTCGGCGGCCTTCCGCGGCCTGCTGCCGACGCGCGACCCCGAACACTCGCAGCGCCGCCGCGACCTGCTGCAGATGCTCGCGTCCGGCCTGACCGACGAGGTGATCGCGCGACGGCTCGGCGTCTCCGAGCGGACCGTGCGCCGCCTCGTCTCAGAGCTCAGCGACGAACTCGAGGCGGCCAGCCGCTTCCAGGCCGGGGTCAACGCCGCGCGTCTCGGCTGGGTCGACCGGTAGCGCGCAGCTCCCCACGAACTCGTCGAATCCCCAGTCCTCGAACCGGAATCCCTCCCAGCACGCCACGGGACCACCTGGACCACCGTCGTCCCCGACGAGATCCGCCTCCGCCATGCTGCCGAGGCTGAGCTTCCCCACCTTGATGAGCGCTTCCTTCCGCGTCCACAACCGCAGGAACGCGGCATCCGGGTCGCGCTGAGCCTCCGCCCACCGCAACTCGCCCGCCGTGAGCGTCTTCCTCCGCAGCAGCTCGAAGTCCCGTCCGTGCAAGCCCTCGATGTCCACGCCGACCGGCCCCGCACCCGCCACGGCCGCGACCCCGCCGGCCGTATGCGACCAGCTCACCGACAGATCCGGCGCCTCGACGACCGACGGCCGACCGTGCGGCCCGCCGCAGGAATCGCAGCGCTGCACGATGGTGAGCTCACCGGCCGTCGCCCCCAACGCCTCCGCCGCGCACAGCCGAACCAGCACGTGAGCCGCCACGTACGCCTCACGATCACCGGCCATCCGAAAGGCATCGGCCCGCGCGCGCTCCGTCTCGGTCAGCAGCCGAACCGCATCATCGACCTCTGCGAGCACGGCCGCGGACCGGCCGTACCGCACGACGGTCTTCACGCCGAGATCGTCCGCACGCTGGCCGCCTCGCCACCGAGCCGAACCTGTCGGCCGGTCGTCGGATCGTCGTGCACGGTTGCGGTGATCGTGGCCGGGCTCCCGAGGCGGTCGCCCATGTCCACGCTCAGCCGCGTGACGCCCTGCTCGGCCAGGTACGCGGCCAGGCATCCGGTGCTGTTCGCGTTGGCGATGTCCTCCGGCACGCCGATCGACGGAGCGAACATCCGCGCCGCTGTCACCCCGTCCGCCTCAGGCACCGAATACGCGTAGCAGCCTAAGAAGCCGAAGCGGTCGCAGGCCTCCTTGAGCTGCACGAAGTCCGGCGTCAGCGCGGCCAGCACGTCACGCGAGGCGACCGGCAGCAGCAACCGCTCCCGCCCGACCGACGCCACACACGCCTCACCCGCCACATCCGAAGCTGCGATCCCGAGCCCGGCCGCGAGCGCCTCGACCTCCTCAGACTTCGCCGCACGCAGCGACACCGGCCCCGGATCGAACGACGCGGTCAGCCGCCCGCCCTCGCGCACCGCCCAGCCCTCGAACCGCCGCGTCCCCGCACGAAGCCGTACTCGGAAGTCGTCGCCGCCCCCGCCACTGCGCTCGGCCAGCAGCGCCACGGCCGCGACCGTGCCGTGCCCGCACGCCGGGAGTTCGCCCTCCGTGGTGAAGAACCGCAGCTCATACTCGCCATCGTCCACCTCGCGGACGAAGACGGCATGCGACGTGCCCGCGACGGCCGGCACGCGGCTGCGCTCCTCGTCAGTGAGCGAATCATCGTCATCGAGCACTGCCGTCGGGCTCCCGCCCGACCCCAGCCGTCGGCAGGCGTCTACGATCACTGCGTCACGCATGGTTCGCAGGCTACCAGCACTCTGTCACGACGGTCAGCGGGCCGCCTCGAACGCCGTGCCAACCGGCGTGACGACGGGGCCATCCTGGAACAGCCCCGTGTTCGGCAGGGGGCTCGCGGCCGGGAGACCGAACCAGGCGTACCGCTGCACGTACGGCAGCGAGTCCAGCATGCTGGTCGCGGCGGTCAGGAACGCGGCCTGCTGTGATTCGCTCGGGAACTGCTGGCCGCCGTTCGCGAAGCTGATCAGGGCGAACTCCGTCAGCCAGATCGGCAGGTGGTAGCGGTTGTAGACGTCGACGATGTAGCTCTTGAGCTGGCTGACGGCGTCGGTCGTGGTGAAGTCGGAGCCGTACCAGTGCAGCGGGATGAAGTCGACGCGATAGCCCTTCTGCTTGGCGCCGGTCATGAACTGGTCGAGCCAGCCGCCCGCGGTCGCGCCGCCCGAGGCCACGGCCGGGGCACCGAGTTCGAGCCCTGTGTTCATCAGTTGCGGCCAGAGCGCGAGGGCCTGGCTCGGGGTCATGTTCGACTGGCCGCCGTTGTCCGGCTCGTTGAAGCCGAGAACGCAGTGGCAGCTCGTCACGCTCTTCGCCTGGCTCAGCGCAGACGACGTGACGCTGGCCGAGCCCCAGATCATCGGCACGAAACCGACGCCGCTCGCGGATATGCCCTTGTCGTCGGTGCCCCACGTGTAATACCAGGACGCCCCCGACTCGGCCAGCGCCTTGTCCTGCCCGGTGAAGTTCCACGCGCCGACACCCTTGCGCGCACTCGTCTGCGCAGCCGTCGAGGGCGCGACGACCGCAGCCTTCGTAGTCGAGGGCGGGGGAGCGGCCGAAGTCGGTGGACGGCTCGGACTCGGGCTCGCGCTCGCCGACGTGCGCAGCGGCGTGGCGATCGCCGTCGTCACCGCGGCCGTCTGACTCACCTGCGCAACCGGAGCCGTGGCCGGATGACCGCCCGGCAGCAGCACGTACCCTGCGACGACCGCGGCCGCCGCGACCCCTGCCCCCGCCACGACGACCGTCGGCGTGGTCAGCAGCGAATGCGTACCCGAATGCCGCACCCCGCGACGCGCGCCACGGCCAACCGCCCGCGCCGCCCGCCCCGCGATCGACGCCTTCACCGCGCCCCCACTGCTCGCACCGACCACCGCCGCGTGCAGCGCCACAGGCACCGGAACCAGCGGCATCCCGCGCAGCAGACGAGCCACCGGAACGAGCGCGCGTTCACGCGGCGAGCAGACGTCGCAGTCGCGGATGTGCCGATCGAATCGTTTGCGCCACAAGGGGCTCGGCGTGCCGTCCCACTCCTCGGCGACGGCCCGCATACTCGCGCAACGCCCCGCGTCACGCAGCGCCTCCACGATCACCCGCGCCGCGTCGAGCCGCCGCTTCAGCCGGTGCACGCGCACCGCCGCGTGCGGCTGGGACACGCCGAGCGCCCGCGCGAGCTCGTGCCGATCGAGTTGGCCGCTCTCCTCCAGCCACCACAGCGACAGCAGTTCACGGTCCTCCGGATCCAGCCAGCGCGTAGCCTCCGCGACCCCGCGCCGCTGCTCCGTGAGCCCGAGCCGCAGAATCGTGAGACCCGCGAAGTCGGACCCGAGATCCGCATACTCGCGCGCCTCGTCGCCTCCGGCCGTCCGCGAGTCCGCCCTGCTGCGCTTACGCCCCTGGTCGCGGACCTGATGCAGCGTGATCGCGACCAGCCACGAACGGTACGACTCAGGCTTCTCGATCTCCCGAATACCCCGCACCACCCGCAGCATCGTCTCCTGCACGACGTCGTCCACATCGGCATGCCCACGCAGCGCCCGCCCCGCCAGGTTGTAGACCAGCGGCATCGAAGCCGACACCAACGCGTCCAACGCACGCTGATCACCATCACGCGCGGCGGCCACGAGTTCGGGCGCGGGAGAGGTCATGCGAACTCCGTCCATCGGCTGCTGTTGCTTCGGAGACCGCCGCGGCGGAGGCCGGATTACCAAAATATTTTCGTAATCCGGGTGCCTAGGCCAAGGTCTCCTCAGCATGAACCGCAGAAGACACAGGCCCGCCCGCCGCCCCGGCCCGCGCACAGCACTGCTCTCGGCACTGGCCGTCGCGGTCGGACTCTCCGTGGCGGTCTGGCTCAGCACGCTCAGCCCGCTCGCCACGAAGAGCACCGCGGACGGCACGAGCACGAGTATCCGCACGTCCGCCGCCTCGGTGCGCCCGGCCGCGAGTCGGCTCTCGTTCGCACCGGCCACGTCGCTGTCCCCGAGTCCGCGCCCGCGCCCGAGCCCCAGCCACGTGAGCACGTCATCCGCTCCGGCCGGAACGTACCTGATCACGATCGTCAACGCCGACAACAAGACGATCTGGGCGGCGACTCGTTCGACGAGATGGACTTCTACGACGTGAGCATGGTCGACGCCGGCGCCGACCCGATCAGCTCGAACGGCTGCTACGAGGGGGCGTGCACGAAGGCTGTTGTCTGCCCGAGTGGGATGCAGGTGCATGCGGACGGGCAGGTCGTGGGCTGCGAGACGGCGTGCGCGGCGTTCGGGGGAGATGCGTACTGCTGCACCGGCTCGTAGTCGACGTGCCACTTGGCCGGATCACAGTTCGGGGTTACTCCTTAGTGACGCCAGGAGCGCACCGTGCGGGATGCTACGACCAGCCATGCGGCGACCAGGGTGGCGTAGGCGGTGGCGGCGGCGAATCGGAGGGCCGTGTCGTTGGTGTGGCCTGCGAGGCCTGTCAGGGCGGTCACGCAGGTTCCGACCGGGAAGGTGAAGGACCACCATGTCAGGGAGAACGGCAGGTGCTGGCGTGCCGTGCGTACCGTTATGGCGGTGGCGATCGTGGCCCACAGGAGGGCGAAGCCGAGTACCGGGAGGCCGTAGACGACGCCGAAGGCCTGGAACGCGGTCGAGTACGGCTGGGGGACGGCCAGGTGGGCGTTGGCGCCGAGGAGGTTGGCGGCCGTTACGGACTGGCCTAGGGGGCCGAGGACGATCCACAGCGTCGGGACCATGCGCGAGGGGCCGATCTTGTGCAGGGCCAGTCGCTGCCAGATCAGGGTGATGATGACGATGGACGGCAGCAGGCTGATGCCGAACATTGCGAAGCAGCACACGAACAGCGTCAGTCGCGGCTGGCCGGGGGCGGTGTAGGGCAGGAGCAGCGCGCCGGTGGAGGCGGAGACCATCGGCGGCACGACCGGCATCAGCCAGCCGCCGAACGCGCTGTCGGCCTCGTTGCGGTGCCGGGTGAACGCCAGGTAGGGGATCGCTGCGGCGGTCAGCAGGCCGGTCGCGGTCCCGGCGATCCACAGTGCCCAGTCGACGTCCACGGCCGCGCGCAGGCCGATCACGTCGCGGCCGAGCAGCAGCGTTCCCGCGCCGACGGTCAGCATCGCCATGGGGACCGCGCCGTAGAAGTGGCTGATCACGGGGTTGCCGGCGTGGCTGTGCCAGTGCAGCACGGTGAGTACCGTGATGATGATCAGCATGGCCGCTGCCAGGGCCCAGAAGGCTGTGGCCAGGGTGTGCAGGCCGGGGAACTGTTCGGGGAGGGTGGCTGCCGCGACCGCGACGATGCCCGTGCCCATCACCGACGCGAACCAGTTCGGCGCCACGTTCGTCCACGGCCGGGTGGAATGAATAGGCGCGGCGGTGGGCGGCGCGGCGACGGTGACAGGGCGTACAGAGGTCTCCATGCCCTCTACGCTCGCCTGTCGCAGGTCTGCGCAGTAGGAGCCGAATTCTTGGAGGGTTACAAGGCCGGCTTGTGACCGAGGTGGGCGAGGTGGGCGAGCAGGTCGCGGGCCGGGCCCGCGGGCGGGACTCGCTCGCCTAGCCACACCGCCTTGAGTGCGCGGCGCAGGTCGACGCCGTCCACGGGCACGGCGCGCAGGCGTCCGCTGGCCAGGTCGTCGCGGACGGCCAGGTCGCTCATCACGGCTGGTCCGGCGCCTGCGAGTACCGCTTGGCGCACGCCGCCCGCCGTGGAGAACTCGATCAGCGGGTCGGCGAACACCGCGTCCGGGCCGAGTGCCTTGATCAGGGCGGTACGCAGCGCTTCGCGGGTTCCGGAGCCGGGCTCGCGGGTGACCAGCGGGGTCTTCGCCAGCTCGGGTGCGTCGAGGGGGCGGGTGCGCCGCGCGAAGGGGTGGTCGGGCGGGACGACGAGGGTGAGGCGGTCCGTGGCGACGATGCGGTGCCGAATGGAGCGGGGCACGGTCGGTCCCTCGACGAATCCGAGGTCTGCCTCGCCACCCCGCACCCGCTCGATGACCGCGTCGCTGTTCGTGGCCGTGAGCACGACGTGCGGCGCGGTCGCCCCGATGCGGCGCGCGGCCGCCTGCATCGACACCAGCCAGCCCGGCAGCAGTTGCTCGGCGATCGTCAGGCTCGCGCTGATCCGCAACTGCCGGTGCGCGTCCTCCCGCAGCGCCGCGATGCCCGCCTCGACCTCGGCCGCCGCCGCCAGCAGCCGTTCGGCCCACTCCGCGACGACCACCCCGGACGGCGTCAGTTCGGAACCGCGCGGGCCGCGCACCACGAGCGAGACCCCGGTCTGCGCCTCCAGCGCCGAGATCCGGGCCGAGATCGCCTGCTGCGTCACGCCGAGCTCGGTCGCCGTCGCGTTGAAGCTGCCGGTGCGCGCCACGGTCAGCAGGACCTCCAGCGCCGCGAGCTCCGGCATTCGCGGTCCCAAGTGCATGGCTGAATACTAAGCGGGCAGGGACGCAACGGCTGAGCGGCGAGGGAACAGGCGAATGAACGGCGAGAACGGCGGGCGTGCGGCGCGGTGGCGCGAGCTGCTGGAGAGCGAGCGGGACGCGGAGGCGATGTACCGCGGGCTCGCCGAGAGCGAGGAGGGCGAGCGGCGCGCGATCTTCGAGGAGCTGGCCTCGATCGAGCGGCGGCACGCGGCGCACTGGGAGGGGAAGCTGCGCGAGGCGGGGGAGCAGGTGCCGCCGCCCGGTCGGCCCAGTCTGCGCACGCGGCTGATCGGGGTCGCGGCGCGGCGGCTGTCCACGCAGGCCGTGCTGCCGATGATCGAGCGCGCCGAGCGGGCGGACGCGGGCATGTACGACGCGGACCCGGACGCGGCGCCGGGCATGGCCAGTGACGAGCGGGGGCACGCGCGGGCGCTCGCGAAGCTGATCGAGGGCGGCAAGCCGGACCCGCGCCGACAGATCGCCAAGCGCGAGGGCTGGCACCGCGGCGACCGTTCGGGCGCGCTGCGGGCCGCCGTGTTCGGGGTCAGCGACGGTCTGGTGTCGAACACGGCGCTGGTCATGGGCTTCGCGGGCTCCGGCTCGTCCCGGCAGGCGATCCTGCTCGCCGGGGTCGCCGGCCTGCTGGCGGGTTCGTTCTCGATGGCGGCGGGCGAGTACGTCTCGATGTCCAGCCAGCGGGAGATGTATCAGCGCGAGATCTCGCTCGAGGCGCAGGAGCTCGAGGAGAACCCGGAGGAGGAGCACGCCGAGCTGGTGCTGCTCTACCGCGCGAAGGGGCTCGCGAAGGCGGAGGCCGAGAAGGTGGCCGACCGGGTGATGTCGAACCGCGAGGTCGCGCTCGACACGCTGGCCCGCGAGGAGCTGGGTCTGGATCCCGACTCGCTCGGCTCGCCGTGGTCGGCCGCGTTCTCCAGCCTGCTGGCGTTCGCGGCGGGCGCGTTCGTGGTCGTGCTGCCGTATCTGATCGGCAGCGGCACGGCGGCGCTGGTGACGGCGATCGTCCTGTTCGGCCTCGCGCTGTTCGGGGTCGGCGCGGGGATCGGCGTGCTCAACGGCCGCTCGGGCTGGCGCTCCGGCGTGCGGCAGGTCGTGGTCGGCGGGCTCGCGGCGGCCGTCACGTTCGGCATCGGCCATCTCATCGGCACGCGCGTCTCCTGAGAAACCCGGGCCGCGCCGCGGTTTCGGAACCACAGCTTATTGACGTAGATCCGCGCGCATCGTTGACTCCCGGAGTGAGAGAGCGCTCTCCCGAGCCCTCCACCCTCCGGGAGTCAACGATGATCACCGCCTTACCCTCCAGACGTACGCGGGCGTTGCCGGCCGCGACCGTTTCCTTTGTGCTGGTCCTCGTGCTGTCGGTGCTGCCGATCCCCGGTGCGCACGCGGCCGCCCGGCCCGCCGACTCGGGCTCAGGCACCTGCGGAACCACCGACATCGCGCTGAACAAGCCGACCACCGCGTCCTCGCAGGAGAGCGCTTCCTGGCCCGCGACGGCCGCGACCGACGGGAGCACCACGACCCGCTGGTCCAGCACGTGGAGCGATCCGCAGTGGCTGGAGGTGGACCTCGGCAGCACGCAGTCGATCTGCGGGGTCGGCCTGGCCTGGGAGACCGCGTACGGCAGCGCCTTCCAGATCCAGACCTCGAACGACGGCTCGACCTGGACGTCGGTGTACTCCACCACGACCGGCACCGGCGGCACGCAGAACCTCTCCGTCACCGGCAGCGGCCGCTACATCCGGATGTACGGCACCGCGCGCGGCACCGGATACGGCTACTCGCTCTGGGAGTTCGACGTCTACGCGGGCGGCGGCGGCTCGTCATCCGGCGGCGGCGGTGGCGGCACGTCGATCCCGACCGAGAACTGGACGCCGGTCTGGAACGCCGACTTCAGCGGCGCGGCGGGCAGTGCGCCGTCCGGCACCGACTGGAAGGAGGACACCGGCACCAGTGCTCCGGGCGGCCCGGCGAACTGGGGGACCGGCGAGGTCGAGACCATGTCTAATTCGACCTCGAACGTATACCTCGACGGCAACGGCCACCTGAACATCACCGCGCTCGACAACGGCGGCTCGTGGACCTCGGGCCGGATCGAGTCGCAGCGTGCCGACTTCGCGGCTCCGGCGGGCGGGATGATGGAGATATCCGCCTCGATCGAGCAGCCGAACCCGCAGCACGGCCTCGGCTACTGGCCCGCCTTCTGGACCCTCGGCGCGGGCGACCGGACCGGCGGCACGTGGCCGTCGATCGGCGAGACGGACATCATGGAGGACGTCAACGGGCACGCCGAGACCTCGTCCACGCTGCACTGCGGCGTCGCGCCGGGCGGTGCCTGCAACGAGTACACCGGACGGACCAGCGGTATGACCGCGTGCTCCGGCTGCCAGACCGGGTACCACACGTACACCGAGGTCATCGACCGGACGACCAGCGACGAGAAGATCAGCTGGTACCTCGACGGCTCCGAGTACTGGTCCGTCAGCGAGGACCAGGTCGGCGAGTCCGCGTGGCAGGCCGCGATCGACCACGGGTTCTTCATCATCTTCGACCTCGCGATGGGCGGATCCTTCCCGAACGCCGACTGCGGCTGCACCTCCCCGAACGTGCAGACCTCGTCCGGCGGCACGATGAGCATCGGCTCGCTGAGCGTGCAGACCGCCGCGGTGACCACGCCGCCCACGCAGCCGACCCCGCCGACCGCCCCGGCCAACACCCCGAGCGTCGTGAAGGTCACCGGCAGCCAGGGCAACTGGGGTCTGAGCGTCGATGGATCGCCGTACTACATCAAGGGCGTGACCTACGGGCCGCAGAACACCGACGCGCCCTACTACCTGCAGCAGATCGCCGCGACCGGCGCGAACACCGTGCGCACGTGGGGGACCGACAGCACCGACACCGTCGACCTCCTCAACGCCGCCGACGCCAACAACGTCAAGGTGATCATGGGCTTCTGGTTGAGCCAATCAGAGGACTACATCACCGACACGACAGACGAGACCAACGACCTCAACAACATCGTCTCGTTGGTCAATCAGTACAAGAACAACGGCGGCGTGCTGATGTGGGACGTCGGCAACGAGGTCATGAACTCGCTGTCCAGCACCTACTCCGGCACCCAACTGACCAACGAGCGCATCGCCTACGCGCAGTACGTGGAGAAGGTCGTCCAAGCGATCCATGCCGCCGACCCCAACCACCCCGTGACCTCGACCGACGCGTGGACCGGCGCCTGGCCCTACTACCAGCAGTACACGCCGGACCTGGACCTGATGGCGGTCAACTCGTACGGCGCGGCCTGTGGCGTCCAGCCGACCTGGCAGTCCGGCGGGTACACGAAGCCTTACATCCTCACCGAGGCCGGCCCGTCCGGCGAGTGGGAGGTGGCCAACGACGAGAACGGCGTCCCGCAGGAGGACACCGACCAGGCCTCGACGCAGGGCTACGCGACGGACTGGGGCTGCGTGACCAAGGCCTCGGGCGTGGCACTCGGCGCGACGCTGTTCAACTACGGCGTCGAGAACGACTTCGGCGGCATCTGGTACAACTTCATGACCGGTGACTACCGCCGCGACTCGTACTACGAGATCAACGCGCTGTACGGCGGCCAGAACGCGACGAATCAGGCCCCGGTGATCTCCAGCATGTCGATCGGCAATCCGACCTCGGTTCCGGCGGGCGGCACGTTCACGATCGACGTCGCCGCGACCAGTCCGATCGGCGCGCCGCTGCGCTACAGCGTCGAGTACTGCGCGAAGTACATCAACGGAAGCACCGCGCAGCAGGGCGCGACCTTCACCACCTCGGGCAACGGCGTGATCACCGCGACCGCGCCGAACCAGATCGGCGTGTGGAAGGTCGACGTGTACGTATACGACGACCAGGGCAACGCCGGGATCCAGACCGAGTCGATCAACGTCGTGCCCGCGACGATGTCCGGGACGAACGTGGCGCTGAACACGACCACGACCGCGTCCTCGTATCAGAGCACTGGCAACGGTGCTCCGTACCCGGCGAGCAACGCGACCGACGGCAAGCTCACGACGCGCTGGGCGAGCGACTGGAGCGACCCGCAGTGGATTGAGACGGACCTCGGCAAGACCTACTCGATCTCCGGGGTGCAGCTGGTCTGGGAGTCGGCCTACGGGCAGGCGTATCAGATCCAGGTCTCGAACGACGGGAGCAACTGGACCACCGTCTACTCGACCACGACCGGCGTCGGCGGCGTGGACAGCGTCAGCCTGAGCAACGTCTCCGGCAGATACGTCCGCGTGTACGGCACCGCGCGCGGCACGACGTACGGCTACTCGCTCTACGAATTCGGCGTCTACAGCGGCTGATCCGCAGCGGCGGCCGCGGGCGGTGGCTCATCCCGAGGAGCGCACGATCAGCTCCGCGTCGAAGAGCTCTGCCTGCGGCCGTCGCCGTGGATCGTCGAGGCGCTCCAGCAGCAGCTGGGCCATCCGCGCGGCCATCGCCTCGACGGGTTGGCGCACGGTGGTCAGCTGCGGTCGCGCGGCGAGGGCGGCGCTGCTGTCGTCGAAGCCGATGACGGCCACGTCCTCGGGCACGCGTTTCCCCTGCTCGGCAAGCACATGCAGCGCGCCGACGGCCATCAGGTCGTTCGCCGCGAACACGCCGTCGAGTTCCGGCTCGGCGAGCAGCAGATCCCGCATTCCGGCCACGCCGCTGTCCTGCGTGAAGTTCCCGGGCGCGATCGGCACGTAGCCCACGCCGTGCCGGGCCATGGCGCTGCGGAACCCCTCGATGCGCGCCTCGCTCGCGTGCAGGTGCGCCGGACCGGCGATCGCGCCGACCCGCCGACGGCCCTGCGCGATCATGCGTTCCGCGACGAGCCGGCCGCCGTCCTGGTGTGCCAGATCCACGTAGTCCACGGGCAGATGCCGCTCCGGCTGGGCGAAGAAGACCGCCGGAAGCTTCTCCTCGACGAGCCGGGCGGGCAGCGGATCGTCCGCGTCGGTCGACACGACCAGCGCTCCATCCACGGCGTGTTGTCGCATCTGTTCAATCACGTCATCGCGGGAGAGCGCGTTCTCGGCGACCATGATCAGCGGATGTACGCGCCGCGGTGCCAGGTAACCGAGTACGCCATCGACGATCCGGCCGAAGAACGGGTCGCCGAAGATCTGCGGGTGCGGGTTGTCGGCGGTGCGCGTCTCCGGGTCCGGCTCTATCGACGTGACCAGCGCGATCACGCCGCTGCGTCCGGTCATCAGCTGCCGCGCGGCGCGGTTCGGCACATAGCCGACGACGGCTACCGCGCGCATGACCTCGAGCCGCAGATGCTCGGCGACATTCGGAAAGCCGTTGACGACGCGGGACGCCGTCGCGCGCGACACCCCTGCCTCGCGCGCGACATCCTCAAGCGTCGGACCTGCATACGGACGTGTCTGACCTCTGACCATGAGTGCAGTTCTACCACAGCGGAGAGAGCGCTCTCCCGGCCCGCGGAATCACTGCGAACCGCCGCTGCTCTCGGCCATCACCGCCGTCGTCGAGGCCAGCTTGCTCAGCGCCTGCTGGTCGGCCAGCGCGATGGCGAGTTCTCCGGCGGTGTTCGGGTGCATCGGGGCGTTGTCGTGCATGCCCTGGACGAACGGCTGCGTCGTGCACAGCTCGTGGCCGCTGAAGTCCGGCTGGACCGTCGTGAAGCCGAACGTCTTCGCGCCGGACGCGAGCACGTGGTTGAGCGTGCCGAGGCGCGAGAGCAGCGCGGCGGTCTTGCCCGGTGTCAGATGCTCGGCGTTCAGGCAGCTCACGTTCGCGCCGAAGGGGGAGAAGTACTCGTTGATCAGCACGTGCGGATGCACGGGGAGCGCGGCCAGGTCGTGCAGCAGTTGGTAGTAGTCCTGGGTGAACGTGGCCAGGTTCGCCTGGAACATCGCGTTGGTGGCCTGGTCGTCGCACGTCGGCCCCATCGCGCACATCGCGGCCATCGCCTCCCACTGCAGGTCGTTCGCGCCGATGCTGACGATGACGACCGACACGTGCGATGCCTGCTCCAGGACGCTGAACTGCGGCACGGCGATCGCGGCGGTGCCGAGGGTCTGCGCGCCGAGGATCCCGTTGGCCACGGTCGCTCCGCTGCACGCGAGGTTCAGCACGTTCCAGCCGTTCACCGACGCGAGATCCGCCGCGTACGCGTCACTACTGCGGCCGCACGCGCTGTCCTGGCTCGTCGCGTTCTTCACCAGCGGATTGCCGAGCCCGGCGGCGGTCGAGTCGCCGAGCACGACGGCCTGCACACCGGGCAGGCTCGCGCCGACGGGCTTCGGGGTCGCGCCGACCGGCGTGCGGCCGACGAGATCGTCGAGCGAGTGGACCTGGCGCAGCGTCCCGGGCGCACCGGCGGCGAACGCGGCGACGAAGGCGATGTTGATCGCGACCACGGCGACCGTGCCGAACGCGACCAGCTTGATCGTCGTGCGATGCGCGTACCGCCGGATGCCCGCGACCGCGAGCAGCAGCACGACCGCGAACGCCCCGGCGATCAGCGTCTGCCAGAGGAAGTAGTGCTCCCAACCGTTGACCAGCACGGAACTCAGGTCGCCGGTCGCGCTGTGCTTGGTGGTGGAGACCTCGACGAACTGGGCCAACTGCGTGTCGAGGGAGATGTGCGTCAGTTCCAGCTTCGGCCGGATCAGTCCGTTGAACCGCAGGACCGTCGGGAGGTTCTGGCCGAACAGGTCGAGTTCGCCGGGGCCGGAGAGCGAGAGCGTCGGGTCCGCGGTGCCGACCTGGATGGTCTGGCCGGCCGTGGAGACCGTCTGCGCGGGCGTGACCAGCAGCGCGAGCCAGGCCGACGTGGTCGCGATCAGCAGGAGCGCGAATCCGCCGATCAGCAGTCGGGCGAACGGGATGCGCGGTATGGGGGGTCGCTTCAAGCGCCTGCCTCCCGGATCTTCGTGCGGGGCAGCTCATCATCTCATAGACCATGAGAATTCAGGGCAATCGTTACAACCGCTGCAAGGAACTCTTAAGGCGCGGCGCTTCCGGTTCCGGTCACCCAATCCATGGCCCTGATTCACCGGGCGGCGCTACGGTGCGAGAGCGGACCCACCGCGTCTCCACCACCCACTCGGGAGAGAACATGCGTCTGTACGCCTTCGCCCGGAACCGGTTCCGGGCCCTCGGCGCCACCGCCGCGACCGTCGCCCTGGCGGTCGCCGGCATCGGTCTGGCCGCCGCCCCGGCCCGGGCCCTGGACTACGGCTCGCTGCAGTTGGACCAGGCCACGTCGGTCGGCGTCCACAACACCTACGACAACTCCTCGTACCCCTACCTGGCCGACGCGCTGGACTCCGGCGCCACGCTCATCGAGCTCGACGCCTGGGTCAACCCGTTCACGCACCAGTGGGACGTGAGCCACTCCGACCCGATCGGCAGCTCCAACAACTGCAACTACGCGCCCACCGCCGCGTCCCTGTACACCGGCAAGACGAGTCAGGACCTGGACAGCTGCCTCGGCGACATCGCGTCCTGGCTCAGCGTGCACCCGACGGCGAACCCGATCATGGTGAAGCTGGAGCTGAAGGCGGGCTTCGACCAGACCATCGGAATGGGCCCGGCCGAGCTCGACTCGTACATCAACGCGCACATCGGCAGCTACGTCTACAAGCCGGTCAACCTGCTGACGAAGCCGGACGGGTCGCAGTACCCGAATCTGGACGCGGCCGCGAAGGCGGACAACTGGCCGACCCGGCAGCAGTTGCAGGGCAAGGTGATCATCGAGGCGATCCCGGGCACCTTCGAGCAGGCCAACCCCTTCGACCACCTGTGGACCGACACCGAGTACGCGGACTACATCTCCGGCCTGGAGTCGGCCGGCACGATCGCGAACGCGGAGATCTTCCCGAGCGTGCTCGGCGCCCAGACCGGCGACCCGCGCACCCGCTACCCGGCCGCGATCCAGCCCTGGTTCGTGGTCTTCGACGGTGACGCCTCGACGTACGTCACCGACGGGAACACCGAGTGGTACAACGCGAACCACTACCTGGTGATCGCGACGGACGCGCAGAACGTGGCGCCGACCCTGTCCGACACCGCGCCCTCGCTCTCCGACGCGCAGGCCCGGGTCGCGGAGCTCGCGGCGGACTCGGTCTCGTTCGTCTCGACCGACTGGAGCAGCGCGCCCGGTAACGGCGTGCTCTCCGAGGTGCTGCCGCGCGGCTGACGCGGTGTCGTCCGGACCTCTACTTGTTCACGAGCGTCGTCTCGAACGAGTAGAGGTCCGGCCGGTAGCAGTGGTGCCCGTACTCGATGGCCCGGCCGTTGTTGCTGAAGGCGGTGCGGTCCATCGTCAGTACGGGGCCGCGTGCCTTGATCTCCAACAGCTTGCTTTCCTCGAGCGTGGCCGAGCGGGCTCCGATCCGCTGCCGGGCCACGCTCATCGTCGTGCCGCGGGACCGCAGCAGTTGGTAGAGGCCGCGGGTGCGCAGGTCCTCCTCCGAGATGTCGACGAACTCGGCCGGCAGGTAGTTCTCCAGGACCGCGAGCGGGGTCTCGTCGGCCGCGCGCAGCCGCCGGATGTGCAGGATCGGCGAGCCCGGCGGCACGGCCAGGATCTCGGCGATCCGCTCGTCCGCGCCGATCACGGCCCGGGTCAGCAGCTGCGTGGTCGGCCGACGGCTGCCCTGCTGCAGGTCGTCGTACAGGCTGGTGAGCTCGACCTTGCGGGTCAGCGGCCGCTGCACGACCTGGGTGCCGAGGCCGCGGCGGCGCACCAGCAGGCCCTTGGCCACCAGTTCCTGGATCGCCCGGCGCACGGTCGGCCGGGACAGCGCCAGCCGGTCGGCGAGCGCGATCTCGTTCTCCAGCCGCGCCCCCGGACGCAGCGTCCCGTCCCCGATCGCCTGCTCGATCCGGCTCGCGAGCTGGAAGTACAGCGGAACCGGGCTGGCCCGGTCGATGTCCATGAACAGCTCCACGGGCAGCGTCGCCCCGGCCGCGGCGGTGGGCTCCGGCACCTCGATCTCCTCCAGACCTGACAAAGCTCGTTGCTTGTCACAAGATTATGACAACCTGACCGCCGCGCGGAAGCTCGGCGGCTCTTGACCACGGCCAAAATTGTTAGTTTGATAGAACAAAACGCGGCGGTGCGGAGAGGAAGTGGTGCGGGCATGACGGCACGGTCGCCGCAGCCGCCGTTCGATCTCATCACGATCGGCCGCATCGGGGTGGACATCTACCCGCTGCAGGACAGCGTCGGGCTCGAGGACGCCGAGACCTTCGGCAAGTACCTCGGCGGCAGCGCCACCAACGTCGCCATCGCCGCCGCCCGGCACGGCCTGCGCTCCGCGGTCGTCACCGCCGTCGGCGCGGACCCCTTCGGCCGCTTCGCCCGGCGCGAGGTGGCCAGGCTCGGCGTGGACCCGCGCTTCGTCGGCACCGCGCCCGACCTCAAGACCCCGGTGACCTTCTGCGAGATCTTCCCGCCGGACGACTTCCCGCTGTACTTCTACCGGGATCCGCTCGCCCCCGACCTGGCGATCGGCACCGAGGACCTCGACCTCGCGGCGGTGCGCGACGCCCGGATCTTCTGGGCGACCGTCACCGGCCTGTCCCGGGAGCCGAGCCGCACCACGCATCTGACGGCCTGGGAGGCGCGCGGCCGGGCCGGCTGGACCGTCCTCGACCTCGACTACCGGCCGATGTTCTGGCCCTCGCCCGAGGCGGCGACCGTCGAGGTGGAGAAGGCGCTCGCGCAGGTCACCGTCGCGGTCGGCAACCGCGAGGAGTGCCGGATCGCGGTCGGCGAGACCGACCCCCGGCGCGCCGCGGACGCGCTGCTGGAGCGCGGCGTGGAGCTGGCCGTGGTCAAGCAGGGCCCGCGCGGGGTGCTGGCCAAGACCCGCGAGCAGACCCTCGAGGTGCCGCCGCACCGGGTCGAGGTGGTCAACGGACTCGGCGCGGGCGACGGCTTCGGCGGGGCGTTGTGCCACGGGCTGCTGCAGGACTGGCCGCTGGAGCGCACGCTGCGCTTCGCGAACGCGGCCGGAGCCGTCGTGGCCACCCGGCGGGAGTGCTCGACCGCCATGCCGACCACCGCGGAGGTCGAGGAGATCATGAAGGAGCTCGATCGTGCAGACCCCCGCTGACGTCGCCGGCTGGCGCCCGGCCCACTTCATCGGCGCGGACGAGTTCGCGCGGCTGCGCCGGGCCCGGCACGCCGACCCCGAGTCGATCCCGGCCGCGCTCGCCGACCGCCGCCGCCGGCCGCTGGTGCAGGGGGACGGCCGGCTGTTCATCGTGGCCGCCGACCACCCGGCCCGCGGCGCCCTCGGCGTGCGGCAGGATCCGATGGCGATGGCCAGCCGGTACGACCTGCTGGGCCGGCTCGCGGTCGCGCTGTCCCGGCCCGGCGTGGACGGAGTGCTCGGCACGCCGGACGTCATCGAGGACCTGGCGCTGCTCGGCCTGCTGCACGGGAAGATCGCGGTCGGCTCGATGAACCGCGGCGGCCTGCGCGGCGCCGCCTTCGAGATGGACGACCGCTACACCGGCTACGACGTGGACTCCATGGTCGAGTCCCGGCTCGACGCCGCGAAGCTGCTGCTGCGGATCAACCTCGCCGACGCGGGTACCGCCGCGACTCTCGAGTCCACGGCGCAGGCGGTCTCCGCCGCGGCGAAGTCCAGGCTGCCGATCATGCTCGAACCCTTCATGAGCGAGTGGGTCGACGGACGTGTCGTCAACGACCTGTCCACGGACGCGGTCGTCACCTCCGTCGCCATCGCCTCCGGCCTCGGCGCGTCCTCCGCGTACAGCTGGCTGAAGCTGCCGGTCGTCGAGGGCATGGAGCGGGTCATGGAGGCGGCGACCCTGCCCACGCTGCTGCTCGGCGGCGACTCCGACGGCGATCCGGACGCCACCTACGCCTCGTGGGCCGCCGCGCTCGCGCTGCCCGGCGTGCACGGCCTCGTAGTCGGCCGCACCTTGCTCTACCCGCAGGACGACGACGTCATCAAGGCGGTCGACACCGCCGCCTCGCTCGTCCACGGCATCTGAAAGGGAATCACCGTGTCACCTGCTGAACTCCCCGTCGTCCCGCACTGGATCGACGGCGCCGAATTCCCGTCGACCAGCGGCCGGACCGCGCCGGTCTACGACCCGGCCCTCGGCGTCGAGACCAAGCGCGTCGCGCTCGCCGACAAGGCGGAGATCGAGGCCGCCGTCGCCAGCGCGCAGGCCGCGTTCCCCGCGTGGCGCGACCTGTCCCTGGCGCGGCGTCAGTCCATCGTCTTCAAGTTCCGCGAGCTGCTGGACGCGCGCAAGGAAGAGCTCGCCGAGATCATCACCAGCGAGCACGGCAAGGTGCTGTCGGACGCGCTCGGCGAGATCAGCCGCGGCCAGGAGGTCGTCGAGTTCGCGACCGGTCTGGCGCACCACCTCAAGGGCGAGTTCTCCGAGCAGGTGTCCACCGGCATCGACGTGTACTCCACCCGGCAGCCGCTCGGCGTCGTCGGCATCATCTCGCCGTTCAACTTCCCGGCGATGGTCCCGGCCTGGTTCTTCCCGATCGCGATCGCGGCGGGCAACACGGTCGTGCTCAAGCCGAGCGAGAAGGACCCGTCCGCCGCGATCTGGCTGGCGGCGCTCTGGAAGGAGGCGGGGCTGCCGGACGGCGTTTTCACGGTCCTCAACGGCGACAAGGAGGCTGTGGACGGGCTGCTGGAGCACCCGGACGTGCAGGCGATCTCCTTCGTCGGCTCCACCCCGATCGCGCGGTACGTCTACGAGAACGGCACCCGGCACGGCAAGCGCGTGCAGGCTCTCGGCGGCGCCAAGAACCACATGCTGGTGCTCCCGGACGCCGACCTCGACCTGACCGCCGACTCCGCGATCAACGCCGGTTTCGGTTCGGCGGGCGAGCGCTGCATGGCGATCTCGGTGGTCGTCGCGGTCGAGCCGGTCGCGGACGAGCTCGTCTCGAGGATCGTCGACAAGATGAAGACGCTGCGCATCGGCGACGGACGGCGCGGCTGCGACATGGGCCCGCTGGTCACCGAGCAGCACCGTGACAAGGTCGCCTCCTACATCGAGGTCGCGCAGCAGGACGGCGCCACCGTGGTCGTGGACGGCCGCGACGTGCAGCCGGACGGGGACGCGAACGGCTTCTGGCTCGGCCCGACGCTGATCGACAACGTGCCGACGTCGAGCCGGGTCTACACCGAGGAGATCTTCGGCCCGGTGCTCTCGGTCGTGCGCGTGCCGTCCTACGAGGCGGGCGTGGAGCTGATCAACTCCGGCGCGTTCGGCAACGGCACCGCGATCTTCACCAACGACGGCGGGGCCGCGCGCCGGTTCCAGAAGGACGTGCAGGTCGGCATGATCGGGATCAACGTGCCGATCCCGGTGCCGGTGGCCACGTTCAGCTTCGGCGGCTGGAAGGACTCGCTGTTCGGCGACACGAAGGCGCACGGGGCCGAGGGCGTCAAGTTCTTCACGCAGCTCAAGGCGATCACCAGCCGGTGGCTGGACCCGAGCCACGGCGGCATCAACCTCGGCTTCCCCGAGAACGACTAGAAAACTAGGGATCATGGCTGCTCCCAATGAATGGTTCTACCCGCGCGGCTCACTGCTGCGGGACGGCTGGGAATCGGTGGTGGACACCTCGATTCCCGGCTGGCGGCACACCGGAATCCGGGTCGCGGTCCTCGACGGCGGCTCCGTGGAGCTGGCGGCGGGCGACGTCGAACGGATCGTGGTTCCGCTGTCCGGCGGGTTCTCCGTCGGCCACGAGGGCTCGTCCACGAAGCTGGAGGGGCGCGCGCACGTCTTCGACGGACCCACCGACGTGCTCTACGTGGGCGCGGGTCAGGGTCTTTCGATCGAAGGCACCGGCCGGGTCGCGGTGGCCGAGGCGGTGACCTCGATCCGCAAGCCGAGCCGGTACCTGGCGAAGTCGGACGTGCCGGTGGAGATCCGCGGCGCGGGCCGGGACACCCGGCAGGTGCACAACTTCGGCACCCCGGACGCGCTGGACGCCGCCGCGTTCATCGTCTGCGAGGTGATCACGCCCGGCGGGAACTGGTCCTCGCACCCGGCGCACAAGCACGACGAGCACGTCGCGGGGCACGAGTCGCGGCTGGAGGAGATCTACTACTTCGAGGCGGCGCCCGCGCGCGGTTCGCAGGCTCCCGAGGGCGCGGACGCGTTCGGCAGCTTCGCCACGTACTCCTCGGCCGCCGGGGAGATCGACACGAACGCGCTGGTGCGCACCGGCGACATCGCGCTGGTCCCGTTCGGCTACCACGGTCCGGCCGCGGCCGCGCCGGAGTACGACCTCTACTACCTGAACGTGATGGCCGGGCCGGATCCGGAGCGGATCTGGCTGGTCTCCGACGACCCGAAGCAGGCGTGGATCCGGTCCACGTGGCCGCGGCAGAGCCTCGACGCGCGGCTGCCGTATCTGAGTGGTGGAGGAGAGAACCTGTGACGACGCGCAGACTGACGGTCGGCCAGGCGCTGGTCGAGTTCCTGGCCCACCAGTACACCGTGGACGGCGACATCCGCGAGCGCACGATCCCGGCCGTCTTCGGGATCTTCGGGCACGGCAACGTCGCGGGGCTCGGGCAGGCGCTCAAGCAGTACAGCGTGACCGATCCGGAACTGCTGCCGTACCACCAGGCGCGCAACGAGCAGGCGATGGTGCACCAGGCGGTCGGCTTCGCGCGGATGCACCGGCGCCGGGCCACGCTCGCGGCAACCGCCTCGGTCGGCCCCGGCGCGGCGAACATGCTGACCGGCGCGGCGCTCGCCACCGCGAACCGGATGCCCGCGCTGCTGCTGCCCTCGGACACCTTCGCGACCCGCGTCGCGGATCCGGTGCTCCAGCAGCTCGAACTCCCGCACGACACCGGGCTTCAGGTCACCGACGCGTTCCGGCCGCTGTCCCGGTTCTTCGACCGCGTGCAGCGTCCCGAGCAGCTGTACTCGATCGCGCTCGCCGCCATGCGGGTGCTGACGGATCCGGCCGAGACCGGCGCCGTCACGATCGCGCTGCCGGAGGACGTGCAGGCCGAGGCCATCGACGTACCGGTCGAGTTCCTCCAGGACCGCGAGTGGCACGTGCGTCGTCCCGCGCCGGAGAAGTGGGCGCTCGACGCCGCCGTGGCCGCGATCCGCAACGCCCGCAAGCCTTTCGTCATCGCGGGCGGCGGCGTCATCTACTCGGGTGCGGAGGAGTCGCTGCGCGCGCTGGTCGAGCTCACCGGCATCCCGGTCGGCACGAGTCAAGCCGGTGGCGGCTCGCTGAACTGGGACCACCCGCAGTACCTCGGGGGAGTGGGCGCCACCGGCACGACCGCCGCGAACCGGATCGTCGCGGACGCGGACGTCGTCATCGGCATCGGCACCCGCTACAGCGACTTCACCACCGCCAGCCGCACGGCGTTCCAGAACCCTGACGTCACCTTCGTCAACATCAACATCGCCTCTTTCGACGCGTACAAGCACGGCAGTCAGCTTCCTGTCATCGCCGACGCGCGCGAGACCCTCGACGTGCTGCGGGAAGCGCTCTCCGACCACCGGGTAGACGCGGAGTACGCGGCACGCATCGCCGTCGAGAAGCGCGCGTGGGACACGGTCGTAGAGAGCGCTCTCTCGCCGACCGGTGCCGAACTGCCCGGCCAGTCCGAGATCATCGGCGCGATCCAGGCCGCGAGCGACCCGCGCGACGTGATCGTGCAGGCCGCGGGTTCGCTGCCGGGCGACCTGCACAAGCTGTGGCGGGTGCGCGACCCGCTCGGCTACCACGTCGAGTACGCGTTCTCCTGCATGGGCTACGAGATCGCGGGCGGCATCGGCGCCAAGCGCGGACTCGACGCACTCGGCGACGACCGCGACGTGATCATCATGGTCGGCGACGGCTCGTACCTGATGCTGCACAGCGAACTCGCCACGATCGCGGCCGAGGGTCTCAAGGCGATCATCGTGCTGATCCAGAACGAGGGCTACGCCTCCATCGGCCACCTCTCGGAGACCATCGGCTCCGAGCGCTTCGGCACCCGGTACCCGGCCGGTCCGGATCTCGCGTCCAACGCGCGCAGCTACGGCATCGACGTCATCGAGATCCGCCCCGGCGCGCTCGCGATCGAGCAGCTGTCCGCCGCGATCAAGACGGCGAAGGCGGGCACCGCCCCGACGCTGATCCACATCAACTCGGACCCCTTCCACTACGCCCCCGACGGCGAGGGCTGGTGGGACGTGCCGATCGCGCAGGTCTCCGAACTCGACAGCACGCGGCAGGCGTACGCGCAGTACGTCGAGCAGCGGCAGAAGCAGCGCCCCCTCCTCGGCTGAACGAATCAAGGTAAGGACGATGATGACCGACACCACCGCCGCCCCGCAGGGACTGCGCATCGGCACCGCCCCGGACTCCTGGGGCGTCTGGTTCCCCGACCACCCCCGGCAGATCCCGTGGGACCGCTTCCTGGACGAGGCGCAGAAGGCCGGGTACCACTGGATCGAGCTCGGCCCCTACGGCTACCTGCCCACCGACCCGGAGCGGCTGCGCGACGAGCTGGGCAAGCGCGACCTCGAACTCTCGGCGGGCACCGTGTTCACCGGCTTCCACAAGGGCGAGGAGCAGTGGAAGCTGGCCTGGGACCAGGCGGTCAAGGTCGCCGGCCTCGCCCACGCGCTCGGCGCCGAGCACATCGTGGTCATCCCGGACATGTGGCGCTCCGAGGCGGACGGCACGGCGCTGGAGCCGCGCACCCTGACCCCCGAACAGTGGGACCGGCTCGGCTCCGCGCACGACCGGCTCGGCAAGGCCCTACTGGAGGAGTTCGGCGTCCGCCAGCAGTTCCACTCGCACGCCGACAGCCACGTCGGCACGTACCGCGAGGTGGAGCGGCTGCTCGGCGTCACCGATCCGCAGTACCTGAACCTGTGTCTGGACACCGGCCACTTCGCCTACTACGGCGGCGACTGCGTGAAGCTGATCAAGGCGCACCCGGACCGGATCGGCTACCTGCACCTGAAGCAGGTGGACCCGGACTACCGCTTCGAGGTGCACAAGAACGACATCCCGTGGTCCGACGCGGCCAACGACGTCATGGTCGAGCCGCCGTCCGGCGTCCCGGACTTCGCGCCGATCATCGAGGCGGTCGCGGCGATCGACCCGGCGACGTTCGCGATCGTCGAGCAGGACATGCCCGGCGTGGACATCGACATCCCGCTCGGCATCGCGACCCGCACCCGCCAGCACATCTTCGGCTGCACGCCGCTGACCCGCGTCCGCTAAGGGGGCCCATTCATGACCAACGCCACTGAGCTGCGCGTCGGCGTCGTCGGAACCGGCATCATGGGTTCGGACCACGTGGCCCGGCTGACCAACACCATCACCGGCGCGCACGTGTCGGCGATCGTCGAGCCGGACGCAGGCCGCGCCGCCGCGGCCGCCAAGCTCGCCCCCGGCGCGAAGACCTTCACCCGGGTCGAGGACGCGCTCGCCGCCGACGCCCTCGACGCGGTCGTCATCGCCACGCCCGGGAAGTTCCACGAGCCGGTGCTGCTGCCGGTGCTGGAGGCCGGTCTGCCGGTACTGTGCGAGAAGCCGCTGACGCAGGACCCGGATTCGTCCTGGCGGGTCGTCGAGGCCGAGCAGAAGACCGGCAGGAAGCTGATCCAGGTCGGCTTCATGCGCCGCTTCGACCCGCAGTACCGGCAGCTGCGCGAGCTGATCGTGTCCGGGAGCGCGGGCGAACTGCTGATGCTGCGCTGCCTGCACCGCAACCCGTCGGTCCCGGACGGGTACACGCAGCCGATGCTGATCAACGACTCGGTGGTGCACGAGTTCGACGTGGTGCCGTGGCTCGCCGACGCCTCGATCACGTCCGTCGAGGTCAAGTACGCCAAGCGCAACGCCCTCGGTCCGGCGGGCCTGCGCGAGCCGATCCTCGTGCTGATGGAGCTCGACAACGGCGTGCTGGTGGACGTCGAGATGAACGTGAGCGTCCAGTTCGGCTACCAGGTCGCCACCGAGGCCGTGTTCCAGCGCGGCGTGGCCCGGATCGGCCAGCCCGAGGGCCTGCAGCTGTGGCAGGACGCGAAGTTCGCGCTCGGCGAGCACATCAGCTATGTGACCCGGTTCAAGCAGGCCTATGACATCGAGGTGCAGGACTGGGTCGACGCCACGCACCGCGGCGAGATCGCCGGGCCGTCCGCCTGGGACGGCTACAAGGTGGCCGTCGCGTGCGCGGCCGGGGTGCGGGCACTGGAGACCAGCGGCCCGGTCCCGGTCGAGCTGCCGGAGACCCCGGCCTTCTACGCCTAGCCTTTGCCATGTTAGTATGTAAGTACAAAGTAGCGTTCGAATGGAGGTCCGCGTGACGAGCCTGGCCGAATCCACCGCGCTCGCGGAGTCGTCGTCCCTGCTCCGGGGCACCCGGCAGTACCCGGAGACCGCCCTGTGGAACGACTCGGCGGACCCGGACGAGCTCGCCGCGTCCATCGGCTTCGGCGCGGTCGGCGCGACCTGCAACCCGGTCATCGCCTACACCGCCATCAGCAAGCACCTGGACGAGTGGGGGCCGCGGATCGCCCGGATCGCGGCGGACAATCCCACGTGGGGCGAGTCGCGGATCGGCTGGCGGGCCGTCGAAGAGCTCTCCATCGAGGCGGCGAAGCTGCTCGAACCGGCGTTCAAGGCCTCCGGCGGTCGCAACGGCCGGCTCTCCGTGCAGACCGACCCGCGTTTCCACCGGGACGCCGACGCGCTGGTCGAGCAGGCCGTGCGCTTCTCGCGGCTCGCCGAGAACATCATCGTGAAGATCCCGGCCACGGCAGTCGGGATCCGCGCGATCGAGGAGGCCGTCTGCCGCGGCGTCAGCATCAACGTCACGGTGTCCTTCAGCGTGCCGCAGGCCGTGCAGGCGGCCGAGGCGATCGAGCGCGGCCTGAACCGGCGCGCGGCAGACGGGCAACCCGAGCGCGAGTTCGGGTCCGTGGTCACGATCATGGGCGGCCGGCTCGACGACTGGCTCAAGCAGGTGGCCGCCAAGGAGCGGATGCTGATCGAGCCGGGCTGCCTCGACTGGGCCGGTGTCGCCGCGCTCAAGCGGGCGTACGGCATCTTCCAGGAGCGCGGCTACCGGGCGCGGGTGCTGTCGGCCGCGTTCCGCAACGGCCTGCAGTGGTCCGAACTGCTCGGCGGCGACCTGGTCGTCTCCCCGCCGTTCGACTGGCAGCTGCGGATCAACGAGAACGAACTCCCGGTCGCCCGCCGCATCGACGTGCCGGTGGACGAGCGGATCATCACCGAGCTGTCCCGGATCCCCGACTTCCGGCGCGCCTACGAGCCCGACGGGATGACGGTCGAGGAGTTCGACGGCTTCGGCGCCACCCGGGCCACGCTGCGTCAGTTCCTCGACGCGGACGCCCAGCTCGACGCCCTGGTGCGGGACATCCTGGTCCCCGCTCCTTAGGTTCGCCGAGGGAGTGTTTGAAAAGCAGCGTCGGATCAGGCCGCGGTGTCTGACGCGTGCGCTCGCAAGGCGCAGGGGCGGGCGCATACTCGGTCGTCTGTAACCGTCCCTGCAACGCCGCGAGCGTGCGTGGCAGGCGCCGCGGCCCCGGCGATGGTTTTCAAACACGACCGGGGTCGAGGCCACAGCAGTCGAGCACGAGCTCGGTGAACGTGGCCTCGGCCCAGGAGAACCACGCGCGGGTCCACTTCCGCGGCCGGTCCACGTGGAAGGACTCGTGGATCCGGTCCGTCCCGCCGCGCGTGGCCAGCAGCTTCGCCACAGTGGCACGCTTGACCGCCTCGTCCGGGTCGGTCAGCGCGGCCGTCGCGAGGGCGATCGGCCAGACGTGCCGACGCGGCGTGTGCGGACTGCCGATGCCCGCCGCGACTTCCCCCGCGTAGAAATAGCGGTTCCTCGGGCTCAGGATGAACTTGCGCGTCGCCACGTACAGCGGATCATCCGCCGCGCAGTAGCCGAGCCGCGGGAGCGAGAGCAGGCTCGGCACGTTCGCGTCGTCGATCTCGAGGACGCCGCCGAGCCCGTCCACCTCGTACGCCCAACGCGGCCCTGTCACCGGATCCTGCACCACGGCGTGCTCCCGCAGGCCGCGCTCGATCCCCTCGCGCAGCCGCGTGGCCCTCTCGATCAGGGTGTTGCTGTGCGGGTCCGCGACCTCGGCGATCGCGGGTAGGCGGCTGAGCACGAGTGAGGCGAACATGTTGCCGGGCACGTTGTAGTGGTGCACGCACGCGTCGTCGCTCGGCCGGAACGCGCTCCAGGTGAGTCCGGTGACGGCGACCGGCCTGCCGCGTCCGCCGCGTGCCAGGGTGCCGTTGCTGCGTGCGAAGCGTCGTTGGAAGCGGTAGCCGGAGCGGGCCTCGTGGTCCTGTTCGACCTCCCAGACGTCGAGAGAGCGCTCTACCGCGCGCCAGTAGAGGTCGTCGAACACGTCGGTCCGGCCGGTGGCGTGCCAGAAGCGTTCGGCCAGGTGCAGCGGATAGCAGAGCGAATCGACCTCGTACTTGCGCTCCCACACGTCCGGGGTCATCGCCGTCCGGTCACGCTGATGCCCCGCGCCGTCCGGACCCGCGTTGAAGGCGTTCGCGTACGGATCGAGCGCGATGAACGACAACTGACGCCGCAGCACGTCTGCCGCGAACTGCCAGGCGGCCGGCACGTACTCGCCGAGCCGCAGCAGGGGCAGCACCTGGGCCGCCGAGTCGCGCAGCCACATCGCCGGGATGTCGCCGGTGACCAGATACACCGACCCGTCCGGCAGCCGCCGGGCCGCGCGGCCCATGGTCTCCGCGACGAACCGGACGACCACCGCGGCCGCCTCGGGTCCCGCGTCGGCGGCCACCCGCTCGTGCAGGGCGCAGGGCGCGGAAGGATCAACGGTCACACTGGAAAAGGTAGGCGCTCGCGTCCCGGGCCGCACCCCGGATCACGCCGGAAACGGTTCCGGAACCTACTCAGTCTCTTGACTCGCTCGGTCGCCGCGGGGTTCACTGCTGGCCATGAGAATGCCCTCCGTGCTGCATTCATCCTGGACCCGGCTGCTCGCCGTCGCCGTCGTGGTCGCGGGATCCGCGTGTATACCCGTGGCGGCGTCGGCCGCCGCGGCCACCAGCACCGCCACCACCTCCTCCGTCGCGCCGTCCACGACCGGCGGGGCGCTCGGGCCGAACGTGTACGTGTTCAGCCCGTCGATGCCGCAGAGCACGATCCAGGACACCCTCGACGCGATCGCGGCGCAGCAGGTGCCCAACCAGTTCGGCACGCAGCGGTACGCGCTGCTGTTCGAGCCCGGCACCTACGGCTCGGCCGCCGACCCGCTGGTCTTCCAGGTCGGCTACTACACCAGCGTGGCCGGGCTCGGGAAGAACCCCTCCGACACGACGATCGTCGGCCAGGTCGACGTCTTCAATCAGTGCACGAACGGCGACCAGAGCCAGTGCTACGCGCTGGAGAACTTCTGGCGCTCGCTGACGAACCTGACCGTCGACGCGGCCGGCGGCTCCGGCTGCACCGCGAACACCGAGTTCTGGGCCGTCTCCCAGGCCGCGCCGATGCGCCGGGTCACCGTGAACGGCAACGTCACGCTGATGGACTACTGCGACGGCTCGCCGGACTACGCGAGCGGCGGCTTCATCGCCGACTCGTCCTTCGCCGGCGGCACGGTGATCAACGGATCGCAGCAGCAGTACATCACCCGCAACAGCAGTCTCGACGGCTGGTCGAACGGCGTGTGGAACCAGGTCTTCTGCGGCGACCCGGGAGCCCCGGCGCAGAGCTTCGCGGGCAACTCCGGCGACAGCGGCGGGCCCGCCCCGTACACCACGCTGGCCACCTGCCCGACGACGCGTGAGGAGCCGTACCTCTACACGGACTCGTCCGGCAAGTACGAGGTCTTCATCCCCTCCGCGCAGACGAACTCCAGCGGACCGAGCTGGGCGAACGGTTCGACCCCGGGCTACTCGCTGCCGCTCGGCAAGTTCTACGTCGTGCAGCAGTCCACGGGCGTCGGCCAGATCAACGCGGCCCTCGCGCGCGGCCTGAACCTGCTGTTCACCCCGGGCGTCTACAACGTGCCGAGCACCATCCACGTGCTCTGGCCGGACACGAAGATCGTCGGCATCGGCTTCCCGACGCTGATCCCGCAGCACGGCAACGTGACGATGGACGCCCTGCCGGTGCCCGGCGTCAACGTCTCCGGCCTGATCTTCGACGCCGGCCCGGTCACCTCCCCGGCGCTGCTCGACCTGCGCGGCCTGCCCGGAACCGCGGGCCTGTCCGTGTACAAGAGCGACCCGACGAGCATCGACGACGTCTTCTTCCGGGTCGGCGGGGCCACGGCCGGTTCCGTGCGCACCGCGTTCGTGGACGACGCGAGCGACTCGATCATCGACGACGTCTGGTCCTGGCGCGCCGACCACGGCGCGGGTGCCGGGACGTGGACCGGCGACCCGGCCGACACCGGCGCGGCGATCGGCGGCGACGACGTGACCGCGTACGGACTGGCCGTGGAGCACTACCAGAAGTACGAGACGGTCTGGTCCGGCCAGCACGGCACGATGATCTTCTTCCAGAACGAGAACCCGTACGAGGTCCCGAGCCAGGCCGCGTGGATGGCGAGCCCGACCCAGGACGGCTACCCGGCGCTGTACCTGCCCAAGAACGTCACCTCGTTCCAGGGCTACGGGCTCGGCAGCTACTCGTACTTCAACCAGGGCGTCCCGATCGAGAACTCCATGGCCTTCGAGGCGCCGGACGCGCCGGGGGTGCAGTTCCACGACATCCTCACCGTGTTCCTCAACGGATCCGGCGGCATCCAGTCGGTGATCAACGGTACGGGTGCGCCGGTCTCGTCCGCGTTCGGCGGTCCGAGCGATGTTGTCTCCTATCCGTAAAGAAGTGCTCAACTGTTCGAAGTGTTCTTATTGATACTGTTGGCTGTTTCATATGCGTGGGGCCTCCGTAGGGGGTCCCACGCAGGTCAGCGCGTTACACGCCGATTTCGTTGCCTCTGCCGGGGGTGCATGGTAGGGTCGGTCTCAGCCTGATGATTAGGGCTGAGCAACAGCAGTCCAGGGAACGGGGAACCCGCGTGGCACCAGTGGTTCTGAGCAGGGGATTCAACGAGGTGGTCGGCCGGATCGCGGGGCGTTCCGCGCGGTTCTGAGCCGGTGCGCGGTCAGGCCTGGGGGCTGCCGCGCGCTCGGGCGGTCGTGTAGCGGGGTTCGCAGAGCCCTGATCTACGCTCAATACCGGGGTTTCTAATCCGTTTTTCGCGGGTTCTTTTGCCATGCCTTTCTCGCGCCCTTTTCCGGCCGCGGCTTCGTGCTGCGCCGAAACGCGCGGGACGGGTTTCTTCGGCCTGCCGAACTGGGGAGTGTCATGAGTGATTTCGTCGATTGGGCCGCGTCGGCCGGATTCGGGGACGAAGAGTCCCGGCCGCGCACGGTGCTCGAATACCTGGAACACCACGTGCGGACCAGGCCCGAGTCGGTCGCCGTCGAGGACACGCGGGACCGGGCCCTGTCGTACGCCGAACTCTGGGAGCGCGCCGGCTGGCTGAGCGCGCAGCTCGCCGAGGCCGGGATCGCGGCGGGCGACCACGTGGCCGTCGCGATGCGCCGCTCGCTCGACTCCATCACCGCCATGCTCGGCGTGATCCGGCTCGGCGCCGCGTACGTGCCGCTCGATCCGCAGGCCCCCGCCGACCGGATCGCGTTCGTGCTCGAAGACGCCGCCGCCAAGCTCGTCGTGACCGGCGACGAGGCCGAGCACGGCCGCTGGGAGCTGCCGGCCGGACTGCGCGCGATGCCGCTGCCGGAATCCGCGCCGGAGACCGCCGCCCCCGCGCCGGTGCACGCCGGCCCCGAGGACACCTTCTATATCGGCTTCACCTCGGGTTCGACCGGTCGGCCCAAGGGCGTGCTGATGCCGCACCGCGGCGTGCTGCACTACGTGACCGCGCCCGACTACTACCCGATCACCGCCGGACAGCGCGTGGCCTGCCTCGCGAACCCGTCCTTCGACCTGGTGCTCTTCGAGTTCTGGAGCACCCTGTGCGCCGGGGCCACGGCCGTCGTGCTGCCGGACGCCGTCGACATCCCGGCCGCCGACTGGCGCTCCCTGCTCAGCTCGCGCCGGGTGTCCATCATGGTCTTGACGACCGCGCTGGTGGAGATGGTCGTGCGCGAGGACCCCTCCGCCTTCGCCCCGCTGCGCGCGCTGCTGTTCGGCGGCGACACGGTCGATCCCGAGACCATCCGCCGGATCCAGGCCGCCGAGCCGCCGCTCTCGCTGCTGCACATGTACGGCCCCACCGAGGCCACCGTGTTCGCGTCCGTGTACGACTGCACCGACCGGGACCTCAGCGGGCTGGAGCGGCTGCCGATCGGCTTCCCGGTCCAGGGGCTCCCGCTGCGCGTCCTCGGCGAGGACCTGGAGCCGGTGTCCGAGGGCGAGCCCGGCGAGCTGTGCATCGGCGGACCGCAGGTGGCGAACGGCTACCTCAACCGGCCCGAGCTGACGGCGGAGAAGTTCGTCACGCTGCCCGACGGCCTGCACGTCTACCGCAGCGGCGACCTCGCCCGGCTGCTGCCGTCCGGCGCGCTGGAGTTCCTCGGCCGGGTGGACCGGCAGGTCAAGGTGCGCGGCTTCCGCGTCGAGCTGGAGGAGATCGAGAAGGCGGCCAAGCGCACCGGCATCGTCGAGGACCTCGTGGTCGAGAAGGTCGGCCGCGGCGCCCGCGCCCACCTCGTCGGATTCGCCGTGCCCGCCAAGGACTACGCGGGGGACGACGCGACGGCCGAGCTCGCCGTCCAGCTGCGCGCGCAACTGCCCGAGTACATGGTCCCCGGCCGCTGGCGCACCCTCGACACGCTGCCGCTCAGCCCGAACGGCAAGACCGACCGCAGGCGCCTGGTCGCCGAGCTCGAATCCGGCACCGGCAGCACCGCGCCGGAGAGCCCCGAGATCGTCGTCGGCGACGCCACGCAGCAGCTGTGCGAGCAGATCTGCGACATCGTCGGAGAACTGCTCGGTATCGACTCCGTCCAGCCCGGTGACGCGTTCCTCGAACTCGGCGGCACGTCGATCCTCTCGCTCCAGGCGTCCGCGCGGCTGCGGCAGCGGCACGGCGTCGAGGTGAACCCGGCCGACCTGCTGTTCGCGGACTCGATCGAGGTGCTGAGCAAGCAGATCCAGGACGGCGCGGCCGGATGAGCCCGCTCTCGGCAGCGCAGCGCGGCCTCTGGTACATCCAGGCCGCCGAACCGTCTTCGTCGACCTACAACGTGCCGGTCACGTTGCGCTGGAACGGCCCGATCGACCTCGACGCCTTGCGAACCGCGCTGACCACGCTCGTCACGCGGCACGAAGCCCTGCGAACGCGCTTCCCGCTCGTGGGCGGCGAACCGGTCCAGCAGATCGCGGAACCGGCCCCGCTGCCGGTCACCGTCGTGGACGCGTCCCCGCTCACCGACGCCGACGTGCTGGAGCAGGCCGCGACTCAGGCGGCCCGCCCCTTCGCCCTGGGCCGCGACGCGCCGCTGCGCTGCGTGGTCTGGCGCGGACTGCCGGAGGACGTCGGCGACCTCGTGCTGCTCTGCTTCCACCACATCGTCGTGGACGCCTGGTCGCTGCGCGTGATCTTCGACGACCTCGCGACCGGGTACGCGGCGGCGCTGACCGGATCAGCCGTCGAACTCCCCGACCCCGGGATGAGCTTCGCCGACTACGCCGTCTGGGAATCGGCTCGGGAAGAGAGCGCTCTCCTCGCTCGCCGCGTGCACCAGCTCGCCGACGTGGAGCCCACCCTCAGCCTCGGCGCCTTCGAGCCGCAGCTCTCGGATCCCGTCGAGTCCGGCCACGTGACCCGATTCGACTTCCCCTCCGGCTTCGGAGAGCGCTTCCAGACGAGGGCCGCCGAGCTGCGCGTGACGCCGCTCGTGCTGCTGCTCGCGGCGTTCGAAGAGGTCGTACGCCGCTGGTCCGCGCGCAGCTCCTTCCTGCTCGGCACGTCGATGATCTACCGTCCGCTGCCCGAACTGGAGCGGACCGTCGGCTACTTCCTCAACACCGTGCCGATCCGCTGCGACGTGCGTCCGGAACGCACCTTCGCCGAGCAGTGCCTCGCCGCGCGCGCCGAATTCGCCGACGCCATGCGCGCCCAGGCGATCCCGTTCGACTGCCTCGTGCAGGAGACTGGCGTGCACCGGGACGAACGCCCGCTGGTCCAGGTCGGCATCGGCCTGCTCCCGGCCCGTTCGGACGAGTCGGCCGCGCACTGGCGCCTGGTGGACCTGATCCCGGCGACCGGCGCCGCCGCCTTCGACCTCACCCTGCTGATCGAACTCGACGCCGAGCGGCCGAACGCCCTCGTCGAGTACGACGCCCGCCGCGTCCCCGCCTTCGTCGCGGACGGCGTGTGCGCGGACTACGTCGCGATGCTCCAGGCGGCGCTGGACGCCCCGGACACCGTGCTCGCCCGACTGCCCCTCGCCCCCGGCCGCCTACCCGGCGGCCGGCAAGGGATCCTCTTCGGACCCGAGGAGGACCTTCCCACCTGGCACCTCGACCGGCGTACCACCACGTCGGCGACCCTTAGGGAGATCTCGTGACGACCGACGACTGGACGACGCCTCCCCGCATCGGCCTGCTCGCCAACCAGGCGTTCTCCGGCTCGCCGTGGAAGGGCGTGGACGCCTGGCGGGCCGCCGCGGAGGCGGGCGCGAGCTGGATCAGCGTCACCGAGGAGGCGTACGAGCTGCCGGCCGAGCGCGTCGTGGAGATCCGCGAGGGAGCGCACGCGGCGGGCATCCCGATCGAGATGACGGCCTGTCACAGCTTCGGCCTGGCCGACCCGCGCGACGCCGTGCGCGAGTTCAATCTCGAATGGGCGAAGGCGCACATCGACTTCACCCGCGAGCTCGGCGCGTCCCGGATGAAGATCCTGCTCGGCGAGTGGATCTGGCGCGGTATGTGGCCGAACGAGATGCAGTGGCACCTCGAGGCGGACGGCCTGCGCAAGCTCTGCGAGTACGCCGAGCGCCGCGACGTGCGCCTGAGCATCGAGCCGGAGCCGCTGGAGAACTCCTTCATCAACGACCCGCTGACGCTGCGTCGGATGATCGACGAGGTCGCGTCCCCGGCGCTGTTCGCCAACGTGGACACCTCCCACTTCGCCGTCCGCGCCGTCCCCGCCGCCGACCTCCAGCTGCTCACCGGCCTCATCGACACGATCGACTTCGGCGACTCGAACGGCCGCTGGCACGAGCACCTCGCCCCCGGCTCCGGCGTCGCCGACCTCGCGGGCTTCGCCGCCGAACTCGTGCGCAACCGCCACTCGCCGGACGCCGCGCTCGCCGTCGAGGTCGGTCCCTTCGCCGACCCGGAGAGCGCGTTCACGCAGGTCGAAGCCTCCGTTGCGCGGACGGCCGAGCTCTTCCGGGACGCCGCCAAGCAGCAGGCCGCGGCATGACCGCCGTGCCCCCGTTGCTGGCCGCGATCGACGAACAGTTCGCCTCCGCGCCGCCGACCTCCGGCGTCACCTGCGGCGACGAATTCGTCCCCTGGCACGAGGTCGACACCTGGGCCTGGGCCGTGGCCGGACACCTGCGCGCGCTCGGCGTCGGGCGCGGCGACGTCGTGCCGGTCATCGCCTCGCGCGGGGCTGGCGTGGTCGCCGCCTGGCTCGGGATCATGCGCAGCGGCGCCGCGTACCTGCCCGTGGACATCGACCTGCCCGACCTGCGCATCGGCTACCTCGCCACGGACAGCGGCGCCCGCGTCGCGCTGACGAACGCCGCCGCCGGACGCACCGCCGAGGCCGCGGGACCCGGCGTCAGCACGATCGACATCGACAAGCTGCGCGACGCCGCCGCCGAACCGTTCGAATGCGACATCGCCGAACGCGACACCGCGTGTGTGCTCTACACCTCGGGCAGCACCGGCATGCCGAAGGGCGTCCGCATCGAGCACGGCGGCCTGCTGCACACGGCTCTGCGCTGGTGCTGGCTCATCGACATGCACCGGGAGTCGCGAATACTCACGGCCGTCTCCGTGTCCTTCGACTCCGCCACCGAGGACACGTTCGCCGCCCTCGTCTGCGGCGCCGACCTGGTCATCTCGACGGACGCGCAACGCCGCGACCCTGCGCTGCTGGCCCCCGTGCTGCTCACCGAACCGGGCATCACGTCCCTGGTCATGACCCCGAGCGCACTGCAGTTGGCCGTCGAGGCGATCGCGATTGGCGGCGGGCGCCCCCCGGCGCTCCAGTACGCGGTCGTCGGCGGCGAGGTGCTGAACCGCCGTCAGGCCGCCCGCTTCCGCGAGGTCCTCGGCGCGCCGGTGATCAACTCGTGGGGCGTGTCCGAGGCCCCCGCGTTCACGACCGCCGAGACCGTCGAGCCCGACGCGACCCGCCCACCCGGCATCGGCCTGCCCGTGCCGCACACGCGCATCTACATCCTCGGCCCGCACCTGGAGCCGGTGCCCGACGGCGCGGTCGGCGAACTCTTCATCGCGGGCGAGGGCGTCGGCGGCGGCTATCTCGGCCGTTCCGCGCTCACTGCCAACCGCTTCCTGCCGGACCCGTGGGCAACGCGGCCCGGCGAGCGGATGTACCGGACCGGTGACCTTGCCGCGCGTCGCGCCGACGGCGGTATCGACTACCTCGGGCGCGCCGACCGTCAGGTGAAGATCCGCGGCAACCGCATCGAGCTCGGCGAGGTCCAGGCCGCGCTGGAGAGCTGCCCGGGCGTACGCCGCGCGGCCGCCACCGTAGATCGCCCGAATTATTTGATCGCATATGTTGAGGTTGACGTCGCCGAGCTGAGCCACGCCGACGTCTACCCGACGCTGCGCCGCTGGCTCCCGGTCGCCGCCGTGCCCGCCGAGGTGCGGATCGTCGAACGGATCGCCCGCAACAACAACGACAAGATCGACGTGGACCGGCTGCGCGAGCTGCCGTGGCGAGCACTCACCGGCTCGGACGCCGAAGCCGTCGCGAGCAGCGCCGAGTCCCTGGCCGCCGCCCGCCGCATCTTCGCCGAGGCCCTGAACCTCGCCGCCGACGACGACCGGCTGACCGACGACGCCGACTTCTTCAGCCTCGGCGGTGCCTCGATGATCGCCGCACGCATGATCGTCGCGGCCCAGGGCTCCGGCAGCACGCCGACGCTGCGCGACTTCCTCGCCGACCCGTCCGTCGCCGGACTCGCCCGCCTGCTGGACCAGGACCCCCAAAGCCCGTCACAGATCACTGACACGGACTCCGGCTCCGTCTTTCCCGCGAACAGCGCCCAGCGCCGGCTCTGGTTCCTCGACCAGATCCCGCAGTTCCGCACGACGTACCTCGTCCCCAGCATCACGGAGCTGACCGGCGGCCCGGGCGTCGTCGTCGATCCGCAGGCCGTGCGCGCCGCCGTGCAGCAGGTCGTGGACCGGCACCCGATGCTCAGGGCGCGCTTCGGCATCGATCCCGACAGCCAGAGCGTCGTTTTCCGCACCGCGCACCTCGGCCCGGTCGTCGGGTTCACGGACGCGACTGAGGTGGACGACGTGGACGCCCTCATCGACGGCCTCTGCACGACGCCGTTCGACCTCGCCGACGAGCCGCCGATCCGCGTCGAGGTGATCGGCACTCCGACCCGCACCCTCATCGTCCTCTGCGCGCACCACATCGCGGTGGACGGCGAGTCGCTGAGCCTGCTGACCGAGGAGTTCGCGGCCTGCTACCGGGACGCGTCATCTCTCCCGCCGGCGCCTTTCGCGGTCGCTCCGGCCGCAGATCCCGCTCACCTCGCCGAAGCCGTGGCCGCCTTGCGTGACGCGCCGACCGACGTGCTGCTGCCCTACGACCGCCCGCGCGGCGAGACGGCGGGCACGGCAGGCGCGTCGTGTGTCGTCCCGCTCGACGACGTGACGGCCGGTCGGCTGCGCGAGGTGGCGGGCGCCGAGGGTGTCAGCGTGTTCATGGTCGCCGTCTCCGCGCTCGCCGTGGCGCTCGGGCGACGCACCGGCCAGCGCGACTTCCTGTTCGCCTCGCCCTGGTCCGGCCGGGAGAACGCCGCCACGCGCGGCGTCGTGGGCATGTTCGTCAACACGATGGCCGTGCGCGCCGACACTTCAGGTGCGGAGAGTTGGCGTGAGCTGCTCGGCCGGGTGCGCACGTCCTCGTTGCAGGCGTTCCGGACAGCCGACGTTCCGTTCGACGAGCTCGTCGCCGAACTCCAGACCGAGCGCGACCTGAGCCGTCCGCCGCTCAGCCCGATCGAGATCGCCGTGGCCGATGCCGCCGCGTCGTCGTCGGTCGCGGACTACGGCCCGGGCGTCGAGGTCCATCGTCGCGAGCCCTTGCACGACCGAATCAAGTACGAGCTCGTACTCGCGGTCGAGGACGGTCCGGACGGCGTCACCGCAGAACTCGGATACGCGACCGGCCTCTTCGACCCGAGCACGGCCGAGAATCTGGCCTCCGACCTCGCCGCCGCACTCGCCGACCTCACCGCCGACGCGTCCGCACCGCTGGGCCTCCCCGAGCCCGGCCCGATCTCGGCGCTCGCGACACGTGCTCCGCTGCCCGGCGATCCGGCTGAGACTGCCGTCATCCGCGGAGATCGGCGCGTAACGCGGGCCGAGCTCGACGCGTGGGCCTGGTCGATCGCGGCGCGGCTGCGGGATGCGGGCATCGGGCGCGGCGACATTGTGCCGGTCCTCGTCCCGCGCGGACCGGAGACCCTGGCCGCGTGGCTCGGCGTGCTGCGTTCCGGCGCCGCGTACACGCCACTGTCTCTGGGCGTCCCGGCCGACCGCCTCGCGTTCGTGCTCGCGGACGTCGGCGCCAAGGTCGTGCTGACGGATGAGTCGATCCCGGACGGCGTGCGCGCGATCTCGGTCGGCGCAGGTGGTGACGCAGGGCCGCGCGAGACGTGGCCGGAGCCGTCCGGTTCGGATGTCGCGGCAGTGCTCTACACGTCGGGCACGACCGGCCGTCCCAAGGGCGTGCAGGTCACGCACGCGAACCTTGCCGCCTATATCAGAGCCCTGCACAGCCGGTATCCGCAGCTCGTCGGTGCGCGGCATCTGCTGGCCAGCACGACGGACACCGACTTCGCGGTCACCGTCCTGCACGCGCCGCTGGCGTCCGGCGGGTCGATCGTGATCGCCGAGGAGCACGAATGCCTCGACGGACGAGCGCTCGCCGAGCTGATCAGCAGTGCGGACGTCGAGGTCGCGAAGCTCACGCCCTCGCACCTGACCGCTCTGCTCCGCACGCCGCTGCGTGCCGCGCTTGCTCAACTGCCGATGCTGCTGCTCGGCGGCGAGGCGGTCACGGCGGCGCTGGTGCGCGAGTTGGCCGACGTGCGAATGGCAGACGGCCTGACGACGATCGACCACTACGGACCCACGGAATCCACCGTCGGCGTCCTCACGCACACGATCGACCTCGCGATCCACGAGGCCGCGCCGGTCGGCACGCCGTTGCCCGGCATGCGGGCCCTGATCCTCGACGACGAGCAGCGGCCGGTCGCGGACGGCGACGTGGGCATGCTGTGGGTCGGCGGACCGCAGGTCACCGCCGGATACCGGGGACGCGGCGCCGAGACGTCCGACGCCTTCCGGGTACTGCCCGCCGACAGCGACGGCTCTGGCCCGATGTACCGCACCGGCGACCTCGCCGTACGCGGCGCCGACGGCCTCATCCGGCTGCGCGGACGTGCCGACGACCAGATCAAGGTTCGTGGCTTCCGCGTCGAGCCCGGCGAACTCGTGCACGCACTCCAGGCCGTCCCCGGCGTACGTCGCGCCGAGGCCTTCGGACATGACGGCGCACTCGTCGCGTTCGTAGTTACGGACTCGGACGCGGCGACGGTTGAATCCGTACTCGACCACGTGCGCGGCACCCTGCCCGAACAGCTCGTGCCCGCCAGGCTCATCCGCGTCGAGGCGATCCCGCTCGCTCCTAACGGAAAGACGGATCGGGCCGCACTCAAGGCGCTGATCGGCGCGGATGCGGGTCCGGCTGCTCCGAGCGGACCGACCGAAGGCGCGCTTCCGGTACCTGCGCCCGCCGAACCGACCGAGTCCGGGGCCGAGGACCTGCTGGCCCGGATCCAGGTCGTGTGGGGCGAGGTGCTGCGGCGCGCGGACATCGACGTGGACCGGCCGTTCTTCGAGTCCGGCGGCAACTCGCTGCTGCTGATCACGCTGCTGGAGCGGCTGCGCGAGCTGACCGGCCGCGAGATCCAGGTGGGCGAGCTGTTCCGGCACGCGACGGTGCGGGCGCAGGCGCGGCTGCTCGTCGACCAGGCGGAGACACGAGGAGCTGAATCATCCGCACCCGCAGCGCGGTCCGGCCGGGGATCCCGGCTCGGCGCGCGGCGGCGCGGGAACGCACGTCCCAGCGAGAACGAGGTGAAGTGAGCACCACCGTGAACCCCCACCCCGACATCGATCCGGACGGCGACGGCCACGGCGACGTCTACAGCGACGACACGCGGATCGCCGTCATCGGGCTCGCCGGCCGCTTCCCGGACGCCTGGGAGCCGGACGAGTTCTGGCGCAACCTGTGCTCCGGACGGATCTCGACCCGCGAGTTCACCGCCGCGGAGCTCGAGGCGGCCGGAGTCGACGAGCGGCGCCGGTCAGCCAAGGGCTACGTGCCGGTCGGCACCGTGCTGCCCGGATACGACCGCTTCGACGCCGAGTTCTTCGGCATCCCGCCGCTCGAGGCCGAGACGATGGACCCGCAGCAGCGGATCTTCCTCGAAGTCTGCTGGGAGGCGCTGGAGACGGCCGGGCATCCGGCCGCCCCGGACGGTCCGCTCACCGGCGTGTACGCGGGTGCCAGCTTCAGCACGTACGCGATGGCCCTGTATCTGGCCCGCGTGCGCGAGATCGGCTTCGGCGCGGTCGCGGACGGGGACATCCGACGCGGCAGCCTGCCCGACTTCCTGCCCGCGAAGACGGCCTACCGGCTCGGTCTGCGCGGACCGGCGATGGCCGTGCAGACGGCCTGCTCCTCCTCGCTCACCGCCGTGCACCAGGCCGTCAACGCCCTGCTGGCAGGGGACTGCGACCTCGCGATCGCGGGCGGCGCCGGAATGGTGCACGCACCCGAGGGCTACCTGTACGAGCCCGGCGGCATCATGTCCGAGGACGGCCGCTGCCGCAGCTTCGACGCCGCGTCCACCGGCACCGCGTCGGGCACGGCGGTCGGCGTCGTCGTGCTGCGGCGGCTGTCCGACGCGCTCCGGGACGGCGACCACATCCGGGCCGTGATCCACGGCAGCGCCGTCAACAACGACGGTGCGGAGCGCGCCGGATTCATGGCGCCGAGCCCGGGCGGCGTGGCCGAGGTGGTCGCCGCCGCCCTGCGCAACGCCGATACTCATTCATCAGAGCTCTGCTATACCGAGGCGCACGGCTCGGGCACGGCGCTCGGCGACCACGTCGAACTGCTCGGCCTGACCGAGGCGCTGCGCGACGGCTCGGCGACCACGGGATCCTGCGGCCTCGGCTCGGTCAAGGCGAACATCGGGCACTGCGGCTCGGCGGCCGGAATCGTGGGGCTGATCAAGGGCGTCTACATCGCCCAGTCCGGCGAGATCCCGCCGCATCCGTCGTTCACCAGGCCGCGTGATCCGGGCATCCTGGCCGACAGCCCGTTCCGCATCGACATCGAGAAGACGAAGTCTGAGGATCAGGGTCGCAGGATCTTGGTTCACTCGATGGGGCAGGGCGGCAGCAACGCGGCTGTCGTGCTCGGTGCTCCGCCGCAGGTCAGGCGGGAGACGGGGAGCGAAGACGCGGTCACGCTCATCCTCTCGGCTCGCAGCCGGGGCGCGCTGGACGCGGCCTCGCGGCGGCTGGCCGACGAAATCGAGTCCAGCGACGTGTCGTTGACAGACGTCGCGTACACGCTGAAGGTCGGCCGCCGCCACTTCGAGCATCGGCGCGCCGTGACCGGGGACCGCGCGAAGCTCGTCGCCGCGCTGCGCATGCCGAGGCCGCCTGCCGCGCGCACGGTCCGCGTGACGCCGCAGGGGCCTTACAGCGGCAGCACCGATCTTGTCGATGCCTGGCTTCAGGGCTACGACGTCGAGTGGCCGGTGACCGCCGGCGCGCGACGCGTGCCGCTGCCGACGTATCCCTTTGAGCGCAAGCGTTTCTGGGCGCTCGATCGGCTCGGCGACATCCTGCGCGACGAGCCGCAATCGGTAGTCGCCACACCTGCCGAGACAGCGACCGGCACTCGCCCCGCGCGGCTCGCCGAGCCGGTCGCGGCCGCCGACGAGCTGGAATCGGAGCTCGTCGACCTGTGGCAGCAGACCTTCGCGTTCGCGCCGATCGGGGTCACCGACGAGTTCGACGCGCTCGGCGGCACGTCCCTCGCGGCGACGCGGATGGCGCTGGAGATCGATCGCAGGCTCGGTGTTCAGCTGAACCTGCACCGCGTCGGCGGCACGCGCACGACCGTGCGGCGGATCGCGGACGCCGTCCGGGCACGTCGTGCGGCCTCGGACCCGAACGCGGGCGACGTCGAGGGCGGCGCGTTCGACGGGGACGGCGCGCTCATCGACGCGGACCTCGAACTCCCGCTTGGCGCCTCCATCGCTCCACGCCCGGCCGCCGGGAAGGACGGCGCCGTGCTGCTGACCGGCGCGACCGGATTCCTCGGCGCGTTCATCCTCAGGGAACTGATCGCCGCCGGACACACGGACGTGCGCTGCCTGGTCCGAGCCGAGGACGCGGAGCACGGCCGGCAGCGACTCCGCGAGGCCGCCGCGCGCTGGCGGCTGCCCGAGCCCGACCCGGCCCGCGTGAGCGTCGTCACCGGCGACCTGACCGATCTCGACAAGGTGCTGAAGGAGCACGACGGCGGACGCCTCGGCCGCGAGGTCGGCAATATCCTGCACTGCGCCGCGAGCGTCGTGTTCACCGAGCCGTATCGCCTGCTGCGCAACGAGAACTCGCTCTCGACGGCCGCTCTGCTGCGCTGGGCCCGGGAGAACGGCGTGCCGGACTTCAGTCTCGTCTCCAGTCTGGCCGCGTGCAGTCCGGCGGGCGGGTCGCCCGAGCTGATCGCGGAGACTCGGCAGCAGCCGCTCGCCGAGGAGTCCGGCGGCTACGGGATCGGCAAGTGGGTGAGCGAGCGGCTGACCGAGCGCGCGGAGAAGGACGGGCCGCGCGTACGCGTCTTCAGGCCTGGGCTGATCCTCGGCGACAGCGAGACCGGCGCCTGCAACCCGAAGGACATGATCTGGCGGCTGATCGCGGGCAGCGTCGCGGCGGGTGTGCATCCGCAGGAGTCTTCGTACCTGTACATGGCGCCGGTCGACGTCGTGGCCCGGGCGATCGCGACCCGGATGTCGGCGCCGGGAGCCGCCGGACGCGCGTTCCACCTGGTCGGTTCGGAGCCGGTCACGCTGATCGACCTGTTCGGCCGGTTGGAGGCGGCGGGCGTGCACACCAAGGGCGTCCCGGCCGCCGAGTGGCGCGAACGGCTCGCCGAGATGGCGCTGGAGACCGGGGAGGAGATCCTCTCGGCGGTCGCGCTGTTCCGCTTCGAGGACGAACCGACCCGCATCCGGGTCGAGACGGGGGCGTGGAACGGGTGGCTCGCCGAACAGGGCCTGAGCGGCGCGATCGACGGCGCGCGCGTGACGAGGAGCTTGGACTACCTGGCCGAGCAGCCCGAGTACCGGGGACTGCTGGCCGGCCCGAACGGGATTGAGGGGGAGCAGTGATGGCTGACGGAGTGCTCGCGGTGCTCGGCGCCGGGACGATGGGCGCCGGACTGGCCGCGCTCGCGCTGGGCCGGGGCGTGGACGTCGTCCTCGTGGAGACCGATCCGGAGGTCGCCGGGGCGGTGGGCAAGAAGGTGCGGCAGGACGCGCGGCTGGGACGGCTGCTCGGCGGCTACCGTCCGCGCGAGGTCGGCGAGGCGCGGCTCACGGTGACCGGCGACATCGCGAAGGCCGCCGCCGCGACCGCCGTGATCGAGTGCGTCACCGAGACGGCCGAGGCCAAGCACGCCGCCCTGAGCGCGATCTCGGAGCTGGTCAAGCCGGGCACGCTGCTGATCACCAACACGTCCGCGATCCCGGTCGACGAGCTGGCCTCGTTCTGCGACCGGCCGCAGGACCTGGTCGGCGCGCACTTCATGAACCCGCCCTACCTGATCCGCGCGGTCGAGGTGGTGCGCGGCCCGCGCACCTCGGACGACGCCATGGACCAGGCCCGCGCGCTGCTCGCCGAGCTCGACCGCGAGGGTATCGAGGTCGGCGACGGCCCCGGCTTCGTGATCAACCGCGTGCTGCAGCGCATGATCAACGAGGCCGCGCGGATCGTCGAGGACGGCGTCGCGAGCCCGGAGGCGGTGGACGCGCTGTTCACCGGTTGCCTGGGGCACCGCACCGGTCCGCTCGCGACGGGCGACCTGATCGGCCTCGACAACGTGGTGCAGACCCTCGAGGTGCTGGCCGAGCGCACCGGCGACGCCGGATACGAGCCCTGCGACCTGCTGACCGCGATGGTGCGCGAGGGCCGCCTCGGCCGCAAGAGCGGGCGCGGCTTCCACGACTACGACCAGGAACAGGTGAAGGCGGCATGACCGAGACGACCCAGAACAGCGTTGGCACCGGCAGCAGCACGCATCAGGAACTGCTGGCCTTCCTCGACGCCAAGACCGGGCGCACACTCGACGCGTCCAGCGACCTGTTCGCCTCCGGCATCTCCTCCCTGTTCGCGCTGCAGCTCGTGGTGCACCTGGAGGAGAAGTACGGCGTGACGGTCGGCGGCGCGGACCTGAAGATGGACAACTTCCGCACCGTCGACGCCATGGTCGCCCTCATCGGACGGCTGCGCGGGGCGACCGGATGACAGCCGATCGAGCCGACGACCTGCGGACCCTGTGGTCCGAACTCGTCGCCGACCACGCGGCGGACTGGGACCTCGCCGGGGCCATCCCGCCCGACGTGGTGCGCAAGCTCGCCGAGGCCGGCGCGCTCTGCCCGGAGGTCGCCGCCGAGTACGGCGGCCCCGGCCTGGACGCGCACGCCGCCGGACGGCTCGCCGCGCACGCCGGTTCGCTGTGCAGTTCGGCGCGCTCCCTGATGACGTCTCAGGGCATGGTCGCCTGGATGATCACCCGCTGGGGCGACCGGCGCCAGCGCGAGCTGTTCCTGCCCGCGCTGGCCGGGGGCGCGACCGCCGCCGTGGCGTTCAGCGAGCCGCACGCGGGCAGCGACCTGTCCGCGATGCGCACGACGCTCGAGGTGCACGGGGACGAGGCGGTGATCGACGGCGAGAAGGTCTGGATCACCGGCGCCGCGTACGCGGACTGGATCCTCGTGTTCTGCCGCCACCAGAGTGGGACCGCCGCTGTCATCGTCCCGTCCGACGCGCCCGGCCTGGAGATCGAACCGGTGCCGCATCCGCTCGGCTGCCGCGCCGGGGGCCACGCGATGGTCCGGATGGCCGATGTGGTCGTGCCCGCGGACCACGTGCTGCCCGGTGCGGGCGACCCGTTCGGCCTGCAGATTCAGAGCGCGCTGGCGTACGGACGGCTCTCGATCGCGTGGGGCTGCCTCGGCATCATCCGGTCCTGCCTGTCCGCCGCCGCAGCGTACGCGGTCAAGCGCGAGCAGTTCGGCGCGCCGATCGCCAAGCACCAGCTCGTGGCCGGACGGCTCGGCGACATGTACGCGGCCGAGCAGATCGTCACCCGGCTGTGCGAGCACGCGGCGGCCTGCTGGCGCGATTCGAGCCCTGATCTGGTCACGGCGGTGTTCACGGCCAAGCACGTCGGCGCGATCCAGGCGAACGCGGTCGCGGCCTCAGCAGTGCAGATCCTCGCCTCGGCCGGCGCGCACGACGGGGGAGTAGTGGCCCGCGCGTACCGGGACGCGAAGCTGATGGAGATCATCGAGGGCAGCACCGAGATGGGTCGCCTGCACCTGGCCGAGAAGGCATTGGCGGTGTGGGCATGAGCGACAGCAACCTGACAGACGGCATCGGCATCGGCCACATCCACTGCCTGCTGCCCACCGAGCTGACCGAGGTGTCGAAGCTCCCGGAGAACGAGGCGTTCGGCAGCGCGGAGCTCGACTTCGTGCGCGGCTGCGGCATCGAGACCGTGGGCGTCATCGAGCAGGACGCCGGGCCGCTCGCCACGCAGGCCGTGACCGAGCTGATGGCGCAGGGGGCTGCGGAACCCGAGGTCATCCTGCTGGTCGCGGGCCGCGCGCCGGACGTGCTGCTCGGCTCCGAGGCCGCGCGCATCCAGTCGGAGGCGAAGCTCGGCAAGGCGTTCGCGCTGACCGTGGACGGCATGGGCTGCGTCGGATCCAGCGCCGCCTGGTCGCTCGGCGCCGACCTGCTGCGCGCCGACCCGAGCCGCAGCAGCGTGCTGATCGCGCACGCCAGCCGCCCGACCGGCCCGGACCGGGTGCGCCCGCCGGTGACCGTGGTCGGCGACGGCGCCTTCGCGATGACGCTGGTCCGCGGCGGCCGACCTGTACTGCGCGCGCACCGCGCCGAGACCGACGGCTCCTTCCACGACCTGTTCGAGGTCCGCTACAAGGAAGGGCCCTGGTACGAGTGGCGCGAGGAGTGCGCCGACCCGGACCGCTACCGCTTCGAGCTCGCGCTGCACAGCAGGCTCCGGCTCGGCCGCCTCGTCGAGCAGGTGCTCGAGGACGCGGGCACGATCCTCGACCAGGTCGGCGCGGTGCTCATGCAGAACGTGACGCAGAGCGCTTACTCGTTCTACCGCGACCTGCTCGGCGCCGAGATCCACCCCGTGTGCGGCCGCAACCTCGCCCGCTACGGCCACCTCGGCGCGATGGACGTGGTGCTGAACCTGCGCGACCTGCTCGCCGAGGAGGCCGTGCAGCCGGGGGAGCTGGTCCTGGTGTTGAACAACAGCCCGGTCGCCGCGTGGGCCGCGACCCTCTGGGAGGTGTGAGCCGATGCCCGGGACAACCGCCGTCAAGTGCGTGGTCTGGGACCTCGACGGCACGGTGTGGGACGGCACGCTGCTCGAGGGCGACAGTCCGGAGCTGCGGCCCGGCGTCCTCGACACGCTGGTCGAGCTGGACCGTCGCGGCATTCTGCACTCCGTCGCCAGCCGCAACGACCACGACCAGGCGTGGCAGCACCTGGAGAAGCTCGGTGTCGCCGAGTACTTCCTGCACCCGCAGATCGGCTGGGGCCGCAAGCCCGACTCCGTGCAGGCGATCGTGGACGCGTTCGGCTTCGCGGCCGACACCTTCGCGTTCATCGACGATCAGCCGGTCGAGATCGCCGAGATGGAGATGCGGCAGCAGGACGTGCGCTGCTACGCCGCCGCGGAGGCCGCACGGCTGCCCGACCTGCCCGAATTCACGCCGGACAGCGTCACCGCCGAGTCGGCCAACCGCCGCGCCAGCTACCGCGCCATCGCCGCGCGCGAGCAGGCCCGAGCGGAGTTCCAGGGCCCTGACGAGGACTTCCTCGTGTCGCTCGAGATCGAGATGTCGATCGTGCGCGCGACCTCGGCCGACCTGGACCGGCTCTCCGAGCTCACCGTCCGCACCAGCCAGCTCAACGCCACCGGCATCCCCTACTCGCGCGAGCAGTTGGACGAGCTCAGCACGGATCCGGCGCACGCCGTGCTCGCGGTGAGCATGCGTGACCGCTTCGGCTCGCACGGCGCGATCGGCGTCATGCTGCTCGACCTGCACCCGAAGGCGTGGCGACTCAGGCTGCTGACGACGTCGTGCCGGGTGATGTCCTTCGGCGCCGGGTCGGTGCTGCTGCGCTGGTTGACCGGCCGCGCGGCCGAGGCGGGCGTGCACCTGGCCGCCGACCTGCGGCGCACCGGCCGCAACCGGCAGATGGAGATCGCGTACGCCTTCGCGGGCTTCGAGCCGATCGCGTGCGACTGCCTCGAAACCGCCGACGAGGAAGGCCTTCTCCATCTCGTGCCCGGAGCCGTGCCCGAGATCAGGCATCTGACGGTCATCGACCAGACCGGACTGGGAGCCGCATGACCAGCCCCGCATCGTCCGAGACCACGACCGCCGCCGCCACGGAAACGGTGCGCGACGGCGGCAACCGGCTGCTCGCGGCGGCCGGCGTCTCAGCCCTCGGCGACGGCGTGCGGATGACCGCGCTGCCGCTGCTCGCCGTCTCGTACACGACCAACCCCGCGCTGCTCTCCCTGCTGACCGCCGCGGGCACCGTCCCGACGCTGCTGTCCCCGCTCGCCGGGGTCGCCGCCGATCACTGGCCACGAAAGCGGCTGATGATCCGCGTCGACGTGGTCCGCGCCGTGCTCGTCGGGCTGCTCGCGCTCGCCGTGTTCACGCACGTGGCGAACCTGGCGCTGCTCTGCGTCGTGGCGTTCCTGCTCGGGCTCGGCGAGGTCCTGTTCGTGATCAGCGCGCAGAGCTTCCTGCCCGAGGTGGTGCCGACCGAGCGGCTGGCGACCGTCAACGGCCGACTGCAGGCCGTGCAGCTCGTCTTCCAGGACACCGTCGGCCAGCCCCTCGGCGGCCTGCTGCTCGCGGCCGCCCTCGCGCTGCCGTTCGTCGTGGACGGCGCGTCCTTCGCGCTCGGCGTCGTCATCCTCGCGACGGTCCGGATGCTCGTCCCCGACGGGCCCGCCGAGCCTGGCCCGGCCCGTCCGCGCTGGGCCGAGATGATCCGCGACGGATTCCGCTACCTGCGCGGCGACCGGCTCCTGCTGCTGCTCGCCTTCATGCTCGGCGTGATCAACTTCTGCATCGTCGGGGTCAGCGCGGTGTTCGTGCTCTACGTCCTGCACGTGCTCGGCCTGAGCAAGACCGCGTACGGCTTCTTCCTCGCCCTCGGCGCGATCGGCGGCCTGCTCGGCGGACTGGCGGCCGGAAAGCTCCGGTCCCGGTTCGGCCTGTTCCCGACCGTGCTCGGCGCGCTCGCTATCAATGGCCTGTGCTGCCTGCTCATGGGCCTGGTGCACGAGACGGTCGCGGCGGTCCTCGGGTTCTTCGTGCTCAACCTCGGCGGTGTCGTCTACCAGGCGCTGACCGTCGCGTTCCGGCAGACCAGCGTCGAGAAGGGCATGCTCGGCCGGGTCAACGGCGTGTACCGGCTGATCGGCACCGGCCCGGCCCCGCTCGGCGCGATCGCCGCCGGAGGCATCGCCAAGGGCCTCGGCGTGGCCGCACCCTTCTGGCTCGCGGGAGCGGCACTGCTGCTGCTCGCCGTGCTTGCCGGCGGTCCGCTGCTCCGGATGGGCTCCGAGTGATGGCCGCCATGATGGAATCAGCGTTCTGGGAGTTCTCCGCCCCCGGCGACGACGACCGGCCGCGCGCGCTGCTGTTCCCCTTCGCCGGAGGCTCCGCGCACTCGATGCCCGAGTGGGCCGACGCCGCCGGACCCGGCCGACGCGTGTTCGTCGCCAAATACCCGGGCCGTGGCACCCGCACCCGCGAACCGTTCGCCGACTCAGTGCACGAGCTCGCCGCCGAGGCCGTCGCCGAGTACGTCGCGGTGGTCAAGCCGGGGGAGCGGCCGCTGCTGATCGGCCACAGCCTCGGCGCGCACGTGGCCTTCGCGGTGGCCAGCGGACTCGAGGAACGCGGCATCGAACTGGAGGCGCTGGTCCTCGCGGCCGCCGCACCCATCGCCCCGCCGGCCGACGTCACCCCGTGGCACGAGCTGCCCGAGGACGAGATGCTGGACGTTCTGCTCGAACTCGGCGGCGCGGGCAGCGAGGTGTTGCAGCACCCGCAGATGCGCCAGATCGCACTGCCGATCCTGCGCGCCGACCTGCGGATCAGCCACCAGCACCTGAGTACCGCCGCGTGGCGACCGATCTCGAGTCCGCTGCTGGCGATCGCCGGTGCGGACGACACCCGCTCCCCGGCGGACGCCGTCGCCGCCTGGTCCGCGCACACGATCGGCCGCTTCGCCTGCGTGACGCTGCCCGGCGGCCACTTCTTCCAGCAACACGCGCCGATCGACCTCGAACAGCTGCTCGGTCGAGTCAAGGAAAGGGATCTGACATGAGTGACACCGCCCCGATGCGCGTGGTCGTCAACGACGAGGAGCAGCACGCGATCGTGCCCGCGAGCTTCCCGAACCCGAGCGGCTGGCGCGACGCCGGATTCGCCGGCGAGCCCGCCGCCTGCGAAGAGTGGGTCGAACAGCACTGGCCCGACATCCGGCCGCGCAGCGTGCGCGAGGCGATCCAGGCGCGGGCCCGATGACGTCGGTCGACACGGCGGGCTCGACGATCCTCGCCGGGACCGACCTCGCCAAGCCGCGCGCGCACGCCGGCCGGGAACTCGCGCCGCTGTTCACCGCGCTGCGCAGGGAAGATCCCGTCGCGTGGCACGAGACCTCGAACGGCAGCGTGCCAGGGTTCTGGGTCGTCTCCCGGCACGCGGACGTCTCCTCGTTGGCCCGCGACACGACCCGGCTGTCCTCGGCGCGTGGCAATATGCTGACGACGCTGCTGGCCGACGGCGACTCGGCGGGCAACCGGATGCTCGTGGTCAGCGACCCGCCCCGGCACCACGCGCTGCGCAACCTGATGCGCGAGGCGTTCACCCCCAAGGCGCTCGCCCCCCTCGGCGAACGGATCCGCGAATCGGCACGTGAGCTGTGGCGCACGGCCGCCGAACGCGGGCACTGCGACGTGGCCACCGACATCGCCGCGCGCATCCCGCTCGGCGCGATCTGCGACCTGCTCGGCGTGCCCGAGGCCGATCACGCATTCGTGTTGAAGCAGACCAGCGCCGCGCTCAGCTCGCACGAGCCGGTGCCGACCAGCTTCGCGGCGCGGATGGCACAGGCCGAGATCCTGCTCTACTTCGCCAAGCTAGCCCGACGCCGCGCCGCCGAACCCGCGGACGACGTCGTCTCGCTGCTCGCGCACGGACTCGTCGACGGGGAGGCGCTCACCGAGGACGAGCTCGTGCTCAACTGCTACAGCCTCATCCTCGGCGGCGACGAGACCACCCGGCTCTCCATGATCGGCGCCGTCCAGGCGCTCGCCGAGCACCCGGACCAGTGGGCCCGCCTGCGCGACGGCGAGGTCGAGGTGGCCGACGCCGTCGAGGAGCTGCTGCGCTGGACCACCGCCGTCCTGCACCAGGGCCGCACGGCGACCGCAGACCTCGAACTGCACGGCCGCCGGATCCGCGCCGGCGACATCGTCACCCTCTGGACGTGCTCCGCCAACCAGGACGAGACCGCCTTCGCCGCGCCCGGCCGCCTCGACCTCGGCCGCAGACCGAACCGGCAACTCGCCTTCGGCTACGGCCCGCACTTCTGCCTCGGCGCCCACCTGGCCCGGATCGAGCTGACCGCGCTGCTCAAGGCCATGCGGGAGACCGTCGCGGAGGTCGAACTGGACGGTCCGGGCGAGCCGATCTACTCCAACTTCCTCACCGGCTACGCCGCGCTGCCGGTCCGGCTCGAAAGGTCGCACAATGGCCGCTAGCAGCAGCACCATCCCGGAACGCTTCGACGCCGTCGCCGCCGCGGCCGACGACCGGATCGCGCTCGTGGAGAGCGTAGACGGCCGATCCCGCTCGATCACGTACCGCGAACTGCGCGACCGCGCCGACGCCCTCGCCGCCACGCTCGTCGCGCGCGGGGTACGCCCGGAGGACCGCGTCGCGCTGCACCTCGACCGCTCCATCGAGCAGATCGTCGCCATGCTCGCCGTCCTCAAGGCGGGCGCCGCCTACGTGCCGGTGTCCACGGACTACCCGGACGAGCGGGTCCGGCAGCTCCTCGCCGACAGCGGAGCAGAGGTCGTACTCACCCGCCCCGACGTGCTGGATGCCGTAGCCGCCGAGCACTTGCACGTCACCGTCCCCTCCGACGCCGCCGCGTACGTCATGTACACCTCCGGCTCCACTGGCCGCCCCAAGGGTGTCGTCGTCACGCACCGGAACCTGCTGAACCTGGTCACTGATCAGTCGTTCTCGCACTTCGGCCCGGACGAGACCTTCCTGCAGCTGTCCCCGGGCTCGTTCGACGCCGCCGCCTACGAGATCTGGGGCGCGCTGCTCAGCGGCGCCCGCCTCGTGCTGGCCGGGCCGACGTACCAGGCCATCGACGAGTTCGAAGACACCGTCCGGCAGCACCGCGTGACAGCGGTCTTCCTCACCGCCGCGCTCTTCCACGAGCTCGTGCGCGGGCGCCCCACCGCCTTCACCGGCTTGCGGCGCGTCGTGGTCGGCGGCGACGTCCTCTCGCCGGTCCGCGCCGCCGAGTTCCTGGCGCTGACCGACGGCCCCGAGCTGGTCAACGGCTACGGACCCACCGAGACGACCACATTCGCGCTGACCCACCTCGTGACGACGCCGCCCGCCGACGGCGCCTCGGTCCCGATCGGCACGGCACTCCGCAACGCCCGCGCCTACCTTCTCGACGAGCGGCTGGAGCCTGTCGCGGCGGGCGAGATCGGCGACCTGTGGATCGGGGGCGACGGCGTGACGCGCGGCTACCTCGGCCAGCCCGGGCGCACCGCGACCGTCTACCTGCCGGACCCGTTCGCCACCGAGCCCGGCGGCGCCCGGATGTACCGCACCGGCGACCGCGGCCGCCTGCTCGCCGACGGCACCATGGAGTTCCTCGGCCGCGCGGACGACCAGGTCAAGGTGCGCGGCTTCCGCGTCGAGCCCGGCGAGATCGAGCAGGCGCTGCTGTCCCACGTCCCCGGCGTGGCCGACGCGGCCGTCGTGGCACGTCAGGATGCTGACGGTGCCCGCTACCTCGTCGCCCACCTTGTACCGAAGCCCGGCCACGGCCTCGACACGAACGACGTGCGTGCCCAGCTCGCGAGCGTGCTGCCCGCCTACCTGTTGCCCACGCGCTACGTCGTCACCGCCGCGCTGCCGCTCAGCCCCTCCGGCAAGATCGACCGAGCCGCCCTGCGCGCCCTCCCCGAGCCGACGACGACCCCTGCGGCCCCGGCGCCGTCCAACGAAGTGACGACGACCGACCAACAGGCCCTCGCCGACGTCTGGGCCAAGGTCCTCGGCCGCGCGGACGTCGGCGTCGACGACGACTTCTTCGCTCTCGGTGGCGACTCGATCCTGGCCATCCGCGCGATCGCCGACGCCGAGGCCGCCGGCCTGGAGATCAGCCTCGCCGAGATGTTCAGCAACCCGCGCATCTCCGCCCTGCTCCCCGGCGGCGCCCCGACCCCGGCCGTCCCGCAGCCGCAGCCGCGTTCGGCGCCCGCGGAGATCGTCGAGACCACCGCCGACCTGCCCGAGGGAATCGAGTCCGCCTACCCGGCCACGCGCCTGCAACTCGGCCTGATCTTCGAGGCGATGGGCAGCCCGGACCGTTCGCTGTACCACGACGTGATGGCGCATCGGGTGGACGCGCGGCTCGACCCCGAGGCCCTGCGCCGCGCCGTCGAGCACGTGGCCGCCCGCCACGAGATCCTGCGCACGCGCTTCGACCTGGCGGGCGGCGCCGACGGACCCAGGCAGCTCGTGGAGCGCGAACCGCGCGTCGAGGTGACCGTGCGCGACTGGCGCGGCCTGTCCGCCAAGCTGCAGGAGGCGGCGCTCGACGAAGCTGCCACGGAGACGGGCCGACCCTTCGACGTCGAAGAGGGCCCGCTCATCCGCTACTTCGCCGCGCACCTCGACGACGACTCCTTCCGTCTCGTCTACGGCTTCCACCACGCGATCATGGACGGCTGGAGCGACACCGTCCTGCTGACCGACCTGATGACCGCGTACGGAGCCCTTCTCGACGGCAAGCCGCTCCCCGACCCGACCCCCGCGCACCGCTACGCCGACTTCGTGCGGCTGGAGCGCGAGACCCTGACCTCGGACGCGGCCCACGCCTTCTGGACCGAGCGCGCGAGCGAGCTCCCGGCCGTATCGCGCCCGGCGAACTCCGGGGCTCCCGCGCGCGGCCGGCGCAGCGCGGACCGCATCCGGATCAGCCACCCGCTGCCCGCCGGCCTGCGCGCCGACCTGGAACGCGCCTCCGCTCAGACCCGAATCCCGGTCAAGAGCCTGGTCGTCGCCGCGCACCTCACCGTGCTCGGCCAGCTGGAGGGCACCGCGCACCCGGTCTCCGGCATCGCGGTCAACGGACGTCCCGAGGTCGCCGACGCCGACCGCCTCGTCGGCCTGTTCCTCAACATGGTCCCGATCGACGCCGAGGTCACCGGCCGCAGCAGCTGGGCCGACGTGGCGCGGCAGGTCTTCCAGGCGGAGAGCGCGCTGATGGAGCACCGCCGCTTCCCGTACCCGGCGCTCCGGGAACTCGCGGGCCGACCGCTCTTCAACACCCTGATCAACTTCACCCGCTTCCACCTGTGGAACGAGCTGTCCGGCGACGGCGCGGGCATCCGGCTCAGCGAGACGCGCAGCTGGGACAAGACCAGCTTCCCGCTCGTCGTCGAGGCGATCCTCGACGCGGTCGCCGCCGACATGCGCATCGACGTGACCGCCGACAGCACGCAATGGGAGACCGAGGACCTGGAGCGTATCTGGGCCCTGCACCTCCAGGCCCTGACCGCCCTCACCCGCGACCCGAACTCGCCCGCGCACGTCGAAGCCGATGCAGTCACCGAGTCCGAGTCCTTCCTCGCCCCGGTGATCCAGGCCATCGCCGAGATCCTCGAGACGAACCCGGCCAAGCTCAGCGGCTCCGACACGTTCATCGGCCTCGGCGGCACGTCGCTCGTCGCGATCGCCGCCGCCTCGCGCCTGCAGTCCGCCACCGGGCGCACGGTGACCACGGCCGACGTCCTCAGCGCGAGCTCCCTCGCCGAACTCGCCGACGTCGTGGCCCGCGCAACCCCCACGACCGACGCGGACGACGACACCTCGAAGTACGGCGCACAGACCGCTCCGCTGGCCCCGGCGCAGACCGCGATCTGGACCCACCAGCAGGTATCGAAAGACCCGCAGATCTACCTCGAACACGTCTGCTACGAGATACGCGGCGCCGTCAACAGCAATACCCTGATCGACGCCGTGGAACGCGCCCTGGCCGCGCACCCCGTCCTCGGCGGCGCCATCGAGACGGTGAACGGAACACCGCGCCTGGCCCTCGGCCGCCACACGCTGAAGGTCGAGAGCGTGACCCCGGCGCGGCAGCCGCTCTCCGAGGCCGAACTCCGCGCGGTCGTCGAGCGCGAGTCGTTGGAGGGGATCGACCTCGACGGCGGCCCGCTACTGCGCTGCGTGCTGATCCCGACGGGTGACGACGATCGCAGGCTGCTGCTTCTCGTCTGGCACCACCTCGTGATGGACGGCTACTCGCTGCGCGTCCTCCTCTCCGACATCGAGTCCTGCTACGCCGACGCCCGACGCAGGCCCACGCCCGCCGCGTTCACCACGTGCGACCTCAACCTGCGTCAACTCGCCCGCGTCGCCACGCCCGAGAGCGCCACCCGAGTCCGTACAGCGGCCGACCGCGTCTCGCATCTCAATCCTCTGCCGCTGACGAATTCAACAGCCGAGGGCACGTCCCACACGCTCGTCGTATCCGAACGCCTCGGCCGCGTGCCGGGCCTCGGCGCCGCCGCGACCGCCGCCGGGTACTCGATCCCCGTCCTCATCTCGGCCGCGTATCAGCGTGCTGTCGGCGAGGTGTTCGGGCTGGGGGACTTCCTCACCGGCTGCGTCACGTCCGGCCGCGTGTCGGCGGACGAGGAATCCGTCGTCGGGTGCTTCGCGAACACCGTGCTGCTCGCGGGCAACGGGGCCGCGGACGCGCCGACCGACGAGCTGCTGCGGCGCAGCGCGGCCGAACTCGTGCGCGGCCTGCGGGACCAGGACCTGCCGTTCACGTCCGTGGCCGGGCAACTGCTGCGCGACGTGCGTCCGCGTCCGCGCTACTTCCCGCAGCTGTACTTGAGCATGGACGTCGCCTCGCCGCTGCGCCTCAGGGGCCTGACAACCTCCCGCTACCGGACGTTCCATGACACGCAGGCCAAGTTCGACGCGGCCCTGATCCTCGAATACGGGCCCGACGGCGTCTGCGGCATGGTCCAGTACCGCAAGCCGACCCTGTCACAGGGCACTGCCGAAGCGCTGGTGGAAGCGCTGATCGCGCAGCTGTGCGCGATCACGGACACGATCACGGAAGGAAACGCTCCTTGATGACCTCGGGGGACGACGAGCAGTACAACGGGGCCGCCGCACGGCTGAGCGAGTACGTCGCCGAGCGCGAACTGCTCTTGGCACACCTGCCCGCGAAGGCAGACCGTTCCGCCAACGAAGCCACGGAGGCAGAGCGAATACGCCGCGAGTGCCAGGACGCGCGTGCCGCATTCCTCGCCGCGCACGCGCCGGAGCTCTACCGACGCCTGACCGACGACCTGCGGCGCCCGCTGCGGGTGGACGAACTCGCCGAGGCCGCCGCCGAACTGCTGCCCGGACTCGTGCCGACGCCGAAGCAGCTCGCCGAGGAGCGCGCGGTGATCCAGGCGAACAAGGAGGGCCGCGAGGTCGAGCTAGGCATGCTCTTCGCCGCGATCCTCCGCCTTCACACCGAGGGCACGCACCTGATCGAGTCGATGCTGCAGCCCACGCGTGCCGCCATCGACGCGCTGCCCGGCTTCCGGCGCACCGGCGTCGCCGACTTCGGAACCGTGCTCGTCGAGCGCAAGGGTGACGCGGCCTGGCTCACCCTGCGGAATCTGCCCTACCTCAACGCCGAGGACGACGACGCGGTCGCGGCACTGGAGGCAGGCGTGGACCTCGTGCTGCTGGACGAGGACGTGAAGGTCGGCGTGCTGCGCGGCGACGTCATGCACCACGCGCGCTACGCGGGTCGCCGGATCTTCAGCGCGGGCATCAACCTCACCCGGCTACGCGACGGCCAGATCTCGCTCGTGGACTTCATGCTGCGCCGCGAACTCGGCTACATCAACAAGATCCTGCGCGGGGCCAAGCCGTGGCTCGCGCTGGTCGAGGGCTTCGCGATCGGCGGGGGAGCGCAGCAGTTGCTCGTGTTCGACCGCGTCATCGCTGCCCGCGACGCCTACTTCTCACTGCCCGCGCTCACCGAGGGCATCATCCCGGGCCTCGCCAACCTGCGCCTGAGCCGCTTCGTCGGAGCCCGCGCCGCGCGCCGCATGATCATGTGGGACGCCAAGATCTCCGCCGAGGACCCCGAGGCCGCAATGCTCTGCGACGAGGCAGTCGACCCCGACCAGATCGAGGCGGCCGCCGACCGCGCAGTCGAACGCCTGGCGAACCCCGCCGTCATCGCCAACCGCCGCATGCTGACCCTCGCCGAGGAGCCCCTCGACGCCTACCGCCGCTACATCGCCGAGTACGCGATCGAACAAGCGCAGTTGCTCTACAGCGAGAACCTGCGGATCAGCCTAGAGCGCACCTGGACCAACCGCGCCGCCAGCAAGAAGAACAGGACCTAGCCCCGTAGCACACGAGCAAACCCCACCCCGCTCGACTACGAACCCGAACCCCCACGACACCGTCAATCCGGATCCGCGACCGAGGCCAGTGCGGCGTCCAGCCGCTGTGCTGCCTCGGCCGCGATCAGTGAGAGCGTCGCGTCGCCGGTCAGGGCGCGGTGTGCTAGCGGCGGGTTGCAGGCGCCGAGGATCAGGTAGGGCTGCATCTCCTCGCCTTGTCCCCGGGTGACCGTCTGCGCGTGGAACGTTGTCGGCAGCGCACTTGGCAGGGTCGGCCGGCGGATCGAAACTCTCAAGAGTACGAACCTGAGTTCAGGTTTCAGGCAGACACGACAAGCCCGAGGACCCACCATGCCCCGTAAGCGCTTGATCACCACAAGTTCGGCCTCACTCGTACTCGCCGCCGCCTTCGCCGCGGGGCCCGTCGCGCAGGCGCCCGCGCGTGCGGACGCCGACCGCGGGGTGCTGGTCGTCGGCAACGCCGTGGCCGGGACCATCAGCTTCATCGACGCGAGCACCCTCACCAATCTCGGCTCCTTCAGCGTCATCCCCGACCTGCAGGCGGTCTTCGCGAGCTGGAATCCCGCGCAGTGGATCGGCTACGCGGCGGCCACCGCGGACGAGGCGCAGGTGGACCCGAGCGTCGGCGGCACCCGCTACGTCGACGACTTCGCCATCTCGCCCGACGGCACGACCATCTACGTCTCGCGCGGCAATCTGGACGACGTCGCCGCGTTCAACCTCGTCACCCATCAGGAACTGTGGGTCTCGCAGGTGGACGGCATCCACGCCGATCACCTCGCGCTCTCCCCGGACGGCACGAAGGTCGTCGTCTCGGCCACGACCGCCGCGGACGCCGAGGAGTTCAACGCGGCGGACGGCACGCTCGTCGGCAAGTACACGACCGGCACGTATCCGCATCAGAACACGTTCACCGCGGACGGCAAGTACATCTACAACGAGAGCATCGGCGTCACGTCCATCCCGTATGCCCTGAACGCGCTCAAGGGCTCCCTTCAGCTCGAAAAGGTGGACGCGAGCACGCTGAAGGTCGTGAAGGTGTGGACCTTCCCGTACGGGCTGCGCCCCTTCGTGATCGCGCCCGACGGCACGACCATGTACGCGGACATGTCGTACCTGAACGGCTTCATCAAGTACGACCTGAACACCAGTCAGACCCTCGCGACCGTGCAGCAGCCGTACAGCACGACGGCCGCCAGCGAGTCGTACGACAACTACCCGCAGAACTCGGCGCACCACGGCATCGCGCTCTCTGGCGACGACACCAAGCTCTGCGACGTCGGCACGATCGACGACTACACGAAGATCGTCAGCACGAGTTCGCTCAGCACCACGGCCACGGTCACCTACCCGACCGGCAGCATTCCGTACTGGGCCCTGACCAGTGCGAACGGCGCGTACTGCTATGTCTCGCTGAGCGCCGGGAACGCGGTCTCGGTCGTGGACTACGCGACTGGCGCCGAGGTCGCGCGGATCCCGGTGGGCAACTTCCCGCAGCGCGAGCGCACCGCGACCGTGCCGCAGTCGGTCATCGCCGGACTCTCCTCGTCGAACGGGTGACCTGACTCATGGGTGATCTGGCGGGTCGCGCGGTCTTGACCGGGATCGTCGAGCGCATGTGCGGCGAGCCGGGCGCGCTCGACGCGGTGGTCCGCGCGGCCCGCGCCAAGTCGCCGTCCGTGGCGGCACTGCCGGAGGGCGAGGTGCGGCGCAACGTCGACGCCCTCCTGCGTGCTGTCGTGCGCGGCTTCGCGTCCGCGGCGGCGAGCCCGGATCTCGCCGCCGCGGACGCCCTCGCCGCCGATCGGGTCGCGCAGGGCGTGCCGCTCGCCGGACTGCTCGAAGGCTTCCAGGCCGGGCGCGCGCACCTGCTGATCGTGCTCACCGAGCAGGCCCAATTGCACGGCGTGGCCCCGGAGACGCTGATCGACGCGCTCGTCGAGCTGGACGGATTCACGACGGATATCCAGAACCGGCTGATCCACACCTATCGCACGCACGAGCTGACCCTCGCCCGCAACGGTTACGCGCTGCGGGTCCAGGCGCTGCGCTGTCTTCTGCACGGTGAGGACAGCGCGACCGCCGTCGATGCCGGTCTCGACCCCGCGAAGCGCTACCACTGCCTGATCGCCGACGTCGTCGAGCCGCGTGAGGCGGCCCGCGTCGAGGCGGTGCTGTGCGTCGGCGGCGGTATCACAGGCTTCGTGGACGGCTACCTCTGCTGCGTCACGCCGCGTCTGCCTGCTGCCGAGGCATTGGAGCACGTCGCGGTCGTCGCCTCGCCCTCGCAACCGGTGAACCAGCTGGCGGCGGTCTACCCGCTCTGCCGGTCCGCGCTCGCGTCCGCCAAGTTGCGTGGCCTGCGCGGTCTGCGTTCGATCACCGGCCTGGCCGCGTTCGTCGCCGTGGACGCGCAGCCCGAGCTCGGCCGCGTGCTCGCCGCCACGTTGCTGGTGCGCCTGGATCCGGGCAAAAGCTTCCACCGACTACTCGCCCATACGGCCCTCACGTATCTGGACCACGGCCGTCAGATCACTCAGACGGCCGCGGTGCTGCACGTTCACTCGAACACCGTCAAGCACCGGTTGCGCCGCATGAGTGAACTGACAACCTTCGGCGCACACGACGAGCCGATCACCGCGAGCCTGCAGTGGTGGTGGGCGCTGGACTCATGGCTGCGTCCGCAGCGTCCCCAACCTCCTCAGCAGCGTCGATCGGCAGGATGAGGGCCACCTCGAACCCGCCGTCCGGCTTGCGGCCGGCCGAGATCTCGCCGCCGTACAGCGCAGCGCGCTCCCGCATGCCGGTCAGGCCCACGCCCGAACCCGTGTGCTCGGTGGCCTGCGCGACGGCCGAGCGCGGATGGTGCGTGCGCTGGGCGGCGACGCCGTTCGGGCCGGTGTCGGCCACGGTCAGCCGGATGTGCTCGGGTTCGTATTCGAGGCGCACGTCCACCGAAGAACCAGGCGCGTGCTTGAGCGAGTTCGTCAGCGACTCCTGCACCACGCGGTAGACGCACAGCTCGATGCCCGCGGGCAGCGGCCGCTGGCGTCCGGCGATCGTGTACCGCGACGGCGTGCCCGACAGGCCGACCCGCTCGACCAGCACCGGGAGCTGCGCGATGTTCGGCGCCGGCCGGTCGTCCGCACGCCCGCCGCCCTCCTCGTCCTCGGGACGCAGCAGGCTGATCAGCCGCCGCAGCTCCGCCAGCCCCTCGCTGCCGACCTCCGAGATCGTACGCAGCGCCTGGTCCGCGGTCTTCGGATCCGTCTCCAGCACGAAGCGCGCGAGACCCGCCTGCACCGCGATCACCGACAAATGGTGCGCGGTCACGTCGTGCAACTCGCGTGCGATCCGGATCCGCTCCAGCAGCACCGCGCGCTGCTCCCGATCCCGCTGCTTGCGCTGAAGCTGGCCGTTGTAGTCGGCCATCAGCGTGTGACTCTCCGTCAGCCGCCGCGCGCCGTCGCCGATCACGCCGATCGCCACGACGCGGGCCGCCGTGCCCAGGTAGATGTTGAACGTCGAGCCGACCCACTCATGGATGTTGCTGTACATCAGCTCCGGGTACACGACCGCCGCCGCGGCAGCCGTCCACCACCGGCCACGCCGTGACGCCACCGTGAAGAACGCGAGCTGCAGCGCCAGCTGGTTCAGGCTCAGCCAGTAGCCGCGCGCCTCGAATACCGCGACCAGCGCGGCGCACGCGATCATCACCGCCAGCGGGAACATCCGGCGCAGCACCAGCGCCACGCCGATCACCGACGTGAGCACGACGGCCAGCGCGTCGAACGGCCGCGACCCGGAAGGCGGATACGAACCGGCCGCGGTGCTGAGCGAGAGCCAGGTGACCGCGGCGGCGATCGCGAGGTCGACGACGGTGGGTGGTAGCGCGGCCAGGAACGCGGCCGCGTCGCGCAAGCGGGGCATCGGCCGAGACTAACCAGCGCGGACCGGCACTGTCCTCAAGCCATAGGAAGCTTTTGGACTCCGTTGGTAAACCGTCGCGGTACGGCCTCCGTACCGACCCGGATCGAAACGCTAATCTGACGCGGGCAAGGCGAGTCAGCACAGAGCGAGCGGGTGGCACATTGAGATTCGTCCATCGGGACGCGGGCGTCGAACGCGAGTGGGAGGCGCGGCTCGGCCGCCCGGACGCGGTGGTCGCCGACCTGGCCGCCGCGCTCGGCGCCCCCGGGAGCGGGCTCGTCATCGACGGCAGACCCTCCCCGCCCGGCGCGCCGCTCGCCGGGTCCGGCCTGGTGCTCGGCTCCGAGGTCGGGCTGCCCGGGCCCGCGGACCTCGGCTTCGGGACCGACCGCTCCCGGGACGCCGACGCCACCGCGACCATCGACCCCGGCGCGGTGCTGCGGATCGTCGGCGGCCTGGACGCCGGGCTCTCGGTCCGGCTCGAACCCGGCCGGGTCCGGCTCGGCCGCGGCGAGGAGGCGGAGGTCCGGATCAACTCCCGCGACGTCTCCCGGCTGCACTGCGAGATCGACGTCACCGAGGACGGCCGGGTCACCGTCGCCGACCTCGGCTCGCGCAACGGCACCGACGTCAACGGCGTGCGGATCGCCGGGCCGACCGTCGTCGGCCCGAACGACCTGGTCTGCGCCGCCGGACGGGTGCCCTTCCGGGTGCTGCCGGTGGCCGCGGTCAGCCCGGCCGCCTTCGTGAACCCGGCGCGCGAGGCCGGACCGGCCGGCACGCTGCCGTTCAACCGGGCCCCGCGCGTCGCCACCCCGCCCGAACGGCCCGCGATCCGGCTGCCCGAACCGGCCGGCCGGTCCCAGGGCGTGCCGATGCGGATATCCACGATCGTCTTCCCGCTGCTGCTCGCGGGCGTCATGGTGATGCTGCTGAAGAACCCGACGTACGCGCTGATCGCCCTGTTCAGCCCGCTGATCATGATCGGCAGCCAGCTCGAGGACCGGCTGCGCGGCCGCTCCGGATCGCGCCGCGGCAAGCGCGCGTACGCCGCCGACATCGCAGCGGCCTGCGAAGAGCTCGGCAACCGGCGCGCGGAGCGGGCGGCCCGGCTGCAGGCCGACTTCCCGGACGTCGCCGAGTACGTGCACCGGGCCACCGCGCCCGGGCTGCGGCTGTGGGAGCGGCGGCGCGGCGCGGAGGACTTCCTGCAGGTCTCGGCCGGATACGCGGATCGCGGCTGGGAACCGCCGGTCGAGCGCCCGCGCCGCACCGACCAGGAGATGGACCCGCGGCTGACCGCCGCGCTGCGCGACGCCTCGACGCTCACGCAGGTCCCGGTGCCGGTGAACCTGGCCGCGGGCGGCGTGCTCGGCCTCGAGGGGGAGCGCGCCGCCGCCCTCGCCGCGGCCCGCGCGCTGCTCTGCCAGGCCGCCACCGGCAGCGGACCGGCCGACGTCGCGATCGCCGTCTTCGCGGACGAGGACCGGATCGCCGACTGGGAGTGGACCAAGTGGCTCCCGCACGGCACCGACCTGCGCGACGGCAGCGGCCGCCTCGTCGCCGTCGGATCAGAACGCTGCGAAGCCCTGGCCCGCACGCTGCTCACCGAGTTCGGCGGCACCAGCACCCCGTCGAACCGCGACCAGGACGCCGCCGCGGGCAACCCCGTGCTGCTGGTCGTCGTGGACGGCGCGACGCTGCTCGAAGGCCGCCCCTGCTATCTGCGCGACCTGCTCGGCGGCCGGGTCGGCTCGGTCTCCGGGATCGTGCTCACCCGGCGGCTGCCCGCGCTGTGCACCGAGGTGCTCTCCGTCTCCGGCGACGGCTCCGGCCGGCTGCGCCGCGTGGCCACCGGCGAGCAGGTGGACGAGATCCTGCTCGCCGGCATGACCAGGCGCCGCGCCAACGAGTTCGCCCGCGCGCTGGCCCGGTTCGAGGACCCGGAGCTCAAGTCCGAGGGCAGCGGCCTGCCGGACCGGGTCGGCCTGCTGCCGCTGCTCGACCTGCCCGGACAGCTCGACATCGCGGTCGGCGACCGCTGGCGGGCCACCCTGGAGACGCTGCGGGTGCGCGCCGTGCTCGGCGTCACCGAACGCGAACTGTTCGAGATCGACCTCGACGACGACGGCCCGCACGGACTGATCGCGGGCACCACCGGCTCCGGCAAGAGCGAGCTGCTCAGAACCCTGATCATCAGCATGGCCGTCGGAGCCGACCCCGAGCACCTGACCTTCGCGCTCGTCGACTACAAGGGCGGCGGCGCGCTGGACGAGTGCGCCCAACTCCCGCACGTCGTCGGGCTCGTGACCGACCTCGACGAACAGCTCGGCGAACGCGCGCTGCGCTGCCTGGAGGCCGAACTGCGCTACCGGGAGCACGCACTGCGCGGCGTCGGTCTGAGCCACGTGCGCGACTACCAGCGGCTGCGCGACACCCAGCGCCCCGACCTGGAACCGATGCCCCGGCTCGTCGTCGTGATCGACGAGTTCGCCACGCTGGTCAAGGCGCTGCCCGAGTTCGTCGACGCGCTGGTCAGCATCGCGCAGCGCGGCCGCAGCCTCGGCATGCACCTGATCATGGCCACGCAGCGGCCGTCCGGCTCGGTCAGCGCCGCGATCAAGAACAACGTGAAGCTGCGCCTCGCCCTGCGGCTGGAGAGCGCCTCCGACTCGCAGGACGTGATCGACTCCGCCGCCGCGGCCGGGATCGGCAGCAGGCAGTGGGGGCGCGGCTTCTACCGGGTCAGCGCGAACGAGGTGCTGCCTGTGCAGACCGCGCTGTCCACCGGCGTGACCGCGACCGCGGCCGTGTCCGGCGGCGTGACCCTGCTGCCGTTCCGACTCAGCGCCGGCGACCAGACAATGCTGGCCGCGGACAACGACGCGGTCACCGGCGACACGCCCACCGACCTGGCCCGGCTCGTCGAGGCCTCGCGCTGGGCCGGTGCCAAGGCCGGGATCGGCGCGCCCCGCAGGCCGTGGCCGGACCCGCTGCCCGACACGATGCCGCTGTTCGAACTCGGATTCGCCGTGCGCGGACTGCAGACCGACGCCGCCGACATCCCCGCGTACGCGCTGGCCGACGACCCGGACCGGCAGGCGCAGTACCCGGTCGGCTGGGACCCGGCCGCCGGGAACATGCTGATCTACGGCGTCGTCGGCTCCGGCACGTCCACCGCGCTCACCACCCTCGCGCTCGCCGTCGCCGCGGCCCAGCCGCCGGACCGGCAGCACCTCTACGTGCTCGACATGGGCTCCGGCGACCTCGCGCCGCTGGCCGGGCTGCCGCACACCGGCGGCTACATCGGCCCGACCGAGCACGCCCGGCAGATCCGGCTCATCAGGATGCTGCGGTCCGAGCTGAACGCCCGCAAGGAGGGCGGCGCGGCCCGCGCGAGCAGCCACGCCGCCGCCCCGCCGCGCTGGCTGCTGCTCATCGACAACATCGGCGGCCTGCGCGCGGAACTCGAGAAGGACTACGGCGGCCTGAGCGTGCTCGACGACCTCGAACGCGTCTTCGCCGAGGGCCCGGCCGTCGGGATCCACATCGTGGCCGCCGGCGACCGCGCGGGCGCCGTGCCGAGCACGTGGGCGGCGCTGTGCCGGCAGAAACTGCTGCTGCGGCTGGCCGACCCGAGCGACTACGCGCCCTTCGACATCCCGCGCAGCGCCGTACCCGCCGCCGTGCCGGGCCGGGCCCTGGTCGCGGCCACCCGGCAGGTCGTGCAGATCGGCTACCCCGGCGCCGACCCGAACTCGGCGGTCGCGGCCGTCAGCCACCGCTGGGGCGACGCGCGTCGCTCGGCGTACCCAGTGCGGCTGCTGCCCGAGCGGATCGACGCGCTCCAACTGCAGGCTGCGGGCGCCGTCCCGCACACCGGCCTGGAACCGTGGACGCTGCCGGTCGGCTTCGCGGACAGCAACCTCGGCCCCGTCGCGCTCAAGCTGTACGAGCACGAGAACGCCCTGATCGCAGGTCCGCCGCGGTCCGGCCGCAGCAGCGCCCTGGTCACCATCGCCGCCACCGTGCTGGCCGCGCCGGAACCGCCGCGCATCGTCGCCTTCGCCCCGCGCCGCTCCCCGCTGCGCGACCTGCCCGAGCCGGTCGTCGTGTGCACCGACTACGCGCAACTCGACGGCGTGCTGGGCCAGTTCGAGGGCCGGACTCTGCTCCTGGTTGACGACGCGGACACCGTGCCCGACGGCCTCGGCGTCATCGACCGCTTCATCGCCAAGGCCGGGCCGGGCCGCCACGTGGTCGCCGCGGGCCGCAACGACGGCGTGCGCAGGCAGTTCGGCCTGTGGACGCAGCGGGTGCGCGAGGCCCGCTGCGGCGTGCTGCTCGTGCCCGACCACGACATGGACCACGACCTGCTCGGCACCCAGTTGCCGCGCCAGCACCGGATGGCCGCCGTGCCGGGCCGCGGCTACCTCGTATCGGACGGCCGGATCGAGGGGGTGCAACTGGTGCTAGCCGGTGCGGCCCAGGTGGAGGCCGCAGGTTGACCCGGTCTACAACGAACGCGGTAGCCGGGAAATCCATCTTTCGTTAGACGACCAACCACCACCGACCCCCGTAACGTTCTCTCCCGTACGGCCGGCAAGACGAACAAGCGTCCCGGCACCACGAAAAGACTTGGAGCACATCATGTCCGACGTTTCCGGGACCGTGAAGGTTACCGCCGATGCCCACCTGCACATCAACCAGCTGCTGAGCCTGATCAACGGCCCGCTCAACGACACCCTGTCGCAGATCACCTCGCACGGCCTCGCCCTGACCGACCAGACCATCTGGTCCGGCCCGGCCGCCAGCCTGTTCGCCGGTTCGGTGTGGCCGGAGCTGCAGAACCAGCTCGGCACCGTCACCAGCGCGCTCTCCGGCCTGCAGAGCCAGGTCTCGGGCGTCCTGAACAGCATCACCGCCGCCGGCTCCTCGCCGCTGTCGGGCCTGCCGGTCGTGTCCAGCCTGCCGATCAGCAACCTCTAAACTGCATCAGCGCACTGAACAGCTGGCACTGAACCGCCTAGCCGAGGTTGCACGGATACGGACGGAAACGCAAGGGCAATGACAGTCCGAAGTGACTCGCACGGCAGCGAATCGGCATCGAACCCGAAGGCCGAGGCGGTCGAGTCCGTCTCGGGCTACCGGGAACTCTCACGAATAGGTCATGGGGGGTTCAGCATTGTCTATCGGGCCGTACAAGAGTCCTTCGAACGCGACGTCGCGCTGAAGGTGCTCACGGTCGGCACGGACGAGGACGCGCAGCGGCGGTTCCTGCGCGAGGTCCGGCTGGCCAGCAAGCTCAGCGGGCACCCGCACGTGGTCACCGTGCTGGACACCGGGACCACCGCCTCGGGCCGCCCGTACCTCGCGATGGACCTGTACGACGGCGGCTCCATGAAGGAGCGGCTGCGGCGCGGCGGCCCGCTGCCCTCGACCGAGGTGGCCCTGATCGGCGCGAAGATCGCCGAGGCGCTGTCGGCGGCCCACTCCCTCGGCGTGCTGCACCGCGACGTCAAGCCCAACAACATCCTGATCTCCCGCTTCGGCGAGCCCGCGCTCGCCGATTTCGGCGTCTCCTGCCTGCTGGACTCGAACACGTCCGCCTCGGTGCTCGACGTCTTCTCCCCGCAGCACGCCGCGCCGGAGCTGATGACCCGCGGCGTGCCGAGCGTCTCCTCGGACATCTACGCGCTCGGCTCCACGCTGTACGAACTGGTCACCGGCAAGCCCCCCTTCGGCGCCGACAGCCGCGACGTCCGCGCGATCATGTGGCGCGCGATGACCGAACCCGCCCCGAGCCCCGAATGCCCCGACCTGCCGGGCCTCGCCGACGTGATCGTGCGCGCGATGGCGAAGGAGCCGGAGGACCGCTTCCCGGACGCCGCCGACTTCGCCAAGGCCCTGCGCGCCCTGATCCCCGACGGCGCCTCGTCCACCATGGCGATGACCATGCTCGCGCCCTCGGCCACGTCCGTCCTCGGCGCCGACCCGGAGACCGGCTCGCACAGCCGGTCGTACAGCGCGTCGCACAGCCGCTCGCACAGTGCGTCCCACAGCGCGTCCATCACCGGCCCCGGCCTGGGCGCCGACCCCGACGACACCTCCGGCGGCCCCCTGCGCGGCGCCGACGAGACCATGGTCCGCCCCGACCGCGTGGACGCCGAACCCCCCAAGGGCAGGAAGAAGCGCGGCGCTGCTGCTCTCGCGGCGGCGGGCGCGGGCGGCGCCGCGGGCTCCGGCGGAACGGGCGGTTCCGGTTCCGGCGGCGGCGACCGCGAAGGCCGCCGCAAAGCCCGCACCCCCGTCATCGTCCTCGTAGCGCTCTGCCTGCTCGCGGCCGCCGTCTGGATCGTCCTCGACACGCAGAACTCGACGAAGAGCACCGCAGCCGCCACCGAGCACACCGCGACCGCGAGCGTGACCCCCACCGCCAGCGCCACCCAGACCGCCAGCGCGAAGCCCACGCACACCGCGACCCACACGGCCACGCACAGCGCCACCCCCACGGCCGCCGAGACCACGCACACCGCCAAGCCGACCACCAGCGCGTCCGCCACCGCGACCTCCACCGGATCGTCCGGCGGACTGCTCGGTCTGGGTGCGTACTACGCGTTCCAGAACAAGCAGACCGGCACCTGCCTGTCCTCCTCGGCCGCACTGCAGTCCTGCAACGGCGGCACCGGACAGTCCTGGAACTTCCAGGAGCCCGTCACCGGCATCCTCAACTCGCTCGCCGGAGACTACGAACTCGTCAACAAGCAGACCGGCGACTGCCTCACCTCCTCCGGCGGCACCGCGGCGTGCGACGGCGGCTCCGAGCAGTTGTGGTCCACCGTCCCCGGCACCTCGGGCAAGGAACTGCACAACGCCGGCAGCGGACAGTGCCTGACCGCGTCCGGCTCCGCGGTCGGCGCGGGCTCGTGCAGCACCAGCGAAGCCGCCGACCTGTGGTCCCAGAACGGAACCTCGTGAACGCCGTGAGCACCGTGAACTCTGTGAGCCCGGTAAACCTCGTCAAAAACCTGGGGAACATCGTCAAGTTCGGGCAAGTCCCGGGCGTGTCACCGACGCATGCGTACGGTGCGCCGCTAGCGTGCGAGCAGACCGGCTGAGCCAGATGCCGGGAGCCGAGGGAGACGACGCGAGCATGGTCAGGGTCCTGATCGCCGACGACCAAGTGCTGATCCGGGCCGGGATGGCGGCGATACTCCGCGCCGCCCCCGGCTACGAGGTGGTCGGCGAGGCCCGCGACGGCGAGGAGGCGGTCAGGATGGCCGAACTCACCGAGCCCGACGTGGTCCTGATGGACATCCGCATGCCCGAGGTGGACGGCATCACCGCCACCCGCCGCATCCTCGGCCCCGGAAAGCCCAACCCGCCGCGCATCCTCATCCTGACCACCTTCGACATCGACGAGTACGTCTACAAGGCCCTGCGCGCCGGAGCCAGCGGCTTCGTCCTCAAGGACACCCCGCCCGAGCGTCTGCTGGCGGCACTGAAGGCGGTCTCCGACGGCGACACCCTCTTCTCCCCGACCGTCACCGCCCGCCTGATCCAGGCCTTCTGCGCCGTGGCCGACAGCGCCGACGGCACCCCCGCCGTCCCCGGCCACCCCGCCCCCGGAGCCCGCCCGACCCTGGCCCCCGCCGACCGGGCCGCCCTCGCCACCCTCACCGCCCGCGAGACGGACGTCCTGCGCCTGGTCGCCACCGGCCTCTCCAACAACGAGATCGCCGAGCGCCTGGTGGTGAGCGAGGGCACGGTGAAGACCCACCTCAACCGCTCCATGGCCAAACTCAACCTCTCCTCCCGCGCCCAAGTGGTCGTCCTCGCCTACGAATCAGGCCTGGTAATCCCCGGCCAGACGCCCTCGAACGGCAGCAGTCCCACTCCCACCGCCGCACCCCACGGCGCCGGAGCCCCCACCCGAGTCCCCTCCGTCGCCCGCTGAGGTCAGCTCCAGCACTTCCAGCGGCCTGACGTCGAGTGGGGCGGCCCTGCGGTTGCGTTGAGCTCGGTCCTGCTTTCGTTGTGTCCGGTGGTCGTGGGTGGGTTGGGGGTCCGCGCCCCACCCACCCGCCCTGCGCGTAGCACCCAGCGCGCTGACGTCACGTCGGCGGCCTGCGGTTGGTGGTCGCGGCCCACCGATCTGCATCCGTGTATTGACATCGCATCCAGTGGCTCGGACAGTAGGAGCACACGCTCAGGCGCTGGACATCGGGGGGATGGATGCAGGTCATCGAAGTCACGGGGTACGCGGTACGGTCCGCGGTGATCACCATGCGGTGCTCGGACAGCCCGCTGTGTTTCGCGCTCTATCCGATGATGCACGTGGCGACTCCTGCCTTCTATCGCCAGGTCGCCACGCGGCTGGCCGGCTGCGATCTGATCGTGGCCGAGGGGATACGGGGCCGCTCGTGGCAGGTCAGTACCCTGACCATGGCCTACCGCTTCGCGCCACGTCGTGCGCGCAACGGCCTGCAACTTCAGGACTACAAGCAACTGCTGCCTGCCGGGGTGCCGGTGCTCAACCCGGATGTGACCGGCGCCGAGGCCGCGGCGCAGCTCCGTATTCTGCCCCGCTGGATGCGCTGGACTCTGCTGCTGGCCGCGCCGGCCTTCGGGCTCGTGTTCGCGGTCCGCGGCCCACGTGCGTTCCTGGATGAGGACCTGGTCGTCGAGGATCTCCCGTCCACGCACCGTGCCGAACGGATGGTCGACGAGCGCGTCGAGGAAGCGCTCGGCGGCCAGCGGGACCGGCAGTTGCTCGATGCCCTGAGCTCGATCCACGCCGAGCGCCACGACGAGGCGATCACCGTAGCCGTCGTCTACGGCGCGGGCCACGTCCCCGCGATCGCCGCGGGTCTGCGGGAACGCCACGGCTACCGCCCCCGCGACGCCGAATGGCTGACGGTGTACATCCCCGGCTGACTGTTCCTCTGGAGCGGCGTCGGCGGCTCTTGATCACTTCCGTACGCGGCGCGGCGCTGCAAGATTTCTGCCGGTGGTTCTGCCTGGTCGGGCGGGTGACAGTGAACTGAGAATGGGGGCACGGCCGGAACGGGGGTCGGGGACCGCCGGGCCGGTGTGTCAGTTCACTGATTTCGAGGGGCATGATGAAGCGGAAGATCGCCACGTTCGCGATGGTGGCGGGGACGGTGGCCGCGGCGCTGGGGACGGGGGGTGCGGCGTACGCGGCGGGGCCTTCGGGGAGTGAGGCGTGTCCGAGCGGGAGTGCGTGCCTGTACTTCAACTCGCCGGAGTACGGGTGGGGCTCCTACGAGCACTGGTCGCCGGGCTACTACTGGCTGAGCAACTACACGTTCAGCAACTGGGGGAACGGTTCGGGCTACGGCCAGAGTGTGGCGGACCACGCGGCCGCCTTCGTGAACAACACGACGCAGACCTGGTACGTCTGCCCGCAGAGTGGGGCGTGCGAGCCGTATCCGCCGGGGTATTCGGGGCGGCTCGGCGGGACTTACAACAACGACTGGAGTTTCGGCGTCTAGCCGGGGCCGCGGGACGAATTCTTACCTTGGAAGGCAGCTTCACGTGATCAAGAAGATTCTCGCCACGACGGCGATCCTGGGTTCGGCGCTCGGCGGTGTGATGGTGGCCGCGCCGGCCGCGTCCGCCGACTCGGTGGCCTGCCGGGCCTTCACGAATCCGGATGCGAACGGGGTCCAGCTCGCTCCGTGCTGGTCGCTTTCGGACACGGACAACGCGCACATCAACGCGATGATCGGCGTCAACTCGCACGGCCGCAGCATCGACCCGTGCGCGCAACTGGTGAACGTCGCCACCGGTGCGTGGGCCGTGAACTACGGGTGCGTCGGGTGGGTGAACACCGGCAACAACGACAACTGGTACTACCTCTCGGCGCTCCAGGACGTGAACTCCGGGACCTACGTGGTCCAGGAGGGGTATTGGGCCTACGACGCCGGCGGAACGCTGCGCTACTACGACAACGTTCAGAGCCCGGTCATCTACGACTGACAGATCGGGATTCGGAGGCCAGGGGGAAGGGGGATTCGCGGGTCGGGGCCGGGCTGGGGGCTGTGGCCGGGAAAGGCTGAGGCGCCGACCTGCGAATTCCTACTAGGTTGGGGTTCATGACCGAGACGATGGTGGGCGTTGACGGGATTGAGCTCTGTGTCGAGACGTTCGGCGCCCCGGGGGGATCCCGTGCTTCTGCTGATTCCCGGGGCGGGGGGATCGATGGAGACGTGGGAGCCGGACTTCTGTACGGCGCTGGCCGGGCTCGGGCGGTTCGTGGTGCGCTACGACCTGCGCGATACCGGCCGGTCGGTGTCGTATCCGCCCGGTGCGCCCGACTACAGCTTCTACGATCTGCTGGACGACGCCGTGGCGTTGATCGATCGGTTCGGGGGCGGTCGTCGGGCGCACGTCGCGGGGCTGTCGATGGGCGGTGCGCTCGCGCAGTTCCTGGCCGTGGACCACGCCGAGAAGCTGGCCTCGGTCGCGCTGATCAGCACGAGTCCGGTGTTCGCGGCGGATCTGCCCCCGTTGACGGAGCCGTTGCTGCGCGCCTACGGAGAGATGAAGGATCCTGATTGGGCCGATCGGGACGCCGTCATCGAGCATCTGGTGCACGGGGCCCGCGTCCACTCGGGGCCGCTCGGCTTCGACGAGGCGGCGGTGCGCGAGACGGCCGCGCGGATCCACGATCGGAGCCCCGACCTGCGTACCACCGGCAATCACAACGCGATGAAGCAGGAGAAGGACCGGCCGGAGCGCGACATGCGGGCGCTGCTCGGGGCCGTGTCCGTGCCGACCGTCGTCATCCACGGCGCCGCCGATCCGATGTTCACGCCGGAGCACGGCGCGGCGCTCGCCGACGCGATCCCGGGGGCGGAGTTCCTGGTCCTGGACGGGGTGGGCCATCAGGCACCGCCGCGGCCGACGTGGGATCGGGTGCTTCCGGCGATCGCGTTTGCCTCTGCGGGTTAGGCGAGCGCCTCGATGAGGGGGAGGGCGTCGGCGGGCTCGGGGAGGGTGTTGATCTCGGCCTGGATGCGCTGGGCGGCTTGGCGGTAGGTGGCTTCGTGCAGCAGGGTGGTGACGGCGCGGGCGGCGGCGTCGGGAGTGAACGTGACCGGGTCGAGTTCGAGGGCGGTGCCGAGTTCTACGCAGCGGCCGGTGTTGTGGGGCTGGTCGGCGCCCATGGGGAGCAGCAGGGACGGGATGCCGTGGGCCAGCGAGCCGATGAGGGTGCCGGAGCCGCCGTGGGCGATAACGAGGTCTGCTTCGGTCAGGATCTCGTCCTGCGGGATGAACTGCTCGATGCGCACGTGGTCCGGCTGCGGTCCGAACGATGCCGGATCCAGCTGGCGTCCTACGGTGGCCACGACGCGGACGGGCAGGTCGCGGAGGGCGGCTAGTACACGTTCGAAGACGTCGCGGTAGGTGTCGAGCGTGCCCAGGGTGAAGTAGATCAGGGGCTCGACGGTTGAGGGTGCGCGGTGTGCGCGGTTGGGTACGCGGGTGCCGGGCGCGCACCAGAAGGTGTCGGGTGGCAGCGGGTAGCGGGGGTCGCGGAGGCTGGGCGGCGCGGGCATGATGACCAGTTGGCCGTTGAGCCTGGTCAGCTCGGGGTCGGGGGCGAGGCCGTGTTCCGTGCGCAAGGCGGCGATCGGGTCGTGGATGACGTCCTTGCGGGTCAGGCCGCCGGCCAGCAGCACGATGACGTTCACGCACGGGATTCCGAGGGTCTCCGCGGCGATGGCCGAGCCGAAGTCGACCTCGTCGCGCACGATGACGTCCGGCTTCCAGTCGAGCGCGATCTCCCGGAGCAGTTCGGCGTGCCGGCGCGCACCACGCCCGGCGAACCCGTCGCGCATGACCTGCTCCTCGCGGGCCAGGTCGACGGGTTCGAGACGCTGTTCGGGCTCGTCGGCGGACCGTGGTTTCGGCTCGCTGGTGCGCAACGCGGTGAAGCCCGCCGCGGTGATCTCCTCGAATCGGCCCCCGGAACCGGCCACCGCGACGGTGTGACCGGCCGCCTGGGCCGCGCGGGCGAAGGGGACGAGGGGTCGGAAGTGCCCGCTGCCGCCGATGAACGTGAAGAGGATGCGCATTCTGACGAGGCTACCCGGCGGGCGGCGCTACGACTTCGATGCGGCGATGGCGAGGGCGTCCATCTCCTTCGGCGTGTCGGTGGCCGAGGTGAACTGGTACTTCGCGTAGAAGTAGCCGATCGCGATCTCCCGGTCGTCGGCCCAGAAGCACGTGGGGATGATCTGGCTGTTGATCTGCATCATGCCGCAGGTCAGGGCGGCCGAGGGCTCCGCGCTCGGCCGCGTGAGCGGGTATTCCAGCCCTGACCCGGTGGAGATCTGCGAGACGAGGGCGCTCGGCGTCATGGCCTGGGCCTGGCTCTGCAGCGCGGAACTCATCGCGGAGTACGGGATCTTCAGGAAGACCATCGTGTAGCGGCCGTCGTCCGCGGGGCCGTAGGCGCCGGCGACCTCGCCGGTGAGGCTGCTCAGGGCCTGGGCGTTCTTGACCACGCTCGCGGCTTCGGCCTGCGACGCGGCGTCGGTCTCCAGGACCAGGCCGCCGGCGCTCTTCGGCAGCGCGGAGTCGGGACTGCCGGTGGACGAGGCCGACGTGCGCGCGACGAGGTAGACCGCGACCCCGGCGATCACGACGATCGAGGCGATGGCGGCGACCTGGATGCGGCGCCGACGGACCCGCGCCGCGCGGTCGGCCGACGCCGTCGGAGCGGAAGCCTCCACCTGCGGCTGTATGAATTCTTCCTGAGACACGCGCAGAGCTTAGCCCCTGGTCACCAATGCCGGATGTGCCGGGTCGTCGCAGCGGACGGCGATGTCGGCGGTGCTGAGCGGGTCCTGTTCGTCGGCGTAGCGGGCGTACGCGGGCAGGGTCCAGGCGAGGGCGGGATCGGTGCGGCGGGCCAGGGCGGCGGGGGACATGGCCAGGTGCACGGTGAGGTCGAAGTCGAGGCCCGCGCCCAGCAGGAACGAGCCTTCGAGCAGGAGGACGCCGTCCTCGGCCAGGTGCACGTAGTCGGCTCGGTGCGCGCGGTCGGCTTCGGCGTCCCAGAGGCGGGGCAGCACGTGGCCGGTGCCGTCCGCGGTGAGCGGCGCGAGCACCTCGCGGTCCAGGGCCTTGAGGTCGAGCCAGTCGGTGTAGAAGATGTCGGGGTCCTCGCGGCCGAGTTCCAGGCGCAGCGAGGCGGGGCGCAGGTAGTCGCGGGTGGACACGTGCACGACGGGTCGGCCGCGCAGCCGCAGTTCGGCGCCGAGGCGTTCGGCGAGGTCGTCGGTGCGGGTGGGCGGGGCGCCGTCGAGGGCCACGGCTAGCCGGGTGCCGCGGGGCAGCGCGGTGACGGCGTCGGCCACGTGCCGGGCGAGCAGGTCCGGGGAGATCGGTACGGCGCGCACCCGGCGATCCTCCCACAGCCGCCGGGTCCGTTCAGCGTGATCCGAGGGGCGTCCGGGCTCTTGACAGCTTCGTGCGACGGGAGTTGTCTATACCACTACGGCCATCTGGTCCAGACCAATCCCACAGTCCGGTCCGGCGATCGCCGCATGCCCGAAGCCCGTCCGCCATCCCGCGCGGACCCGCTTGGCCCACCCACGCCTCCCGGGAGACCACCCATGCCCCTCTCCAGTCGCAGGAAAGCCCTGCTCCGCTCCGCCGTCGCCGTCCTCGCCGCGGGCGGCACGGCCGCCGGGCTCGCCGTGAGCCTGGCCGCACCCGCACAGGCCGCCGTCGCGTGGCCCGCGCACGTCTTCGCCCCCTACGTGGACACCGGCCTGAGCAACACCACGCTCACCACGGTCGCCGCCGACTACGGCACGAAGTACTTCACGCTCGCCTTCGTGGACGGGTCCGGCTGCGCGTGGTCGCTGCCGAACCAGTCCGGCTGGCAGTCCCAGATCGCGTCGCTGCAGGCCGAGGGTGGCGACGTGAGCATCTCGTTCGGCGGGTACACCGTCGACACCGACGGCACGGACCTGGGGAACACGTGCTCCTCCGCGAGCGCCATGGCGACGCAGGTCGAGTCCGTCGTCACCACGATGGGCGTCACCCACCTCGACTTCGACATCGAATCCAGCGAGCTCACCAACTCGGCGGACCTGGTGCGCACGGCGCAGGCCCTCGCCCTCGTGCGCTCCTGGGCGTCCTCGAACGGTGAGTCGCTGTCGATCACGTACACGATCCCGGCGCTGCCCTCCGGCCTGACCTCGGACGGCGTCACCGTGCTGGACGACGCGCACTCCAACGGCTTCACCCCGGACGTCGTCAACATCATGACGATGGACTACGGCACTTCGGGCACTGAGATGGGCAGCGCGGCGGACCAGGCGCTCGACGCGACGGCGTCCCAGGTGGCCAGCGCGTTCGGGGTGTCCTCCTCGGCCGCGTACGGCATGCTCGGCAACACCCCGATGATCGGCCAGAACGACTCGTCCGGCGAGATCTTCACGCTCGCCGACGCCTCCACGGTCGAGTCGTACGCCGCGCAGCAGGGGATCGCGCTGCTCTCGTTCTGGGCGGAGGGCCGCGACAACGGCGGCTGTCCCGGGCAGACCACGGCGAGTTCGACGTGCAGCGGCCTGACCCAGAACTCGGGCGCGTTCACGCAGGTCTTCCAGGCCTTCAGCGGTGGCGCGTCCTCCACCGGCAGTGCGTCGCCGACCGCGAGCGCCAGCCCGACCACGTCGTCGACCGGCGGTTCGGGCGGTTCGTGCGCGGCGGCCTGGAGCAGTTCGACGGCGTACAGTTCGGGCGACGAGGTCTCGTACAACGGCCAGAACTGGACCGCCGACCAGTGGAACTACGACGAGGTGCCGGGCGGCGCCTCGGGTGCCTGGAACAGCGACGGCGCCTGCTGACGAGGGATCGAGAACGCCGCGTCCGCCGGGTCAGCGTGCCCGGCGGCGCGGCTTGTTCGTGTTCGTGTTCGTCTTCTTGTGCGCCTGCGCCGTCTTGGCCTTCGGCTGCGTCTTCTGCTGAGCCTTCGGCTGCTCCGGCTGCCGGCCGCGCGAGCTGTTGACGGTGCGGCCGCGCACGATCCCGATGAACTCCTCCATCAGGTCCGTGGTGCGCTCCTCCAACCAGGCGAGCGCGACGCTCGACTGCGGGGCGTCCAGCAGCGTGCGGTACGTCAGGTCCCTGCGATGATGCAGGCGGGCGAGCGACTGCGGCACGACGAGCAGGCCGACGCCCGCCGCGACGAGCTCGATCGCGTCCTCCGTGGTGGCCGGGCGCTCCTTCGCGGGGGTCCCGGGCGGCGAATCCCACTCGAGGCTGTCGTCCAGCGGGTGCAGCACGACGTACTCGGCCAGGTCCGCGAGCGCGACCTCCTCGACCCCGGCCGCCTCGTGGTCCTTGGGCACGACCACGACCGTCGCCTCCGTGTAGAGCGGGATCGCGTGCACCCCCGAACGGTCGATCGGCAGCCGCACCAGGCCCGCGTCCACGGACTCCTCGCGCAGCGCGGCGACCGCCTCGCCGGTGCTCATCGCGCTGAGGTCCAGCGGCACGTCGGTCACCCGTTCGGCCCAGGTGCGCGCCCATTTGCCGGGGGTCACGCCCGGGACGTACGCGAGGCGGAACGAGGTCGCTGCGGTGCCGGTCACGTGATCAGGCTACCGGTGATGACCCGTGATCACCCGCGAAGGGTAATGCCGGAGTAAAGCCGGGTCCGGGTCTCGACACGTCTGACGGAGCGTCACTACGTTGGGGCGCAGCACGTACGGGGAAAGGCGCGCACGCGGTGGGCGTGCGCGATCAGGGTGCGTCCGTCCAGAAGCGGGTGGTGGCTCATGGCGGTAGACGATCTTCCGGGCCCATTGGTGAACTTCCTCAATGTGATCGGCATTGAGTGGCCTTATATCAATGAGGACTCGATATCCCAGTTCGCGTCCATCATCAGGGAATTCGGGCAGGCGGTGGAACGCACGCACCAGGACGCCACCGACGCGGTGCACCAGCTCGCCCAGGCGCATCAGGGCGCGTCCACGGCGCAGATGGCCTCGGGCTGGGCCGAGCTGTCGTCCGCGCACGTGAGCGAGATCGTCGAGGGCGCCGGGATCGTGGCGGACGCGCTGGACGCCTGGGCCGCGTACATCGTGGTGCAGAAGGGGATGGCGATCGTCCAGCTGGTCGAGATGGCGGTGGAGTTCTTCGCCGACCAGGCCGCCGCCGTGGCCACCTTCGGGATCGCGGAGGCCGCCCTGCCGCTCATCATCGAGGCAGGTCAGAAGGTCGCGCAGTCGCTGATCCAGGACCTGGAGCAGTACGTCCTCGGCAAGGTGATCGAGGCGGCGCTCAAGCCGTTCATGGCGAAGGTGCAGCAGATGCTCTCCGGCCTGGACTGGGGCGGCACGTCCGCGGCGGGCGGCGGCGCGGGCACCGGGTTCAGCCTGGACGAGGCCGCCGTGCGCACCCAGATCTCCACGCTCCGGACGCACGCGGACACGATGATCGGGCACGGGCAGACGTTGCGCAGCGGACTGGCGGGGTTGAGCTTCTGATGTCGGGCCGATTCATGGTGCAGACGGCCGAGACCGCTGCGAAGGACCTCGCCGAGGCCTGCGACAGTTCCGCGCAGACGATCAGCAGGAACCTGATATCCAAGGTCGCGGACACCGAGGAGGGCAATCTCGGCCGCACGCTGGAGGGGGAGGCCAAGAACACCCAGGGCTTCCACGACGTGATGAACGGCCTGGACGGCACCGAGGACTCGGCCGCGGGCGACATCAAGCCGGACGCCGGCGGCCTGCCGAAGGGCGGCGGGGGCGGCGAGGACGTGCCCCCGAACATGGCCGCCGAGACCGACGCGGAGGCCGCCGAGCAGGCCAGGCTGGACGGTTCGGACGGCGCCACCGACGACCCGATCGACCTGGTCACCGGCCAGATGTTCCTGCCGCAGCGCGACGTCGGACTACCCGGCACGCTCCCGCTGGTGCTCGAACGCCGGCACGGCTCGGGATATCGGCACGGACGGCTGTTCGGCGTCACGTGGTCGTCCACGCTGGACCAGCGCGTGCAGGCGGACGACGACGGCGTTCACTTCGCCGCCGCCGACGGACGCGTGCTGCACTACCCGGTCCCCACCGTGCACGGCGAGCAGGTGCTGCCCTCGCACGGCCCGCGCTGGCTGCTGACCTGGGACCGCAAGGAGGACGTCGTCCGGATCGAGCAGGGCGACCTCGGCCGCGTCCTGCACTTCCCGCGCGGCCCGGTCCCCGAGCTGTACCGGCCGCTCGCCGCCGTCACCGACCGCGCGGGCAACCGGATCACCGTGATCAGCGACGGCGACGCCGTGCCCACCGACGTCTACCACTCCGGCGGCTACCACCTGCGGCTCGGCTCCGTCGACACCCGCGGCGGCGTACGCATCGGCTCGATCGGCCTGGTCGATCCGGCGGGCGGGCCCGAGCTGCCGATCCGCCGGTTCGGCTACGACATGGCCGGACGGCTGGTCGAGACCTGCCATCCGGACAGCGACCGTCCCCTGATATTCGAGTACGACGACGATGACCGCGTCGTGCGCTGGGCCGACCGCAACGGCTATGAGTACCGCTACCACTACCGCGAGGACGGCCGCGTCTCGCACGCCGAGGGCAACGACGGCTACCTGAACGTCACCCTCGACTACGACCTCGCGGCGCGCACGACGACGCAGACCGACGCGCTCGGCGCGGTCACCGTGCACCACTGGAACGAGCGGCAGCAGATCGTCAAGGTGGTGGACCCGCTCGGCGGCGAGACGCTCACCGAGAAGGACCGCTACGGCGAGGTCCTGGAATCCACCGACCCGCTCGGCCGCACGACCCGGATCGAGCGCGACCCGTCCGGCGACGCGGTGCGCATCCGGCGCGCGGACGGCAGCCTGGTCAGCGTCGTGTACGACGAGCGGCGGCTGCCGATCGCCGCCACCGGCCCGGACGGCACGGTATGGCAGTACACGTACGACGAACGCGGCGCGCTGATCGAGGTCTGCGATCCGACCGGGGCCGTCACGCGCTACGGCCGGGACGAACGCGGCGCGCTGACCTCGATGACCGATCCGCTCGGGAACACCACGGCCTACGTGTGCGACAAGGCGGGCCTGCCGGTTCAGTACACCGACCCGCGCGGCGGCACATCCCGGCTGCGGCGCGACCTGTTCGGCCGCGTCGTCGAGGTGGTGGATCCGGCGGGCACCACGACCCGGCTCGCCTGGGACGCGCAGGGCCGACCACTGGCCCGGCACTACGCCGACGGATCGAGCGATAGTTGGACGTACGACGCCGAGGGCAACGTCCTGTCCCACGTGGGTCCGGCGGGCTCCGCGACGGCGTACGAGCGCGGCCCGTTCGACGTCATGGTCGCGCGCACCACCCCGGACGGCGTGCGGTATCAGTTCTCGTATGACGCGCAGCTGCGGCTGAGCGGCGTGACCGGGCCGGGGGAGCGGACCTGGAGCTACGAGTACGACGCGGCCGGGCGGCTCGTCGCGGAGACCGACTTCAACGGCGTGCGCCGCGACTACACCGTGGACGCCGCCGGGCAACTCGTCGCGCAGCACGGCGCGGCGGGTCAGTCCGTGGAGTTCGAGCGCGACCTGCTCGGTCAGGTCACGCGGCGGACCGCGGGCCAGGATGTCTATCAGTACGCGTACGACGCGGCCGGAAGGCTCACCCGCGCCGACGGTCCGGGCACCGTGCTGGAGTACGCGCGCGACCCGCTCGGCCGCGTGCTCGGCGAGACGCTCAACGACAGGGCCCTGATCAGCGAGTACGACGCTGCCGGGCGCCGGATCTCGCGCACCACGCCGGGCGGCGTCGTCTCCCGCTGGACGCACGACCCGACCGGCGACCCGCTCGCGCTCACCGGCACCGGCGGCGCGCTCCAGTTCAGCTACGACGAGGCCGGGCGCGAGACGAACCGCAGCCTCGGCCCGGCCGCCGCGCTCACCAAGACGTACGACGAACTCGGCCGACTCGCCGCGCAGGGCGTGTGGACCTACGACCAGCCCGGATCCTGGCGCCAGATCCAGGAACGCGACTACCGCTACCGCGCCGACGGCTTCCCGGTCGAGGTCACCGACCGGCTGCGCGGCGGGCGCCGGACCTACGCGCTCAGCCCCGGCGGCCGGGTGACCGGTGTCGCGGGCGACGGCTGGCAGGAGCGGTACGCCTACGACGCGTCCGGCAACGTCGCAGAGGCCGAATACCCGGCGCTGACCGGCGACGAGGAGTCGATCGGCGAGCGCGAGCACGTCGGCACCCTGATCCGCCGCGCCGGACGCACTGTCTACGAGCACGACGCGTCCGGCCGCCTCGTGCGCCGGACCCGCCGCACGCTCTCCGGGCAGCAGCGCACGACCGCGTACACCTGGGACGACGAGGACCGGCTCGTCGCGGTCGGCACGCCGGGCGGCCGGGAATGGCAGTACACGTACGACGCGCTCGGCCGCCGCGTCGCGAAGACCCTGCTCGGCGCGGACGGCGGCCCGGCCGAGACGGTCTGGTTCGCCTGGGACGGCTTCGACCTGGCCGAGGAGACCCGGCAGCGCGACGGCCGCGTCACCACGCTGACCTGGGACTACGAGCCCGGCACCGCGGCACCGGCCGCGCAGACCAGGCGCTCGTGGGCCGCCGGCGCGCCGCAGGCCGACATCGACGTCGAGTTCCACGCCATCGTCACCGACCTCGTCGGCACGCCGCAGGAACTCGTCAGCCCGGACGGCCGGATCGCCTGGCGCAGCGCCCAGACACTGTGGGGCGGCGTGGCCCCGGCGCCCGGTTCGGCGATCGAGTGCCCGCTGCGGCAACCCGGCCAGTACCACGACCCCGAGACAGGCCTCTACTACAACCTCTACCGCTACTACGACCCCGCCACCGCCGCGTATCTCACCCCTGACCCGCTCGGCCTGGTCGCGGCGCCGAACCCGCACGCGTACGTGCTCAACCCGCTGCGCCGGATCGACCCGCTCGGCCTCGCCGCGTACGACCCGTTCGCCGGCCGGCCCGACCTCGCGGGCAAGCCGATCGCGGTGGTCGGGCGGCAGACCGACACGGCCGAGGCGATCGGCTGGCCCGGACACGACGTGCTCGACATCCCGGACTGGACGATCGCCAAGAACGACGACTGGGTCAACGGGCACGTCGCCGCGGGCAACCCGGTCTACGTCGTCTCCCCGCTCAAGTTCGAGAACCTGTGGGACGTCGCGAAGGGCCGCGAGACCGTGACGGCGCGGGAGCTGCGGATGTTCACGAACGCCGGGTATACCTGGCACGGCTACTACCTGCTCCCGCCCGCCCCCTGATCCCGGAGGTGTCTTCGTTGACCCCGATCCCGGCCGTGTTCGGCAACCGCAGGATCGCGGGCGGCTACGGCCGGCGCCCGCTGCCCGACCCGCTCGACACCGACGTGCGCGGCTTCCTCAGCGCGCTCTCCGGCCCCGCCGAGTTCGCCGCCGCGGGCGACGGACTGCGGGAGAACGCCGTGCTCGCGGCGCAGGTCCTGGCCGTGTTCGGCGAGCGCGCGGCGAGCCTCGCGGTGCGCGCGAAGGACCCGGCCATGATCCGCGACGGGCTCACCGGCACGGCGCTGGCCTGCGCCCTGACCGACGACGCGCGCGAGGTCGTCGCCCCGATGGCGCTGCTCTACCGGGCGGCCGAACTGATCGGCGCCGACCCCGACGCCGAGTTCCACGCGGCCGTCCGGCGGGCCGGGAATCCGCAGGCCGAGCGCGCGCTCACCGCGTTCCCGCGCAGGTCGCCGGCCGACCGGGCACCCGGCGCCATGTACTACTTCGAGCGGCAGGACGCGGACGGATTCCGCTTCGTGTTCGACGACCCGTACGCGCGCTAGACGGGGCGGGCGTGGACGGCCGCTAATGTTGGCCCCATGAAGTCGCAGAAGACCCCCCAGACGATGAAGCCCGCGACCGCGGCGAAGAAGCTGGGCATCCACCTCCAGGCCGCCCCCGCCGAGTTCCAGGAGGGCGTCGTCTCCCGCGACGAGCTGAACGCGCTCCAGGCCGACCCGCCGCAGTGGCTGAGCGACCTGCGC
>DATJIF010000031.1:0-2828 GCA_035493475.1 Actinospica sp.
TCTGGCGAACCTCGCCAAGTCGCTGATCGAGCACGAGCGGATCACCACCACCGAGGCCAAGGCCCGTCAGCTGCGCCCGTTCGTCGAGCCGCTGATCACCAAGGCCAAGAAGGGCGACCTGCACGCGCGTCGCCAGGTGGCTGCCACGCTCGAGCTGCGCAACACCGCGTTCTACAGCGGCCGCGACACCCTCTACAAGCTGTTCGAGGAGATCGCGCCCCGCTACGCGGCCCGTCCGGGTGGTTACACCCGCATCGTCAAGCTCGGCCCGCGTCGCGGCGACAACGCCCCGATGGCGATCATCGAGCTCGTCGAGCCGCTGACGGTCGCTCAGGAGGCCACCCGCGAGGCCGAGGCCGCGACGAAGCGCGCGGTCAAGGAGGCCGAGGCCAAGACCGAGACCCCCGTGGTCGAGGACGAGGCGCCGGCCGCGGACGAGGCCACTGAGGTCGAGACCGAGGCCGCCGTCGAGGTCGAGGACGCCAAGCCGGAGTCCGAAGAGGCCTGAGGCACGTAGGTAGTCGGAGGGCGCCGCCCGGGGAGACCCGAGCGGCGCCCTTCGTCCATGGAGAGGGTGGGCATGATCCGGGTACGACTGGACCTGGCGTACGACGGCACCGAATTCGCGGGCTGGGCGCGGCAGCGCAGCGGCGTGCGCACCGTGCAGCAGGTGCTGGAGGAGGCGCTCACCGCGATCCTGCGGGTGGCCGAGCCGGTGCAGCTGACCGTGGCGGGCCGCACCGACTCCGGGGTGCACGCGAGCGGGCAGGTGGCGCATTTCGACCTGCCCGAGGGCGTGTGGCACGCGCACCGGGAGAAGCTGCTGCGGCGGCTGGCCGGAAAGCTGCCGATGGACGTGCGGGTCTACCGGGCCGAGCAGGCGCCCGAGGGCTTCGACGCGCGCTTCGCCGCCACCTCGCGGCGCTACGTCTACCGGGTCTGCGACTCCCGCGAGGGCACGCTGCCCACCCGCCGGGGCTTCGTGCTCTGGCACAACCGTGAGCTGGACGTGGACCTGCTCAACGAGGCGTCCCGGCTGATGCTCGGCGAACACGACTTCGCGGCGTACTGCAAGAAGCGCGAGGGCGCCACGACCATCCGCCGGCTGCTCGACGTGCACTGGGACCGCACCCGGCCGGACGAGGTCGAGGCGACGGTGGAGGCGGACGCGTTCTGCCACTCGATGGTCCGCGCGCTGGTCGCCGCGCTGCTGATGGCGGGGGACGGCCGCTGCGCCCCGGACTTCCCCGCGCAGGTGCTGGCCGGCAAGGAGCGGCACCCCTCGGTGAACGTGCTCCCGCCGCACGGGCTGACCCTGGAGGAGGTGCGCTACCCGTCCGAGACGGAGCTCGCCGCGCGGGTCACGGAAACGCGCCGGGTGCGCACGCTCGGTTGCTGACCTGTATCAGAGTTCGTAGGGGGTTGCTCTCAGGGTCCTGTGCCCGATAGTGTCCGCACCCTGCGGTTCACACTGACTCGGGGAGGGTCCTGGTGGGCAAGGGCGCCCGGTGGATCACGCGGTGCTCGACGGCGCTCGTCCTGGTGGGGACGGTCTCGTCGGCGGCGAGCACGGCGTTCGCTTATTCGTCCGGCGGTGTCAACGTGCCGGACGCGACGTTCCGGCAGGGCACCGGGACGCAACAGGTCTCGATCTCGGTCGGGGCGCCGCTGGTCGGCACCGACCAGGCCCTGGTGGTCTGGCCGTTCTACTTCTCCGACTACCACTGGCTGGTCGGCGTGGAGGCGGACCCGGACACCGGGGCCACCTGCGCCTACGACGTGGGCCAGTGGCAGTGCACCCCCGGCCGCTCCGGCTGGCACGCAGGCGACCTGCGGGTGCTGGTGAGCACGGCCAAGGCGATGGACTGCGGGCTGCACGCGGGCGTGTGCCAGACCGACGAGATCAACATCCAGGGACTGCCGGACGCGCCGGACCACAGCGGACTGCCGGACGGCAAGCCTTTCTCGGTGCTCGGGAACGTGCTGATCATGCCGGAGACGGTGCCCTGGCACGGCCCGACCCCGAGCACGCAGCCGGTCTACCGGCCGCTCACGGCGACCACGGCCCCGGCCGCGCAGTCCGTCACCGCGACCACGGCCCCGGCCGGCCCGGACACCGCATCCGCGGACCCGACGACCAGCGTGGACGCCGTGAACACCTCGCTGAGCGGCGGCTCGCACGGTTCGCCGGTCGGCCTGGTCCTGCTGGTGGCGCTCCCGGTGGTGGGCGGCGTCGGCGGGTTCACCGGCTACCGGATGCGCCGGCGGCGGCGTCCGGCCGGGGGCGAGTGACCTGCGGCCGGGGCCGTTTTGACCGATCCGACCCCGGCCGGGTACCTTGGTTCACGTTGTGTTTTCCGCGCGATTGTCATGCGCGCCCGGACTTCTCTCCGCCGCCCTCGGGCCGGGGACAAGAAACCGGGGGGCTCGGTGCCTGATGCCGTAGGTGTCTGACGCTGTCCGCCTGCGGAATCACTGTCCAAATCCACGTGCTTCGTGGATACCGACACGAGTGAAGGCATACGACCCGTGCGTACGTACAGCCCCAAGCCCGGCGAGGTCGAGCGCAAGTGGTACGTCATCGACGCCACTGACATCGTCCTCGGCCGGCTCGCCAGCCAGACGGCAATCCTGCTGCGCGGCAAGCACAAGCCGCAGTTCGCTCCGCACGTGGACACCGGTGACTTCGTCATCATCGTCAACGCGGAGAAGGTCCACCTGTCCGGGAACAAGCGCGAGGACAAGCTCGCCTACCGGCACTCCGGTTACCCGGGCGGTCTGCGCTCCGTCAAGTACGGCGACCTGATCGACAAGGACCCGCGCAAGGC
>DATJIF010000032.1:0-3400 GCA_035493475.1 Actinospica sp.
GTGGCGGGCACCCACGAGGTGCCCGCCACCGCCGTCGACGGCCGAATGGTATTACTAAATCAACGCAGCGCGCGGTTCACGGCCGAGACCACGGCCTTGAGCGAGGCGGTGACGATGTTCGCGTCCACGCCGACGCCCCACAGCACCTTCCCGTTGACCGCGCACTCGACGTACGCGGCGGCGCTGGCGTCCCCGCCGGCGGAGAGGGCGTGCTCGGCGTAGTCCAGGAAGCGCAGGTCCACCTCGAGCTGCTGCGTCAGGGCATTGACGAACGCGTCGATCGGGCCGTTGCCCGCGGACACCACGGTGGTCGGGGTGCCGTCGACGACGACGTCCACGCTCATCGCGTCCTTGCCGTCGAGCGTCGAGTCCGAGCGGTACCCGGCGAGCTGGAAGCGGCCCCACGGCTCGTCCGGCGTCGGCAGGTACTCGTTGGCGAACACCGACCAGATCGCCTCCGGGGAGACCTCGCCGCCCTCCGCGTCCGTCTTCGCCTGGATGATGCCGGAGAACTCGATCTGCAGCCGGCGCGGCAGGTCCAGCTGGTGGTCGTTCTTCAGCACGTAGGCCACGCCGCCCTTGCCGGACTGCGAGTTGACCCGGATCACCGCCTCGTAGGTGCGGCCGACGTCCTTCGGGTCGATCGGCAGGTACGGCACCGCCCACGGGATCTCGTCCACGGTCACGCCCGCGGCCTTCGCGTCCCGCTCCAGGTGCTCGAAGCCCTTCTTGATCGCGTCCTGGTGCGAGCCGGAGAACGCGGTGTAGACCAGGTCGCCGCCGTACGGGTGGCGCGGGTGCACCGGCAGCTGGTTGCAGTACTCGACGGTGCGCCGGATCTCGTCGATGTCGGAGAAGTCGATGCGCGGGTCGATGCCCTGCGAGAACAGGTTCAGGCCCAGGGTGACCAGGCAGACGTTGCCGGTGCGCTCGCCGTTGCCGAACAGGCAGCCCTCGATCCGGTCCGCGCCCGCCATGTAGCCCAGCTCGGCGGCGGCCACGGCGGTGCCGCGGTCGTTGTGCGGGTGCAGCGAGAGCACGACGCCGTCCCGGTACTTCAGGTTCCGGTGCATCCACTCGATCGAGTCGGCGTACACGTTCGGGGTGGCCATCTCGACCGTCGCGGGCAGGTTGATGATCACCTTGCGCTCGGGAGTCGGCTTCCACACGTCGTTCACCGCGTCGCAGACCTCGACGGCGAACTCCAGCTCGGTGCCGGTGTACGACTCGGGGGAGTACTCGAAGTAGATCTCGGTCTCCGGGTACTGATCCGCGAACTTCCTGCACAGCTGCGCGCCGTTGACCGCGATCTGCTTGATCCCGGCCTTGTCCTCCTCGAACACGACGCGCCGCTGCAGCGTCGAGGTGGAGTTGTAGAGGTGCACGATCGCCTGCTTGGCCCCGGCGACGGCCTCGAAGGTGCGCTCGATCAGGTGCTCGCGAGCCTGAGTCAACACCTGGATCACGACGTCATCGGGAATGCGGCCCTCTTCGATGATCTGCCGCACGAAGTCGAAGTCGGTCTGCGAGGCGGCCGGGAAGCCGACCTCGATCTCCTTGTAGCCCATGGCGACCAGCAGCTCGAACATCTTCAGCTTGCGGGCCGGGCTCATCGGGTCGATCAGCGCCTGGTTGCCGTCGCGCAGGTCCACGGCGCACCAGCGCGGCGGGGCGTCGATCACCTTCGCGGGCCAGGTGCGGTCGGGCAGGTCGATCGGCGCGAAGGCGGTGTACTTGTGGATCGGCATCCTGCTCGGCCGCTGCGCGGCCACCACGTCGTACTGGCCGGCGTTCGGTACGGCGGGGGTGTGCACGGTCATGATTTCTGGGATCTCCATCCGGGCGGTACGGGGAGGGAGACCGGCGGGACTACGAGTGCTTCGAGGCCGAAAAAGCGCAGCACCGACTCCGCGACGAGGGTGCCGGTCTGGATGGTTACAGACCCTCGCCGCGGCAGATAAGAAGCCGCCGTCCGTGCATAGTGGGATTCACTCTAGCAGACGCCCCCGAAGAGCCGGATCGGGCGAACGCGGGGGGAAATTCCGCGAGTCTGCCGCCGTACGCCGCCGGAACGCGGTGTGATTGATCCCGTGCGCACCCTGTTCGCCCCCGCGAGTGGCCCGGCCCTGCGGTCCTGGCGGTTGACCCGGGTGCAGACCGCGAACTGCGGCGGCGGCCCGGACGAGGAGGTCCCGGCCGAGCTGCTGGCGCAGATCCAGGTCTGCCAGAACGCCGCCGATCTCGCCGACCGGCCCGGCGACCCGCCCGCCAGCCGCGCCGAACTGCGCTCGCTGCTGGCCCCGCCGTACCGCGGTAGACGCTTCGTGCACCTGGCGCACGACCACTACGGCCGGCTGCTCGGCTTCGCGCGGCTCGGCGTCTACAGCGCGTTCCACCACGAACTGGCCCACGGCGCCCTGACCGTCCACCCGGCCGCACGCCGCCACGGCGTCGGATCCGCCCTGGTCGGCGCCCTAGCCGCCTCCGCGAAGGCGAACGGCCGGGGACGCCTGGTACTAGACGGCCCCCGCAACGCCGCCACCGACGGCTTCGCCCGCAGCTGGGGCCTGACCGTAGGCGGCTGCGACCTGCGCTCCCGACTGGACCTGAACTCGGCCGCACTACACGCCAAGCTGGCCGCCGTACTCCCCGAGCAACGCAACGGCACCGCAGGCCAACTGCTACCGATGCGCTGGGCCGGCGCCTGCCCCGAATACCTGCTCGACGCCCTGATCGAGACCCTGGACTCCCTGCACGCCGACCCCGACGACCCGGCCGTCACCCCCTTCACCGAGGCCGAAGTACGCCACCGCGAACGCGCCGCATGGTCCGCAGGCCTACGCGAATACACCGCCTGCCTACTGGACCCGGCAACCGGCCGCATGGCCGCACTGTCCACCGCCCACACCGCAGACGGCGTACGCGGCGAGCAGAACGAAACCGTCGTCGTCCCCGAATACCGCAGCAGAGGCCTCGCGATCCGCGTCAAGGCCTACCTGGTCAGCGAACTCCTCCACGCCGAACCGAACCTGCGCGTCCTAGACACCTACAACGCCGTCTCCAACACCCGGATACTCGCCGTGAACCGCCGCCTAGGCTTCGAACCCGTAGACACCCACGCCGCCTGGACCATGGCGCTTTGAGTGGGACGGCTGCGGGTGCGTCGCTTCGCGCCGCTCCGTGGTTTGCGCTTGCCCACCCTCCCACCCGTTGCGTAGCAGCCCCGCCTGCGGTTTCAATCTGAAAGGCAAGATCAACGGCGCCTCCGGCGGGCCGGCTCGGACAGCACCCAACAACACTGCCCGGCTGCGGTTGTCCTGTTGTCTGGGGTGGGGTCCGGTTGGGGTGCTCTCCTCGCCTGGCGCCGAAGGCGACCAGGAACCCGCCGGGGCCGCAAACA
>DATJIF010000033.1:0-2370 GCA_035493475.1 Actinospica sp.
GCGACCGCCGTGGCCATGATGACCTGGATCCTCATGGACATGTTCATCGGCTCGGACAAGAAGCCGACCTTCCTCGGCGGCCTCAACGGCATGATCTGCGGCCTGGTCGGCATCACCCCGGCCGCGGGCTTCGTCAACGGCCTTGGTGCGATCATCATCGGCCTGGTGGCCTCGGCGGTGGTCTGGGTCGCCTGGTACACGCTGCCGAAGTACGTCTGGCCGTTCAACAAGGTCGATGACGCGCTCGGCGTCGTCTACACCCACGGCATCGCCGGCCTCCTCGGCGGCCTCATGGTGGGCTTCCTGGCCGACCCGAACGTCCTGGAGTACCCGGCCGCACCAGGAGGCGCCGCATTCGCCGGCGCGGGCTGGTTCTGGGGGCACCACCCGCACCAGATCCTCGTCCAGTTCCTCGCGGCGCTGACGATCATCGTCTGGGACGGCGCGGTCACGTTCGTCATCTGGATGATTATCAAGTACGTCTTCCGGATCAAGCTGCGCTTCTCCGACGCCGAGCTTGAGGTCGGCGACGTCGCGGTGCACGGCGAAGAGGCGTACCCGCAGGAGGAGGTCCTCTCGACCAGGCTCAGCGTCACTGCCGAGGCGGAGGCATCGCCGACCACGGAAGAGCCGGTCTCCGGCAAGCAGTAGCCTCACAACTCGCGCTGCGTTGCGGCCGCAGCGAGAGCGGGCCGCGGTCTCCCAAAACCTGTTCGGGGAGACCGCGGCCCTTCGTCTTCTCCGCCGGGGGCGGTGCTGTAGCATCAGGTGCGTTGGGTACCGCCGGGCGGGCGGGAACGGGGCGCGAGCCCGAAGGCCTGCGCAGTCCGCATAAGACCAGCGTTGCTGGCAGCCGGACGGCGAGCAGGAAGCCGCAGCAGCGTCGCTTGGCGCCGGCTGGATCCCTGGCTAACACCAGCCGGGGAGCGCGCCTACGTTATGGCTGTCCCCTGACGGACCCAGCTAGGCCCTGAGCGGAACCAGAGCCTAGCGTGGGTCTGCCGGGCGGCGCGGCACGCCAGGATGGAGCAAAGTGAATCCCGTCGTCATGACCGTCACGCTGGTCACCGAGGACGGCGTCCCGATCGACGCCGTGCACCTGCCGCCGCAGGAGCGGCCAGAAGAGCGGGATCTGGCATTCGTCATCGTGCACGGGTTCACGATGTCCTGGCAGCGCCCGATGACCTGGCGGCTGGTGCAGTGGTTCAACGGCGCCGCCGGCGTGGTCACCTTCGACTGCCGCGGCCACGGCCGGTCCGGCGGCCTGTCCACCCTCGGCGACAAGGAGATCGACGACCTCGACGTGGCCGTCAGGTACGCGCGCGAGCTCGGCTACCAGCGCGTCGCGACGATCGGCTTCTCGATGGGCGGGTCCGTGGTGCTCCGGCACGCGGCGCTGCGCGGCGGCGTGGACGCGGTCATCTCGGTCAGCGGCCCCGGCCGCTGGTTCTACCGGGGCACCGTGGCGATGCGCCGCGTCCACCTGGCGGCGGAGCGGCGCCTCGGCCGCACGTTCAGCAAGTACATGCTGAACACCAGGATCTCGCCGGACGGCTGGCCCAGCCCCGACCCGCTGCCGCCCGCCGAGGCGGCGGCCCGCATCGCGCCGGTGCCGGTCCTGATCGTCCACGGCGACCAGGACATCTACTTCCCGCCCGACCACGGCCAGCAGCTCTACGACGCCGCCAAGGAGCCCAAGGAGCTGTGGATGATCCCCGGGTTCGGCCACGCTGAGCGGCACACCGACCCCGCCCTCGTCGACCGCATCGCGACTTGGGCCGACAAGTCCTCCGCCGCCTTCCACCAGGAAAAGCAGACGGCGAGCTAACTGCCTTACCAGCTGGTCGGGACGGGCATGCCCTCCGTGTAACCGGAAGCGCTCTGCACGCCGACGACAGCGCGCTCGGCGAACGACGGCAGGTCCGACGCACCTGCGTACGTGCACGAGGACCGGACGCCTGCGATGATCATGTCGAGCAGGTCCTCCACCCCGGGCCGTGCCTGGTCCAGGTACATCCGCGCGGAGGAGATCCCTTCTTCGAACAGCGCCTTGCGGGCCCGCTCGTAGGCGGTGTCGGACCCCGTGCGGCCGCGCACCGCGCGCGCCGACGCCATGCCGAAGCTCTCCTTGTACAGCTTCCCGCTCGGGTCGCGGAACGTGTCGCCCGGCGACTCGTAGGTGCCGGCGAACCAGGACCCGATCATGACCGAGGATGCCCCGGCGGCGAGCGCGAGGGCGACGTCGCGCGGGTGCCGTACCCCGCCGTCCGCCCAGACGTGCGCGCCCAGGTCCGCCGCCGCGGCGGAGCACTCGAGGACCGCGGAGAACTGCGGCCGCCCCACCCCGGTCATCATCCGGGTGGTGCACAT
>DATJIF010000034.1:0-49886 GCA_035493475.1 Actinospica sp.
CCGACCACCTGTGGATCGCGCGCTGGCTGCTGCACCGCGTCGCCGAGGACTACGGCGTCACCGTCAGCTTCGGCGCCAAGCCGGTGAAGGGCGACTGGAACGGCGCGGGCGCGCACACCAACTTCTCCACCAAGGCCATGCGCGAGGGCTACGAGCCGATCATCACCGCCGCGGAGTCGCTGGGCGCCGAGGGCAAGCCGCTCGAGCACGTCGCCGGCTACGGCGACGGCATCCAGGACCGGCTCACCGGCCTGCACGAGACCGCCCCGTGGAACGAGTACAGCTACGGCGTGTCGAACCGCGGCGCCTCGGTGCGCATCCCGTGGCAGGTCGAGGTGGACCAGAAGGGCTACCTCGAGGACCGTCGCCCGAACGCCAACTGCGACCCCTACAACGTGACCCGGCTGATCACCGACACCTGCTGCACCGCGCTCGAGAAGGCCGACCAGGTCTGACGTCCGACCGCGGGGGCGCTCGATCCGGAGCGCGCGCGCTGGGTGTGACGACGTTTCAGGTCCCCTCGACTCCTGATCTGGAGTCGAGGGGACCTGCGTTTATCACGGAAAGCGGACGCGAAGGGGACTTTCCGTAGCTCGAAAGTGTTGCATAGATGCAAAGTGCATCCGCAATCGCCTCCGCACGGCCTAGTCTCAAGTAAGACAACGGATGACGCGCCGCGAACGAGGCGGACCGTCAGACCGCGGGACCGAGAGGTTGTGGTCTGCGATGCGCACCATGATGCACGAAGCGCCACCAGCCGATACGGAGGCTGACACGGCTCCGGCTCCGGCCGACGGAGTCTGGTGGACGTTCCCCGCCCTGCCGGTGCACGCCCGGCTGGCCCGGATCTGGCTGGAGGGCTGGCTCGACGCCCAGTGCCCCGGCAAGGAGGACCAGGCGTACGGCGCGCTGGTCGCGTTCAGCGAGCTGGTGACCAACTCCGTGCTGCACGGGGCCGGCCCGATCACCGTGCACGCCCGGCTCGTCTACGGGCCGCGCGAGCTGCAGCACAACCCGGGCACCGAGCCGCGCCGGCTGCTGTGCGAGGTGACCGACCGCTGCGTGGACCTGCCGATGCTGCTCGACGCGGGTCCCGAGGACGAGCACCATCGAGGCCTGAGTCTGGTGGACGCGCTGACCTCCAGCTGGTGGGTGCGCGCGGCGCCTGGCGGCGGGAAGACGACGTCCTTTCTAGTGGAACTGGACGAGGGCTGAGCCCGGCCCGGCGGGTCAGACCGCCGGTTCGTCCGCGCCCACCGCGGACTGCGCCCAGAACTCCAACAGCGCCTCGGCCAGCGGTTCCGGCTGGTCCACGTTCACCGAGTGCCCGCCGCCCGGGATCGCGGTGAAGGGGGCGCCGAGCCGCTCGGCCATCGCGCGCTGCTCCGCGACGGGCCAGGTCGTCTCGTCCGCCCCGCACAGCACGGTGCACGGCAGTCCGTCCCGGACCAGGGCCGCGGCCAGCTCGTCGACCCGGTCCGGCTCGGACAGCAGCCAGCGCGCCATCGCCCGCAGCGAGCGCCGGTCGTTGCCCCTGATGCGGTGTCGGATGAACGCCTGGATCGCCGGATCCGGGTGACGATCCAGAAACAACACGCGGTTGCCCACGACCGGGCTCAGCACGCTGGAGACGGCCAGGAACAGCCGCACCCGGTCGGCCGCGGGCCGCGGCACGGCGCCGGGACCGGTGCCCAGCAGCGTGACCGAGGCCAGCGGCAGCGGGCCGCCGAGCAGCGCCGTGCGCGCCACGTAACCGCCGAACGAGTGCCCGAGCAGGTGCACCGGCACGCCCGCCTCGGCCCGCTGCTCGATCAGCTCCCGCAGATCCTCGCCGTATCCGCGCAGCGTGTACGGCGTGTCCAGCGGCAGCGCGGGGGAGTCGCACTGCCCGCGCTGGTCGACCGACAGCACGCGCACCCCGGCGCGGCTGAGCGGTTCGAGCAGCGGCAGGAAGTCCTCCTTGGACCCGGTGAACCCGGGCACGCACACCACCTCGCCGCGCACCGGCACGTCCCGCGGCGGATTCGCCTCCAGTGCGGAGAGCGGACCCGCCGCCACGGACAGCGCGACGCGGTGGGTGCCCGGCGGCAGCCCCAGATAAGGCGGCGTGGACAACGCGGCTCCCCTCCAACCGAAGGCCGCGTCAGGTACAACGCGGCTCCTCTGTGTACGTCTTCCGTGTTCCCTGTCGCTGGATCAGATCCGGGTGCGCCGCCGGTTCGCGACCGGGCCGACGTTCAGCGGGTCCGCCGCGTCCGACTCGGCCGACTGCTCGCCGGGCAGGGTCGAGGTGATCTGCGCGGCCGGGGCGGTCTGCGCGGCGACCGACTTCTTGGCGGAGCGCTTGCGCGGCGCGCGCTGCGTGGTCGGCAGGATCGGCTCCTGGGTGAAGACCGCCTCGGCGAGCTCCACCGGCTCGTTCACCGCGGCCGGACGCACCGGCTCGGGCTCCGGCAGGCTCGGGTCGGCCAGCGAGCCCGACGCGAGCCGGATGCTGCCGCCGCGCGTCTGGCCGCCGGACGCCTTCGGGGCCGCCGTGGTCCGCTTGCGCGCGGTCTTCTTCGCGGCGGGCGCCTGTGCGGCCGGAGCCTCGGCCACCGGCTCGGCCGCCTGCTGCGCGGCCGTCTTGCGCGGGGCGCGCTTGCGCACCGGCTTGTCCTCGGCGACCGGCTCGGCCACGACGGCCTCGGCGGCGGCGACCGTCTCGGCCGGAGCCTCGACGACCCGCTTCCTGGTCCGGGTGCGCGCGGGCTTGTCCGCGACGGGAGCCTCCGCGGCGGCCGGCTCGGCGACGACCTCCGCGGCCGGCTCGGCGGCCGTCTTGCGCGGGGCGCGCTTGCGCACCGGCTTGTCCTCGACCGGCGCGGCCTCGGCCACCGGCTCGGCGACGGGCGCCTCGACCGGGGCGGCGGCCCGCTTGCGGGTCCGGGTACGACGCGGCTTGTCCTCCTCGACCGCGGCCGGGGCCTCGGTCACCGGGGCCTCGACGACCGCCTCGACCGGCTCCGCGGCGCGCCTGCGCGTGCGGGTCCGCTTCGGCTTGTCCTCGGCCGGGGCGACCGGCTCGAGCGTCGGCGCCTGGAAGGGGTCGGTCTGGCTCTGCACGACCGGCGCGGCGCCGTGCGCGGCCGCGGCCTCGGTGTGCACCGCGATGACGGCGTCCGACGAGGACTGGCCGCCGCGGGTGCGCCGCCGCTGCCGCGGGGTGCGCTCGCGGCGCGGCTCCGGCTGCTGCTCGACCGGCTCGGCTCCGCGCCGGCCGCCGCGTCCGCGGCCGGGGGCGCCGCCGTGCCGGCCGGTCTCGCCGAGGTCCTCGAGCTCCTCGGCGTCGAGCCCGGCGCGCACCCGGTCCTGCTTCGGCAGCGCGCCCTTGGCGCCCTGCGGGATGTCCAGGTCCGCGTACAGCTGCGGCGAGGTCGAGTACAGCTCCACCGGCTCCGCGTAGTCCAGCCCCAGCGCCTTGTTGATCAGGCCCCAGCGCGGCATGTCCTCCCAGTCCACCAGCGTGACCGAGATGCCGGTGCGCCCGGCCCGGCCGGTGCGGCCGATCCGGTGCGTGTAGACCTTCTCGTCCTCCGGGCACTGGTAGTTGACCACGTGGGTCACGCCCTCGACGTCGATGCCGCGCGCGGCCACGTCGGTGGCCACCAGCACGTCCACCTTGCCGTTGCGGAACGCGCGCAGCGCCTGCTCGCGGGCGCCCTGGGCCAGGTCGCCGTGCACCGCGCCGACCGCGAAGTGCCGGTCCTGCAGTTCCTCGGTGATCCGCGCCACGGCGCGCTTGGTGCGGGCGAAGACCATCGACAGGCCGCGGCCGTTCGCCTGCAGGATGCGCGCCAGCATCTCGATCTTGTCGAGGTCGTGCGCGCGGTAGACGAACTGCTTGATGTTGGCGACCGACACGCCCTCGTCGTGCGGGTCGGCGGCCCGGATGTGCGTGGGCCGGTTCATGTACTGCCGGGCCAGCGAGATGACCGCGCCGGGCATGGTCGCGGAGAACAGCATCGTCTGCCGGTCCGCGGGCAGCTGCCGGATGATCCGCTCCACGTCGGGCAGGAAGCCGAGGTCGAGCATCTCGTCCGCCTCGTCCAGCACGAGCGTGCGCACCCGGCCGAGCACCAGGTGGCCCTGGTTGACCAGGTCGAGCAGTCGGCCCGGGGTGGCCACGGCCACGTCCACGCCCTCGCTGAGCGCCTTGACCTGCGGCTCGTAGGCGCGGCCGCCGTAGAGCGCCTGCACCCGCACGCCGCGGGTGCTGCCCGCCGTGGTCAGGTCGGAGCAGACCTGCACGGCCAGCTCGCGGGTCGGCACCACGATCAGGGCCTGCGGGGTGCCGCCGGCCGGGGCCAGCTTGGTGCCCGGGTTGCCGCCGGAGGCGCGGCCGCGGCGGCGCCGGTTCGAGGAGGACTTCGGCGCGGGCGCCTCGGCGCTCGCGGCGGCGGGCTGCGCGGCGAGCGCCTCGCCCTCGGCCGGGGCGACGAGCCGCTGCAGCACCGGGATGCCGAAGGCGAGGGTCTTGCCGGTGCCGGTCTTGGCCTGCCCGATGATGTCCGCGCCGCCGAGCGCGACCGGGATGGTGGACGCCTGGATCGGGAACGGGCTGCTGATGCCCTGCGCGTCCAGCGCGGAGACGATGTGCTCGGCGACGCCGAGCGCGGCGAAGCCGCCGGGCTGCTCGCCCTCGGTGGAAGGATTCAAAGTACTGATGATCGTGACCTCTTCGTTCGCTCGCGGCGGCGCCGCACCGACTGCGTTGACGAGCCGGGTGCGGGTCGCGCGGGACCCGTGGTTTTGGGGTTCGCGTGGCCGCCGGGCGTCGGGAAGAGGGACGTCGTTTCAGCCGCGCGGTCGGAGCCGATCGGGGCGCCGACCGGGCATCCGGCGGATCGTGTGGTCCGCCTCGGCGGTCGTCCTGGGACCGCCGGTGTCACCATGTTACCAGCCGGGAAACCCGGGACTGGGTACGCTGCGTGACATGCAGAAGTCTGAGGAGGAACGTTTCGGTCAGCCCGCCGACGCCGCGGGCGGCGCCGGGTACCAGGCGCTGGCCGATTTCGAGCGCTGGGCCGCGCTCAGCGCGGCGGCCGGGGACCTCGCCGACCGGCTGGCCGCGGCGGGTTCCGCGGCCGCCGCGCACCGCAGGCTGGCCGAGTCCGCGCCGCCCGAGGCGCCGGATCCGCGGCTGGACGAGGCGGAGCGGCGGGTGCGGTCCGCGGACTGGTGGGAGGCGCTGGCCAGGGCGTATCACTGGCAGAAGCTGACCGCCGAGGCGTACGGCGTGCCGCTGGATCCGGAGCCGCAGCGCTGGGCCGAGGAGCGCCTGGCCGAGGCGGCCGCGGACCAACTGGTGGCCGACCGGCTCAAGCTGGTCGAGCGGCGGCTGGCCGGTGAGGCACTCGTGCTGCGGCACGCGCTCGGGACGCTCTGAGCCGTTTCAGGCGAGTGTCCGGACCCGCAGGTAGGCCGCGAAGGCGAAGACCACGATCGCCGCGATGACGAGCGCGACGACGAGGTTGACGGTCAGGTGATCCCGGCCGAGCACGGTCACGGCCAGCGCGTTCCCGCCGAGCGCGCCGCCGAGGCCGAGCAGCGGTCCGAGCGGCCAGGCCATGCCGCGGTGGCCGGGCACGGTGAAGGCGCCGAGCAGGCCGACCAGCAGCCCGCCGAGCGCTGCCCAGAGCAGGTCCCAGTGCATGGGCGGCACTTTACCGACGTGCCGTCAAAAATAGTGGGATATGCCCGAATCCGGACATATCCCACGGTCCTCGCGGCCGAGCGAACGGCTCAGAGCGCGCCGAAGCCCACGCGCCGGACGCTCTGCTCGCCGATCTCCACGTAGGCGAGGCGGTCGGCGGGCACGATGATCTTGCGGCCCTTCTCGTCCTCGAGCACGAGCAGCCCCGACTTGCCGGTCAGCGCGGCCGAGACCGCGCTCTCGACCTCCTCGGGGCTCAGCGCGGACTCCACGGTCAGCTCACGGCTCGCGTGCTGGACGCCGATCTTGATCTCCACGCTCATCCCTTCATCGCGGCGCGCACGGGTACGCGCCGTTGGTCACTCTCAACGAATCGCAGGCACCGCCAGCGTAACCGCTGGCTCCCGCATGAAGCGGAATGTTCCGCGGCCCCGGGATTATTTCCCCGGCTCGCGGCTGCCCATCGGGAACTTCGCGATGCCCCGCCAGGCCAGCTGCGAGATCAGCAGCGAGGCCCGCTCCCGGGACACCGACGAGCCGCTGGCCAGCCAGTAGCGCGCGGTGACCTGCGAGATGCCGGTCAGCCCGACGGCCAGCAGCATGGACTCCTCGGGCGAGAGCCCGGTGTCCTCGGCGATGACCTCGCTGATCAGCCGGGCGCACTCGAGCTGCGCGTCGGCCACCCGCTCGCGCACGGCCGGCTCGTTGTTCAGGTCCGACTCGAAGACGAGCTTGAACGCGCCGGTCTCGTGCTCGACGAAGTCGAAGTAGGCGTCCATCGTCGCCGCCACGCGCGTCTTGTTGTCGTGCGTGGAGTCCAGCGCCGAGCGGATCTTCTGCACCATGATCTCGCACTGCTGGTCGAGCAGCGCGAGGTAGAGCTCGAGCTTGCCCGGGAAGTGCTGGTAGAGCACCGGCTTCGAGACCCCGGCGCGCTCGGCGATGTCGTCCATCGCGGCGGCGTGGTAGCCCTGCGCCACGAAGACCTCGCGGGCCGCGCCGAGCAGCTGGTTGCGCCGGGCCACCCGGGGCAGCCGCATCGAGCGTGCACGTCCCTCGACGGTGGGCAGGGCTTCGGCGCTGCTGGTCACGGCGCTCCTCGCAGTTCGTGGTCGCTACAAAGCGGCGCCGGACTGTGTGGTCCGGCAAGCTTGTTAACGTTCATCCTACGGCTCGGTAACCTGCCATGGGTAGCGCTCGCCGGGTTTCCAGCACCCGGACTCCCTCGCGGGAATGCGCGGGCACGTGGCATCGTTGCCGAAGGAAGGCGGGTTTCCGCCGCTTTGTCAGTCGCAACCCGAGAAGGGGGCCGCCGGCCGTGTCCGCACCGCCTGTAAAGCTGCCACCGCTGGTCGAACCGGCCGAGAGCCTGACCGTGGAGGAAGTGCGCCGCTACTCCCGCCACCTGATCATCCCCGACGTCGCCATGGACGGCCAGAAGCGGCTGAAGAACGCCAAGGTGCTGTGCATCGGAGCGGGCGGCCTCGGCTCCCCGGCCCTGATGTACCTGGCCGCCGCCGGCGTCGGCACGCTCGGCATCGTCGAGTTCGACACCGTGGACGAGTCGAACCTGCAGCGCCAGATCATCCACGGCCAGTCCGACATCGGCCGGTCCAAGGCCGAGTCCGCGCGCGACTCCGTCAAGGAGATCAACCCCCTCGTGCAGGTCAACGTGCACGAGGAGCGGCTCGAGGCGGACAACGTGATGGAGCTGTTCGCGCAGTACGACCTCATCGTCGACGGCACGGACAACTTCGCCACCCGCTACCTGGTCAACGACGCCTGCGTGCTGCTGAACAAGCCGTACGTCTGGGGCTCGATCTACCGCTTCGACGGCCAGGCCTCGGTCTTCTGGTCCGAGTACGGGCCCTGCTACCGCTGTCTCTACCCGGAGCCTCCGCCCCCCGGCATGGTCCCGTCCTGCGCCGAGGGCGGCGTGCTCGGCGTGCTGTGCGCCTCGATCGGCTCGATCCAGGTCACCGAGGCCATCAAGGTACTGACCGGCACCGGCGAGCCGCTGGTCGGCCGCCTGATGATCTACGACGCCCTGGAGATGAACTACCGCTCGGTCAAGGTTCGCAAGGACCCGGAGTGCGCGGTGTGCGGCAAGAACCCGACGGTCACCGAGCTCATCGACTACGAGGCGTTCTGCGGCGCGGTCTCCGAGGAGGCCCAGGAGGCGGCCAAGGACTCCACGATCACCCCGCGCACCCTCAAGCAGTGGATCGACGAGGGCCAGAACCTCGAGATCATCGACGTGCGCGAGCCCGCCGAGTGGGAGATCGTGCACATCGACGGCGCGAAGCTGATCCCGAAGAACGAGTTCCTGATGGGCCAGGCGCTGACCGGCCTGCCGCAGGACAAGAAGATCGTGCTGCACTGCAAGTCGGGCGTGCGCTCGGCCGAGGTGCTGGCCCTGGTGAAGGCGGCCGGGTTCACCGACGCCGTGCACGTGGGCAGCGGGATCGTCGGCTGGGTCAACCAGGTCGAGCCGACCAAGCCGATCTACTAGGTCTGAGACGACCGGGAACGGGGCCCCCGCGGGGGCCCCGTTTCGCGTTCCTAGAGCAGTCCCTTGCGGGTGAGCCACGTGAAGGTGAGGTAACCCGGGATCGCCGGCAGGTACGTGCGCAGCAGCCGGAACAGCAGCACCGCGAGCGTGGCCGTGCCGATGTCCACGCCGACCGCCCGCAGCGCGCCCGTCATCGCCAATTCGACGGTGCCCACGCCGGAGGGGACTGGGATGAAGGAACCCGCGGTCTGCGCGGTGAGGTAGACCACCGTCGCCGTCGCGTAGGTGATGTGGTTGTTCGGCGAGACGGTGTGGATCGTGGCCCACAGGCACAGCGAGTTGAACAGCGAGAGCGAGATCGTGCCGCCGAGCGCGACCGAGAGCTTGCGCGGGCTCTGCGCCACGTCCAGCAGCCGCGGCAGCGCGTCCTGGAAGAACGGGCCGAGCCGGGTCCTGGCCAGGTGGCGCAGCGGCGGCACCGACATCGTGATCATCACGAGCAGCGCGATGGCCAGCAGGATCGCGATGACCAGGGTGGACGAGTCGGACCTGCCCATGCCCTGCCCGGCGATGAAGCTGAACGTGGCGATGAGCGCGATGTGGATGACGAAGCCGACCGCCTGCGAGGCGCCCACCGCGCTGACCGCCGGGCCGGTCGCGATGCCGCGCTTCTGCATGTAGCGGGTGTTGAGGGCCACGCCGCCGACCGCCGCGGGCGCGACCAGCGAGACGAAGCCCGCAGCGATCTGCACCAGCAGGTTGTGCACCACCGGCAGCTTCTCCGGGATGAAGCCGGTGAGCACCATCGCGGCCGAGACGTAGGTCAGCGCCGAGGCCGCGATCGCCACCAGCAGCCACGGCGGCGAGGTGTGGTGTAGCACGTAGTCGAGGTTCAGGCCCCGCTTGTTCGCCGTGGCGAGTTGCACCAGCAGCACGTACACCGCGAAACAGGCGGCGGCGACCGTCAGCAGCGTCTTCGGGCTCAGCCGCTCCAGCTTGACCGGCTCGGCGTCGGCCAGCGCGTGCGGACGCAGCTCCAGGATCTGTTCGCGCAACCGCTGCAGCAGGTGCTTGGACTTGCGCACGGCCGAGCGCGTGGTCCGGGTCAGCACGACCGGCTGCAGCATCGGCAGCGCCGCGCCGATCCGCTGCTCGCCGAGCACCTGGGCGCCCACTCGCACGGTGCGCTCCGGCCCCGCCTTGAGCGCGAGCGCGGTCATCGTCTCGGCGATGTCCAGCAGCTGCTGCAGGTCCGCCGCCGCGACCTCGCCGTTGCGCAGCTCGGTCAGCCAGATCTCGCCGCGCTCGTCCACCAGGATCGAGTCCAGCGCCAGCCTGCGGTGCGCGATCTGGTTGCGGCCCAGCTCCTTGAGCGTCAGCCAGACCTTCTCCAGCAGTTCGTCGCTGAACTTCTCCTTCGGCACCTGGGCGAGCGGCACGGCGTGCACGCTCTCGTACGCGAGCAGCGCCGCGTCCGCGTTCAGCTCGCGCACGGCCACCAGCTTCGGCGTGCGGATCCCGGCGTCGCGCAGCGCGTAGGAGATCAGCGCCTCCTGGTCCACCGTCCGGCGCAGCGAGAACAGGTTGCGCCGCTGCGCCGGGCCGCGCAGCCGGATCCGCCGGTAGACCCGGTAGATCAGGCCCACCGCCTGCCGGTCGCGGTCCAGCACGGTCACGTCCAGCGTCCGGCCGTCCGCGCAGCGCACCTCGTAGCGGCGCACGTCGTCGTGCTCGCCCTGCCAGGTGCAGGCGACCGGGTCGATGCCCGCGTCGGCCAGCATCTGCACGACCAGCTGCCCGGTCGGCCGCTCGTTGACCACGCCGCACGCGTAGCGCCAGCCGAAGGCGACCAGCCGGCCCAGCAGGAAGGTCACGATCAGCCCGACCAGCGCGCTGTCCCCGCTCATCAGCGTGGCCACCGCGTAGATCCCGATGGACACCCAGGTGAAGGTGCGCAGCGTCGGCCGGTCGTTGAAGCCGAGCACGGTCAGGAAGGCGATGAGCGTGGAGATGTAGATGTGCAGCGGCGAGGTGGTGCCCGAGTTCACGTGCCGGGTCAGCTCGGTCAGCAGCCAGTGCGGCGCGAACGAGGACTGGATCCAGATGTTCAGCAGGCTGGTCACGCCGTACGCGAGCGCGGCCGCGATGACCGCGTCCGCCACCCGTTTGCCGTCCCGGCGCGCCAGCCGCTCCACCGCCAGGCCCACCGGGATGGTCGCGGTGAGGATGTTGGTCAGCACGGTGACGCCGCCGAGCAGGAAGGACGGAGCCAGCTGCACGCCGTTGTGGATGTCCGACTCGAGCCCGGAGGTGGTCTGCACCCCGATCCGGCCGAGCAGCAGCACCACGCCGATCATCACCGACTCGAACAGCAGCCGCATCAGGTCCGGCTGGCGCCGTATCCGGCGCGGCTCGGGCGGCTCGTCCACCGCAACCGGGCCGACCCCGTCCCGCGTGTCCGGCGCTTCCCCCGCGTCCCGGAGCGTGCCGCGCGCGTCGGCCGAGGCCGCGGACAGGTCCGCGTCCCGCTCCTCGGTGCCCATGACGTTCACAGTGTCCTTTTCGACTCTTGCCCGGTCGGCGCGCCGCACCCCGGTCCCTCCGACGCTCGACTCGCTCTATGGTCGCCTACATATTCGGTACTGTGCAGCCCGGGGTGGCCCCCCGGAGTATTTTTCCCGTGTTCATGGTGCCGTGGCGCGGCGCGCGGGCCATCCACCCGGAGGTTGAAAACGATGACCGATTCCGTCAGCCGTACGATCGAGACGCCGGCGTTGGTGCCGCTCGTGCTCGACGTCGTCCGGCAGATCCCGAGCGCCAAGGTGATGACGTACGGCGACATCGCGGAGTTCCTGGAACGGGGGACGGCGCGTCAGGTGGGTGCCGTGATGGCCCGATACGGGTCCGAAGTGACCTGGTGGCGGGTCGTCAACGCGTCGGGGCAGCTGCCGGAGAACCTGCGCGGGCAGGCCGCGGCGAACTACCTGTCCGAGGGCACCCCGTACGACCTCGAGCACGAGCGGGTGCGGCTGGCCGGGTGCCGCTGGGACGGTTCGGCATAAATCGATCTTTCTGTCGTACCCCTGTGCTCTCATAGGTTCTCGAGAGGAGGTCACGTGACCCAGGCCCCGCCGCCGTACACCCTGGTCCGCCGTGCCGCGGCCGGGGGCGCGCCGCTGCTCGACGCCGGGCAGCGCGCCGTGGCGGCGCACCGCGGCGGGCCGCTGCTGGTGCTCGCGGGCCCGGGGACGGGCAAGACGACGACGCTGGTCGAGGCGGTGCTCGACCGGATGTCGGGGCAGGACGCGGTGCGGCCCGAGGAGATCCTCGTGCTCACCTTCAGCCGGGCCGCGGCCGCCGAGCTGCGCGACCGGATAGGCGCCCGGCTCGGCGAGACCGTGGGCGTGCCCGGCGCGACCACCTTCCACTCCTTCTGCTTCGCCCTGCTCGGCCGGTTCAAGGACCCGGCGCTGTTCTCCGAGCCGCTGCGGCTGCTCTCCGGCCCCGAGCAGGACGTGGTCATCAGGGAGCTGGTGCGCGGCACGATCGACGCGGCGACCGGCTGGCAGGCCCCCGCGGGCTCGCCGGACGAGGTGCGCTGGCCGGCCGCGCTGCGCGCCGCGCTCGGCACCCGGGGCTTCGCCGAGGAGCTGCGGGCCGTGCTGCTGCGCGCCCGCGAACAGGGCCTGGACCCGAGCCGGCTGCGCGCGTTCGCCGAGCGGGCCGACCGGGACGACTGGCGGGCCGCGGCGCGCTTCTTCGGCGAGTACCTGGACGTGACCGACGCGCGCGGCGTGCTGGACTACGCCGAACTGGTGCACCGCGCGGTGCTGCTCGCCGAGACCCCCGAAGTGCGCGGGCAGCTGCGCGCGGCGTACCGCGTGGTCTTCGTGGACGAATACCAGGACACCGATCCGGCGCAGGTCAGGCTGCTGGAGGCGCTCGCCGGGGACGGCCGCGAGCTGGTCGTGGTGGGCGACCCGGACCAGTCGGTCTACGCGTTCCGCGGCGCGGACCTGCACGGCATCCTGGAGTTCCCCGAGCGATTCCGCACGAACGGGGGAGAGCCGGCGCCGATCGCCGTACTGCGAACGAGTCGCCGCTCCGGGCCGACGCTGCTGCGCGCCTCCCGCCGGCTGGCCCGCCGGATGCCGCTCACCCGGCTGCCCGCGGAGAAGGTGCGCGAGCATCGGGAGCTCGGAGCGGCGCCGGACGGCCCGTCGGAGGGCTCGGTCAGCGTGCTGACGTTCCCCTCGGTCCCGGTCGAGCAGGCCGCGCTCGCCGACCTGCTGCGCCGCGCCCACCTGGAGGACGGCGTGGACTGGGCCGACATGGCCGTGCTGGCCCGCACCGGCAGCCAGCTCAGCGCCCTGCGCCGGGCGCTGACCGCGGGCAACGTCCCGGTCGAGGTGCGCGCGGACCAGTTGCCGCTGGCCCGCGAACCGGCCGTGGCCACGCTGCTGCTCGCGCTGCGCTGCGCTGCCGACCCCTCCGCGCTCACCGCCGAGACCGCGCGCACCCTGTTGACCGGTCCGCTCGCCGGTCTGGACAGCGGCGACCTGCGGCGGCTCGGGCGTGCGCTGCGGGCCGAGGAGTCGCTCGCCGGGGCCCGGCCCGAGGGCGAGCCCGCGTCGCCGCCGCGCCCGGCCGACCAGCTGATCCGCGAGGCCGTCGCCGACCCGGCGATACTCGCGGCGATCGAACCGGCGGTCGGCGGGACGGCGCGGGACCTGGCGCTCGTGCTGCGGGCCGCGGCCGAGACGCTGGCGAACGGCGGCGTGGTCGAGGACGCGCTGTGGGTGCTCTGGAACGGCACCGCGCGGCAGCCCGCGCGCTGGCCGGGCCGCCTGCGCCGGGCCGTGGACCGCGGCGGCGCGGCCGGCCGGCTCGCGGACCGCGACCTCGACGCGGTCATCGCGCTGTTCGCCCTCGCCGCCCGCGCCCAGGAGCGCACCGGGCACGCGGGCGTGACCGACTTCATCAGCGGCCTGCAGGCGCAGGACATAGCCGCCGACACGCTCGCCGACAAGGCCGAACGCGGCGGCGCCGTGCAGCTGATGACGGCGCACGCGTCCAAGGGCCTGCAGTGGCGGCTCGTGGTCGTCGCCGGGGTGCAGGAGGGGCTGTGGCCGGACCTGCGGCACCGCGGCTCGCTGCTGGACGCCGACCGGCTCGGCCCGCTCGGCCTCAGCGACCCGCTGAGCACGGCCGCGCTGCTCGCCGAGGAGCGGCGGCTGTTCTACGTGGCCGTCACCCGCGCGAAGGAACGGCTCGTGGTCAGCGCCGTGCGCGGGGAGAGCGAGGACGGCGAGACCCCGTCGCGCTTCCTGAACGAACTCGGCGTCGAACCGGTCGCGTCCGGATTCACCCGGCAGCGCCCGCTGCGGCTGACGGCGCTGCTGGCCGATCTGCGGCGGTACGCGACGGCCCCGGCGGGCGCGGTCAGCGAGGAGCTGCGGCAGGCGGCCGTGCTCCGGCTCGCCCGGATCGCCGCCGCCGAGGCCCCGGACGGCGGCCGGCTCGCGTCCAACGCCGAACCCGAGCACTGGTGGGGCCTCTACGAGCGCACCGACAACCCGACCCCGATCGTGCGCCCCGACCTGCCGGTCCCGCTCTCGGCCAGCGCGGTCGAGGCGCTCGACGCGTGCCCGCTGCGCTGGTTCCTGGAGCGGCCGGCCGCCGCGCAGGAGCAGTCCACCGACAAGCAGGGCTTCGGCCTGGTCTTCCACGCCCTCGCCGAGGAGGTGGCCACCGGCGCCACCCCGGCCGACATCGACGTGCTGATGGACCGGCTCGACCGGGTCTGGGACCGGCTGCCCTTCGAGGCGCGCTGGCAGTCCGACCAGGAGCGCCGGGCCGCGCGCCGGGCCCTGGAGCGCTTCCTGGTCTGGCACGGGCAGCACCGCGGCGGCCGGGAGTTCGTCGCGGCCGAGCGCGAGTTCGACACGATGCTGACGGTCGGCGGCGTGGACGTGCGGCTGCACGGATACATCGACCGGGTGGAGGTGAACGCGCAGGGCCAGGTCTTCCTGGTGGACTTCAAGACCGGCAAGACCCCGAAGACGCCGCGGGAGGCCGAGCACAGCGCGCAGCTGGCGGTCTATCAGCTCGCCGCCGAGAACACCGTCGGCATCGGCGAGACCGCGGGCGCCGAACTGGTCTATCCGCGGGACGAGGCGGACTCGGCCGAGCCGACCGTGCGCACCCAGCCGCCGCTGCGCGAACAGCAGGACGCCGAGTGGGCGCCGAAGCTGCTCGCCGAGGTCGCCGGGACGGTGCTCAAGGAGCGCTTCCACGCCTCCGGGGAGCCCAACGTCTGCCAGCACTGCTCGCTCCGCCGCGCCTGCCCGCGCCAGCCCGAGGGCCGGGAGCTGCCGCTCTGATGCCGCCGCGACCAGCCCTGGAAACCCCCGACGACCTGCGCGAACTCCTCGGCATCCCGTACACCGACGAGCAGGTCGCGGCCATCACCGCGCCGCTGGAACCCGGCGTCATCGTCGCGGGCGCGGGCTCCGGCAAGACCGCCGTGATGGCCGCGCGCGTGGTCTGGCTGGTCGGCACCGGCGCCGTCGAACCGGGCGAGGTGCTGGGCCTGACGTTCACCAACAAGGCCGCCGGGGAGCTGCGCGAACGCGTCGTGTCCAGCCTGGCCCGGCTCGGCCTGTCGTCGAGCTCCGACGAACCGGAGGGCGAGGACGGCGAGCCGACCATCTCCACGTACCACGCGTACGCCGACGGCCTGATCAAGGAGCACGGCCTGCGCCTCGGCCTCGAACCCTCCGCGCGGCTGCTCGCCGACGCCAACCGGTACACGCTGGCCGCGCGCGCCGTCCGCCGCGCGGCAGGGCCCTTCGAATTCCTCAAGGGCTCGATCGCCACGCTCGCGCGCAAGGTCATCGACCTCGACGCCGAACTGGCCGAGCACGTCGTGGAGCCGCAGCAGCTGCGCGACTGGACGGACCGCTTCACCCGGCAGGCCGTGGCCGACGGGCTCTCCGCCAGCCGCGGCCGGGCCCCGCGCGGATTCGCCGACTACTGGGTCATCGCGCGGGTCGCCCTGGAGCGCGCCGAACTGCTCGCACTCGTCGAGGACTACCGCAAGCTCAAGCGCGGCGGGGACTTCGTCGACTTCGGCGACCAGATGGCGCTCGGCACCCGGCTGGCCGAACAGGTGCCCGAGGTCGGCCTGATCGAGCGGGACAAGTACCAGGTCGTGCTGCTCGACGAGTATCAGGACACGTCGGTGGCGCAGCGCCGGATGCTCGCCGGGCTGTTCGGCGGCGGGCACGCGGTCACGGCGGTCGGCGACCCGTGCCAGTCCATCTACGGCTGGCGCGGCGCCTCGCCCTCCAACATCGACCAGTTCCCCAAGCACTTCCCGCGCACCGACGGCGGCGACGCGGCGCAGTACTCGCTCTCGGAGAACCGGCGCAGCGGCGGGCGCCTGCTCACCTTCGCCAACGACCGCTCGGCCGGCCTGCGCGAACTGCACGCGGGCGTCCTCGAACTGCGGGCCAGCGCGGAGAAATTCCACCGCGGCCGCTCCGAGGCCGCGTTCCTGCCGTCCCACCCCGACGAGATCCAGTGGCTCGGCGAGCGCATCCAGGGCCTCTACGACCACGTGCACGGCGACTGGTCGCAGATCGCCGTCCTGGTGCGCGCCGGGAACCAGATCCCGGACATCTACGCCGAACTGCACGGCCGCGGCGTCCCCGTCGAGGTGGTGGGCCTGTCCGGGCTGCTGCACCTGCCCGAGATCGCCGACCTCGTGGCCATGCTCGACGTGCTCGACGACCCGACCGCCAACTCCGCCCTCGTACGGCTGCTCACCGGCCCGCGCTGGCGGATCGGCCCGCGCGACCTGGCGCTGCTCGGCCGGCGGGCCCGCGAGATCGTGCGGCTGCCCGGCGAGCAGGCGCGCGGCCTCGACCAGGCGCTGGTCGGCGCCGACCCGACCGATGTCGTCTCGCTCGCCGACGCGATGGCCGACCCTGGCGACGAACTCGAGTTCTCCGACGCCGCGCTGGCCCGCTTCGAGCGCTTCGCCACCGAGATCAGACGGCTGCGACGCTCGCTGTCCGAGCCGGTGGTGGACGTGCTGCACCGGATCCTGCACGAGACCGGCCTCGAGGTGGAGATCGCGGCGAGCTCGGCCGCGTACCGGCAGCGCTGCGCCGAGACGGTCGGCGCGTTCCTCGGCGTCGCGGGCGGATTCACCGACCTCGAAGGCGAGGAATCCGTCACCGCGTTCCGCACCTTCCTCAAGGCGGCCGCGGCGCACGAGCGCGGCCTCGACGTGGACCTGCCGCCCGCCGAGAGCAAGACCGTCAAACTGCTGACGATGCACAAGGCGAAGGGCCTGGAGTGGGAGGTCGTCGCCGTCCCGCACCAGTACGAGTCCCGCGCCCGCGTCGAGAAGTACACCACCAGCGCCGCGAAACTCCCGCACGACCTGCGCGGCGACGGCGAATGGCTGCCGGAGCTGGCCGCGGAGCCGAGCCGCCGCGACGTGAACCGCTTCAACGCCCTGATGAAGGAGCACGCCGAGTACGAGGACCAGCGCGTCGAGTACGTCGCGCTCACCCGGGCCAAGGAACTGCTGCTCGTGTCGGGCCACGTCTGGGGCCCGACCCAGAAGGACCCGCGCAGCGCGAACGGCACACTCGAGGCCCTGCGCGAATACCTGCAGGCCAACTACGAGGCCGGCCGGGTCGACGCGTGGGCGATGACCCCGGAGAAGGGCGAGGCCGAGAACCCGTTGCGGGAACAGCAGTCCGAAGCCGAATGGCCCGCGCCGCTCGACTCCGAGGCCCGCACCGCCCGCATCGCCGCGGCCGCCGCCGTCAAGGGCCTGCTCCAACTCCCCGCCGAGCACTGGCCCGAGGACCCCGCCATCGACGACCAGCGCCAGCAGAAACTCGTCGAGGGCTGGGACGCCGACCTCGACGCCCTCCTCGACGAACTCCGCCGCGCCCACGAGGTCCGCTTCGAGATCCCCATGCCCGTCTCGCTCTCGACGACGAAGCTGCTGGCGTACGCGAAGGACCCCGACGCCTTCGCCGAACAGCTCTTCCGCCCGATGCCCAGGCCCCCGGCCCCGCAGGCCCGCCGCGGCACGGAGTTCCACGCGTGGGTCGAGGACCGCTTCGGCCAGCTGAGCCTGTTCGACGACGCCGACCTGGAGCTGTACGGCGAGGACGAGGACAGCGAGGACCTCGCCGAGCTCAAGGAGGCCTTCCTGCGCAGCGAGTACGCCGACCGCAGCCCGCACCGGATCGAGGCCCCGTTCCAGCTCTTCCTGGCCGGCCAGATCATCCGCGGCCGCATCGACGCCGTCTACCGGTGCGAGGATGACTCAACCCTCGAATACGAGATCGTCGACTGGAAGACCAACCGCCGCCAGAACGCCGACCCCCTCCAGCTGGCCGTCTACCGCCTCGCCTGGGCCGAACTCACCGGCGTCCCCCCGGCGAAGGTCGGCGCCGCGTTCCTCTACGTCCGCACCGGCGAGGTCGTCCGCCCCGAGAACCTCCCCGACCGCGCCGAACTGGAGGCGCTGCTCACTGCCCGAGCCGACCGTCGATCCGCTCCCTGAGCAGATCCGCGTGCCCGTTGTGCCGCGCGTACTCCTCGACCATGTGCACCAGCACCCAGCGCAGTGAAATCGGCCCGCGCCACTTGTCCTCGAACGAGATCTCAAGCGACCGCGCGTCCGCCACGAACCGCTCCGCGAACGCGACCTCCTCACGCCACGCCCGCCACGCCTCCGCCACGCACTCCGCGTCCGCCACGGCGCCGTCGAAGTCCGCATCCGGCTCCGCCTTCGTGGAGAAGCGCGGCGTCGCCTCCCGGTCCCCGGCCATTCCACGCCGGAACCAGCCGTGCTCCACGTCCGCCATGTGCCGGACCAGCCCCAGCAGCGACATCGTGGACGGCTCCACCGCGCGCCGCGCCAACTGCTCAGGAGTCAGATCCGCGCACTTGAGCTCCAGCGTCTCCCGCTGCCAGCGCAGGAACCCGACCAGCGTCGCACGCTCATCCTCGCGAGGCGGCGGATCGGTACGGGGATCGGATTCGGGGTCGATGAACATGTCCGCGCGAGCTTCAGTCATGCCCCCATCCTCCGAGCCCGAATATCCCCGCGCCACCGGTTAAATCCCCGGCTACGGCCGCCGCGCCGCCCACCCGATCCGGCTGGCCCGCAGCCGCAGATCATCCCGCCGCATCAGACTCTCGTCACTGTCGATGTTCAGCAGCCCGTCCAGCATCGCCAGGTCCTGCGCGCTCAGACGCCCCGCCACCCGCTCACGCGTCCGGCCCAGCGAGACCTGCGCATACCGCTTCGCCCGGTCCGGCAGCGGCGAACCGAGCTCGGCCTCGAACGCCCGCTCCTCCTCGACCACGAACCCCGCGTCCGTCAGCCGCGCGCCCCAGTCGTCGCCCATGTGCGGCATCTGCTCCGCAGTCATCTCGTCGACGACCGCCTGGCAACGCGCCTCCAGCCCGTCGCCCAACGACTCCGGCAGGAAGCGCGGGAACCCGGTCATCTCGATCACCGCGACCAGCCCGCCGGGCCGCACCGCCGCGAAGAGCTTCCGCAGCGCCGCGTCCGGATCCGCGAGGTGATGCATGAACGCCGACGTCCACACGACGTCCACCGCCCCGAAGTCCGGCCACTCCCCGTCCAGATCCGCCTGCACCACCGAGATCCGCTTCTCCACGCCGAACTGCCGAGCCTTCGCCTGCAACTGCCCCAGCATGTAGTCCGACCCGTCCACGGCCACCACCGAGGCGTCCGCCGACTGCCGCAGCAGAGCGAACGTCCCCGTCCCCGTCCCACACCCCAGATCCAGAATCCGCCCCGAGAACAGCGCCCCCGCCCGCTCCGCCACCCACGCCGTCATCGAGCCGAGAAAGTCCGCCAGCACCTCCCCGTACAGCTCGAGCAGCTCCGCCATCCCCGCATCGCCGCCACCCGCACCCCCGTGCGAATGTCCGTGCCCATGCCCAGCGTGATGATGCCCGTGCCCATGCAAGCTCGCCATGCCCCGACCCTAAATCCTCAAGCCGCCGCGCGCCCGGACCTCTACAGTGCGAGCGTGCTCCCCGACGAATACGCCCAGCTCCCCACCGCCGAGTTCGCCTTCCCCGGCGCCCTCCGCGACCGCCTCGTAGCCGCCATCCTCACCGGCGCCAAGACCACCACCAGCTGCCTCCGCCTCGAATACGACCTGGACGCCGAGCCCCTCCCCACCCCCGGCACCCGCTCCGTGGTCATCGACTCCGAGGCCCGCCCCGTAGCCGTCATCGAGCTCACCGACATCCGCACCGTCCCCCTCGCCGACATCGACCTCCAGCACGCCCTAGACGAAGGCGAAGGCTTCCCCACCCTCGCCGCCTGGCGCCAGGACCACGAGGCCTACTGGCACAGCCCCCAATACCGCGACGCCATCGCCAACCCTACTTTCACCGTCGACGACTCCACCCTCGTAGTAGCCCAACGCTTCCGCCTGGTAGAAGACCTCCGCGCCCGCCCGACGGACTGAGCGCCACCACCCATCCTGCAGTTGGTGGGTTCCGATCGGCTGCGGCCACCTCTGGGCCACCCGGGGGCTGCTTACAGTCTGGAATGCCGGTGCGCGGATCGCGACATAACTGATAGAAACGACCCACGTGCCCAGACGGCCTATCGAAGGGTGTCCGATGGAGTTCAAGCAGTCGCGGAAGCTGTCCGACGTGCAGTACGACCTGCGCGGACCGGTGCTGCGGCGAGCTAAGGAGCTCGAGGCCGAGGGGCACTCGATCCTCAAGCTGAACATCGGCAACCCGGCTCCGTTCGGCTTCGAGGCGCCCGACGAGCTGATCCAGGACATCATCCGGAACCTGCCGGGCTCGCACGGGTACGGGGATTCGAAGGGGCTGCCGTCGGCGCGGCGGGCAGTCGCGCAGGCCTACCAGACGCGCGGGCTGCCGATCGTGGACATCGAGGACATCTACATCGGCAACGGGGTTTCCGAGCTGATCTCGATGGTTCTGAACGGCTTGATCGATCTGAACGACGAGGTGCTGATTCCGGCGCCGGACTATCCGCTCTGGACCGGTGCCACGGCGCTGGCCGGGGGTAAGCCGGTGCATTACCGCTGTGATGAGCAGGCGGGGTGGGCACCGGATATCGCGGACATCGAGTCGAAGGTGACGGATCGCACCAAGGCGATCGTGATCATCAATCCGAACAATCCGACGGGCGCGGTGTACTCGCCCGAGGTGATCGACGCGCTGGTCGAGGTGGCGCGGCGGCACCAGCTGATGGTGCTGTCGGACGAGATCTACGACAAGATCCTCTATGACGGGGCCACGCATCGTCCCACGGCGCTGGCCTGCCCGGATCTGGTCTGCATCACGTTCAACGGGCTCTCGAAGATCTACCGGTCCGCCGGATACCGGATGGGCTGGATGGTCATCACCGGCCCGAAGGAGCACGCCAAGGACTTCCTGGACGGGCTGGAGATCCTGGCTAACCTCCGGCTCGGGCCGAACGTGCCGGTGCAGCACGCGATCCAGGCGGCGCTGGGCGGCTTCCAGTCGATCGACGTGCTGGTCGAGCCGGGCGGCCGGCTGTACGAGCAGCGGGACCTGACCTGGCAGATGCTGAACGAGATCCCGGGCGTCTCGTGTACGAAGCCGATGGGGGCCATCTACGCCTTCCCGCGGCTCGACCCGAAGATCTACAACATCTCGGACGACGAGCGGTTCGTGATGGACCTGCTGAACGCCGAGAAGACGCTGGTCATGCACGGCACGGCGTTCAACTGGCCGGAGCCGGACCACTTCAGGATCGTCACGCTGCCGCACGTCAAGGACCTGGAGGCGGCCGTGGACGGGCTCGCGCGCTTCCTCGCGACGTACCGCCAGTAAGGGCCGTGCGCCTCCGTTACCCTTGGCGCCTATGGCAGAGATCCGGGAATACGTAGAGGGCAACGCGGCCGAGTTCTTCACCGAACTGAAGGACTGGCTGCGCATCCCGTCCATCTCCGGCGACCCCGACCGGGTCGCGGACGTGCGGGCCAGTGCCGAGTGGCTGGCCGCGAAGCTGCGGGCGGTCGGCTTCCCGACCGTCGAGGTGTGGGAGACGGCGGGCGGGCGCGGGCTGCCCGCCGTGTTCGCCGAGTGGCCTTCGGGTGACGCGTCGGCGCCGACCGTGGCCGTGTACGGGCACCACGACGTGCAGCCGGTGACGCCGCTGGAGCTGTGGCGGACCGGGCCGTTCGAGCCGACCGAGCGCGACGGGAAGCTGTACGCGCGCGGCGCCGCGGACGACAAGGGGCAGGTCTTCTTCCACACGCTCGGCCTGCGGGCGCACCTGGCCGCGACCGGCCGGACCGCCCCGGCGGTGAACCTGAAGTTGATCGTGGAGGGCGAGGAGGAGAGCGGCTCGCCGAACTTCGCGGAGCTGCTGCGCGCGCACGCCGACGAGCTGGCCTGCGACGTGGTCGTGGTCTCGGACACCGGCATGTGGGCCAAGGACACCCCGACCTCGTGCACCGGCATGCGGGGCCTGATCGCCGCGCAGGTGGACTTCACCGGGCCGACCGGCGACGTGCACTCGGGCTCCTTCGGCGGCGCGATCGCGAACCCGATCACCGAGCTGGTGCGGGTGCTCGCCGGGCTGCACGACGCCGACCGGCACGTGACGATCCCCGGGTTCTACGACGGCATCGTCGAGCTCTCCGACACGGACCGCGCGCTGATCGCGAAGCTGCCGTTCGACGAGAACACCTGGCTGGGCAACGCGAAGTCCTCGGCGCCGGTCGGCGAGGCCGGGTTCTCCACGCTGGAGCGGGTCTGGGCCCGGCCGACCGCGGAGATCAACGGGATCTACGGCGGGCACACCGGCCCCGGCTCGAAGACGATCGTGCCCTCCGAGGCGCACGCGAAGCTGTCCTTCCGGCTGGTCGCCGGGCAGGAGCCGGGCGCGGTCGCGAAGGCGTTCGAGGCCTGGCTCAGCGAGCGGGTCCCGGCCGGGATCACGGCGGCGGTGCACTTCGAGGGCGAGGGCGTGCGGCCGTGCCTGACGCCGCTGGACCACCCGGCGCTGCAGTCGGTCAGCCGCGCGCTGGGCCGGGCCTTCGCCGCCGATCCGGCCGAGCCGCGGGAGATCCTCTACACCCGCGAGGGCGGTTCCGGACCGGAGGCCGACCTGCAGGACGTGCTCGGCGCGCCGGTGGTCTTCCTCGGCATCTCGCTGCCGGACGACGGCTGGCACGGGCCGAACGAGAAGGTCGACCTGGACCTGCTGCTCAAGGGCGCCGAGGCCGCGGCGTACCTGTGGGAGGACCTGGCCGCGTCCGGGCTCGGAAAGTAGACAGAGGCACCGTAATCGGAGTGCTCGGGAACAATCACCGGTTCCCGGGAGTTAGTCGTCACGGGCCGTTGATCCAGATCGTGGTCGCGGCCCGTGATGACACACTTGACGCATGGAGAGAGCAGGGGGTGGCGGTCCGATGGCGGACCCCAGGGACGAGCTGACCGGACCGCTCGGCCGTCTCACGCTGGCCAGAACCGCGGTGGACCGGCAGGCGGAGCTCCGGCTGGACGAGCCCGCGCTGGCGGCCGCGTGGTCGAACCCGGACACCCGGGTGCTGGTGGTCAGCGAGGGCCGGGCGCTGGTGCTGGACGAGCTCGATCCGGTGGCGCAGGGCAATCCGGACGCGCCGCTGGCCCGGCTGGTGCTGCTCGCCTCGCTGGACGCGCCGGAGGGGGACCGCCTCTTCCTCGGCCGCGACGACGAGGGCCGCGCCTTCTTCGCGGTGCCGGCCGAGTCGCTGCCGGGCCGGCAGGACGCGGACGCCCGCTCGGCCTCGTTGCGCGAGGTCGGCATGCTGCTCTCGGACCGGGACGCGGGCCTGCTGACGCACGCCGTCGCGCTGGAGTACTGGCACCGCAGCCACCGTTACTGCCCGCGCTGCGGCCACGCGCTCCAGGTCGCCGCGGCCGGGCACGTGCGCCGCTGCTCGCAGTGCGGCACCGAGCACTACCCGCGCACCGACGCCGCCGTGATCATGGCCGTGACCGACCCGGAGGACCGGCTGCTGCTCGGCCGCCAGTCGGCCTGGGACGCGAACCGCTACTCGGTGCTGGCCGGCTTCGTCGAGCCGGGCGAGTCGCTCGAGGGCGCGGTGGCCCGCGAGGTGCAGGAGGAGGCCGGGCTCACGGTCACCAACGTCGAGTACCTCGGCTCGCAGCCCTGGCCGTTCCCGTGCAGCCTGATGCTCGGCTTCCGGGCCACGGTGGACGATCCGGAGCGGGTGCGCGCGGACGGCGACGAGCTGCAGGAGGTGCGCTGGTTCAGCCGCGCCGAGCTCGCCGCCGCGATCGAGTCCGGGGACGTGATCCCGTCCGGCCGGATCTCCATCGCCCGCAAGCTGATCGAGAACTGGTTCGGCGCGGACTGGTCGGTGCCGCCGGGCGTCTGAGGATCCGCTGCCTGATCCCTCCTCAGCGGACGGCGTGCAGCCGGCGTCCGCTGCTGGGCTCGAAGTAGTGGATCTCCGCCGGGTCGAGGGAGAGTCCGACGGCGGTCCCGGGTCGCGGGGCCATGCCGGGTTCGCAGCGCACGATCACGTCCCGGCGGCGTTCGCCGAGGCCCGCGGTGCAGTGCGCGTAGGAGACGTAGCCGAGGTTCTCGATCGCCTCGACGTGCGCGAACAGGCCGGTGCCGGGCGGCGCGAGCTTGACCTTGTCCGGGCGGAAGCCGATGGTGACCTCGGGCTGCCGCAGCTGTTCCACGAGCGCGCGGCCGAGCGGGAGTTCCACGACGTCCACATCGCCGAGCAGCGCCCAGGTGTGTTCGACGCGTGCGCTGAGCAGGTTCATCGGCGGGGAGCCGACGAAGGCCGCGACGTACGCGTTGGCCGGGTTCTCGTAGAGCACGCGCGGGGCGTCGCACTGCAGCAGCACGCCGTCCTTGAGCACGGCGATGCGGTCGCCCATCGTCATCGCCTCGATCTGATCGTGCGTCACGTAGAGCATCGTGGTGCCGAGCCGCCGCTGCAGCTTGGAGATCTGCGCGCGCACCTCGGCCCGCAGCTTGGCGTCGAGGGCGCCGAGCGGCTCGTCCATCAGGTAGACCTGCGGTTCGCGCATCATGGCGCGGCCCATCGCCACGCGCTGCTGCTCGCCGCCGGAGAGAGTGCGCGGCAGCCGCTCCAGCGTCGGCGTCAGGTCCAGTTGGGACGCCATCCGGCGCACCCGGCGGGCGACGGCCGAGTGCGGCGTGCCCATGATCGTCATGCGGAACCCGAGGTTCTGGGCGACGGTCATCTGCGGATAGAGCGCGTAGCTCTGGAAGACCATCGCGATGTCCCGCTCACCGGGTTCGAGGTCGCTGACGTCCCGTCCGTCGATGTACACCGAGCCGGAGTCCACCGTCTCCAGTCCGGCGAGCATGCGCAGGGCGGTCGTCTTCCCGCTGCCGCTGGCCCCGAGCAGGACCATGAACTCGCCTGATTCCACCGTCAGGTCGAGCTTGTGCACGGCGGGCGTCCGCGTTCCCGGGTATGTGTGTGTTGCCTCCACGAATTCGACACTGGCCACTTTTGTCCATCCCCATGTGCCCACAAACAGTTACGACATTGTCACTGTGCGATGGTGCGATGGTGCAGGTGGTGAGGCGAAGAGTTAAGCACAGGTTAGGCCGCCGCGTCTGCACTTGATGTTCATGCGATTGCGGGGAGTGATTCCCTCGGCGTGCGCCTGTCGAGCTTGCGCAGGCAGGAGCGGCGTTGCAGAAAGGAGAGTCCTGCGATGGTGCCGCCGAGTGCGATCCAGCCGACCGGGCCCGCGACCATGACCACGCTCGTCAGCAGCAGCGGCCCGGCGGACTTCTGAATGGACTGCGACATTCCGGCGACGCCGAGGTACGCGGGTCTGGCCTCGTCCGGTGCCAATGCCACGGCCAGTTCCCAGGAACTGACGGATCGCATGAGTTCGGCGAGCGTCTGCAGACCGGTCGCGACCAGCAGCGTCAGCGCGGCGAGTACGGTCCCGAATTCGGGTGCGAGGGCGATGCAGCCGCAGCACGCGAAGATGATCAGGCCGTAGCAGGCGACGGCCGTCGTGGCGTGGCGCGGAGTCTTGGTGGCGGCGGATATCCGCATCTGCAAGGTGACGACGAGCGCTGTGTTGAGCGCGAGGAACGCGGGGACGAGCGCGTGCGGCGCCGAGGTGCGCGTGATGAGCCAGAGCGGCAGGCCCACGCTGAGGATCGCGTCGTCGGTGGTCATGAAGATGTCGAGGAACACGAAGGTCAGGTAGCCGGGATCGCGCCACGGGTTGGCGATCGGCGCCGCGTCATCGGTCTGCGACGTGGCACGTGCCGGTGCTCCCGACGTCTTGCGGATTCTGCGTACCAGGAGCGCGCAGACGACGAACGAGAACGCGTCGAGCAGGATCAGCGTGCGGTACGCGTCGCGGGTGCCGAAGGCGAGTCCGATGGCCGCGATTCCGGCGCCGATGGCGAATCCGGTATTGGCCACGCTGCGGAAAAGCGCTTGGTACGTGGTGCGTTCCGGTCCGGCGACGTCGGCGGCGAAGAGCATCTCGAGGGTCTTCGCGGAGCGGTCGCCGAAGAAGGCGAGCGCGACGGCGGGCAGCAGGACGGCGAATCGCGTCGAGGCGAGCATCGCGCAGAGTGCGACGAGGCGCAGCAGGTGACAGCCGATCAGCAGCGCGCGGACGGAGTGGCGCGCGGCGAGCCGTCCGGCGACCGGCGAGCCGAGGATCCCGGCCGCGGCGCCGATGCCGATGAGCAGGCCGATGCTGCGCGCGTCGAGCCGGGCCACGACGGTGAAGTACAGCACCTCGGCGGCGCTCCATACGCCGGTTCCGGTGCGGTCCAGGAACTGCGCGCCGAGCATGATCCGCGCATCGCGTCCGCCGGGCGGGTTCCGTAGTCGTCTGAGCAGCCCCGTGTGATCCACCCTAGGCAGTCTTCACGTAAACAATCTCGACGTCAAGATAATTGTGGAGAACTATCCTGGCGGCATGCGTAAGTTCGAACCCGGATACGTTGATCCGGCCCGGCTGCTCGGCGAGGCCGCCGCGTGCGCGGACCCGGAGGACGAACGGCGCCGGCAGCCGATCCTGAAACTGCAGCGCCGCGCGGACGCCGAGACCTTCCTCGCCGTGGCGCGGGCCGCGAAGTCCGCCGACCTGGAGCTGCGGCTCGTCGCGATGGACGTGCTCGGCCAGCTCGGATACGCGGACGGCCGGCCGTACCGGGAGGAGACGCTGCCGATACTCCTCGCCGAACTCGACCAGGCCGAGGACCCGCGGCTGGTGCAGGCCGCGATCACCGCGGTCGCGCATCTCGGCGACGGCAGGGCCCTGAGCTCGGTGCTGCGCTTCGCGGACCATCGCGACGCCGGGATACGCCGCGCGGTCGCGTTCGCCCTGCCGTCCATCACCGACGAGCGCTACCCGTCCCCCGAGGTCGAGGAGGCGCTCGTCCGGCTCGGCTCCGACCCGGACGAGACCGTCCGCGACTGGGCCGGGTTCGGGCTCGGGGAACTCAGACGCTCGCGGCCTTGACCTGCGCCAGCGACGGGTTCGTCATCACCGTCTGCTTGCCGCTCGGCGCGACGATGACGACGGTCGGCACGGTCTGGTTGCCGTTGTTGACGCTCGCCACGTAGTCGGCGGCCTCGGGCTTCTGCTCGATGTCCACCTCGTCGAACGCGATGCCCTCGCGGTCGAGCTGGCTCTTGAGCCGCTTGCAGTAGCCGCACCAGGGGGTCGAGTACATGGTGATCTGGGCCGACATCTCGGTCGCACTCCTCGCGTGACAGGTCGTGGTGGTCTTGGCGGATCCGCACCCTACAACGATTCCGGTCCGGCAATCCTTCCCGAGGGGCCCCGGCTGTCGGACCGGCCTGCCACAATCGGCCCCATGACAGATCCCGACGAGCTCCTGGCCGGACTGGACCGCGAACAGCGCGAGGTCGCCCGCGCGCTGCACGGTCCGGTGTGCGTGCTGGCGGGCGCCGGGACCGGCAAGACCAGGGCGATCACGCACCGGATCGCCTACGGCGTGGCCTGCGGCGTGTTCCAGCCGAGCCAGCTGCTCGCGGTCACCTTCACCGCGCGCGCGGCCGGGGAGATGCGCGGCCGGCTGCGCGGGCTCGGGGCGGGGGCGGTGCAGGCGCGCACCTTCCACTCGGCCGCGCTGCGCCAGCTGCAGTACTTCTGGCCGCAGACGGTCGGCGGGCCGCCGCCGCGGATCCTGGAGTCGAAGATCCCGGTGGTCGCCGAGGCCGCCGCGGCCTGCCGGATCAAGACCGACCGGGCCGCGCTGCGCGACCTGGCGTCGGAGATCGAGTGGTGCAAGTCCACCCAGACCGCGCCGGAGGACTACGAGTCGGCGGTCGCCAAGGCGCAGAAGACCCCGCCGCGCGAGCCCGCCGAGGTCAGCCGGGTCTACGCGGCGTACGAGGAGCACAAGCGGGACCGCGGCTTCATCGACTTCGAGGACGTGCTGCTGCTGACGATCGGCGTGCTGGAGTCCAAGCCGACGGTGGCCGACCAGGTGCGCTCGCAGTACCGGCACTTCGTGGTCGACGAGTACCAGGACGTCAACCCGCTCCAGCAGCGGCTGCTGGACCAGTGGCTCGGGCAGCGCGACTCGCTCTGCGTGGTCGGCGACGCGAGCCAGACCATCTACTCGTTCACCGGGGCCACGCCGGAGTACCTGCTCGGCTTCCCGGACCGCTTCTCGGACGCCACCATCGTCCGGCTGGTGCGCGACTACCGGTCCACGCCGCAGGTCGTCGGGGTGGCGAACGCGCTGCTCGGCGCGGTCCCGCAGGACACCCCGGCCGGCCGGCGCGCGGCCCGGGCCCGGCTCGAACTGGTCGCGCAGCGGCACGCTGGTCCGCCGGTCGGGTACACCGAGTACCCGGACGAGGCGGCCGAGGCCGAGGGCGTCGCCGAGAACATCAGGACGCTGATCGAACGCGGCACCCGGCCGGCCGAGATCGCCGTGCTGTTCCGGATCAACGCGCAGTCCGAGGTGTACGAGCAGGCGCTCGCCGACCGCGGCGTGCCGTACGTGGTGCGCGGCGTGGAGCGCTTCTTCGACCGGCCCGAGGTGCGCCAGGCCGTGCTGCTGCTGCGCGGCGCGGCCCGGTCCGGCGGCGCGGCCGAGGGCGGCGAGGCGGCCGCGGAGGGGCTCGCGGCGACGGTGCGCGCGGTGCTCTCCGGCAACGGCTGGTCGCCGAAGGCCCCGGCGGGTTCCGGCCGGGCCCGCGAGCAGTGGGAGTCGCTGGCCGCGCTCGCCGCGCTGGCCGAGGAGCACGAGGCCGGGCATCCGAACGCCGGGCTCGGCGACTTCGTCCGCGAACTCGAGGAGCGCGCCGCCGTGCAGCACGCCCCGGTCGTGGACGGCGTGACGCTCGCCTCGCTGCACTCCGCCAAGGGCCTGGAGTGGGACGCCGTGCACCTGGTCGGTCTGACGGAAGGTCTGCTGCCGATCACCTACGCGGAGACGGACGAGCAGTTGGAGGAGGAGCGCCGGCTGCTGTACGTCGGCGTGACCCGGGCCCGCGAGACGCTGCAGCTGTCCTGGGCGCTGGCCCGCGCGCCGGGCGGCCGTCCGTCGCGGCGTCCGTCGCGCTTCCTCGACTCGCTGCGGGAGGCGAAGGCGGCGATGACGGACGCGGGCGCCGGGGGAGTGGTGCGCCGCGGTTCCGGGCGCGGGCCGCAGGAGCAGGGCAAGTCCAAGCGGACCGGCCCGGTGCGCTGCCGGGTGTGCGGCAAGGCCCTGATCGAGGCCGTGGACCGCAAGCTCGGCCGCTGCGCCGACTGCCCCTCGGATCTGGACCAGGCGCTCTTCCAGCGGCTGCGCGACTGGCGGCTGGAGCAGGCGCAGGAGCAGTCGGTGCCCGCCTACGTCGTGTTCACCGACGCGACGCTGACCGCGATCGCCGAGATCAAGCCCGCGGACCGGGCCGGGCTCGCGAAGATCCCCGGCGTCGGCGCGCAGAAGCTGGACCGGTACGCGGACCAGGTGCTGCTGATCCTCACCGGCTCCGCGCCCGCGCCCGACGAGGAGTCGCAGGACACCGGCGCGGATCCGGGCGAGGCCGCCTAGCTCACGTCCACCGGGAGCGAGATCGACTCGGCGGTCAGCGGCGAGCCGTGGATCGTGATGTAGACGGTCAGCAGCAGGCCCTCGGTGGTCGGCGGCGTCGATCCGGCCGGGCAGGCGGACATCTGGATCGCGAAGCTCGTCTCGATCGTGGACTCGGGCGCGACGGTGCCGCTCGCGGGTGATGTCGGGCGTTCGGACTCGGCGGTGCAGGGGGCGGCCGCGTCGTTCGCCTGGGTCGAGATGGACAGGTCGGCCTTGTACTGCATCGGCGTGTCGGCGTTCGAACCGACCGACACGTCGAGCGTCAGGACGTGCGTCGCAGTGTCGTAGCGCGTCGTCTGCTTCAGGTTGCTGACGGCGTTGTCGCCTTGTTGCAGGCAGATCCGCTGCTGCATCTCGGCCTGATAGCCCTGGCCCGCCTCCGGATCCAGCGTGGCCACGGCGATCTGCCCGCCGTACGTCTTCGCGCGCACCCGCAGGCTGGCGATCGGCTGCACCGGTATGACGAATGAGGGGTCGCTGTCCACCGACGGGTAGCCGATGGGCGGATTCTGCGCGCAGTTCACGGTGACCACGCCGGTGACGGTGCCGGTCTGGCCGGTCTTCAGCGTCGTCGATCCGGACGGCGCGAGGCTCGCGGTGCCGATCATGCCCGGCTCCTGCAGCACGGCGCCGAGCAGCTCGACCGGCCGCGGGCTCTGGTTGACCACGGGCACGATGACCCGCTCGCGCACCTGCGCGTGCCAGGTCGAGGCGAAGGCCAGCGTCGCCAGGTCGGGCAGCTGCGGCGGATAGGAACCGGCGGCGAGGGCGAGCAGGTTCGCGATCCGGACATCCGCCAGGTGCCGGTGGTACGCGGCCGTGAACGCCGTGCCGGTGACGCCGAGGAACACCGCGAGCGCGACGAGCGTGGCGAGCAGCCGGTTGCGCGAGGCGGACGGCGGCAGCACGCCGGGATCGCCGCCGCCCTCGACGCGTTCCTCGTCCAGCCAGGCATCGTCGTCGAGCTCTTCGTCGTCATCGAGGAAAACGACATCGTCCTCGTCGTCGCCCAAGGAGTCCACCTTCTCAAGAAAGCAGGCCACAGGCGGCGCGGACAAGCGTGCCGAGGTCGAAGCCGTCCAGCTGGAAGACCGCGGGAGTCCCGTTGTAATACAACAGCATCTCCAGTTGCACCACGCCCCGCGCGGTGGTCACCAGCGTCGGGCATTCGGTCACGTGCACGGTGAACCCGGCGGTCATCACCGCGCCCGGCTTCAGAGTCCCGGCGACCGGCCCGGTCGGCGTCGGCGTGGACAGCGGCACGCTCGGCATCAGTGTCGGCGGCGTCGAGACGATCTCGACCACGCTGTAGCGCAGCGGCTGCGCGGCCAGCGAGTGCGCGGTGACGGCGACCGTGAACGTGTGCGTCGTCGAGTTCACCGACTGCGGGAAGAAGCTGGAGGCGAGGCCCTGGCCCTGCTCCACGCAGATCTGCTGGCGCACGGACTCGCCGCCGCCGTCCAGGCCCACCGAGGCCACGCCGACCGCGCCGCCGGCGGTGCGCGCCTGCACCTGCACGGAGTTGCCGCGGTCGGCGCCGGTGTTCGCGGCGCGCACCCCGCAATCCACGCTGGCCACGCCGGTCAGCCGGCCGGTCTGGCCGGGCCGCAGCACGCCGGAGCCGCTCGGCCGCAGCGTGGTCGGCGCGGTCAGCCCCGGCCCGTTCAGGACCGACCCGGACAGCAGGGTTATCGGGTCAGGGCTCTCATTCGTCACGTCCACGGCCACCGTGGCGCTCGGGTCGATCCGCCAGGCGCCGACGCCGCCGAGGCTGCCGGGGTCGAGCAGCGTGACCGGGTCGCCGACGTCCACGGCGCGCAGCACGAGGGTGTCCGCGGCCAGCTCCACCGCCTGGTCGTGCCGGTAGACGGCCACGCCCGCGTAGCCCGTCGCGGCCAGCACGAGGCCGAGCGCCAGCGCCGAGCCGAACACCCGGCGCGCGGTGGTGCGCGGCGGCAGCAGCGCGCTCTCGTGCGACCTGACGTGCTCCTCGTCGTGCTCGTCCAGCCACTCGACGGCGTCGGCGTCGTCGTGCGGTTCGATGAATTCGATGTGCGGCATGGGCACCCTCGGTGATCGTCGAGGCAGACTCTAAGCCGGGCCCCCGCCGGCGTCCAGAGTCGGCTTTACCGGATCGTGTCCGGAGGATCACCGGAAAATCTCGTGCAGGGGGTGACATGCCTCGGCGCCCATGACAGGATAAGTGGCGCACCGGAAGCTTCGGTTTCCGGGTGTACGTGGGGAGCATCCGGAGGCGGATGCAGGAAGCAATCGGGGGCTTTCCACAAAACCGCAGGTCAAAAATAGATTGCGGGCTTGGGGGACGAGGTTCTAGCCTCTGACTCGCGCCGACGGACTCCCGCCGACGCCCCGCAGTGTGAACCAAGGCCGCCAGGCCGCAGCGCACGTCGATTCCGGCTCGCCCCCGGGACCGGCCGAGTGAGAGAAGGAGGCGAGAAAAATCCCATGCTGACTCAGATCCAGCTTCCCGAGCCGCAGGCTGCCGTTCTCGCCGCCTGCCCGCGCCCGCGCGCCGTGGCCCCGTCCACCGCTCTGCCGCAGCTGTCGGCGTCGTCCTCCCCCGCATGGTCGGGCGAGGTGCGTCTCGGCTCCGTCGTGGAAGAGCGCCGTCGTGAGCGTGGCGTCGGCTCCGCCGTGGACACGCGACCGGTGGGCTATGCCTCCGCCGCGCGCGTGATCGCCGCCGGAATCGTCGTCAGCGGCTTCGGAACCAATGGCATGACCAGCAGCAAGAAGCAGGATCAGCACCTGACCGCCCGTCGGGGCCCCGTTACCTGGAGACCACCGCACTGACCGCCCGTCAGCGCAGCAGCCTCCAGGCCGCGGAACCCGAGAACCGGGATCCGCGGCCTTATTCGTTCCCCGAGCGGGAGCGGCGGGCAGCGGGACCACCGATACGACAAGGACCTGAGAAACCGTGCAGATCGACAGCCTCGACCAGGCTCCGATTGACCCCACGTCCAGCCCCGCCGTAGTCCCGAGCCCCCAGAAGGAGCCAGCGATGCAGCTGACCGTCTTCGAGCCCAACACCGTCCTCGACGACCTGCCCTGCCGCAGCGTCGAGCCCGAGCTCTTCTTCGCCGAGTCCCCGGCGGACGTCGAGCTCGCCAAGGCGGTGTGCACCGACTGCCCCATCCGTGAGGCCTGCCTGCAGGGCGCCCTCGAGCGCAAGGAGCCCTGGGGCGTCTGGGGCGGCGAACTGTTCGTCCAGGGCGTCGTCGTGGCCCGCAAGCGGCCCCGGGGTCGTCCGCGCAAGACCGACGTCGCCGTCGTCGCCTGACCTGGCAGTACTTTTCCGACCCTGTCCCGACTCACCGAGAAACCAGGAAACCCCGATGTCCAAGACCTTGCTCAAGCCCGCCGGCGTCCGCGCCGAGTCCGGTAATCCGCTCGCCCCGTACAACCACGAACCCACCACGCTGAGGAGCACCGAAACCATGTTCACCACGCAGTACGGCTACGCCCAGGAGATGCACAGGGAACGGTTACGACAAGCGGAGGCGCAACGCCTCCGCCGCACCGCCTACCGGGCGCGCCGCAACCTCGCGGCGCGACTGCTGGGCAAGTAGCCACCAGCCTCGTCCATAACTGAATAACGAGCACTGACAGCACCAACACCCCCTGCCCGGTCCGGGCCCGGAGCGTGAATCAGATCCCCGCGAGAGGGGTCACGCTTCCGGGACCAGGCCGGGCAGGCAGGGTTCGAGCACCTCGGGCACCTCGATGGTCGAGCCGAGCTGGCACAGGATGCCGAGCGTGCCCATGCTGACCCGGTGGATCAGCATGTAGGCCGGCGGCAGGTTGAACCGGCGGCCGACCGAGGCGGCCGGGTTGCCGCGGTTGGACAGGTGCGCGCCCTGGTCGCGCAGCCAGGCGCGGCTGTAGGTGAAGGTCTCGGTGCGCAGCGGGTCGAGCAGCGGGGCCAGGTAGTCCAGCGCCTCCTGCGGCTCCATCTTGATGCCCGGGCGCACGAAGCCCTCGCCGCTCAGGATGCGCACCACCTCGTCGGCGTCGTCCTGCAGCGCGTACCGGATGGCGGTGCCGATCGCGGGCGGCATGCCCTCGGGCAGCCGGTTGACGGCGCCGAAGTCGAGCACGCCGAGCCGCCACGGACCCTCGTGGACGACCGGCTCGCCGTTCACCGCGGTCTTCTTGCGGCCGCCCTTCTTCTTCGGCGGCTCGACCGGGATCAGCCGGAAGTTGCCCGGATGCGGGTCGGCGTGCAGCAGGCCGACCTTGCCGGGGCCGGAGAACAGGAAGCCGAGCAGCAGCCGGCCGGCCTCGTTGCGCTGCTCCGGCGTGCCCTCGGCGATGATCCTGGACAGCGGGATGCCGTCGATCCACTCGGTGACCAGCACCGTGCCCTGCTGCGCGACCACGCCGGGGACGTGGATGCCAGCGTCGTCCGCGTAGCCCGCGGCGTACGCGCGCTGGTTCTCCGCCTCGGCCGCGTAGTCGAGCTCCTCGGCGATCCGCTCCTTCAGCTCGGTCAGCAGGGACTTGACGTCCATGCCGGGCACCAGGATCCCGAACAGCCGGGAGATCCGGGCGAGCTGGTTGAGGTCGGCGATCAGCGCCTTGCCCGCGCCCGGGTACTGCACCTTCACCGCGACCGCGCGCCCGTCCGACCAGACGGCGCGGTGCACCTGGCCGATCGACGCGGCGGCCGCGGGGGAGTCGTCGAAGGACTCGAAGTTCTCCCGCCAGTCCGCGCCGAAGGACTGCGCCATGACCTTGTGCACGGTCGAGGCGGGCAGCGCGGGCGCGTTCTCCTGCAGCTTCGTGAGCGCGCCGCGGTACGGCCCGGCGAGTTCCTCGGGCAGCGCGGCCTCGAAGACCGAGAGCGCCTGGCCGAACTTCATCGCCCCGCCCTTGAGCTCGCCGAGCACCTTGAACAACTGCTCGGCGGTCCGGGTCTGCAGCTCGCTCGCGACGGCCGCGGCGGGCGCGCCGACGACGCGTTTGCCCAGCCCGAGCGTGGCCCGGCCGGCCAGCCCGAGCGGAAGCGTGGCCAGCTTGGCGGTCCGGGTCACCGCGTTCCGCGGCAGATCACTCATACGGCCTATTCAAGCAGGCCGACCCGGTCGAGGGAGTCGCGGGCACCGCATCCGCACGCCGTGCGCGGCTCGATCGGCACCCGGAAGGGCGCGGCGTCCGGCGGGCGCAGGCTCGTCAGCGCGCCCAGCACCGGCGGCTCGCGTCCGTCCAGATGGGCGAGCGCGTACTGCACCGTGTACGCGGCGCCGAGCAGCAGCAGCGCGCAGTCGGCCGGCGCGATCTCGCCGGGACTGGTCGTGCCGAGCTGCGCGAGGAACTGCGGCCAGCTCGGGTCCAGCTCGCTCAGCCGCAGGTCGGCGCAGTGCGCGCAGCTCGTGCGGCCGGGCAGCACGAGCGGGCCGACCAGCACCTCGTCCTCCGCCGGGCGCACCAGCAGATGCGGCACGCCGTCGCTCACCAGGCTTTCGAGCAGGCCCACCGGATAGCGCTCGGCCGGGGAGACGACGACCAGGTCGGGAACGCGGCTCAGCTGCGTCGGGGCGATCCGGGTGGACGGCGTGTCGCGCTGGATGACCCGGCACAGCGCCTCCTGCCGCCGCTTGCCGACCTGCCCCGGCTCCAGCGCTCCGGGGCCGGTGTCCCGGTGCGCGGCCGGGTTCTGGTCCACCGGCCGCACCACGCCCACCCCGGCCGCCGCCAACTGCCGCGCGACCTGCGCGCCGACCAGTCCGAGGCCGTGCACGACGACGTACTGCTGGGCCCGCCGCTCCAGCGCCCGCGCCCCGGAGCCGGGCAGCCCGTTGCGCAGCCCGAGCGCGCTGACCAGCGGTTCGAGCCTGCCCCGCTCCCCGACGCTGAGCCTGGCCAGCCCCGGGGTGGGCAGCGCCGCGTCGTCCAAGGCCCCCTCGATGGCCAGCCGATTGAGCAGGTTGAGCGAACGTTCACTCGTGAGGCCTAATCGACCTCCGTAGGAAAGCAGCGCCTCGATATCCCGGGTGCCGTCCAGCGACTCGAGAAGCACCCGTTCGGCGCAATCCAGCCGATGCACCCGGCGCCGCGGGCCGCGGCCGAGTTGCAGGGTGTTCGCGTCCAGCCAGACGCGGCCCAATCCGGGCTTGAGGATCGGGCGCACCGGTGCGCGGCTCCTTCATGAGTGTGGCGGGTAAATGCCGGACGGGCCGGTATCCGGGAAATTCGGATACCGGCCCGCCTCCGTCCGCATATTCCAGACCGCGGCCGACTGCTCAGGCCTTGCCCAGAATCCGGTTGACCTTGGTGCCGCAGGTCGGGCAGGTGCCCTGCGCCATGCGCCGCCCCGACTCGCTGACTTTGATCTCGCCGGTGAAGTGCCGCTTCTCCTTGCACTTCACGCAGTAGGCCTCACCCGTGTATGTCTCGGCCATGGTGGCCCTCCTGTGCTTCTCGCGGTTGGTTCGTCCGTTTGGCCGCGTTCGACCCCCGGACGAGAGTCACCATACGCGAGAGCGGAGCGTGTTCTCGCATCGCGGACGCTCGGCGTCGCCCACGGGCACGCGTGTTGACGCGATCGGGTGAGTTGTAGGACCGCCGGTACGACAGGCGAGTGAGTTGAGCGCGAATTCCCCCGGAAAAGCAGTGCGGGGCCCCCAGGCGCACGCCTCGGTTCGCGCGGTGATCGCCCACCGCGGCCGCCGAGCTGTTTTCCGAAGGCCCCGCTTTCAGGTGACGACGGTACGGCGACGGGACCCGGGTCGTCAATTGCGCCACGCGAACGGCTGTGGACAACCCTGGGGATAACCTGGTGACAATCCCGGCAAGTATGTGGATCGGTCCGGCATTTCATGTGGATAACCCGGTGGACGAAGCCGAGTTCCACCCTTTCACCAGGCTCAATGAGAATTTTTTCGGGGAACCCCGTACGTCGGAGTGCGTGTGCGCTGAAGTTTTCGCAAGACTTAGGCCCGCGGGTGGCGCCAAAACTGCTCCGAACCGCTACGTTGGGTTGCGTGTCAGCCGACCTGACCCCGCCGGACGCCGAGAACGCCGCGGGGTCGCGACGTGGTGCGGCCGCCGGGGACGCCGTCGAGGTGCGTCGTTCGGCGCGTCGTCGGCGGACCGTGTCCGCCTATCGGCAGGGTGACCGGACCGTCGTGCTGATCCCGGCGCAGATGTCGGCACGCGAGGAGGAGCGCTGGGTCAAGGCGATGCTCGCCCGGCTCGACTCGCGCGAGCGGCGCAGCCGTCCCGGCGAGGCCGAACTCGCCTCCCGCGCCAGAGACCTCTCGGTCAAATACCTCGGCGGCCGGGCCGTCCCGGTCTCCGTGCGCTGGGTCACCAACCAGGGCGCCCGCTGGGGCTCGTGCACCCCGGTCGACGCCTCGATCCGGCTGTCCGACCGGCTGCGCGGCATGCCGGACTTCGTCATCGACTACGTGCTGCTGCACGAGCTCGCCCACCTGATCGAACCCAACCACGGCGCGGGCTTCTGGCGGCTGCTCGAACCTTTCCCGAAGCTGGAGCGGGCCCGCGGCTTCCTCGACGGCTTCGCCGCGGCGAGCGCCGTGGCCGCCGGAAGCGAGGAATCCGCCCCCGAGGACACCGACGTCGACGATGGCGACGTCGAAGAGTCAGCCTGAGCCGAGACAGATGAAGGCCGGGGCTTCCGGGTGCTCGGCCTGCGCCTTCGCCAGCGCCTGAGCGGGACGGACGTTCGCGCCGAGCTCCGTGTGCAGCGCGGTCATCAGAACCCGGGTGTACTCGTCGTCCACCGGCGCCACCGAGGCGATCAGGGTCTTGCTGCCGAGCGCCAGCAGCGCGCTGGCCACGCCCATCAGCTCGTCGCCCGGGTGGATGCCGGACAGCGCCGAGTCGCACGCGGACAGGATCAGCAGGCCGGGCGCGCGGCCGAGGGATTCGAGGTCGTAGACGGTGAGCGGACCGTCGGCCAGCTCCAGGTTCGAGAAGAGCGGGTTGTCCTTGCGGAACTTCCCGTGCGCGGCCAGGTGCGCGAGCCGGGCCCCGTCCCAGGAGACCGCGACGGCCTCGGCCGCGGCCTTCTCGCCCTGCAACGGCTCGGCGTCCGGGTAGAGCTTCGCGATCGCGGTGATCTCGTCCTCGGCGTGCGGCAGGCCGGGACCGTGCGCCAGCGCCACCGGGCCGTGCCGCTGCGGGACCTGCTCGGCGGCCAGCCAGCTGCGCGCGGACGGGGCGACCGTCAGGATCCTGTTCTCCATCGACGGCAGCGTGGCCCAGGCGAGGGCGTGCAGCGAACCGGTCGGCACCAGCACGAGCTCCTCGTCGCCGCCGATCCGCCGGCGCAGCGGGTCCAGCAGCATCCGGTCGAGGTTGCGGCTCGCGTGCCGGTATATGTCGCGGGCGCCCTCGAGCATCCGCGGCGAACCGTGCTGCTTGGCGATGCGGCCCATCGCGAAACGCAGCGACTCCAGTTCCTTCAGCACGGCCTGGTACGAGCCGATCCGGTGCCGGGTGCAGCGGCCGTCGCCGACCACGATCGCGTGCAGCTCGTCCTCCAGCCGCACGTACTCCACCAGCGTCCGGCCGCCCAGCGCGCCGCCGAGCGCCCGCAGGTCGAGCGGGGAGTCCGCGGAGTCCCGGGTGCCCGGGGTGTGCCGGGCCAGCTCCCTGATCTCCTCCTCCAGCTTCACCCGCTCGCGCTGCACGGCCCGGATGTCCTTGCCCACCAGCGCGTCGTCGCTCGCCTGCGTGGTCACGTGGCGCAGCCGGGAAAGCAGCTCCGCCATCTGCCCCGAATGCTCCGGGCGCACCGGAGCGCGCCGCAGCGACGCCGCGCGCCACTGCTCCGCCCGGACCAGCAGACTGCGCGCCGAACCGCCCTCCAGGCTCAGCCGCAGCCCGGCCTTCGCCAGGTCCGCGCCGAGCGCCGCGCTGCCGGCCCGCAGGTCGGTCGCGCCGAGCGTGCCCGCGAACTCGGCCAGCACCTTCAGGCCCTGCGTCACGGCCCGGCCCGCGCCGCCGCGGTCCCCGGCGAGCAGCCTGCGCTCGCTCTCCGCCTCCCAGGCCAGGATCCGCAGCGAGGCCAGGCCGCTGAACCGCTCCGCGCCGATCAGCCCGTACAGCCGCGCGGCCTGGGCCCGGCGGCCGAGCGCGGCGGCGGTGCGGGCGGCCAGCATGCGCGCCTCCTGCGGCGCGTTCAGCCAGCCGGAGCGCTCCAACCGGGCCGCGCAGCTGATCAGCTCCCTGAGCAGCTCGGCGGTGTGCTCGCCCTCGGCGTGCCGCGCGGCGAGCTCGACCTGCCACGCCCACGCCGCCCACGTGTGCCGCCGCTGCTCGGTGAAGTCCGCGCGCGCCTCGGCCGCCAGCGCCGACGCCCGCCGCACCTGGTTCGCCGCCAACGCCGCGCGCGCCGCGACCAGCCGCGACTCCGCCGCGTCGTACGCGCGGCCGCGCTCCAGCTGCCCGGCGATGGCGCGTTCGGCGTTCTCCAGCGCCTCCACCGCGAGACCGGCGGTCAGCAGCGCGCCGGCCCGATCGGCGTACGCGGACTCGAGCCGGGCCCCGCTCTGCTCGCCGGCCCGCAGCGCGCGGGTGATCTCCTGAAGGCCCTCCGGGATGCGGCTGGCCTGGAGCAGGCTGAAGCCGTAGTTGAGGTGGAGGCTGAATCCGATCTCGGTCATGCCCGCGGCCTCGCCGAGCGCGATCCCGCGGCGCAGATCCCGGGCGGCGGCCTCGTGCCTGCCCTGGTACGCGAGCGTGGTGCCGCGCATGTTGAGCATCAGCACCTCCCAGCGCACGTCCCGGTGCCGGATCAGCACGGGTTCGGCCGCCGCGTAGCAGGCCAGCGCCTCGGGGGTGCGGCCCAGGCGTTGCAGCGCGAGACCCTGGTTCACCCGCAGCCGGGCCAGGTCCAGCTCCGTCTCCGGACCGCGCAGCGCGGCCTCGGCGAGCTCGGCCTCGCGCAGCGCCTCCCGGGTCCGGCCCTGGTGCGAGAGCATGACCAGCAGCGAGGTGCGGGCCTGCGCCGCGCGCAGCGGCAGGTGCAGGCGTTCCGCGGTGCTCACCGCGCGGCGCACCTCGGCCGCGGCCGCGGAGTTGTCGCCGACCCGCAGCGAGAGCCCGAGCACCCGCATCGCGACGACGGCCGCCTCGTCCGCCTCGTCGTCCGCGAGCAGCTCCCTGGCCCCGGCGCCGGCCGCCGCGGCGTCGCCGTCCACGACGTCGAGCAGTTCCAGGGCGCGGGCAAGACGAAGCGCGCCGTCGGCCGCGGGCCGCCGAACGGCGTCGGGGGAGCTGGTCATTCACTCAGCTTCTCAGATGGCGCCCCACTCAGTCACCACGCGTGTGCCGTCCGGTAGCTCACAGCGCAGCCGGGCCGGTCCGGCCGGCAGCTGCGGCAGCGAGAAACGTCCCAGTTCGTCCACGTCCGTGGCGGCGCGTTCCCCGCCCGCGCTCTCCAGCCACACCTCGCGCGGGCCCGCCGGCATCACCTGGCCGACGAGCTTGCGGCCGTCCGCCAGCTCCGTGGACTCCACCACGAAGGTCAGGTGCTCGGCCTCGAAGGTCAGCAGGTGCTGGTCGCCGGTGGCGCGCACGGCACGGCCGGTCAGCGCCTCCTCGTCCAGCAGTTTCGCCAGCTCGCTGTCGAAGTCCAGCCAGCCGAAGGCGCCGCGCGCGGCGCCGAGCACCGCCTCGGGAACCGGGTCGTCGTACTCGTAGAGCGAGTTGAGGTCGGCCAGCAGGCGCACGTCGTCGTACTCGTCGCCCGCGTATCCGTCACTGGTCATGAGCTCGTCCCCCTAGGACTACCCCGTCGTTCGACGGGTTCACGATGGCTGCGTGTACTGAACGCGCAGCCGTTCCAGGCAACGCGACCTGGTCGGGCCGATGGAACCCACCGGCATGTCCAGGGCGGCGGCCACCTCGCTGTAGTTCGCCTCGTCGCTTGCCGCGATGACCCGCAGCAGCTTGCGGCAGCGCTCCGGCAGTTTCGCCATCGCCGCCCGCAGCTGCGCGTATTCGTCGGCGACCAGGGCGTGCTCCTCGGGACCGTCCAGTCCCTGGTCCGACTGCTCTTCCTGATGCTCGTCCGGGATCTCCAGGCTGCGCCGGCGCAGCAGTTTGATCCCCTCGCGCCGGGTCGTGGTCGCGAGCCAGGAGCCGAGCCGTTCCGGCTCCTTGATCTGGTCCATGTGCTCGACCAGCCGCAGCCACACGGTCTGGCTGAGGTCGGCCGCGTCCGAGGCGGGCAGTTCGAAGCCGCGGGCGACCGCCCACACCAGGCGGCCGTACCGGTCCACCAGGACGTTCCAGGCCGCGCCCTCCCCGCGCAGGGCGGCGGCCAGCAGATCGGCGTTCCTCGGTCCCGCGGGTTCGGCGCGCTCCGCGCTGTTCGACGGCATGACTCACGCTCCCACGCGCCCGACCCCGTGCCGGGCGCGTGGGAAACACTAGCGAGATCACGCCGTGGCGTCATACCGTCCGCTATCCGATCTCCACCCCGAAGTCGGGGTCGGTCTTCGGGCGCGCCGTGTCGAGCAGGATCTCGGCGGCCTCCCGGGCGGTGATGTCCTTGTCGTTGGACAGGTGCGCGATGGCGCCCGCGACGTACGGCGCGGAGAAGGAGGTGCCGCTCCAGCGCGCGTAGCCGAGGTCGATCTCGCCCTCGGGGCTGCGCCGCGGGAACGGGCCCACGACGTCCACGCCGGGGGCGCTGGCGTCCACCCACCAGCCGCGGTCGGAGAAGGTGGCCTTGGCGCCCACCGCGACGCAGTCCTTGAGCGCGGCCGGCCAGAAGGGCCGCTCCGCGCCGTTGTTGCCCGCGGCGGTCACGATCACCGTGTGGCTGCCGAACCTGCGCAGCGCGTCGGCGATCAGCGGCGACGGGTGGTCGGCGTGCGCGTAACCGCCGAGCGAGAGGTTGATCACGTCCACGGTGGTGCCGGTGGCCTTCTCCCGGGCGCGGATCCGGCCGAGGCAGTGCAGCAGTTCCAGTTCGTCGCAGACGCCGATGTCGTCGAGCAGCCGCTCGATCCACAGGTACGCGTTCGGGGCCTTCTGCAGCACCGTGCCCGCGACGAAGGTGCCGTGGCCGGACTGCGCGTCGAGTTCGTAGTCGCAGTTCGCCGTTATCGGGTCGAGCTGCTCCGGGGTCACCTCGGGCCACCAGTCGGTGTTCGTGAACCAGGGGTGCGGGGTGATCCCGGTGTCCAGGACCGCGACGGTGACCCGGCGGCCCACGCCGTTCGCCACCGGGGCGGGGATGGGCGCGCAGACCGTCGGCACGCCGAAGGGCCCGCCGATCCAGTCCGGTTCGCCGCGCAGCAGGTGGTTCGGTGTCGCGCCGATGCCCTGCTCTCGCAGGTCGGCGGCGAACTCCGGCACGTCCACCCGGGCGGAGGCCCGCAGCCGTAGCCGGTGCACGCCGATCTCGGGATAGGCGTCCACCCGGTCCACGAAGTCGGCGCCGGCGTCGCGGGCGTGCTCCGACTGGTGCTCCGCGACAAGTAGTTGATCCCGGCGGTGCAGCGCACCGTCCGTGAATACCGCGTCCGGATGGCGGCCGAGCAGCCGCTCGAGACGCGCCTTGTGGTTCGAGCGCACAACTTCCTCCCTTGACATGGTCAGGCACTTTACCGGTGCGTTCCGACACTGCTCGCGGCGTCCTGCGCCGGGGGAGCAGGCCGTACCCCCGTGCCGTCCTGGTCCCCCGGGAGGAAGCGCGCGGGGCCGGAACCGTCGCAACCGCCCGGCAACCGCCGAGATCCCCCTCGGATCCCCCCTCGCGGCCGCCGGGCGGGCACGGTGTACCCCCACCAGATCCCCCAACCAAGCACCCCATCGCCCGCCGGGTCCCTCCCCGAGATCCGGGAGGCGATGAAGCGTATGACCGGACCGGGCTCTCCCCTTCCCGATCCGGTCGATTACAAGAGCGCCGCGGATGGGCCCCAGATACATGCCGGGCAAAAAACTTCTGAGAAATTTATGCGTGGAATGTCGGGATTCTCCGGGCTGTGCGGCGGAATTTCACCGGTTGGCCGCACCCCCGCAATGTCGGGCATGCGGCGCTATAGGTTAGGCTCGCCTAAGTTTTGCTTCAGTCGTGCGAGGAGGGGTTCCCCGTCTCATGTGGAACACCGCGTTTCCCAGTTTCCTGATCGGCCTGCGGGAGGGCCTGGAGGCCGGGCTCGTCGTCTCCATCCTCGTCGCCACGCTGGTGCGCGCCGAGGCCAGAGACCGGCTCGGCGCCGTGTGGACGGGCGTGGCCGCCGCGGTCGCCGTCAGCCTCTCCTTCGCGGCCGTGCTCACCTTCACCTCCGCCGCGCTGCCCGCGGGCGGCCAGGACGCGTTCGGCGGCCTGCTCTCGCTGCTCGCCGTCTGCTTCGTCACCACGATGGTGTTCTGGATGCGGCGCAACGCGAAGAGCCTGTCCGGCGACCTCAAGGCGCGGGTCGCCGAGGCGCTCGGCCGCGGCAACAAGGTGCTGGTGCTGACCGCGTTCCTCGCCGTCGCGCGCGAGGGTCTCGAGACCTCGCTGTTCCTGTGGACGACCGCGAAGTCGGCCGGGCAGGCGCGCGGACCGATGCTCGGCGCGCTGGTCGGCGTCCTGCTCGCGGTCGCGCTCTGCTGGGGCCTGTATCGCAGGGTCCTGAAGATCAACCTCACCCGCTTCTTCGCGTACACCGGCGGCGTGCTGATCGTGATCGCCGCGGGCGTGCTGGCGTACGGCCTCGGCGACCTGCAGGAGGCGAACGTGCTGCCGGGCTACGCGGCGCACGCCTTCAACCTGAGCATCGACGCCGGATCCTGGTACGCGACGCTGATCGCCGGCACCCTCAACCTGACGCCGGTGATGACCTGGCTGCAGGTGACCGGCTACGTGCTCTACCTGGCGACGACGATGACCCTGTTCGTGCACGGCGTGCGCGCCGCGGGCCGGGCCCAGACCGCATCCGCCGCCGAGATCTCCCGGGCCGAGCGCAACGCCGCCCGCCGCGCCGCCGAGGAGGTCGCGCTCGCCGAGCAGTTGGCCGAGAAGGCGCGCGCCGAGCGGGAACCGAAGGCGGCGGGGGAGAAGCGCAAGGCCCCGCGCTGGGCCGTGTACACGTCGATCGTCGCCGTCCCCGCGGTCGTCGCCGTGGCCACGATCTCGGTGATGGGCACCGCGTCCGCCACCAGCACGACGCAGATCGCGATCAGCGAGTCCGCGTGCGGCACCGGCTGGACCACGCCGACCGCCGGGACGCAGAGCTTCAACATCACCGACAACGGCGCCAACACCGCCGAGGTCTACCTGATCAACCCGACCACCAATGCCGTCTACGGTGAGGACCCGGACGTCACCCCGGGTTCCAGCGAATTGATGAACGTCTCGATCGGCGCCGGGGACTACGTCTTCCGCTGCTCGTTCATCGACGGCACGGTGAAGAACTCGGCGACCTACCACGTGACCGGCTCCAGCAGCGGGCTCGCCGCCGTGGTCCCGGTCACCGAGCAGGACATGGAGCAGCCGGTCTACGACTACCGCGCGTACGTGCAGACCTCGCTGCCCGGCCTGCTCACCGCGACCCAGAAGCTCGACGCGGACCTGCAGGCCGGGAACCTGGCGCAGGCCGAGACCGACTGGCTGCCCGCGCACCTGGCCTACGAGCGGCTCGGCGCGGCCTACGGCACCTTCGACACGTTCGACAGCGAGATCAACGGCTCGGCCAGCGGACAGCCGCAGGGCACCGCGACCAAGGACTGGACCGGCTTCTTCCGGATCGAGTACGGCCTGTGGCACGGCCAGTCCGCCGCCGAACTCGCCCCGATCGGCGACAAGCTCGTCACCGACATCAAGGGTCTGATCAAGGCCTTCCCCGGTCAGACAACGCCCGCCAGCGACCTGCCGCTGCGTACGCACGAGATCCTGGAGAACGCGCTGCAGTTCCAGCTGACCGGGATCCAGGACTACGGCAGTGGTACGACGCTGGACACGTTGTACGCCAACACGCAGGGCACCCAGGAGGTGCTCTCCACGATCAGTTCCCTGATCTCCCGCGGCGACCCGGCCCTGCTCAGCCGGATCAACCAGGGCCTGGCCACCGTGCAGGCCGACCTGAAGGCCGACGGCGCCGGACCGTGCACTACCACGTGCGCCACCAAGCCCACCGCGGTCGGCGCGCTCAGCACCGCGCAGCGGCAGAAGATCAACGGTGATCTCGGCCAGCTGCTCGAGACCCTCTCCCTCGTGCCCGACCTGCTGGAAGAACGGACCGCCGCCTGATGTCCCAGTCAGAGAACGTCGCCGCGACGCCCGAAGCCGAGGCGGTGGAGCCGACCCCCGCGCCCTCCACCTCCTCCACCTCCTCCACCGGAAGCTGCCCCTTCACCGGCGCCGCCTCCACCGCCGACGGAACCGGCCTGGTCGACTCCGCCACGCTGCACGCCGCCCTGCGCCGCCGTTCCTTCCTGCGCGGCGCCGCGGTGGGTGCGGCGGGCGCGGTGGTGGTCGGCGCGGGCGTGGCCGGGGCGACGGTCGCCGTGGCCGACGACGGTTCGACCACCGGCTCCGGCCGGATCATCCCGTTCCACGGCGCGAACCAGGCCGGCATCCTCACCAAGCCGCAGGCCTTCGCCACCTTCGTGTCCTTCAACGCCACCGCCGCCAACAGGGCCGAGCTGATCGAGCTCTTCAAGACGATCACCACCCGCGCCCGCTTCCTGACCGCCGGAGGCACCCCCGCCGACCTCGGCCTCGCCTCCCCGCCCTCGGACAGCGAGACCCTCGGCCCCGAAGTGCCCGCCGACGGGCTCACCATCACCCTCGGCGTCGGCGCCTCGCTCTTCGACGACCGCTACGGCCTGGCCGCACGCAAGCCCGTACGGCTCTCGAAGATGCCCGTGTTCCCCAACGACAACATGGTCGGCTCCCAAGAACTCCACGGCGACCTCTCCCTGCAGATCTGCGCCGACCATCAAGACACCGTCATGCACGCACTGCGCGACATCGCCAAGCACACCCGCGGCCTGATGCAGGGCAACTGGAAGATCGACGGCTTCCAGTCCGTCCCCCGCCCCAGCGGCACCCAGCGCAACCAACTCGGCTTCAAGGACGGCATCGCCAACCCCGACGTCAACGACGACACCGCCACCAGCGCCCTGATCTGGGCCCACGGCGGCCTGCGCGGCGAGCAGCAGTGGGCGGCCGGCGGCTCGTACCAGGTGATACGCATCATCCGCATGCTCGTCGAGTTCTGGGACCGCGTCTCCCTCAACGAGCAGGAACTCATGATCGGCCGCCGCCGCGACTCCGGCGCCCCGCTCAGCGGCACCGCCGAGTTCGACACCCCCGAGTACAGCAACGACCCGATGGGCAACGTCATCCCCCTCGACGCCCACATCCGCCTGGCCAACCCGCGCACCAAGGCCAGCTACGACCAGCAGATCCTGCGCCGCGGCTACAACTACGACCGCGGCTTCGACGTGGACGGCAACCTCAACGTGGGCCTGGCCTTCTGCGCCTACCAGCAGGACGTCGTCCGCCAGTTCGAAGCCGTCCAGACCCGCCTCATCGACGAGCCCCTGGTCGACTACATCTCCCCAACCGGCGGCGGCTACTTCTTCGCCCTCCCCGGCGTGAAGAACACCACCGACTACTTCGGCTCAGCCATGTTCGCGTAGCCCCCGCACTCTGGTGGTCGCCCCTACCTACGGCGTGGTGCTGCGCTCGTTCCTCGCTCCGCACCACGCCTACGTCCGGGCCGATTACTTACTACTTACCCCGCCCACCCGTCCCTCTGCCTTCGGCCCGCTACCTACGCTCCCTCGTACCTCGGTCACTACGTCCGCGGACCTACGGCGTTTGTGTGTCTCTCACCTTCGCCTGGGACCAGAAACGATAGAGGTCAAAATCGCCTCCGGGCGGGCCGGGTCTTACCGGCGCAGGCGGAACCTCAGGGGTGGGCGATTCGTTGATCGAGTAGGGGGTTCTGGTCTTTGGCCAGTGTGGATGGTGATGGGGAATTTTACATCGTCCGCCGCGCCTACACGGTCTCGGGCCGAGCGCAGCGTATAGCACCCCAACCGGACCCCACCCCCACCCCCGCCCACAGGCCAACCGCAGCCGGGCGGTGTTGTTGGGTGCTGTCTGAGCCGGCCCGCCGGAGGCGCTTTTGACTTTCAGACTTTCAGCCAGCGGAAAGCGAGCAGGACGGAAACGCCGCAGGCTCGCGGACGTAGTGACCGAGGTACGAGGGAGCGTAGGTAGCGGGCCGAAGGCTTGGGGCGGGTGGGCGGGGTAAGTAGTCGGCCCGGACGTAGTCGCTGATGCGGAGCGAAGCGGAGTATCAGGGACGTAGGTAGGGCCGATCGGCAAACGTGAGCCCCCGCCACTAGGTTCGTGGCGGGGGCGACGTGTTGTGCTTCAGGCGGTCATTCTGCGGCTAGTCGCGCAGGACGGCGCCGGTGGTGGGGCTGAGCAGGACTCGGCGGGCCGACTTCTTGTCGAAGTCGAAGAACGAGTTCAGGGAGCCGGCGTACTGGGCGAGGGAGCCCGAGATGGTGCCGGTGCTCCAGTTCTGCTCGATGAAGGCCAGGGACGAGGTCTGGTCGGTCACGGCGTGGTCGACGAAGTTCGTCTTGGCGTAGGGCGAGATGACCAGCAGGGGCAGGCGCGGGCCGTAGCCGCAGCGGTCCTGCTCGCCGGCGAGCGGGGTGCGGGCGGTGCTGCCGCACTGGCCGGTGCCGTCGAGGGCGTCCACCGCCGGGTCGGAGGAGGAGTTCACGTTCGGCGGGGCCTGGTGGTCGTACCAGCCGTCGGAGTCGTCGTACTCGATGACGATCGCGGTGCTGCTCCAGTACTTGGAGGACTCGATCGCGTTGATGGTGTTGACGATTCCGGTCTGCTCGTCCAGCGGGTCGGAGTAGCCGGCGTGGCCGTCCTGGTACTCGGCCTGCTTCACGTAGGAGACCGAGGGCAGGTTCCCGTCCTTGATGGACTGGTAGAAGTACGAGAGGTCGTACTGGTGGTTGGCCTGGCCGTTGTGGCCGACCTCGGACTCGGTCTTCGGCGCGAGGTGCTCCGGGTTCGCCGTCGACTGGTAGTACTGGAAGGGCTCGTGGTGCGCGCTGTAGTCCGCGATCGTGGCCCCGCCGACGTTGATGTGCGTCGCGCCGCAGACGGCCTTGCCGGTGGCGGTGGCGGCGGTCGTCGCGCCGAAGCCGCCCTGGAACCAGCCCCAGGTCACGCCCTTCGCGCTGAGCAGGTCACCGATGTTGGTGCCCGTCATCTTGAGCGTGTCGCCGGCCTTCGAGCAGTTGTCGTAGTACGGGTCCATGTCGGAGATGTCCGTGCCCACGAAGCTCGAGTTCGGCGAGCCGACCACGGCGGTGTCGGAGACCGGGTTGCCGGACGCGTCCATGACCTCGCCGCCGTACGTCTGGCCGGAGACCAGGTTGATCGCGCCGGGGGTGGACGGGCCGTACGTGGTGCCGTACGAGTTGTCGCTCATCGCGTAGTTCTGCGCGTAGTTCCACAGACCCGTGACGGTGTTGCCGTCGTAGTAGTCCATCACCAGACCGGCCATGCCCTGGTCCGGCGAGGAGCAGGTGGCGACGCCCGTGTAGGTCGGGAACTGGTCGGCGAGGCCCTTGTCGTAGGCCTGCTGCTCCGCGGTGTCGTTGTGGTCCTGGTCGCAGGTCAGCGCCTGGGACGAGTTCAGCCGGCTCGGGTTGACCCCGTTCGGGTTGTTCTCCAGCAGCGCGGTCGACAGGCCGTTGACGGTCGGCGTGCCCGACTTCGCGCGGAACGCGGTGCCGTCGGTGTTCGCGGCGTTCGGGTAGGTGCCGAAGTAGTGGTCGAAGGAGACGTTCTCGTCGAAGAGGACGACCACGTGCTGGATCGGCGTGGTGGTGCCGGCGGCGTGCTTGGCGGTGAGCACGACCGAGCTTCCCGAGGACTGGGGCTGGATCGTGCCGGGGTTCTGCGAGCCGAAGCTCGGCTGGGCGACCGCGAAGGACAGGCCGACGGCGACCGCACCGGCCGTGGCGGACAACGCCACGCGACGCTTGGTCTTGGCTTGCATCAGGGATTCCCCTCCGGATGGGGCAGGGCAGCGGATGATTCTGAGCCTACGATTCCGTAGCCTCGACGCCGTGGAAATCCCTTTGGCGAGCCCAAGCCTAAGTAATGGTGAACTTCGGCTGTACTGCTCATAAAGCACTCAGGGTCGAGTGTTCACACCGGGTGATCGGGTGACGTCAGCAGGCTGATGCCACCCGATCGGCCCAGTGCAGGGGAAACCAGCCGTTCGGCTCAGTCGGCCTTGCGGCGGAGAACTCAGTGCCGAAGACGATCCCGTTCGGGCTAGTCGGCCTTGCGGCGGCGGGTGCCGAAGACGATCTCGTCCCAGCTGGGCACGGTGGCCCGGCGGCCGGGGCTGACGCCGTCGTTGACCGCCTGCTGGTCGGTGTCGCCGCGCAGCCGCTCCTTGTGCGGGCCGACGGGGCCGAACAGGGCGTCGGAGTATGCGGAGCCGGCGCCGGTGCCTCCGGCGGCCGCTGCTGCCGCCGCCGGGCGTGCGCCGCCGGTGCCGTTGCCCGTCGCGGTGGACGCGGCGGCGGTGCCGGACGCGGCCGGGGTCTCGGCCACCTCGAGCTCGCCCTCGGTGTCCGGGGACGCGGTCGCGGTGCCGGCGCTCGCGGTGCGGGAACCGTTGGGCCGCACCGGAAGCGCGGTCACAGAGCCCTGCCCTGCGGCCGGGCGGCCGTGCCAGGACTGCAGCGAGGTCACCTGCGCCGAACGCGCACTGCCGGTGGGGCCGCCGCCGACCGCGGCCGCCGCCGAGCGCGCGGCGAAGGGGAACGCGGTGTCGGGGGCGGCGTCGCTGGACAGCAGCCGCGCCTCGTCGTCCACCGGGTGCACCAGGCGCCGCGGCGGGTCGAAGCTCCAGGTCGCCTCGTAGGGCAGACCGCCGATCCGGAAGGACATCCGGACCGTCCAGACGCTCTCGTCCTTGCGCCACGAGTCCCACTGCACCGAGTCGATGTCGGGGTCGCGCGCGGCGAGGCGCTCGCGCACCACGTCGCCCAGCTTCGGGCCGTGCGTCTCGCCGGAGCGGCGCACCTGGGTGTTCTGCGCCCGCTCGGCCATGAAGGCGCGCTCGGCGAGCACGGGGCCCTCGAAGCGGCGCACCCGCTCGAGCGGGATGCCCGCCGCGTCGGCCACCTGCTCGGCGGTCTGTCCGGCGCGGATCCGGGCCTGGATGTCGCGCGGCCGCAGCTGCGCGTCCAGCTCTATCTCGATCTGGCCGAGCCGGGCCCGGTCCCCGCGGACGGCGGCGCGCAGCCGGTCGTCGATCGCGAGGAAGAACTCCTGGCCGTCGGGAGCACGCAGCACGAGACGGTCACCATCGCCGGTGACCGCCATCACTCGCAGTTCGGTCATGGGACCTCCTGTGTGCTGCCCCTGGCGGGTTGGGCCGAGCGCGCTCCTGTACCGAGTGTGAAGGCATTCCGCGGCCTCTGGGAAGAGACCACGC